>JADGRL010000035.1 GCA_017880865.1 Gallionella sp.
CGCTTCTAACGTCGTCACCAAGATCACCGCGAACCTCGCGGCTGCGGGTGCCACTGCGACCGGCCCCGGACAAGCCCGTGCGATCAACTACGTCTACGAGTACAACCGTCTGACCGCCATCCATTACCCGAACTCCATCGGCAATAATGTGACCTATACCTACGGCGCAGCCGGTCTCAGCAACGGACTCAACCAGATCGGCCGCATCGTCAAGGTGACCGATGCATCTGGCTCGGAAGAACGTGCCTACGGCAAGCTGGGCGAGACCGTGACGGAGACCCGCACCATTGCCTCGCACACGCAGGGCAAGAGCGCGAACTCGCCCGAGGTGTACACCACCCAGTACCACTACGACACCTTCGGCCGCATCCTGACGCTGACGCTGCCCGATACCGAGATCATCACTTACGGTTACGACGCGGGCGGCAACCTCGCCACCTTTGTCGGAGACAAGAAGGGAGAGCACACCCCCTATCTCCAGTCGCTGCTGTATGACAAGTTCGAGCAGCGCACGTATCTCAAGTTGGGCAACGGTGTCGAAACGAAATACACCTATGATCCCGCCAACAGGAGACTCACCAACCTCAACAGTCAGGGCGCAGTCTCAGGAAATTTCCAGAACCTGAACTACAGCTACGACAGCGTCGGCAACATCTTGGGCCTGAAAAACGAAACCGCTATCCCTGCACCGAGCGGCATGGGCGGGCCGACGAACATGACCTACGGCTATGACGACCTGTACCGCCTGACCAGCGCGAATGGCAAGTTCCAGAGCAGCCCGGACAAGACCCGCAACTACACGCTGGCCATGGGTTATGACGACATCCACAACATCGTCCAAAAAACCCAGGCGGACAACCTGACCAATGCGGGAGGGACAGTCATCTCGCAGAAGGCCACCAGCTACGACTGGAGCTACGCTTACGGCGGAACCCAGCCGCACGCGCCCACCCACATCGGCACCCACACCTTCAGCTACGATGCCGACGGCAACCAGCTGGGCTGGAGCGACGACAAGAACGGCACGCGCCGCATCATGCTGTGGGACGAGGACAACCGCATCAGCGAGATAGACGACAACGGCCAGCGCAGCAAGTACACCTACGACGACAAGGGAGAGCGCGTCATCAAGGTGGCGCGCCAAGGCGAGACGGTGTACGTCAACCAGTATTACGTGGTCAGAAACCGCAGCATCGTCAGCAAGCATCTGTATGCCGGAACCAGCAGGCTCGTCACCCGCATGGTGATGGGGACTGCGCCGGGCAATGGCTTCAAGGGAGCGGGGACGAATGGCCCTTCGACGGGTTCGACAAGCTCACCGCAGACAGGCGGAGGGCAGAGCAGTGCGCCTGGACAGGATAAACAAAATCCGGGGCAGGGCGATGTGCACCACAACACCGACAATTCCCAAGCTGCGGCTCATGGCAAGGGAGGCAAAGGCGCTAACGCTCACGATGCAGGTGATAGCAGCGGAGAAGGCGCTACCAACCTTCCCGGCAACAGCGAAGCCGGATTGGAAAATGCCTTAGCCAACGGCCAAGGCAACAAATACGGCATCTACAAGCATCTGGCAAAAGAAGGCGATACGGTCGTTAACGGGGAAATCGTTCCGATCAGTGGAGGCAGTGGCACAACACCAAGCAACGGCCAGATAACCAGCGGACAAAGCGACTTTACTTATTACTACCACCCCGACCACTTGGGCTCAACTGGCTATGTGACCGATGCCAATGGCAAGCTCTACGAACATCTGGAATACTTCCCGTTCGGCGAGACGTGGGTGCAGGAACACAGCAATACGCTGAGGACACCGTACCTGTTCACCGGCAAGGAGTTTGATCAGGAGACGGGGCTGTATTACTTCGGGGCGCGGTACTATGATCCGAGGACGAGTGTTTGGCAGTCGGCTGATCCGATTTTGGCGAAATATTTGCCGAGTGGTGATAAGGAGAAGGATGCGAAGTTGCCGGGATTGGGGGGTATCTTTAACCCGTTTAATTTGGCGATGTATACGTATGCTGGACAGAATCCTGTGAAGTTTACTGATCCGGATGGGAATGCTGTGACAATCACGATCAACCGCGATACATACACCTCCACAAGTGTGACAAGCACAATATCTGTTTCGAGTGATGTTGCAGCAGCTGGTAGTTTTTCGGGTTATACGCTTGAGACCACAACCGGTGGACCGGATGGCGATAAAGATCCGATAGCTGCTGGTACCTACGATGCATCAATTCGGACGGACCATACTCCCAATCGCATCGAGTTAAGTGATGTTCCCGGCTCCAGCAATATTCAAATTCATAAAGGGAATACTGCGGATGATGTACAAGGGTGCTTTGCAGTTGGAAAAACTAGAGGTGCTAACAACGTTGGTAGTAGCGGGGATGCGCTAGATGCAATTAATGAAATCATAACCAACGATGGTAGCGGAGAAATATCCGTGCAGGTGGTTGGACCAAGTACAGCCCCTGACTTATGAGAACCATTGTGAGAACTACCATATTCTTTCGTTTACTATGTTTTCTTGCTATGTCAGTGATTGGACAAATAGCAGTTGCTCAATCACTGACAGACGAATGGGCTGCATTTTTGAGAACGCGGAATACTGAGAGCTATCACGTATTAGCTCAGGGACTTTATAGTTGCCAAGCATCTCAATGCTTGCAAGATGCTGCGCCTAGCTCAGTTGTTCTAAATAAACTTCTGACTCTCGTCCAACAAGGCGATCCAATGGCTGTTGACCTTACCTTCTTGTCTATTCGACTCCTTGATGGTGGAAATCTTGAGGATGCAATGCGTGCTCTCAGTGCGTTGACAGGCAGCAACCCTAAACTTTTTCTTAAACAAATAAAAAAACAAAGCATGTCTGATCGTCAAATTAAAAGACTATTGCATATGCTGCCTCTTGATTCTGTCGATGATATTGACAAAAAGAAATTAATTTTAGATCAAAGGATTCGTGCACTCTCGGCTGTTGATGACCCCAGCTTAATTGACCTTCGTGACCTTGCAATTGCCAAACTTAGATTAATGCGAATCGAATTTAAGTGATTCAGCAGATAACGAGAAAATTAATAATTAAAGGGGTCAAGTTCGGATTGTTTTTAGCGTGACATTCCGATTTACGATGCATGGTGTTTTTTGTTGAGTGGCCTGGAAGCCTCGTTGTTGAACGGCGGAACCAGCAAGCATTCGGTAAAAGGGACTTTAACCGGAAAGTTTCGAAGCGTATGTGGATTAATATAAAAGATGCATTACAAAATGCGAAAGAGTGAATGAAATGTCGTTAGTGATTGATATGCTGCGCACCTCAACAGTTACCGATGAATTGAGTGATTCTGAAGTGCAAATTATTCATGGATTGTTTGATGTTCAAGAATACAAATCTGGCGAGGTCATAGTACAGCCGGAAGATGTGCAGTCAAACAGTTTATACATTTTGGCGCATGGCGATATTGAAGTAAAGATCGAAAGTGGAGAAGGAGAATCCATCATCCATGTGCTTAAGCCAGGTGATCTTGCGGGTATGATTGCGTTTGTTGGTGGGGCAGCTGAGCAGATCAGGGCAACGCTCTATGCCGTAACCACCCGTGATGCATCATCGATAAAGGCGATCAAAAAGGTTTTTTTCCACTGCCCGTCCGCCTGTTTGATGGCGGGGCCGTACATGGTATCGGCTTGCCACAACTGATTGGCAAACTGCATGGCGAACGACAGGCGTTGTTTGTCGGCGACTTGTTGATCCAGCAAGTTGTTGTCCCGCACCATGCGATAAAACGTGGTGGGCGCCAATTACGACTGAGTAAACAAGCCGCGTTGCAACATCGCTCGGTACAACACGCTTTTGGGAATGATGCCTACCTTGTTCTGCGCCAGGGTGGGGTACACCTCATGAATCGCCTCGGCCAGCTGGTTCATCTGAATTTTGCGATAACAATCCTTGTCCGAACGGGTTTTGTTCTCCAGCGTGGTTATGCCATGTTTTTTATGGCGGTACAACGTCTGCTGAACTGGGGTGAACGCATCGGTCCTGCGACCTGTTCCATCATTCGCCACCTGCTGGAAGACAAGCCCCACCCTGAGATGGGCTATCGCGCCTGCCTGGGCGTGTTCAGTCTAGGCAGGAGTCATGGCGAAGACCGGTTGGACGCGGCGTGCGCACGGGCGCTCACCATCGGGTCGCCGAAACGCAAGACCCAGTCGATCCTGGAGACGGGACTCGACCGTCATGCCGATCTATTTCCGGCGGCGGCCACGCCACTGCCTACGCATGAGAATGTGCGCGGGTCGGATTACTACCACTGAGTCGGCAAGCTGTCAACTACCCAGACAGTTTTCATCGCATTACCATCCAACTGGCGTTTGGTAGTAATTGTCGCGCATTCATTATGGGGAATCTTCAACGCGCAGGTACATTGAAACACTCAATTAGTCTTTTCATACTAGTCCTTTCAGGCTATATGTTCCGGGATAAATATGGTCTAAAATTGACTGTAATAAATTTGCGCATTTGCATTTTATAGAGCATTTTTTGAATGTCATACCAAATAATAGATTAACGCTTATAACGATAAAATTGTAATCAACGCAGTTCGGAATACCTTGGGGGTGACCGATTAATGCAACAAATCCAGCATTTGTTTTTCCCGTCAGACCTTCGTTCGCCGTGCTTTGGCAGACCGATGAAAAGGTCTGCTCGCCTTAAGCTGGGAAGTTGCGCCATCTTCGACTGCTTCCCTTCCTGCGGCATGACGCGCAAGGCCAGAGGCATCACCCGCGCGCAGAGCGGACTTTGCGGCGACTCGTGGGCGGGTGCGGCATGACCACATCTCCAGATCAAAAACTCATCTTTCATTTGCATCTTTGTTTGCCAGACCTGTCACCGTGGTATGGCAAATAGTTTTAGGGGGTGTAGTTACACTTAATTTTCTTAACCAAGTAAAGTAAGGAGGATTGAAGATGAATATTTTGAGATCGCAACTAGCTTTAATTTGCGTTTTTTCTATGATGATTGTACTTGATACAGCGGCAGCACCAGCGGCATCTCCGGCAGTAAATCCAAATGACCAAACCAATTTAGAAGGTGATCGCGTTGTATTTTCTTTGAAATTACAAGGAAAAAAAATCAAACCGGATAATACTGAAGGAGATGTTGTTTGTATACCAGGTGATACCCCACTTAGAGGGTTGGGATCAGTAACAAACGATGAAATAAGATTTCAAATAATTGATAAGGGAATTAAAGACTGCTCGACTAACGTTGAATTAGAAACGGATTCGGCTATCCTCGTAAAGGACGAGGCAAATACTATTAAAAATAATCCTTATAGTAGATTCGGATTGACGTATGGATCTTTACTTATCCCATATAAACTCCAACTTTCTGGTAAACGTGACGTAATGGGCGGTTCTACAATCGGAGGTTATTTAGGCAGGCGATTTGCTCATCCAGGGTCAGAATTTGATTTTGTAGGATTCATTGGAGGAACATCTGTTCCTGTTTCACAAACAGCAAATGGTCAAACATCTACACAAAATATTGCTGGGGTTAGTTATGGAATAGGCATACTAGGAACTATCAAAGATTCTTTTCACTTAGGATTTGTGCTTGGATACGACCATGTTGGTACAGGTTCTGGTTATCAATATAGGGATTTACCATGGATTGCAGCTGAATTCGGTTTTGAATTTTCCAAGTAATTAGCTCAAGGTGCGCCAGCCCTGTTAGTACGCATTGAAAATTCCCCATGATGCGCGACGAGCACTGCCCAGCGGTAGTTGGATAGTAAGCTGGTGGTTATAGCGAATGCGATGAATGCTGCCTGAGTAATGCTAGTCGCGCAAATTGGGTAATCGAGGGGCGCAGACAACAAACTTGACTAAGTTTCGGTAGTATTTGCTGGTCAGTAGAATGATTTGCGCAATAAAATTTTGATCATATGTTAATTGTGACAAAGAGGGGGTTTTATGGAACAAGATGCAAAAGTTACGTACAGTTGTTCAAAAAACGTTTTTTCTATCATCCTGCTGGTATAACTTTAATTGGTGGAGCCGTTGTTGCATTGATAGGTAGTGGTTTTCAGTTTTCGTCAGACTACCTTCAAAACAAACGAGATCACTATAAGCAAATTATGGATCAAAAAATTATCATAGCAACGAGCTTTCCATCAGAATTTCACAAAGACCTTAATTTGCTTGAGACGAGAGTTTACTTGAGATCTTTTAATAAATTTCATTCCAATTTAAATGATAAGGATGCCCATGGGCGTACACTAGCTGACGATCGTCAGCTCAATAGAAAGATAGAAGATGAATATATAAAAAATGGAGAAAAAACTACGACTATTAGCGCAGTTACAGCTTGGTTTTGCCATAGCAATATCGATAAGGCTGCCGAAAATCTATACAACATAATGGAAGGTCTCGAACATACGGAACCTATCAATAATGACGCACTCATGATTAAAACAATCTATAAATTTGATGCGGATGCTGAGGTGCAGTTGCGTGTATTGACTCAAGGCATGACAGATGAGATTCGATCAGATGAAAAGTTTAGTAGTGGTGGTTGTACATAGCTAAATAATTGCTATATTAAAACGGATAGGATATGTGAGCCCATCTTTTGCATTGGGTTGCATATATTCTTCGCGGGCACGGCGAGGTGCTGCTTTAAGGGGATGATATAAGCAACATAAAAGGGTGGCAATGTTCCAACCGAGGACGTTCAATATTATTCTAAACATCAGTCACCATAATTATTTTGAGATCAAGATTGGCAAAACATGAACCAGAAAGAAGTTTTAAAAATCATCGAAACTAATCTTATTACGAAAAGAAAGGGCCATTTATTTACGATACTAACGTCTCTTCTTTATCCAGCAATCCTTGGTGCAGTCATATATGATGTATTTAAAATTATTATGGAGCATGGGTTAGCCGGGATTATTGGGCAAACGCTCTTTCTTGTATTCGCACTTGTCATGTTATATGTAGTGGATTTTTCTTACACGGTGGTTGAAGTAGATGACGATGTGATGGAGGAGAAGGAAGTAAATAAAATATATCATCTTGGAATGTTTCTTTGTGACTTTATTATCGTAATTTCTCTATTTATCGCGACCAAATTACTAATTTCGGCAATCGATGCCCCCCACTTTCCAGAAAACCCAAAGATGAGCACTAATATTGCCTTCTGGGTAATCTTTTGTTTATGTATTACTAAGTTATTTTCAGTTTTTTGGGAAATCCCTAAAAAAAAATACTGGCACCTTCCCTCACTTCCAGATGCATTGAAGTTACTTTTTCTTCGTGACGCTTCTAATGTGGAAACTGGGAGGTTAATTTTAGTTCATTATGATTGGTTTTCGGACGCTCTTCTTATGTGTGTATATTTATTATTTCTAGGATGCGCCTATTTTAATTCTGGAAATTTGTGGCTTGATGGAAATTACCATTTAGTTGTTTTCTTTCTTGGGTTATTTGTTCTTTTCGATTTTTGGACTTATATTTGGCATGACAAGATGAATAAACTTGTAATGAAGAAAATTCCTAAACTAATGGCCTCTAAGGACAGCAATTAGGCGAATGGAAGTTTTTCCAGTGTATCTTTGAGCCAGGCAGCCGGTTCAATGTCGTTGAGCTTTGCGGTGGCAAACAGGCTTTGTATGGCTGCCGCCCTTTTACCCGCGCGTTCGCTACCTGCAAACAACCAATTTTTCTTTCCAATAGCGATCGGGCGAATCGCATTTTCCACCGGATTGTTATCGATCGGCAGATTGCCGGTTTGCGCATAACGAATCAGACTCGGCCAACGATGCAGACTATAGTCGATCGCGCGTGCCAACCCGCTGCCATCAGCGGTCGCAACGCGCAAACGGATCAGCCACTCATGCATATGCTCTAATCTTTCGCTTACTCAATCAAGATGGAACGGCTGGACGCTTACATTGAATGCCTTTCCTGGAGGCGATAACCACGCAACCCTACCACCTGAGCGCTGCGCTTTGTGCTGACCCTTCCGTCCGGCAACGCGGGCGGGGACGGCAAAGGCGGCAGCAAAAATGCCGCCCCCACCAGCGGCGTAGTCGTTTTGGACTATTTTAATTTTATTGCATGAGGCGCATACTTTTAAACTACTGAACGATTGAAACGTCAAGGGTAGCTTTCTTGTGGTTAATATCGAGTGGTAAATAGCAGGTCGGTGCCATAAGGAGACAGTCGTTAGCTCTTAGACCCGGTTAGAATCATTGACTCTATAATGACCACAAGAAAACAGAAAATGGAGTCCGCATGCAATTTCTTCGCCCCATAAAATTGACTCCAGAGCAAATCGGAGTTGCCAATCTGCCACCAGTAGGAGATCGCCTAATTAAGGGGGCTGCTGGTAGCGGGAAAACAACAGTGGCAATTTATCGCCTGATTAACGTGGCAAAGACCATTCAAGGCGACAAAAAACGAACCGGTGACACGTCACCAGTAATATGTCGACTTGTTACTTATAATCGCACTTTACGAAGTTATGTGGAGGCATTGGTTAATAATGAACGAGGCGGTCTGAACGGCAGCCCAGAAATTTCAATTTGTATTTCAACGTTTGACAAGTGGGCGAAAGAGACGTGTGGGGTCGATAATTTATTTTTCATAACTGATGTCAGAAACAGAGTCAGTTCGGAAGCCGTAAATGTCGTTATGAGTTCCGCAAAAAAACATGGGTTAGATTCGTTTGATACTGATTTCATTTTGGCAGAAATTACATATATTCTTGGCAAATTACCCCACGATAAACTGGACGATTATTTGACAATGGATAGAGTTGGTCGAGGTGCTTCGCCAAGAATTTTTCCTGCGGCAAAGAAGCTCATTCTTGACGTGGTAGGTGACTATATTCAGTGGAAAATCAACAATGTGAAAATTGATGGCGACGATTTATCCGTGTTGATGCAAAATTATCCGACTCCACAGGAACATGATGTAATTATCGTTGATGAAAGCCAAGACATGACGGCCAATAAAATGCGAGCCATTAAGCATTTTCTAAAACCTAAAGTTGGAAGCCTAACGTTGGTTTATGATTCTGCCCAACAAATATATCGGCATGGATATACATGGAAAGAAGTCGGCATTAATGTTTCTGGTGGTGACAAAACCATTCCGTTAACCAGAAATTACAGGAATAGCCGAGAAATTGCCATGTACGTTAATAGTATTTTGCTGAATGCCGATTTAGGACAGGATGGAACTGCTCCGGATCCTGCAGTCTGTCCAGTGTCTGGTATAGTTCCAATTGTTATTAAAGGGGGTTATCCAAATCAAGTTGACTGGGCTATCAAGCATCTCAATCAAGTCGCCGATTTGTCAAAAGAGACAGTGGCGTTCTTACACCCCAAAGGATGGTTTCGTGACCTTAAACCAAAGCTGCATGATAGTAATATAGGGTTCGTCGAATTAACTGGGGCTTCAGAATGGCCCGATGGGAATGAAAATGTCGCATTACTTACTATGTCATCTGCAAAAGGGCTTGAGTTTGACCATGTCTATATCCTAGGTTTGGATGATGAGCTTACCCCCTGCGCCGATGAAAAAGATGACGACAGTAGGAATTGGCTTGTGAGGCTTTTTGCAGTGGCCTGTAGCAGAGCAAGAAAAACTCTGGTTATTGGCGGGCTTCAGCAAACACCCTCCTTCTTAATTGAACTTCCAGCAAAAGACACTTTCACTGAAATTAAAGTATGAGCATCGCTCGAAAAATCGCAGAACTTGGGATTTCTGAAATCCTACATTTTACTAGGGGAGATAATCTAGTCGGAATTCTTCAGCGAGGGGGCATTCTTTCTCGAGCTTTACTGGAGTCCGAAAGTGCAGAATTCCAGTTACTTGAGTATGTTGGCGATCCTGCTTGGCCTGACAGGTCTCGTGACGCTGCATGGTGGGGGTTCATAAATTTATCAATTGAAACTGTAAATCAAACTTTGCTTAACAAGGCAAGGAATAACCATCCAACCCAGAAGTGGTTTGTATTATCGTTTTTACCTGATATTCTGACGCATGAGGATGTGCACTTCACTACAACAAATAATGCCTATGAGCCACACGTTTTAAGGGATAGAGGGGTGAAGGGGTTGGACTTGCCATATTCGGTTACCTACAAAGATTTAAAAGGCAATACGCACAAGAGACATAGGGAGCTTCCAAAGAGCTTCCCATCTAGTCACCAAGCAGAAGTCTTATATCCAAATCTCTTGACTCTTAATTACCTGAGAGCAATATATGTTGAAAACCAAGATGGATTTCTGCATGCTTCTAGCGCGTTAAATACTCAAAAGTTTCTAAATGTAAAGAGCGAGGTATCTTTGACGCCAATTATTGCCCCAGAAAAGTTTTTGGCGCACATTAAACAGGAATGTTTTTAATGAATGGCTATAGATCATTAGTTGAATCTTCGGCATTGTGGGCCACTTATGGAGATGCCTTGGGTTTCATCACCGAACTTGCCGATGAAAAAGAGGGTGTCCGTTGGCGCGCAGGTACCGACACAATTAAAAAAGCAATAACTTGGAGACGCAAAATCGGTGGCATCAATGGCGCTGTAATTAAGTTTCCGGCTGGTTCATATTCAGACGATACTCAGCTCCGATTGGCAACCTCACGCGCTATATCCGCAGACGGTTTTTTTGATGTTGAGGCGTTTGCAAAAGTGGAACTACCCGTGTGGAGTTGTTATGCGCTAGGTGCTGGAAGAGGAACTAAAGACGCAGCAAATAATTTGGCAAAAAAGAACGTCCGATGGAATTCAAATTTTTTCAAAGGATCAAAGGGGGGGCGTGACTATACGGAAAGTGGTGGAAATGGCGCAGCCATGAGAATTCAGCCGCATGTCTGGGTTGCGGCAAACAAATTACCATTTGCTGAGATTGCCAAGGATGTAGTTAGGAATTCAATCGTCACGCATGGCCACCCTCATGCAATTATTGGTGCCGTTTTTCATGCGCTTTGCTTACATGAAACCTTAATTAATGGACTCATACCTGAACCACAACAATGGGAAAACCTTCTTGAGGATGCCGCCAAATATTGCCTTAATTCTGTAACCAGTGATCAAGATATTGCAACTGTCTGGCTTTATGAATGGGAAAGACAATCATCAAAATCATTTCAACTCGAGGTGTCAACTACACTAACAGAGTGCAAAGAAATTATGAGGCTAGTTGAAATAGGTGTTCGTGGGCTTCATTCCTACGATCAAATCGTGGCCGATATTGATGCGGCAAATCCACTGAGGCGTGGAATGGGTACTTTGACGGCAATACTTGCTTTAGCTATAGCTTACCTAAAGAGAAATGAGCCAATCCAGGCAATACTTGAAGCTGCCAATTGTTTGAGGACGGACACGGATACCATTGCCACAATGGCTGGTGCGCTTCTGGGGCCTATTAATAGAGGCTCTCTATCGTTTGAAATTCAAGACCAATCATTAATACGTGAAGAAGCTAATAAACTTGTTGATATAAACGAGGGGAAAAGAACAAGAAAATTCCAGTATCCAAGTTTGCTAACATGGCAGCCCCCCACGAAGGCTACTGATGCAGTGTTTGAGATGGATGGTTTGTATTTAATGCCTGGGCTTGGGATAATTTCTCTCGGAGAAAGAATTGCACGATCCACTAATAACTCGTGGTGCTGGGGGCTTCTTTCCTTTGGACAAACTGTTCTAGTAAAATTGCAGGATGAAATTTCTGTGTGTCAAAAAGATAGACGGAATGTGCCACTTAGGCCTTATGTAAACACGAACGCTACTGTGAATTCAAAGCAAATGAAAAATCAAAATTCTCAGTTTGATTTATTGAGTGAACCAACCCATCCACCCCAAAATGAGGTGAGAAAATTACCAATGCGTGAGCAGGCGTTAGATGCCAATACTGCTTTTGATTTGGCTAGGAAATCAGAATTTAATGCGCAAACAATTGGCGAATTATTAATGCAACTATCATCTAATTCAAACTTAGCTGTGGAGTCAGCATCTTCATTTGCGGCGCTGATTTCTAAGACACTTATTGAGCGAAATAAAAAGAAGGCAGGCTTAGGCCAGTAATATTTCACGGTTCTTTTTGTTGGTTGCGAATCTTATCAACGCGGGAAAAGCTCACGCAGCTATGCAAGTCGAGTGACTCCTTTGTGTTGCGGATTCAACCGGTCCGCAGCCAGAAGCTGACATTCAGTTTTTCACCTAATAACATCAACCGCGGGTTTGATATCTAAATAATCATTTACTTTAACTGCATAAGTAATCATCATTATTTTAATAGAAGTGACTGACGAATAAATAATTCGGTATAAAAAACATATTAATAACGACATGGGAGCAGCATCATCAAAGTGTTGTTGAGCGCATCCCTGACTCGTTTGATAAAAGTTGGATTCCAGAAATGCAAACAGTAAGCTTTGAGTCAGAAAAAAGCATTCAAACAGTTCTACCTTTCCTCAAGTGGGCGGGGGGGAAGAGATGGCTGGCGAATAAACATGAGGCCCTGCTGAATATTGAGTTCAATCGTTATATTGAGCCATTTCTTGGTGGCGGCGCGGTATTCTTTAAACTTTCACCATCGAAAGCAATTCTTGCCGACACCAATACTCAACTAATCGAAACCTATCAGGCTATTAGGGACGACTGGAAAAAAGTTCAGCATCTGCTTCGAAAACATCATCGAAATCATTCAAAAGATTACTACTATCGCATACGTCTGCAGCGGCCTACTTCTCTAATAGTGCGAGCAGCGAAGTTCATTTACTTGAATCGTACCTGCTGGAATGGTTTGTACAGGGTCAACCTCAAAGGCGAATTCAATGTGCCTATCGGCACTAAAACGAATGTTGTCCTCGACACCGATGACTTTGAGTCGATATCGAGTCTTCTATCAGGCACAGAGTTGATGAATGCTGATTTTGAGTCCACTCTTTCTCACGCAACAAGAGGTGACTTTGTTTTTGTCGACCCTCCTTACACCGTGAAACATAACACAAACGGCTTCATTAAATACAATGAATCGCTCTTTACCTGGGATGATCAGGTAAGACTGAAATATGCAGTTCAATCAGCAGTGGGACGTGGTGCAAAGGTGATCGTTACAAATGCAAATCATGAATGCTTAAGAGATCTCTATGAAGGGGTCGGTGAGCAAATCATCCTTGATAGAGCAAGCGTTATCGCCGGGAGCAGTGACAAAAGAGGGAGGTTCGAGGAAATGGTGATCAAATGTTTGTAATGCGAAACATATTCAATTGGAATAATTGGAAGCCCTTGATACACGCAATTCTTGGCATATTCACCTGGAATAATTGGTTACGCTTAATCGACGCTATTCCCTTGCTACAGCCACTGGCCTCTTTCTCCCGAGATAGCCACAAGAGGGCATGCATTAAATGGTTTGTGTTGGTTGTAGCCGCCAGCGCCCCAGTTTTGCTTACTGTATTGTTATCACCAATCCCCAGTGGTAACTTGTCACTCTGGCAAAAGATGATGAAAAAGCTTACAGAGAGCATGTCCGTTTCCGAACAATTTGTTTATTGTGCCGCATTTCTCGCACCCACACTCTATCTCGTCTGGGAAAAATTTCTCTCAGTTCGAGACAGTCATCATCCAATATCAGAGAATACATCATATAAAAAGCTTCAAAATGTAATGAAAGTTTATAGAGGGTATGGATGGGTTTTGTTGGTCAGTATTATCATACTTTCAACGACGGCCTTGGGATTCAGCTTTATAAAAACTGCGAACCAAACATTCAGCCACACATTCCTGCACGACATCCTAGATAAATATTCATCATTCATCTACGCTTTCGCGCTTTACGCATTCTACTTATCAATAGTTCAGGACAGTGGTGCCGATGGGGAATATACCAGTACGTTTAAGAAAGGCGAGGAGGACGTGACTCATGGTCTGGGTGATCGCGTAAACAAGGGAAATCAACAATGAAAATCACTGATGAAACAATCACGCTTCCTGTTCTGAAAGTCCGCCAGCCAATTGGCGATTTTTTCATTGCATCAATAAAAGCACAGGATTTGGTGCAAATCTCTTACAGGGATGTTCGAAAGCTAGTGGTGGATGAGGGAGATTTCGAAAAATATCTTGGTATTCAACGCCCCATTAGCACAAAGCGTATTAATCAAATCAAAACTTATATAACCGCTTCGGATGCAACCTTTCCTACCGCTGTAATCTTGGCTGTTGATGAAAAATGTGCTGAATTCGAAGCACTTGATAGCTCAGGTAATATCGGGAAGCTTTGGCTTAAACCTTTTATATCTCCAGACGGAACAGAGGAAAATATTCCGACGGAAAGAATCGCAAAAGTCATTGATGGGCAGCATCGCATTGCCGCTTTTATTGATGAAAAAGGAAATTGGTGCTTGCCCTTTGATGAGCGCCCATTCGATATCAACATTGCAATATTCATTGGTGCAGATGTTGCTGAACAGGCCAATATCTTTGCTACAGTGAACTTGGCGCAAACGAAGGTTAATCGCAGTCTTGTCTATGATTTGACTGAGTTGGCAAGAACTCCCAGTCCACACAAGACTTGCCACAACGTTGCAGTAGCTCTGGATTCGGAGAAAACCAGTCCGCTTAATGAGCGGATCAAAAGGCTGGGTACAGCCACACCTGGTAGAAAGAATGAACCTTTAACGCAAGCTGCTTTTGTTGAGGCTTTATTACCTTTCATCTCAAAATTCCCTGCTCAGGATAGGAATCAATTACTGGATGGGAAGAGACTAAAACACGCTAAACCCGATGAATTAATCGAAACCCCCTTCAGAAATATGTTCATAGATGGGAAAGAAGTTGATATCGCAGAGATCCTCTTCAACTATTTCACGGCTATCAAAGAGAAGTGGCCGAAATCATGGGATGCCATAGATAGAACAGGAAACCTGCTTCCCAGATCAAATGCATTCAAGGCATTTATGAAATTCTTGAAAGAAGACGTTTATTTGTCCGCAGCTGATCATGATTTTGGACGCATCCCGACAAGTAAAACCTTTTCAGAGTATTTAAAGCACGCTGAACTGACTGATGAGAATTTCACAGTGGAGAATTTTGCGCCTGGTAGCGGTGGTCAATCGAAGTTCCTACAAATGTTAAGGGGCGAGATTGGGTTGCAGGACATGCTCACGCGTGACTGAGTAATGGGTAGCAGCTAAAAAATTACAAAAGGCATAGAGGAGTGGGACAATGATGTTCTTGTCCCGTCCAACCATCCAATACACCAACCCTGACTCGCCACCGCAATATTTTTGAACGCGAGCAGGGTACATGTGGACGTTTTAATATTCAAACCCTGACTTGATTCGACACTGTTGACGATTTTCTCTCCGTTAATCCCTCCGTTTTTACTTTTTTCACAAGCATCATCCCGGCAATCAATCCCCAGCGAAAGACCCTGCTACGAAACACGCTTGCGTTGTCGGAGCGGAGCGTACGCGGTGCGCCGTACTCACCGATGACGAGGAACAAGTGACCAAGAAGTGTCCAAGAATTTTGGCGCTTGAGTGAGTACGGTCAGTGATCTCGATGGTGTCTTGATGTGATTTTTACTGAATTGGTCAAATAGCGTGCTGGGAAGGTGAAGATCCCCCGCAAGGAACTTGAACAAACGAACCCTTTGGGGGAGTCTCTGGTTACCAAGCTAAGAGACCATCAAAGTGTGCCACGCCCTACTGCAAGATTCCAGATTTTTTTGTTTACTGCTGCAAATTGATATTGAGCTGGCTGGGTTGCGGCGTATCGTGCTTGGCGTTTCAGTTTGCACGACACGCCAGTGACGGCGCGGTTGTCCGCCCAAGCACTGGCGTAATGTCAGAACAAGGAACATCAGACGCAGATGTATTCCTAGCACAAGCACCACCGCGCGCAAACGGGCAAGTCCATGCTGTACCCGAACCATCAACGCTCGCTTGCCTTTTCCTGCGCCGTCATTTTTAAGCCTCCTTGAAATTAAACCACCGTGAAGAAATACCTTCTTCGCGGGCATCAGTTAGTCTTTTTGGACTATTTGCGTCGGGTTAGATATGGGCTAAACTCGTTTGGGTTTAATGGTATGAAAAATATTTTTGAAACGCAGTGCATTAATGCGCAGAAGCAAACGCGTCACTAACCAAAAAAGATTTGCTGGATTATCTAAAATCAAGTCTGAAAATGAGCAATAAATGAAGTGGCACCATTCCGTTTTGGGCACTGGCTACCATCAGACCAGGTGATTCTTAAAAATGGATGTAAGCTTTTATTGTTGAGTTTGAAGCAGAGATAAAGCCTTTGCACCCCGTGATAGAAAAATTTAATAAACTCATTGAGACTGATCCTGAAATTTATATGTTTTTTAACCAGATGTTCACACAGGTTCCGTTTAAATTTAATCCCCTTAATCCACCCCAGATAAAGAGCTACGAGCAGATGCTTCGGCTGATGAATGCCATATGACCAAGACCCCAGAGTGGCGCCAAGAAAGAAATAAAGTAGGTTTAATCGGCTTTTTTAATAAACGCCATTCTGGATTGTTCAGTATGAGTGCGAATAAATAATGGACATCTTGGATTTGGATGTTCAATTTGCTGTTATAGCCACTCTATAACTTCATGCCACAGTACCGGTACACTGCCCTGTCGCAGAACGGCGCGCTGATTGTCGGCGAGAGCGCTGCCGCTTCCCCAGAAAACCTGAAAGCCGAACTCGAGAACCTCGGACTTCGCGCCCAGAAGATTCGCATCAAGCGCAATTGGGCGAAGATGTGGCATCGAAGCGCGGTGCGCCCGGAAGGATTTCTGCTGCTCGTTCAGGAACTTCTCTCTCTGATGCGAGCAGGCCTGCCGTTGCCGGAAGTGCTGGCGCTTGCCGCAGACCGTCCGGGTGAGCCGGTGCTGGCTCAGGTGTTAAGCCGGGTGTTGAGAGATGTGCGAGCCGGGATGCTCTTTTCGCAGGCCTGTGCCGTCCATCCCGACGTTTTTGATGCGCTTTTTCTTGCTGCCTTGAGGACGGGCGAAAAAACTGGCGAACTGCCGGCGGTGCTTGTGCGCTATCAGGAGTTCTTGCGCCGCCAGGTTGCGTTGCGAAAAAAGATTTCCCAGGCGCTGGCCTATCCCGTTTTCTTGCTGATTGCTTTGTCAGTCATTCTCGGCGTCATGTTCGCCTTCGTGATGCCGAGATTCGTGTCGATGTACGCCAACTTCGATGCAAAGCTGCCGGTGCCGACCCAATGGCTGCTGGCTGCAGTGGCGCATTTTCCGGTCATTGTTTTTGCAGGTGGAGTGATTGGTGCGCTCGCCCTGTCCGGCTGGCGGTCATATTCAAGTAACCCGGCAGGGCGGTTGAAGATCGACCAATGGAAGCTGAGTGCGCCGCTGATCGGAGATGCGGCGCGCACTGCGGCGATCGCACATCTAGCCAGATCGCTGGCTACACTGCTTGCGGGCGGAACCCCCCTGGTCGAGGCGTTGCATACTGTTCAAGAATCGTTTCCTAACCGCGCCTTCGCGCTGCGGCTGGCCGATGTGGTCGACCGGGTGACGCAAGGTGAAAGTTTGGCAAAGGCGGTTCGTGCTGCCGGACTGATGCCTGAAACGGCGATCAAAATGCTTCAGGTGGGAGAGGCATCGGGCGGTCTGGATCGAATGCTTGCCGAAATGGCGCAGTATTATGAGGAAGCACTCGAGAACCGTCTCGCACGGATTATGGCGCTGGTTGAACCGGCACTGGTGCTGTTAATGGGGCTCATGATCGGCGGCATTATCATCGTCATGTATCTGCCCATTTTCAATCTGGCGGAAGTTATCCGATGACGCACCCGTTCCGTCGTCAGCACTTGGCCGAGATTATGCTTTCACGTGGATACGCGAGCGTGGAGCAAGTGGACGAGGCTATTGTGGCTGACAAAAGAGGGTTTGGCGAAACTCTGCTCAGGAACGGCGTGGTGACGCACGAGCAGTTGGCATCGGCGCTGGCCGAGCGGTTCAACCTGTCGTATGTGTCGCTCGACGGATATACCGTCCCGCCCGACCTTTTTAGGTTGATCCCTGTTGCCGACTGTTACCGGGACGGCATGCTGCCATACCGTCGCCAAGATGACGTGCTGGAAGTGGCGGTTGCCGACCCTTGTGACTTGTCAATGCCGGAAAGGCTCGAAGCGCAGCACGGATTGCGCGTTAAGTTGCTCTTGGCGAGCCGGGGCGCTATCGAGGAAGCGCTCAAGCGCAGCGAAGGCGAAGCCACGTTGCTCAAGGACGTGTCGGAGGATTTTCGCTTGCTCGTGGTCAGGGAAGGTAAAGACGGTGCGGAACAGCTCGTATCGCTCGACACTCTGGACGAGACGGCGGGGCCGGTGGTCAAGCTGGTCAACACGCTGCTTGCGGCGGCGCTCACCAAACGCGCAAGCGATGTGCATATCGAGACGCACGAGCAGGCGATCGCAGTGAAGTATCGCATCGACGGCGTGCTTTATCCGGCGACCGGCATGCTCGATAGACGCCACCACAGCGCGCTGGTGTCGCGCCTCAAGGTCATGGCGGAACTCGATATCGCCGAGCGGCGGGTACCGCAGGACGGACGCTTCAGGCTCAGGTTTGCTGGGCGGGACATCGATTTTCGCTTGTCGATCATGCCGGCCGTGTTCGGCGAAGATGTGGTGATCCGCATCCTCGACAAATCTTCGATTACCAAAGATTTGCACCAGCTCCGGCTCGACGGGCTCGGCATGGCATCCGACGTGCTGAAGAAATTCCGCCGTTCGATCCGCGAACCCTACGGTATGGTACTCATCACGGGTCCTACCGGCAGCGGCAAGACGACGACGCTTTACGCAGCTATTTCCGAGATCAACGACGGAGAAGAAAAAATCATCACGATCGAGGATCCGGTGGAGTACCAGCTCGACGGCATCGTGCAGATTCCTGTCAATGAAAAGAAAGGACTTACCTTTGCGCGCGGGTTGCGTTCCATCCTGCGCCACGACCCCGACAAGATTATGGTCGGTGAAATCCGCGATCCTGAAACCGCCGCGATTGCGGTGCAATCGGCCTTGACTGGTCATCTGGTTTTCACCACGGTGCATGCCAACAATGTCTTCGACGTGGTCGGGCGTTTCGCCCATATGGGAATTGATGCCTACAGTTTCGTATCAGCCCTCAACTGCGTGATGGCGCAGCGCCTGATACGGCTCATCTGTCCCAAGTGCAAACGCCAGGGGCTGGTCGATCCGGAGTTGTTGGAACAATCCGGACTGGATGCGCCGCAGTATGCCGGGCAAAAATGGTACGAAGGGGCCGGGTGCGAACACTGCCATGGCACCGGCTATCGCGGGCGGGCCGCCATCACCGAGTTCCTGGACTTGTCGGCCACCATCCGCCAGATGATCATCGAACGGCGTCCGCTGCCCGAGCTTCAGCAGGTGGCGATATCCGAAGGCTTTGCAACGTTGCGCCAATCGGCGCTGGCCAAGGTATTGAATGGCGAAACTACATTAAAGGAAATCAATCGTGTCACCTTCGTGGACTAGGCGCTTTTCGGTAGCACCTGCTGTTATGGCCGGGATTGCCATTGGGCGAAATCAGGTTTGTGCCGTCGTGCTTGGTGCGAACGGGGGCAACCATGAAGTGCGTGCCATCCATAGACAGGATCTGTCGGTGCCACTTTTTGCAGCGCAGCCTGCCATGGCAACCGAGGCCGGGCTTGCCGATGCGCTGCATGCGATAAGTGACGAGTTTCGGGGTGAATTTGCCTCAGTACGCGTAGCCTTACCGGATACGGTAATACGCAGCACGGTGCTTGATCTCGACGAATTGCCGAAAAAAGCGGACATGCGCCGAGCGCTGTTGCGCTGGCGCTTCGCCAAGGAATGGCAGCGGCCCGAGGATAGTCTGGATTGCTGCGGTTTCGACTTGGGCGAAGATCATGGTAAGCGGTTGTTCTTTGGCCAAGGGGGAGACCGTCCCTGGCTCGATTGCGTGCGGCGCGCGTTAACGCAGGCCGGGATCATGCCTTGGTCGCTCAATGCGGCGGCAGCTTATCGCTTCAATTATTTTCATGATGCGATTGTCGGCGGCGAGGGCGCATTGCTCTCGCTTGATCCTGATTGTTGGAATCTCCTGTTATGGGACGATAAGGGTCGGGTTCGACAAGTACTCACCCGCTTGCGCAAAAACCTGGCGGCAGAGGACGAAGCGGCAGCTATCGCCGACGAAGTCGAGCGCGCTATTCTAGCTTACGTGGAGGGGGAGGGCGGACGCCGAGTGGGCCGGATGTATCTGGCGGGAAGCGAAGCGGAAATGGCAATGCTGGCTGAGATATTCGATGGACGCCTCCGCGAACGGGTGGTGGTGCTGCACGTGGACACGGGTATTTCCGGATCTGTCGCCGGAATGAGGGACGGCCTTGCCCCGTTAGCACTGGCAGCTGCGCTGAGCACATGAAGATATCGACCAATTTTGTTCGTCCAGCGCAACAGGCGGTGATGCCGGTTATGGTTGCGATATGGATTGCAGCATTCTGTCTTGTTGCAGCGGCAGGGTGGCTGGTTGTTGATTCGGCGCAGCTGCGCGGGGAGCTGCCACCGTTGCGTCAGCGGTTTGAGCATATTGAGGCGAAGGGTAATGTCGTGGTGGTTCCTGTGCAGCTGCCGTCAGCGCAGGAACTGGTCCAGACACGCGAGCGTGTCGCAAAAATCAATGCGGCAGCCCAGACCAAGGGATTGCCGACCTCAGCCCTGCTGACTGAACTGGAAACCCTGTTGCCTCCTGAGGCATGGCTGACGAGCTTCCATCACCGTGCCACCGAGGGTTATGTATTGCTGGTGGCATCGGCGGCAAGTGCCGACCCGTTATCTGTCTTCCTGCTCAAGCTGGAGCGTGACCCCTTGTTTGAAGAGGCGATGCTGATGCGCGAAATGCAGCCAACAAGCAATGGGCAGACTAGTGTGCAGTTCGAGATCCGTTTGAAGGTGCGTTCGTGAGGGGCTTTGCCGAAGTCATGGCCATGTTGCGCTTCAGCATGCGCAGCAAAGCGGTGCGCCATGGGATGTTTGCGGTGCAGACGGTAGCGATAATATGTCTGGTGATCGCTTTGGCTTGGTGGGGGCCGGCGAAACGTGAACAAACGCAGTTGTTGCAAAATATAGACACCAAGCGCACCTCGATGTTGGAAGCCGTGCGCTCGGCCCAGGTGGAGGATGCGCAACGTGAGGCGCAGATTGCGGTCGCACTGCTAGAAAAGAAACTTGAGGTGCGCGCTGGACAAGCGGATCTTATACAGGGGATCGCCCGGCTGGCATCAAAGCGCGGCGTACGCGTGACCTCGCAGTCTTTCGACGAAGGACGGGTGCAGAGCGGCGATGCGCCGCTTTATCTGGAGCTTGGCCTAATAGGCGATTACACGTCATTACGGCGTCTGATGGGTGATCTGGCAATGCTTCCCATGTGGATCGAAGTGGTGGAAGCGCATCTGGAGCGCGCAGGCGAAGGTGGTGCACTGGTGAAGGCACAAATGCGGTTGCTGACATACCGCAGTGCGAAGGGGCCGCAATGAACCGCCGGTATGCTGTTTATCTTGGCCTGATCGCATTGCTTGTCGTGGTCATTCTTGGGCGAGGGTGGCTGAACTCGGAGAAAAGAGCTGGGGGACTGGGGACTGAGGAATCGGCAGCGCGCGGTAAGATTTTTTTGCCGGAGGATTTCCGCTTGCGCGTGGATATTCCTGCGACCATCGAACCGCACCGAAACCTGTTCCAGCCGAAGAACGGGGCGTCTTTGATGAACACAACCCATGCCAGGCAAGCCATGGTTAAGGTCGTATCGCAGCCCCCGGTAAATCTCGGGCAAAATGAGGCGGAAGCCGCAGACGGTAGGTTGACCAAGCTCAAGCTTCTCGGCGTGGTATTCCGTGCCGGCAAGGGGCAAATTTACCTCGCGCTGAACAAAGAGAGCGTCATCGCACACGCCGGGGACACGGTGTTCGGGCAATTCGCCGTGGACAAGGTCGCTGTTGACGCAGTCGAATTGAGAGATTTGAAAACTAACACCATTAGAAGGATACCCGTATCGGGTAAGTGATAACGATGACCTATATCAACTTGATTGCCAAAATACTGCTGGTTGTCGCAACGCTTCTTACCTTGTCCTCATGCGCCGGGCATATGACGCGCGGCGATGAATATGCAGCCAAGGACGAATGGATGAAATCGATTCTCGAATACCGCCAGGCCGTTAGCGAACGTCCGAATGATATCGAGGTCAAGTCGCGCTCGAAGCAGATGGAGGTGAAGGCTGCCGATTATTACTATCATCGCGGCGAAATAACGATAGCGAAAGGAGATATCGACGGTGCCATTACGTTGTTCCAGCAGGGGCTGGTGGCGATGCCGGAAAACGACAAGCTGCTGAGTGCCATGAAAGATGCCCAAATGCGTAAGGAGGCGGCGGCTCTTTATCAAGAAGGAACGAGTCTCTTGGCTGTCGGCAATCCGGGGGATGCGAAACGGCGATTCAAAAAGGCGCTGGAGGTCTGTCCCGACCATAAAGAATCTGCGACAAAGCTTGCTGAGATCGAAAAACAGGAATTTGGCACCGCGAGCGAGAGCCTAGCGTTAAGTTCCAGTGCGCCGATCACGCTCAACTTTCGCGAGACCGATATTCGGGATGCATACGAATTTCTCACTAAATCGTTCGGTGTCAATGTCGTCTTCGACGATGGTGTGAAAAATGTGCCGGTGACGCTGTTTGCGAAGGACGTGACCTTCGAGCAGGGACTCGGACTTTTGCTGGCGACCAGCAAAACGTTTTATCGGAAGATTGGCCCGAATACGATCCTGATGGCATTGGACAACAAGGAAAAGCGCGGACAGTACGAAGACCAACTGGTGCGCACCTTCGGACTGAACAGCATCCGCGCAAAAGAAATGGCCGACATTCTCAAGGGCGTACTCACGATCAAAAAAGTCGTGATCAATGAACAGCTCAACACCATCACAATCCGCGACTCGGAAGAGATTATCCGATTGGTCGAGCGCATGATCCAAAATAATGACAAGAAACCTGCCGAGGTGATCCTTGAGGTTGAGATTCTGGAGATCAACCGCACCAAGGCTGAGAACCTTGGGCTCGATTTCGGCAGCTACCAGGTAACCGCCGCCGTGCCGACTTATCCGTTGACGGGTTCGTTCCATACGGCGCAGAGTACCACCGGCACCTTCACCCTGCCTTCGGCCACGCTACATTTCTTCAAGCAGGACGTGGATGCGAAGATTCTCGCCAACCCGAGGATTCGCGTGATCAGCGGCAAGTCAGCCAAAATCCACATCGGCGACCGCGTGCCGCTGATTGCGACGACGATACAGGATGCCACCGGACAAGTGCGCAACACTTTTGACTACCATGATATCGGCGTTGGCCTGACTGCCGAACCTACGGTGAACCTCGACAACTCGGTAACCGTGAAGCTTGGTTTGGTGGTGAGTTCGCTCGGGCAGAACCTCGGTACCGCGAGTCAGCCCGCCTTCAGCATCGGTTCGCGCGATGCCGAAACCTCCATGCTGCTGCGCGATGGCGAGACGGCCATACTCGGCGGATTGATTCAGGACAACGAGCGCAATGCCCGGATAACGATACCGGGAATAGGTGATATTCCGGCGCTTGGTGCGCTTTTTACCTCGTATAGCAATTCCGCTGATCGCAGCGATGTGCTATTGACTATCACTCCTCGCGTGGTGCGCGGCTGGGAACAGCCCACCGCCTCGGAACGGCAGTTCTACTCGGGAACGGAGAACGACTATTACGACCGGCAATTATTTGCCGAACTCAAGACTGCGGCGATGTCTGATGCCGGTGTGCCAATTGCCCCGAAGATTGACACCAACGGTGCCGTTGCATCGCCCGCCCTGCCGACACTAGCTGCAACGTTGCCCATGGTTCAGGTTCCGCCCGCCGCGCCTTTGTCGGCGGGAGCACCGGACCAGTCTCCGGCCCAGTCACCGGCCCAGTCACCGGCCCAGTCACCGGCCCAGTCACCGGCGTCACCGCTGCTTGATTTTTCGGAAGAGGTCTATGAAGTAGTCGCCGGGCAGGAGTTCAGCATAAAACTGACCGGTCAGAATCTGACAGGTGTCGCTTCGCTTCCTATCGAGATGCTCTACAACGCACAAGTGATGAACTTTGTTCGCGGAGATCCCGGCGATCCGCCGCCGCAGTCTTTTAGCGCGGTCGCCGATGGTGATAAGGGCGCGATTGCTGTCAAGCTGGCTTATGCGCCCAATGCGGCGCCCAAAGATTCGTCGGTTATCGCAAGCTTGGTCATGCATGCTGACAAACCCGGCGTTTCCTACCTGATCTATCGTAACAAGACGGTGAATGGGGCAGGCGGCGAAACAATCGATGCACAAGTTAAGGCTTCACGTGTCGTGGTCAAGTGATCGTAGCGCAGCGTCCGGATTGACGCTGATCGAGCTTCTGGTGACGCTCGCGATTCTGTCCATCCTGGCAGTGGCGGCACTTCCCTATGCCGAGTTGACCGTGCGCCGGGACAAGGAGCTGGATTTGCGCCGCTCGTTGCGTGAGGTGCGCAGTGCGATTGACGCCTTTCACGATGACTGGATCGTGGGTCGGATAACGCATGCTGATGATATCGCCAGCGCGGATGGTTATCCTCGTAAGTTGCAAGTGCTGGTCGACGGCGTGGATACCGGCCATGCGGGGGGCGGCAAGCGCCGTTACCTGCGGCGCGTACTGCAAGATCCGTTTGCCGATACGGCAACGCAGGCTCCCGCCGAGCAGTGGATGATTCGCGGTTATCAGGATGAAACGGACACACTAACCTGGAATGGACGGGATGTTTACGACATCCGTTCCGCGTCGCCGGCGCAAGCCATTGACGGCACGAACTATCGGGACTGGTGATGCGCGCACGCGGTTTTACCCTACTGGAGCTTTTGTTCGTGTTGCTTATCGTCGCACTCCTGGCTGGCATCGTCGGGCCGATGCTGATTGGTTCGATCAGCCGCGCGCGCGAATCCACCCTAAAAGAAGATATTCACGTCATGCGCCGGGCCATCGACAACTACTACGCGGACAACGGCAAGTATCCGGGCGAGCTTGCGGATCTCGTCAACAAGAGATATCTGCGCGGGTTACCGGCAGATCCCGTGACGGAGCGGCGCGATACCTGGATTGTCGTGCGCACCGGCAATGACAAGGGACTCGGCGGCATCATCGATGTGCACAGCGGTTCCGAACTGACGGCGAACGACGGTACGTTTTACCGGGATTGGTGAGCTGGACAAGGTCGTGGGAATCCCGATATTACATGGAGGCGGTATGGCATTCGATACAAGTTTAGAAACGAGACGCAGGGTAGGGCGCGCCCGATACCGCCGGGTGTGCGGAGTAAGAAGGCAAGCGGGTTTTACTCTAATGGAGCTGTTGCTGGTGCTGGTCATTGTCGGGTTGCTGGCCGCAGTGGTGGGCCCTACCTTATACCAGCGCATCAAGCCGGCGAAGGAGACGGCGGTGCGCGAACAAATCGAAAACTTTGGTACGGCGCTCGACAGTTTCCTGGTGGACATGGGGCGTTACCCGAGCACGCAGGAAGGGCTCAAGGCGTTGCGCGCTAAAACGGACGGTTCTGAAAAATGGAACGGGCCATACCTCAAGAAGGAAATACCGAATGACCCGTGGGGCAGCTCCTACGCATACCGTGCGCCTGGGCGTAGCGGTGGATATGAAATCGTCTCCTTCGGCGCGGACGGGCGCGAGGGCGGGGAAGGCGAGAATGCCGACATTACCAGCTGGGATGCCGCGAAATAGTCTGAACCGCGAGCGCGGCTTCACCTATGCCATGGTGCTGGTTGCCATTGTACTGGTCGGTATCTTTGCCGGAGTCGCCAACATGGCGACTTCAAGAATCGTACAGGCCGACCGCGAGGAAGAGCTGATGTTCCGCGGGATGGCTTACCGCAATGCCATTCAGCGCTACTACGCGGTGGCGGCGCGCTATCCGCGTTCGCTGGACGAATTGCTGAAAGATCCGCGCTTCGCCTATCGTTCCTATCTGCGCGCGCCCTACCACGATCCGATGGCGGGCGAGGAGAGCGACGTGAATAAAAGCGGAGGCTGGCGCTTGGTGCGCGCAGCAGACGGCGGCATTGCCGGGGTAGCGAGCCGAAGCGGGCAGGAGCCGATGAAAAAAGCCAACTTTCCACTCGGATTGGAAAAATTCGATGGTGCGAAAAGCTATGCGGAATGGATATTCGAATACTCGCCTCATCCGGGCGGCGGTGTAAGGACTGCCGACCCTGCATATGGCGGGGCGGTTACGAAGTGAGCGGGCGGTCATGACGATGGAGAGCGGCAGGTGCAACATGGGAAAACCCTTAAACAGTATTCGCTTCAAGCAAAACGGGAGCGCCGTTGTGGAATATGAACCTGACAATAGGCAGTTTCGATTTGACGATGAAATTTGGGCGCTATTTGACCTTATTCGCGATGGTTTGGTGGTGTTCGATATGGATGGCAGCATCATTGAAGTCAATCGTGTTTTCAGCGAACGCCTTGGCTACACGCGGGAAGAAATGGTGGGTATGCGCATTTCCCAAATTGACCTGCCGGATGACGCCGGGCAGGCGTTTCTCCAAAAAGTGGAAGTCAAAGCTGCAGGCAAGGCGGCGTATGTGCATAAAAGCGGCACAGTGCTGCCCTCTGAAGTAAGCGGAAAAGTTATCAAACTGGACGGGCAGGATTGCCTGTTCAGCATAGTCAGGGAGATACGCGATCCCAGTTCGGCCACCAGTCTGGCTTATTACGATCCATTGACCGACCTTCCCAATCGCCGAATGATGCAGGATCGGTTAAAGCAAGCCTTGGCGGCGAGCAGCCGAAGCGAAAAGAACGGGGCGCTGCTCTTCCTTGACCTCGACAATTTCAAGACGGTAAACAATATCCGCGGCCATGATGCGGGAGAAGTGCTGTTGCAAAAAGTTGCGCTCCGCCTTCGGGCGGCATTGCGCGAATCGGATACGGTAGCCCGGTTCGGCGGGGACGAATTCGTGGTGATCCTGGAAGAATTGGATGCCATGCGCGAAGGGGCGGCCAGCTATGCCGGCAGGGTAGGAGATAAACTGCTTCTGGAGCTTTCCAAGCCATATGATTTGCAGGGCAAGGAATATACCGGATCGGCCAGCATGGGAATTGTTGTTTTTGGAGATGCCAATGAAAACGTTAACGAACTTCTCAAGTGTGCTGAAATGGCCATGTATGAAGCGAAGAAGGCCGGACGCAATTCGGTCAGGTTCTTTGACCGGGCAATGCAAGCGGCCATTGAGCAGAAGGCGCAAATAAATACGGGCCTTCGCGCCGCACTGAGATTGCGCAGGTTCGTCCCCTATTTCCAGAAGCTGGTCAACAGCCAAGGCAAAGTACATGGCGCGGAAGTGCTTGTGAGGTGGCAAGATCCGGAACGCGGACTGATTCCACCAATGGAATTCATACCCTTGGCTGAAGAAACCGGCCTGATCGTATCCATCGGGCTGTGGATGCTGGAGGAGGTATGCCTCCAACTCAAGGCTTGGGGCACCCATGAACACGCCAAGGAATTCACGCTGTCAGTCAATATCTCTTCCCTGGAATTCAAGCAAAAAGATTTCGTTGTAAAGGTCAGGCATGTCCTTGAGAAAACCGGCGCCAATCCCGCCTTACTGGAACTGGAGATCACCGAAAGCGTGCTACTGGACAACATCGAAGACATGGTAGCGAAGATGGGGGAGCTACGGGAGATGGGGGTTTCATTTGCGCTGGACGATTTCGGCACAGGCTATTCCTCGCTGTCCTACCTGAAACGACTGCCGCTTAACAAGATCAAGATAGACCAGAGTTTTATAAAAGACCTAGGCGAGGGTGAAAACGACACAGCCATTGTGCAAACCATCATCCAGATGGGGAAGGCGCTGGGGTTGGAAGTGATAGCAGAAGGGGTGGAAACGGAATTGCAGAGAAACCTGCTCGAGCAACTCGGCTGCCACAACTATCAGGGATATTTATTCGGCAAACCTGTACCCATAGACATATTTGAGAAAGAAATCAGAGAGTGTCCCGGATTCCATGCCTGACGCCAATTAGGTTGCAATCCCGACTTGCGCTGCCGGGTATATAAATTGTTAATTAGCAAGAACTCCCATCGTAAATTATGCTAATTGCATTTAATGTGCGCCCTTTGCGATTTTTTGCCTCTGTCATAACCCGATAAACGCGATGAGAACCTCTACTGACACATCTTCCAGCCCATCACATTCAGTGACTACATGGTTACGCCTCGAACATTGGCTGCCATGGCTGGTGCTTGCTGTTTCCTTGTCGATTACCTGGCAGTTGTGGCGGGACGCGAAGCAGAATGCCGTCCAGGAGTTGCAAAGCAATTTTAATTTTTACGCGCATGAGGCCGATAATCTCGTCAAGCAGCGCATGCTGACTTATGAGCAGGTGCTGCGCGGGGTGGTTGGTTTGTTTGCATCATCCCAAAGTGTGGGGCGCGGTGAGTTCCGCGATTTCGTCAGCACGCTGCATCTTGAGAAGAATTTTCCCGGTATTCAGGGTGTGAGTTTTGCGCTGGTCGTGCCTGCGGCGGCAAAGGGTAAGCACATCGCCGCTGTCCACAAAGAAGGTTTCCCGGAATACAACATCAAACCGGCAGGCGAGCGCGAAATCTATGCGCCTGTCGTTTATATCGAGCCGTTCACCGGACTCAACCTGCGCGTCCCGGGTTTCGACAATTATTCCAATCCAGAACGGCGCGCCGTCTTGGACATGGCGCGCGATTCCGGCGATGCCGTTATCTCCGGAAAAATAAAACTGATGCAGGAAACCGACAAGGACATACAGGCCGGTTGCCTGATGTTCCTGCCGGTCTATAAAAATGGCGTGCCACATGAAACCATTGCCCAGCGCCGAGCTAATATTCTGGGCTGGGTTGCTTTCTCGTTTCGCATGAACGACCTGATGCGCGGCATTCTCGGCGAGCGCTCCGCCGATCTCGATATCAAAATCTATGACGGTGTAGAAATATCGGATCAGACGCTGATGTACGATGACGACAATAACCAGCGAATAAGCGCCAAGTTGGCTCC
Organism: Gallionella sp.; assembly: GCA_017880865.1. Classification (GTDB taxonomy): domain Bacteria; phylum Pseudomonadota; class Gammaproteobacteria; order Burkholderiales; family Gallionellaceae; genus Gallionella. The sequence goes on from JADGRL010000035.1 coordinate 29,157, forward strand.
CCTGTTTCAGGCCGTCAACCGTGTGGAAATCGCGGGTCATTCCTGGACGATGGTGGACAGCTCTTTGCCCGGCTTCGAAGCGCAGTTGGATATGAGTAAGTCGCGCTTCATCGGATATGCCGGTATCGGCACGGGCATTCTGCTGGCGTTGCTGACCTGGTTGCTGGTGCGAAGCCGAGCGCAGGCTCTGCAACTCGTCGTTCGAGCGCAAGAATCACGCACTATGATTGAAAACTCTCCCGACACCATCGCCCGTTACGACCGCGATTGTCGCCGCCTCTATGTCAACCCGGCTTTCGGTGCAATGACCGCAGGCGGGGTTGCTGCATTGCTGGGCACAACGCCTTCCGAGTGTCCGGGCGGACCTAATTCCGCAATCTATGAGCAGAAGATTAATGAGGTGATTGCCACCGGCGAAAATGCGCAGCTCGAACTGAAGTGGCCGGGCAAGGACGGAAGAGAGATTTGTACCCATATCCGATTGACGGCAGAACGCGATTTATCTGGAACAGTAATGTCTGTGCTGGCGGTAGGACGCGACATTACCGAACTGAACAATTTTAGAGGCGAACTCAAGCAGGCGAATGCCCAGCTTGAGAACATTAACCACGAGTTGGAATCCGCGCAAAAGCTTTTGCGCATTAACGAGGCGAGACTGCATGCCATTCTTGATAATGTCCCTATCGGAATCTGGCTGGTTGGGGTAGATGGGCGATATCACTTCGTCAATAATACTTTCTGTAATGCTGTAGGAATACCTGAAAGCGCTTTTCTTGCCAGTCACAATCTTGCGGAAATTATGGGGCCGGAATCAGCCGCCAGTTGCCTGAAATCGGATCGCGAGTGCCTAGAGCAGGATGGGCCGCACCTGTCGCATGAATTATTCACCTTTGTTGATGGCAAGCAGCACATGCTGGAAATATCCAAGGTCAAGCTGTATGACGACACGGGCAGGGTCACCGGTATCATCGGAACTGCCATCGATATTACCGAGCAGCGCGCACACGAAAAAGCACTTCTCGAGAATGAGAAGAAATACAGAGACTTGTTTGACAATGCCAACGACCTTCTTTACTGCACAGATTTGAGTGGTGTCTTCACTTCCATCAACAACAAGTTGCTCGAGACGATGGATTATGCCCGTGATGAACTGGTTGGTCAGCCCATCAGTAAAATCCTGACGCCGGATAATCTGGCGATTGCGAAGAGCAAGACGGCGGCGAAGCTCAGTGGTGAAACCGAGACAACGCAGTACAACCTGGATATTATTATCAAGGATG
>JADGRL010000066.1 GCA_017880865.1 Gallionella sp.
CGCACAAACCACTCCTTGGTGTGATGTCGAATAATAGTATGCCAACTTACTACTCATTGGCAACCAAACAATCGGAAAACTAAGCTGTTATGAACCAGTTCCGCTGTTATTCAGAATACCAATGTTGAACCGGATAGCATAGGAGTTTGTTGCAGATCTAACGACGATGCAAAAAAAGTATCATCGGGGCATCCTGCAGTAAATCATATGGGATATCAAGCTGAAGTTCCACAATTGGCACGAACCGGGAGACCATGCCTCGTACTTCACCGCTCGAATCCGTCACTCAGTATTTTTAGCTATCCCGCAAGATACATGACGATCCTAAAAGCTTCAATGGCGGATTTTGCATCACGAGGAGTCATGTTCATGTAGACGAAGCCGAGGTCGTTCCAAATATCTGCTATTCCACTGTCGCTTTTTGTAGCTTCCAAATATGCTTCAATAGCCTTTTGATGGTCGCCCAAGTCACTGAATGCGCGGGCCAAGGCCAGCCCATAGTGGCGCTGCTGTAAGGGTACGCCCCATGAAGTCCACAGGATGCGCAGGCGCGACTTCAATGGCTTTACGATACATCGGAATAGCCTCTATGGGCCTGCCTAGTTTTATAAGAGAATAGCCGATAGCCTGCCACGCAAAGAGACTCAAGGGTTCCTCTGATGCCCATCCTTTGGAAAAAGTAAGCATTTCTTGCCAGTTGCCGCTTTTTTCCAGCTTTGCAGCTTTTTCAAGCATCTCAATTTGGTAGCCCATTAATTACCTCATAAGTTAGGGAACACGCGAAGTGTTTCAGAGATTTTGTTCAACCTCATGTCGGGGCAACGCGGATATGTTGGCTGCAACAGCCTAATTTTGGGCGTTCAGAACCACCTCGGTCGAAACCGTTTCTTATTCTTTCCTAGGATATGTATGCACGAAAGCGAGAAGACGCAAGAAGGCTGGTTATGAGTATTGTGAAGGCATCACGGTTGTTCGCGATGCCGGGTATTGAAAGATGCTTTTGAGAGGCTTGAGCCGTATGCGTCGTGAGGCGCCAGTACGGTTCTTAGGGGGCGGCGGCACAGAGATGTGTCGCTGCTACCCGACCAGCCGCTGTGTGCCATTTGCAGACGGACGAGATGAAAAATATCCAGAAAAAAAGCCGACGGTCGTGACCTGCAACATGTGCCAATACCGGAACTTCGACTTGATATTCCGTTTGATTCACGGCAGGATGCGCCGATGATATTTTTTCTACATCATCATTAGACGTTTTAATCCGAATGAACATGTACCTTACTACGCTAGGGATTTCGAGCGAGTTGATAACGGCTCGCGGCTTACGAGAGTGCGAGGAAGCGTCGAGCCTCGAAAGTGCCGAAGTCGGAACGGACGGCAGAGATCATCAACTTATCCCCGCTGCTGCTGAAGCATGGCGTTGTCTCAAGGCAGCGGCGCTCGTTGATGGCAACGCTTTGTTCATCGTCTCCGCCTTTCGCAGTATCGACCGGCAAGCAGAGATAGTTCGCAGAAAGCTAGAAGCCGGAATGGCTGTTGAAGAAATCCTCACTGTATGTGCCCCGCCAGGCTTCAGCGAACACCATACTGGGCGCGCTGTTGACGTATCAACTCCCGGCAGTCATTCACTTGAAGTCGAGTTTGACCAAACTACTGCATATGCTTGGCTCACCAAACGTGCTGCTGAATTCGGCTACTATCTTTCTTATCCAACGAATAATCGTTGGGGTTATCAATATGAGCCCTGGCATTGGTGTTTCTATGACTCTAAGCTGATCGCCTGGCCCCTTTAATTGCTTTCCAGGCGGCTTACGCGCAGGCGCGTTGTGCCATGCGGTGCAAACCGAGCGCGATCTGGCCGTACTGTCCCATAGCGAAGCGGTGCCGAAGCACGCGTTACCGTATTTGAAACGCCTGTCGGATTTATTGTTCGTGCTGAGCCGCTGCATCAACCGCCAACATGCAGCGATCGAAACATTCTGGCGACGCGGCGAATAGTCGATGCATGTTTACCGTGGCAATCCACCTAAAATACCTCCCCTAATTTCTGTATCGATCTCATCATCCAATAATCAGGCAATAAGCGCCAGGCTATGAGGGCGATGGCTGATATGACGAACCATGCTCTGGTGCCGGGTATAAAAATGGGCAGCATAAATATAGCCAGAGCGACAAAAACGATGGTTTGCACGCTGAGCCAGCCGGAGGTGATCGTGCGATGCTGGCTCAGTTTATCCAATTCGTCCATCATGACGCTTGCGATTGTTTGTGAGCGCAGCGCCCGTTTTTTCAAAGCCAGCCATTCCTGATCTGACCGCCCCGAGGCGAGGATGGTCGTGACGAGTCTGAGGTATTCATCCAGGCGTTCTCTCAGCTCTTCGCTGGCTGATGGCATGGCTAAATGAGTAGAGGCGGTGGTGCGAATCATGGCGATAGTGGAGCGGAGTTCGTCGCGAAGCGCAATATATTCTCTGTCCATGTCTTTGAGATTGCGCTCAACTTTTTTAAGCTGGTGATCGACGGATTTTTTTGCTTCCGGTAGTAGCGCTTCCAATACCAGCAAAGAGGCGGCGTCCATTTGCAGTGGGTCGCCCAAATCATTTACCCAGGTGCACTGGGCACAAAGGCCCAGCAGTTCCGCCAGCACACGTTTGCGCAGACGCTCTGCCCACGAGTTATCGTAAGACATGGCTAATAATCGGGCATGCATGCTGACGAGGCTGGGGCGTTGCAAATCCCTGCCGTACATGAGTTGATCGAAGTCGGCGATTTCATCCGGGTCGCGCGCGGCACTTTTTTCGGTGATGATGGCAAGCTTGGATTTCCATGCCTGGTCAAACTGATCGCAAGCAAGATTCCATTTTTTTACCAAATCGGCGGCCTGGCGATTACCTGCCGCAGCGTAGATTTCCAGCACGCGGTGCTGGTATAAATTATCCAGCCAGTAAGCGGCTTCCTTTTCACCGTTGAGCGCTTTATTGGCATAAGTCAGGATGGTGGACAGCTCTATGGTTTCGCCTTGCCATACCGGAGGGATGCCGGGCGCGAGATGCAAAATCAATTTCAATAATTGCAGGTTCAGGGACAGGCTTGCCTGGCTGCGCATGTCGATCAATAAGCGCAGCACATTCTGATCTTTTTGCACATCTCGAAACCAGGCCAGCAACAGACCATTGGATATATCCGCCACGCCTTCTTTCCAATGACGCGACAAGGCGACGGCGAGTTGCTCGGGCCTGTAACAAATTTCATCAGCGAGATGGTAAGGCTCGACAAACCCTTGCACGGTGCTCGGTTCGGCTGGCTCGGCAAGGCTGGAGTCGTTTTTTAGCCAGCGCTGAATTTCGTCAGCCCCCCAGCGCAATGCCGGATCGCGCTGCAATAGTCCGCGCAACAGCTTGTGCAGATTGCGATCCGTCGCGGCGGCAAGATCGATATTACGCGTGGTCAGGTGATGCATCACCACGGCTTCAGATAAACCGGCGAAAGGATGTTTACCCACAGCGCCTTCCAGTATCAACATGCCCATCGCCCAGAAGTCGGTCTTGAAATCGATCACGCCGGACAGGCTTTCCGGCGAGGCATAAGGCAGGGTGCGTGCCACGCCGGTAAAGCGCTGCGTGACATCGAGTATCGAGGAAATGGAAAAATCGGTTAACACCAGATCCAGAGGCTCGCGGCTGCGAACCAATACATTCTCCGGCTTCAAGTCGCGATGCACTAAACCTGCCGCATGTACGTCCTGCAGCGCAATGGCCAATTCTTGTATCACGCTTTGCAATATAGATGGAGCCAGCGCGCCGCCATCCATCATCTGGCGTAACGATCCATGTTCGCACAGCTCCATCAGCTCATAGGCATAGCCTTCCGACACACCTTCTTCCAGAATATTGACGCGATGCGCCACCGGAATCTTGTTGATGCGTTCCTGTACCTCGCGCTTGGGCAAAATGCCGCTCCGATAAATTTTGGCGACCAGATTCGGCCCGCCTGATGTCGCCTGCACGATCAACAGCTCTGCCTCTGCTCCGCGCGTGGGCATGGGTTTGATGATGCGGTAGCGTTCTTTTAATGAGGCGGGCAGATTGACCAGACTCTGCAAGGTTTCCGTACGGGGCAGCGTGACACTGCCCTTGATAGGGCGGTTGCAATACATGCAAGTTGTGTTGCCGTGCGGATTGGTCTGGCCGCAGTCATCGTATGAACAAATCACTTCGGCAGCTATATCACTTGCACCTTCTTGCGGTTCTGATTTTTTAGCGCTCTGTTTTTCTGCTTCGGCATTTTCGGCTGCGGCAGAAATTGATTGCTTGCTGACGATATCCACGCCCGCCAGAATCATGCCGCAAGCGCAGCGCATCACCGAGGGCGCGTTTTCTGAGCCGCAACTCGGACAGCGCCGGATAAGCTCCGCTTCCATCTACGATCTCCCCATTTTCATCTATGACTTCCAGGATACCTGAGTCAATTCCAACCCACGGGTCTTGCATGAGTTCTCCAGTGCGGCCATGTCGCCGCGAGCGGGGATGCCAACATACCAGACGCGCTCGCCGTCAAGCATGGTTTGGATACGCTTGGTGGCCTGGTCTGCCGGGGTGTCCAGATGTTGCGTGTATTTGTTGCGGCCGCGATCGGACAGCGGCACCAGTGGCTGATTGGATGATCCGCGCCAGACATGAGTGAGCGGCTTGGCATCGACATAGGGTTCAGGGATCAACGCATCCAGCTTCGCCAAGAGTGTGGGGTGATTTTTTTGTAGCGTGGACAGGGGATAGCCGCTGTAGCAGAGTAAGTCGAAATCGAGTTTGCTGCGCCTGCGCCACCGGATCAGCCCATCCAGCAATGCATCCAACGCCTGCGGCTGATCAAAAGGTTCTCCGCCGGAAATCGTCACGCCATCGAAAATTCCTTGTGTTGTTTTGTGACACCAATCGAGCAACTGCACCACCGTCATGTCGCGACCAGGATCGTGCTCCCAGGTGTCTTGCGATACGCAGCCCTTGCAGCCGATGCTGCAACCTTGCAGCCAGATACCGAGACGTTTGCCGGGGCCAAGCACTGAAACCGGAAAGTGTGCCTTGTTGATGCTGATATTCATAAGCGGGTTATTCTCATGAAGACTGGAGTGTGAGCGTAATGACTTTGTCCTGTTCGCTCATGCCCGCAACCAGCAGCTTGGTTTTGCCTTCCAGATCATGCTCGAACATCGCGCGCGACAGCGGGTTTATGAAAGCCGACTCAAGCTGGTTGCCGATGCCGCGCCCTCCATTGTTCAGGTCGCCCGTGCAGCGGTTTAAAAGTTGCTCGTGTATTTGCGGGGTGAGGGCGAGCTTGACCTTGAATTCATCGAACAGGCGGCGCGCGACATTGTTTAACATGCCGTCAAAAATCAGCGACGCGACTTCAGGGCGAATGAAGTTGAACACGACGATATTGTCGCCGATGCGATTGAGCAGTTCCGGGCGTGATAGTTTGAACTTGAAGTAGTTGCCGATTTCTTCGCGCACATTTTTTTCCACGGTCTCGTAGGCATCTCCTGGCTTCACATGCTGGATGCGATTGCCTTGTTTGTCCTCGACAAAAATGCCGAGGTTGGAGGTGAACACCAGAATGGTCTCGGAAAAATAAGCTGTGTCGCCGCGTCCGTCGGTCAGGCGACCGTCTTCGAGTATTTGCAAAAATTTATCCAAGATGCGCGGATGCGCTTTTTCAATCTCGTCGAACAGCACCACCGAGAACGGCTTTTCGCGCACCGCGTTGGTCAGCTCGCCGCCCGCATCGAAGCCGACATAGCCCGGCGGTGCACCGAGCAGCCGTGCGCTGCTATGCTCTTCGGCAAACTCGCTCATGTCGAAACGCAAATACGCTTTTTCGTCGCCGAACACCAGTTGGGTCAGCGTCTTGGCGAGTTCAGTTTTACCCACACCGGTTGGTCCGGCGAAAAACAGCACGCCGCGAGGGCGGCTGCCGCCCGACCTGGCCTGCGCGCCCGTCATGCCCATGACCGAGCGTTTTAAAATATCGAGCGTCTTCACCACGGCTGGATGCTGGCCTTTGACGCGGTCTTCGATGAATGACTGTGCGTCAGTGATTTTTTCGCGCAAATAATCCTTGCGCCACGGGTTGTCCAGCGCGCCCACCTTGTAGCAGCGCACCGCATCGTCGATGTCAGCTATGCCCAACCCGCTGCGGTCGGCAAGCTCGGTGATGTCCGACAACGCGGTCAGCGACATGCCTTCCGTACCTTCGCAAAAACGCTTCACAAATTTTTCGCGGGCAGGTGTTGCGGCTTCCCGGTAGCCCGCAAACAAAGGTGATAATTGCTGCGCGGTGGCCTGGCGCATCTCGTAATCCGGTTTGCCGATAATCAGATTGGCGACGCGCTCGCTATCCAGTGTGAACCAGGAAGGCAAGTCCTGCGGACGATTGACCAGCCACAACACCGGATTGTACAAAGGCTTTCCGCTGTTTTCGGTGGGAATGTTGGGGGTGGGTACAATAGGCACGGCATTCAAGGCCAACTTTTCTGAGGCGACAAAAAAACGATGCTCGCCCTCACTCAGATGATCCGCCTGGCGCGTGATGCGTGATGCGAAATCCACCACCAGAGCGCAACGTGCTTCGCGCAACGACACCAGTATCTTCATCAAATTGGACAGGGTCTCCAGACTCACCACCTGACAGCCGGATTTCAGCTTCAGATCAAACAGTTTTTCGGCCAATTCGCGATTGGCCGATTCGTCCGGGTATACCCGCAACCCATCTGCCGGATCGTACACCAGCAGGAAGCGATAATTTTTTGCATTCAGCGTTTCCCACGCGGCGCGTATCAGCGGCACCAGCGCAGGGCCGGTGGATAGTGGCGCGAGAAAACTGTCGTGAATACTGCCAGATACGACAAATTGCGAACGGATAGCGAGCAGGCGCTCGAGGTCGGTGAGCCAGCGCGATGTGGGTAGGGTCATTTTAATTCTCGTGTTTGTAATTTCGTGGTGCGCTCTGCGATTTCCTCTTCTTCAAATTTCGGTAGCTTGGCTTTCTGCACCAGTTGCACAGGCAATTCGCCCGCTTCCAGACGGCGCGTCACATTCAGGTGTATGCCGCGCACATCCAGCGCTTGCAGCAACGCGGGAAACTCGGAGCACCAGCGGTCTTCCGCCAGATGATCCAGCACACTGCGCTCGTTATTGGCTTCCTCTACCGCACGGATCACGTTGAAGTTGGTCGTGCCGGTTTTGGCGTCGACACGCATCTTCACCATGTAGTTGTCCCAGCCCTGACGCCGGAAGTGTACGACGCCACCTTCCACAAACAAGGTGCTGGACACCTCTTCCACCTGATAACCCAAGTCTTTCAGCGATTGCAGTAAGATCAGCGCGGAAGCCTCCTGTACCGCTTGCGCCTGCACCGCTTCGACGCGCTTCTGGATGCGCAGACGCAACTCGGTCGTCAGCAATTGCACCCGTTCGGAATCCATAAAAGGCGCGTCCGCAATTTCTTTCGCCACGCTGGCAATCTCCTGCGGCAACTCGCCCAGATGCGCAATACGCGCCAGCAGCCGCTGCACGGTGGTTTTGCTCCCGGTTTCAGCGGCTTGATCAATGGCATTGTCCAGCGACACCTCTTGCCCTAGATCATCCATGCGTAGCGCGGATTCTGTCAGCAAGATGGAGCGCAACTCTTTGATTAACGCTCGCATGCTGCGCACGTACGCAGCCAACTGCAATTCATCATTGCTATCGGGATGTGCCGGTCGTGTGGACGTGATCTTGTCGAGTGCGACAAGGCGCATGGCCAAGCTGGCTATTTGATCAAATTCAGCCTCCGTCGCCTGCACCTCTTGTCGCAGTGCTTCGCCTCCACTGGATGCTGCGGTGACCAGCTCGTTATGAACAAGAGCACGATGCCCTTGTTGCTCGTCTCGTAGATCGGCGGCATTTGCGTACCCGGCATAGACCGCCTGAGCAGCCCGGATGGCTGCGCCTGAAAACAATACTGTAATCGGGTCAGCGACGAAAATAGCGGTAGTTGGACCACTCATAGAAGAATTTTTTTCTTAGATATAAAACTGATAAGCTATTCAGCCCCCTTCGATACTGACCTTGCCCCTGCCGTACCTCTTAACGCGCTCATTATGCGGCATCCTTCAACTGTGCCGCAAATGAGTTTTGCAAGAATTTGACTGATATAGCCCAGCGTCGAGTTATGCCTTCTGAACCGTTATTTCGAGTTACTCATAAGCACCCCTTAAAAAATTAACGCGGGTTCAAGTTTGAAGTGCAACGCCTAACTTGAAGAATACCTGACTGGGTGTTTTGTATTCAAGCCTTTTTCTGGGTCGGTTGTTCAATCGTTCCATTGCCGTATCAATCTCCTGCTGTGTAATGGTGGTGAAGTCCCGGTTTTTTGGGAAGTACTGTCGTATCAATCCATTCGTGTTTTCGTTAGTGCCTCGTTCCCATGAAGAGTAAGGGTGCGCGAAGTAGAAATCCGCTTTCAGCCTTTTAGCAATCTCTTCGTGTCCGGCGAATTCGCGCCCGTTGTCTGATGTAATGGTGTGAACCTTTTTTCGGTATGGCTTCAGTAGCTCGATCATTGCCTGGCTGACTGCTTGAGCCGTCTTTCGCTCAACCTTGTGTATCAGCGTGAATCCCGTCTTGCGTTCAACAATGCTCACGATAGCTTGTTTGTGGTTTTTGCCGATGAAGGTATCAGCTTCCCAGTCACCAATCCGACTGCGTGCCTCAACGATGGCTGGACGATCCTCAATGGAGAGACGGTTGGGAATCGTGCCTCGTCGATCTATCTTGCCGTAGCGTTTCTTGCGTTGCTTCTGATGAAACCACTAGCCATTCCACTAGGTTGGCAAAAGACACCAACCAAGTGGCTGGTTATGGCAGCGTAGATTCTTCCATAACACCCCCCCCGCACGCTTGTCGGCATAGACACGCTGATACACCGTCTCTGGGCTGATGGCGGCATGCCCGCTGATTTGCTCCGGACTCCATTGCTCCAACAGCCGCTCTTGGGCGAATTGCCAGGTGGCATCATCTATCGTCCGTGCATTCATTGAGCGCCGTCCTATTGCCTTGCTGTGTGCCTGCTTCGGTCGATAGCGTTGCGCTACGGCCGCTGCGTGCCAATAGATTCTATGATTTATGTCAAGGCGCTTATTAGTCGTTTCGGGTCAAATTCTGTCTTATGGGTGTAGATCGACCATGCGGTGCGGGCAATGCGCCGAGC
>JADGRL010000067.1 GCA_017880865.1 Gallionella sp.
GAGTGCCGCATCGGCCGCTTCAAATAGCGTGACGGTGAACCCTGGTGTGGCGCAAGCCTACTACATCCATACCGATCAACTGAATACACCCAGAATGATTACGGATGCCAACGATAACGTGGTGTGGCAATGGGATAACAGTGACCCATACGGCGCGAACCCTCCTAATGAAAATCCAAGTGGGCAAGGCACCTTCAACTTCAATAAGCGTTTCCCTGGACAGTACTACGATGTAGAGACTGGGCTGAACTACAACATCAATCGGGATTACGATCCGGCTACTGGTAGATACGTGGAAAGTGATCCGATTGGGTTGTGGGCCGGGATCAATACTTACGTCTATGCTGAAGGGAATCCACTACGTTGGGTTGATCCATTTGGCTTGGACGTTTATCTTTGCAGCCAGCCAGCCTTTGGTTGGGCACCTGTTGATCACCAATGGCTTAAAACCGATACTGTAGAAGCTGGTATGGGAGGCGCAAAAGGCAATGTGCCAGGTAACCAAAGCGGTGATATGCCTGGTGATCCGGTACAGGTTACTGATCACTCTGGTAGAAGCAAAGAAAAGGGCGCTAGTTGCGAGATGGTTCCTAATGTTGATGAAAATAAAGTAAACGATCTGTTAAAAATTGGAAAACCGCTTGGTAATTGGACTCCAGGTAACCAGTGCCAATCATTTGCTCATAGCGTCTTAAATGCTGCACGGAATTCGCCTGGAGCCTCAGGTGGGTGGTCAGGTGGCGCTACAGGTGGCTGGTAAAAACTCATGAGCAAGCTAAAAATCAATGCAAACTTTTCTGGCGTATATTTATTAATTACTTGTCTTTTATTGTTTGGATGTTCAAGTAAACAAAATGACTCAGATAAATTCTTTAACGAAAAACTTGCTTGTCCACCAACTGCAGTTGCTGAATTTGATGCGTGGGGTAAATCTGGAACTCAACAAATTTGTAAAATTAAACATGGGCCGTTCATTGCGTGGGAAAGCGGTTATATCCACATTAGGGGTCAATACGATAGTGGAAAAGAGGCCGGTATTTGGACTTGGTATGACAAGGATGGAAATATAACTAAGACGATTGATTATTCTGGAAGCACAGGATCAAACCTAGTGAAGTAGCACAATCCCTATCTCTTCTTCATAAAAATAAAAAGCCACTCCCTCCGGTTAACCCGGATGCGAGTGGCTTCTTCTTTGGCAGCTAGACTTCTCTAGTTGCGTTGTAATCGTTTTGCAGATCGCTTGCCGACCACCTTCTCCATCTGCGCCTGCTTGACCATGCCGTCGATCACCAGCACCAAAGCCTGCTGTGATGCATCCGGCAGGCTATCCACCTGCTGGTATAGATTCAATAGCTCAGAATTGTGTATCTTTGGTTCGGTGATCGAAGCATTTCGTGCTGCCAGTTCATCCAGGCTCACCTGCAAAATATCGGCAATCCGCATGACCGTATCGAACTGCGGTATCGCGGTGCCACGCTCCCAACGGTTATACACGCGAGGGTTGACCTCCAATAGCTCTGCAAGCCGTGTTTGTGTCATCTGGCGTGTTTCGCGCAACAAGCGCAGGCGTTCAGCGAAAGCAGACATATCAATCCAAACAAGAGGAAGTAAACATGCGTTCATTGTAAGTGCCTCCTTTTTAGCGGCTTGTTAAACTAGACTAATAAGCGCATATTAAATCACATTACAAAGTCTATTGACAGGTTTTTAGCGAAAGGCGGATTTATGGCACGAATACCTGATTCAGAAATCGAGCGGCTAAAAAATGAAGTGTCGGTGCAGCGCCTGATCGAGGCGGCGGGCATCGAGCTGAAGAAGTCAGGCAAGGATTTAACCGGCAAGTGCCCGTTCCACGAAGACGACACCGCAAGCCTCGTGGTGACCCCGGCCAAGAATCTCTGGCACTGCTTCGGTTGCGGAATAGGCGGAGGCCCGATTGATTGGGTCATCAAGAAAAACGGCGTGTCCTTCCGCCATGCGGTGGAACTGTTGCGCGAAGGCGTTTCTTCTTTAGCTGCCGGGGTTGAGCCGATCAAGCGCACCACGGTGCGCGTGCTGGATGCGCCGGTTGCTTTCGATGCCGACGATCAAGCCTTGCTAAATCAAACAATCGGCTATTACCACGACACCTTGAAGAGCAGCCCCGAAGCGCTGGCGTATCTGCAAGCACGCGGCCTCGATCATCCCGAACTGATCGACCATTTCAAACTTGGTTTCGCCAACCGCACTTTAGGCCTGCGCCTGCCGGAAAAGAATCGCGTTACCGGTAACGAAATCAGAACCCGTCTACAGAAGATAGGCATCTACCGCGAATCCGGCCACGAGCATTTCAACGGTTCGCTGATCGTGCCGGTGTTGAACGAGCAAGGCAACGTCGTCGAAATTTATGGCCGTAAAATCCGCGACGACTTGCGCAAGGGGACGCCCAAGCACTTGTACTTGGCGGAAGAGTGTCGCGCCGCATCGCGCGGCGTGTTCAACCTGGCCGCGCTGCAAGCGCATAAAGAAATCATCCTGTGCGAGGCATTGATTGATGCGCTGACATTCTGGTGCGCGGGCTATCGCAACGTCACCAGCGCCTACGGCATCGAGGGTTTTACCGATGACCATCTGGCCGCATTCAAAGCACACGGCACAGAGCGTGTGCTGATTGCCTATGATCGTGATGAAGCCGGTGAGCGCGGTGCAGAAAAAGTTTCTGCCTTGTTGATGGCTGCCGGCATCGACTGTTTCCGCATCCAGTTCCCGAAGGGCATGGACGCGAACGAATACGCTTTGAAAGTGACACCTGCGACAAAATCCTTGGGCGTTGCCATTCGCAAAGCTGTGTGGCTGGGGCAAGGTACAGCCCCTGCGGCACCTGTCCCGCAGGCGACACCGGCAGCGATTGCCGAAGCCGTGCCGATATTTGCACCAACAACTGAACACGAAACACCGATCCCTTCTTTAGCCGCGATTGAGCCGCCGCCATTACCTGCCAGCCCCATGCCACCGATGGCGCAGACGGTCACGCCTTGTGAAATCTTCCCCCACGAAATCATCTTTAGCATGAATCCGGTGCGTTATCGTGTGCGCGGCTTCGATGCCAAGGCCGGAGGCAGTTTGCGCATCAACTTACTGGCGAGTTGTGAGGATGCTTTCTTTGTCGATACGGTTGATCTTTACAACGCACGGCAACGCGCGACCTTCATGGCACGTGCGGCCAGCGAATTGCGACTACAGGAAGACGCACTCAAAGCTGACCTGGGGCGGATTCTGCTGCAACTGGAATTGCTGCAAACAGCGAGTACCACCAAAGCGCCTGGACTGGAGCCGATGACTGTCGAGGCACAACGCGAGGCATTGGCCTTGTTGCAGTCGCCCGACCTGATGACCCGCATCCTCGCCGACTTCGCGGCCTGCGGCCTGATCGGCGAAGAGACAAACAAACTCGTCGGCTATCTGGCTGCAGTCAGCCGCAAGCTGGACAAGCCGCTAGGCGTGGTCATCCAGTCATCGAGTGCTGCCGGTAAAAGCTCATTGATGGATGCCGTGCTGGCCTTCGTCCCTGATGAGGACAAAGTGAAATACAGCGCCATGACCGGCCAGAGTTTGTTTTACATGGGCGAAACAAACCTCAAGCACAAGGCGCTGGCGATTGTGGAAGAAGAAGGCGCAAGCCGTGCCAGCTATGCTTTGAAATTGTTGCAGTCGGAAGGTGAACTGACGATGGCATCCACCGGCAAAGACCCGGTGACCGGCAATCTCATCACGCAGCAATACCGCGTCGAAGGCCCTGTGGCCTTGCTGGTGACGACGACCGCTCGCGACATTGACGAAGAACTGATGAACCGTTGCTTGGTGTTGAGCGTGGACGAAGGCCGCGAACAAACTCGCGCCATTCACCAGTTGCAACGCGACCGGCGCACCCTGGAAGGCTTGATCGCACGCCGTGACAAGGAAGCCTTGATTGCCCTGCACCAGAACGCGCAGCGCCTATTAAAATCGCTGGACGTGCTGAATCCCTATGCGCGTTTCCTGACCTTCCCCGATCAAACCACGCGCCTGCGCCGTGATCATGAAAAGTACCTCACGCTGATCGACACCATCGCCTTCATTCACCAGCATCAGCGCGAAATCAAAACCACGCAGCGCGGTGCGCAGGCCATCAACTACATCGAAGTGACACTGGCCGACATCGAGCAGGCCAACGCCATTGCGCACGACGTGCTAGGCCGCAGCTTGGACGAATTGCCACCGCAAACGCGCCGTCTGCTAAAGCTGATTGATGGTTATGTGGTGGCCGAGTGCGAGCGCCTGAAAATTAAACGCAGCGATTTCCACTTTAGCCGCCGTGCTTTGCGCGAGGCTATTCACTGGGGCGACACGCAATTAAAAATCCATCTGGCCCGCTTGGCTGAACTCGAATACATGGTCACACACCGCAGCAAGAATAACGGCTTCGAGTATGAACTGGTCTATGACGTGGTGGATTCCGATGACCGCCTGCGCTTCCCCGGTTTAGCCGACATGAAGGTGCTGGCCCATGCCTACGATGTTAGCCGGTCGGGGCAAACGGCTGCTTGGTCGGGGTCTGGTCGGGGGGCAGTCGGCCCTCGGTCGGTGGCTGGTCGGGGTAATGAAATCGTGCCCATGCCAAGCGCCATACGGGATACGCAAGAAATCGAGGATGAGGATACAAAAACGCACTTCTCTCATGTTGCTGACAAATCCCCGTCGTACTCGCAGGCTCTTCCTTTAGCCGCCTCCGCAAACTAAGCGCATGCAGTCGTACCCGCCCAAACGCCGCCGACCTGTTCACGCTCACCGCGACCCCGATGCCGACGTGCGCAACAGCCCATGGTATCCCTACCTGCACGCCTTCCTGGACTGGATGGCCTACAGCGGTTACGCCACCGGCACCCTGCGCAGCGCACGCCATGACGTGCGCATGTTCGTGCGCTGGTGCGACAGCCGCGCACTCACCGCACCGAACCAGCTCAGCCGTCCGGTGTTGGAACAGTACCAGCGCTATCTATTTCTGCTACGCAAGGCAGACGGCCAGCCGATGGCCAGCAGCGCGCAACTGCACCGGCTGCAGCACATGAAAGGCTTCTGCCGCTGGCTCGTGCGCGAAGGGCTGCTACTGTCCAATCCTGCTTCCGACCTGATGCTGCCCCGCGCATTGAAGCGCCTGCCGCGTTCGATTCTGTCCATCGAAGAAGTCGAGTGCATTCTGGCGCAGCCGGACACCGGCACGCCGGTGGGCTTGCGCGACCGTGCGCTGCTGGAACTGTTTTACTCGACCGGCGTGCGGCGGCTGGAAGCGGTGCAACTGAACATCGGCGACCTCGACACGCGCCGCCGCCTGCTGCTGGTGCGCGAGGGTAAAGGCCGCAAGGATCGCTATGTGCCGGTCGGCGAACGCGCCCTGTACTGGATCAATCGCTACCTGATTGAGGCGCGCGAAGAACTGGCGCTGCCGGGCATCCAGAACCTGTTCGTATCCGACTACGGCGATGCCCTGAATGACAGCCTGTCGGTACAGGTCAAGCGCTACATGGAACGTGCAGGCGTAAAGAAGAACGGCTCCTGTCACCTGTTCCGCCATGCGATGGCGACGCACATGCTGGAGAACGGTGCCGACATCCGTTTCATCCAGGCCATGCTGGGACACGCCAACCTCTCCACCACCCAGATCTATACCCACGTGTCCATCGACAAGCTGCAACAGATCCACACGGCTACGCATCCGGCGCGCTTGGTGCCAGCAGGAAGCAATCAAAACCCTGCGGCAGGGGCAAGCGTTGGCGACGAAGCGCAAACGCTCCTGGACGCGATAGAGCGCGAAGACGAGGCAGAGGTAACAGGTGTTGCAGCGGACGCGCCAGAAGCGGCGCACCGCTGAACGTGGGGCACGTTGACCGCTCCGTCACGGCGCTTGCAACCAAGCAAACCCGCAAGCCCCGCGCCGTCGCTCGTGCGGCGGTACGGACAGAGCGCCAGCGGCAAACAACCGCCCCTGGCTTGCGCTCCGTTGTTCAGCGTGTCCGCCCCGCATCCGCCGCCGCTTCACCACTGCGCGGCTCGTGATGAAACCCATATCACCAGCCGTTTGCGGTTCGCAGGCGGCTAGTGCATTGGGTGGCGGACAACTCAGCGCCCGCGCGAAGGTTTGCGGTGTGGTCGCCTGCGGCGGTTGTTGTGTGGCGGTGTGTAACATAACGGCGTCTTATGCAAAATTGCTGCGCAACCGCTGTCGCGCCCAAGGGTTCGCATAAGAGGCCGTTATGTCTTGCGCCCTTCGGGTAAACACCTCCACAAAGTCAACGTCCATCACCTTCGGTGAGGGGCAGCAAAACGGGGCTGGTGATGCGTCGCCCCTTCGCCTTTTGCTGCAAGGTCGCTACGCGGTGTCGGTTGTTTGTGGTGTGGTCGCTGCGCGGTGTTGTGGGGGGCGGTTTCCCGCTAGCGCCCCCCGTCCCCCTGGCGGGCAAGTGAAGCAAAATCATGCCCGCACCCGTTCGCATTTCCACCCCCGGCCCGTGCAACCCCGCGTTCACGCAGGCAGTGCGGCGCTGTGCGTCCTGCCGCGCCCGCTGGACAGGGCAGAGGCCGGGGGCGGCCACACTCAAGCGGTCGGCTGCGCCGGTTGTTTGTTTGAGGTGGCGCGTGCCGCGCCACTGCACTGCATTAACTGCGCGGCTAAAGGAAAAATCCAAAGCAAACCCAAACCCGTCTACAAGGAAAAAACCGCTTGCCTTCGCGCGTGAGCGCAGGCCAAAATGCGCGTCTGGGAAAAAATTCTAAATTGTTGGAGGTGTGACTTCTTCGATTGCCTGCAAACCCGCGCCGTGTCTAGGGAAAGTGCCTGCTGGTACGGTGAAAGTGCGTCAGGCAAAGTAGAATGGCAATGGGACAATTCAGACCCGTTCGGCAACAACATGGCGAACGAGAATCCGAATGGAGCAGGGCAGTTTGTATTCCCACTGAGATTCCCCGGGCAGTACTACGACAGGGAAACTAACCTGCACTACAACGTAAATAGGGATTACGATCCGTCTATCGGGAGGTACACCGAGAGTGATCCGATAGGGCTCAGAGGCGGCATCAACACGTATACGTATGTCAAAGGCAATCCATTGAGTTATGTGGATCCGGATGGGCAGAATTTGTTACTTGTAGCATTGGGAGGGGCAGTAGCTTTTTATGGCGGAATGGAAGCAATCGATGCGATTTACAACTTCTATGCCAGCTTGAGTTTGCAAGCTGCATCAAGCGAAGCATTGAGCGCAGCTATATCGGCTTGTAATAGCTATCCAAGCGGGGGAGCATGTGGTGCGCTACCAAATTTACAGCAACAAGTTAATCAATGTGCAGCGAACTCTGTTCGGTCTGGGGCGAATATACCTGGTACGTTGACTACCCCAAAATTCCCAGCAACAGAGGCTCCGTGATGGATAATTTAATCATGAAGCGATATTTATTATCATCTCTAATTGTTTCAATTGTTTTTCAACTGATAATTATTATTGGACTTTATATTCTGGTTTACATTGAGCCTCTTCCTAGATTAATTACGGATGGAAATGTATTACTACAAAAAATTAATTCGCTGCTAATCGCTCCGTCGGGGGAATTGGGCTTGGTGCGTTCATTTATTCTTGGCAGCATTCACACTTACCAATCAACAGCCACTTTGCTTGCAACTATTGCCACTCTTTTGCTGATTTGCGTGCTAGTTCAAATTTTTGTGTTTATCGCATTGGCGAAATCAAAATCAAAGGGATAAGCTTGAGTTAACCCCCCATTTCATAGTGCATATGCCCATTGCACTACAACTTAAATCGCGACTACGATCCAACCACAGGCAGATATATTCAAAGTGATCCGATTGGGCTCAGAGGCGGCATTAATACCTACACCTACGTCGGAGCTAACCCGTTAAGCAGAATTGACCCCAATGGGTTGGATTGGATTTACCAACAATCGACTGGTGGACTTTCTTATCAGCCACCTGCTTCTGCTGGAGGAGGTCCGCCACAACCAATAGGCACAGGATATTCGGGCACATCTCAAGTGTATAACGACCCATTTTGGGCAAATACGCCAAACGTAGGACCTATCCAAGTTGGTACGTATGCCATCGGAAATCAGCAGACGATTATAACGGGTGAGGGGCATGTGCTATCAGGCGCAATGAGGTTGACACCAGAGCCTGATCAGCCGGATATTACGAGAAACGGTTTTATTATTCATGGTAGTGCTGACCCGGCAAATCATACAGGCTCAAATGGATGTCCCATTCTTGGTCCAGATATCAGAGACCAAATTGGCGCCAGTTCAGATAAAACATTTAAGGTGATTCCTTGAAAACTTTAAATATTGTTAGAGTTGTGACCGCATTACTTTTCTCTGTGTGGTTCTTGATGGCGTACGGCCAAGGGTTTGTAAAAGGCTCGACAATCTCCGCAGATCAAACAACAAATCTGAAACTAATCGAAAAGAAGATAAACGTATCGGTCCAAATCAATGCTAAACGCATGATGGTTGAAGATGTGGCTATTCCACCAAGACCAGAATATATGGCATTGATCGTAACCAAAATTTCCATAACAGTTGATGGGGAAAACGTGTTTGTCCCCAGATCTGTTTTCGCTGATTTGGTAGATGCAAATAAGGCCAATCTTGAGGCTTTTGAGAAAGGGTGGAAATTGACTATAGTTGGCGGAGATGCATCTGATACGTACACAACAGTGGTTTTCTTTAACAATAAACAAGTTACACATCTCGAGCACTTTTCTGGATTGGAAAAGGACTTGATGTATAGAACGAAATACAGGTCATTGATAACTATTCCATAAATTCGTTATGTTTCTGGATGTGAACTAGCTAACACTTCAGCATGTGCTGAATGGAAATAACCATAGAATTCATAAATTTTTTTATTATGCCTAGTTGCGCTTGCGCATCAAGGCGTCATAGCAGAGAGCTCGGTAGGCAACAGTGAAATCCAACGGATTAAGCCGCAAGTTGTTTTGTATAGAACAGGTATGTGAAGGCAATGCAGGTGAAATTACAAAATCTAAGCGATACCTGATTCATGGGCGGGCAAGTTGCTGATACACTCTACACCTACCTGTTTTTCTGCATCGCATGAATCCACGTATGAGTGACTCTGATA
>JADGRL010000068.1 GCA_017880865.1 Gallionella sp.
GTTATAAGTTGGAACACAACTTCAGTTGTGATTCAGAAAATCGTTCTCGCAACAGGCACAGCAACAACCATGGCCGGGCAAATCAATTTCGCCGGAAACCTGGATGGAATAGGAGCCAATGCGATGTTTAGTGGAACGGCCGGTGGAATCACCACCGACGGTACATATCTATACTACTGCGACACCGGTAACCACTCGATCCGAAAAATCCTCATCGCCAACGCGGCTGTTAGCACCATCGCTGGCACGCTCGTCCCCGGTGGCACCACCCTTGCGGGTAACACTTGGTATCGTGGCGTTCCGGGAAATGCGGACAATGCCAACGGCATGCTGGCGAGTTTTAATTTTCCGCAAGGCATAACAACGGACGGGACGAATCTCTATATCGCAGACACGGGCAACAACGCTATCCGCAAAATCATCATCGCAACGGGTGCGGTAACCACCTTGGCCGGATCGACGCTGGCAATGATGGGTAGTGCGGACGGAATCGGAACGGCGGCCAGTTTCAATCAGCCTGTAGGCATCACGACAGACGGCACCAACCTGTATGTGGCCGATACTGTAAACCACACCATCCGCAAGATCGTCATGGCGACGAGCGCCGTTACTACACTCGCCGGATCGCCGCTGTCTTCCGGGAACGTGAACGCAACAGGATCAACTGCAAGATTCAATAGCCCCGGTGCGATTACCACGGACGGCAAGAGCCTGTATATCGCCGATACTAACAACCAAGAGATTCGCAAGGTTCAATAACCAACTACGCGCACCGCCCGATATGGGGTTTGAAAAAGGTTTTTTTGCTTGCCGCATCATTATGATTTGAAGCGTATTTTTTAAATAGTCACTCACTAGTTAGTGACTATTACGATAGAGGCCTATTATTTGCTCAACTTTTCCAATATTCACTCACTAGTTAGTGAATATTGGAAATTTGCTACGAACAATTACATTCAAAATAAAAAAGTGAGTGAATAGTGAGTGAATATGAGGTTCCTACTACTTTTTTCCAGCTGATTCATTTTTTTGAAATTGGTTTTGATAATGGCCTCGATCCCTTGCATATAGGATAGCCTGTGCAACAATGAAACTCGTATAACTACCACCACCATGTCCCTAATAGTCTTGGACCGGATACCAGCTCAATTTAAAGAGCTTTTCAATTTTGTATGTCAGAAAAACTGTTGCGTGTAGATTGTTGCGTGTATCTCTGTTGACCTTGAATTTAAAGCCGTTGACTCGGCTTTTTGAAAGTTCGACAGAGCGGGGACGATATATGGGCGGGACGCAACAGTTTCGGCGCGGGGACGTGACCGTCCCGAAGGCTGCAAAGCCAGTGCCTTGGTTAGGTAATTTTTGAGCTGGTTGAGAAATGGCGGGGGACCGGATGGTCGTCACCGTCCATAAACGACACCGCAGCCCGTCAGGAGAATCGCCATGAAGGTCAGCTCCTCGGTGCCATAGCCGCCATCAGCAGCTGTGCATTGTGACTTCCGCTATGCGCAACACAGCGGACATCGCAGGCGCCATCTGGTTATTTGCCCTGTAGCGATTTTCAGGCTGCAGCGGATTATGCTAATGTCCACGCTTTCTTTGAATTCATCAACTACTGCCATGCTCGAATCTGCCCGCGCAAGCCAAACCGCAGTTATTCTCACAGCGCTCGGTGTGGAGACAACATCCGTGTTGCGCCACCTGACCAACCGCTCGGACGAAACGGTGTCGGGCACTGCATTCTTTAGAGGTCACTTTGAGGGATGGGACATTGCTGTTGTTGAGGCGGGTGCTGGCAATACTAGCGCTGCTGCGATTACTGCCCGTGCCTGCGAGCACTATAAGCCGAAGGTTGCACTGCTCATCGGTGTTGCTGGCGGAGTGAAGGACGTCGCGATCGGCCATGTAGTCGTTGCCACCAAAGTTTACGGATACGAGTCTGGAAAAGACAAGGCTAGCGGCTTCCAGCCCCGGCCAGACCTACTCCGTAGTGACCATGAGCTAGAACAAAGGGCAAGGGTCGAGCGCCAGCTCAATCAATGGCAGGTACGCCTCAATCCTAAGCTGCCACATGAGAATCCCCTTCTCCATGTCGGCCCCATAGCGGCTGGGGAAAAGGTCATTGCGTCAAAACGCACCTTCACGGCAAAGTTCCTTCAAAAGGAATATGGCGATACGCTGGCCGTCGAGATGGAGGGGCGAGGCTTTCTCGAGGGCGTACATATCAACCACCCTGTCCAAGGGGCCGTCATTCGCGGCATTTCCGATCTGCTCTCTGGCAAAGCAAGTGCTGACCAGAGTGGATCTCAGGAGCGTGCTGCCGATGCCGCAGCCGCTGTCGCCTTTCAGATGCTATCGAATTTAGGGGCTGCTAGCGCGAAACAGCAAGCCTCCGCAACGCACCCTGCCATCAGCAATCCTCCCCCGGAAACGAAGGATATGAAAGCAATGGCCGCGTCGCTTCTTGATACAGGCGCGCCACCTTCTATGACCATGCTCTTTCCCGGCGCAACGCATGCTATCCGTGGGGCTTTAGACTCCGCCAGCCAGGTAAAACGGACGGTTATTGAAGTGAGCCCATCGGCCAGGGAATTTCTTCGCACCACAATTACTTCGCTCGTATCCACGGAGCAACGGCGGCATCTGATCCTGGGGCCACCAGGTTCCGGCAAGACGCATGCCCTTTGGCAAGCCGCCAATGAGTTGCTGAGAACCGGTGACATCATTCCTCTGTTTCTACCAGCAGGCCAAGTTGATCATTGGGACGATCTTGCCTCTATGCTCCGCCAAGCGGCACCAACGCTCAGACTAGACGATGTTCTTCGAGACCCGCGAGTTTGCGTCCTGATTGACGGTTGGTCAGAATTTGCCAGTGGCGAATCTGCTGGCGAGAAGCAGAAGACATTAAGGGCGCTGCAGAATACACGGATAATCGCCAACGGAAAGACCTCTGACGTTAGCGACACGCCATTTAAAACCTGGGAGCTTGAACTCCTTACCCCACAGCAAGTCGCAGACGTTCTAAGCGCGGCAGGTCCGGGGGAGCCTCTACTGTCTGGCCATGTGCTTGATCTATTGCGACTACCGCTGCTATTGTCGATTCATGTCCTTTCAGCAGCAACAGCTGTGGAAACAGGCGACTTGCTGCGTCAGTTCCACGACCATCTCGCCCGCGATTTGCCCGAAGAGTTCACGCAGGCACTGGCAGAGGCAGTTGCCGCGTCGACATTATCCGGTGATCGGGCCTACGGTCGTTTGGTCGCACATCTTCAATCATGTGCTGCTTTGAAGGGAATAGCTGAACCCGCACGGTTGCTTCGGCGTCTAGGCACTATCACCGAACGTAATGGACAAGCGCTGCCCATTCACGACCTTTACTGGAGTTGGTTATCTGGGCGCGGACTAATCGCTAACCAGTCTGTGGCAGCCGCAATCGGCGATCTACAGACGCGGGAAAGCTATCGTCTGGCGTTGCAGTCTGGCACCCGTCCGATTGAGGCCGACATCGTGGCTGCCGTGAATGACGATCTCATATTGGCTGCCATGTTGGATGCCGGTTTTCGCTCGAACCGTGACAATCGCCTACTCATCGCTGCTATAGAACGCTCGCTTAGCGATTCCCGTCTAGCGATCCGCAACCGGGGCGGACTCGCTGCGCTGGAAAGCGGCAGCTCAGCCTGTCTAATGGACGCGCTCAACACGCTTAGCGCACTTTCTTCTGAGAAATTGTACGTATCCGATTGGCTCCAAGCCCTTCGGCCCGAGGTACTTTTCCCCCAGAGGGCGGTCCTTGCCGATTGGATTGGTTCTGAGGGAAGCCAATTCGTCCTCGACGCCATTGCCGAACGCGGCGATTCAGAATGGGCTCCTTGGTTGGAGCAGATGGCTTCAGCGGGAAAAATCACAAACATAGCCGCCTTGGCGGTAGCACTAGCCTGTAGTGCCGACATTCCAGCTTGGGGCCAGCCGTATCTCAACGAACTTTTCCGAATCCAACCCTGGGCACTGCGCGACGCAGCTGCACGCCGGAGCAATCACGCGTTAGCCCGCCACATTGCCGCCGAGTACGAGCGCTTAGTCGAAACGATAATCCCGCAGAATTCGAGTGGATGGATTGACTTGAATCGAACGCTAGTCAGCTGTGGCGATTATGCGACATTCGAGTTTCTCCTCGGTCGTTTCAGTACTATGACCAAGCGCGCTCAAGAGCTGCTTGGGTATGCCATCGTTGACCTTGGTCAACCGTGGATATCTGCCTTTCAGAGAATTGCCTTCGCGAAGCCCGCCGACCAGCATCAGCATCAGCATCATAAGCTTGCTGAAATATTGTCTCCGCAGATTGAAGATTCGACGGCTCGCGCTTGGATCAATGCTGGATATTACGAAATAGGTTGGCGCGTCCTGATAGCGCGTCATGGCGCGGCGGTTCTCCCTGAGCTCATCGAGAAGTTGCCGGACTCATTTGGCGGGATATCCGATATTCCTTCGCTCGCCATAATGCGGTTTCTGGATCAAGCGCCAGCGTCCTTAGTTGACGAACTCATGAGCCGGCTCGGCAGCCCGATGCAGCCGGGAGTGACGCAGGACATGTTGAACGCTATGGCAAAAGCTTTTCCGATAGGCATTCCCGCCATTGTCCAGTTCGTCAGTCAACAACCCAACGCCCTTCCTGCTTATCATATCGCGCAGGCCCTTCGGCTTTATAGTGATTGGCGAGAGAGGCTCGGCGGTCAGCTTACGGTCCAGTTGCCAACCGGGGAGTCCTGTGAGTTTTCGATTTGGATCGCAAGATACAGTGCGCTTTATCGATGGGAGGACCACTTTACCCCCCAAATTTTATCCCTGTTGCCAGACCTCGCCATAGAGGTGGTACTTAATAATCTGAAAAGTGATACAGGGAAAAGTGCAGCGGTGTTGGCTGTCATAAATGATCTGAGATCGTATAACGCTGACCTTATCGATTACATGTTGTCGGTTCCCAAGTTAGCCGAGTTGCTTCCAAGCGTGTTCGCTAATGCCTTCGACACATTCCCTGTCGCGGCACTCCATCGCTGTATTGAGTCAGACTACATCGATCAGGACATCTTGTTATTTCGGCTCGGTGCCACAAGCAATCCTCTACATAGGTCAGTACATGCGGAGTTAGTCCGCAGAGTGTTGACTGCCCCAATGAACCTGCACCACTATCGTTACGTCGCCAATATGCTGCGCGGACATACCACAGAAGATACTGATTACCTTCTCCGTAATGTGGAGGGAGTGGGCAGCGACAATTGGCTCTGGCTGGTTCGAGAGGTCGAAGCAGCTCGTGGCAAGCGTCTGATTAACGAGGCTGGTGAGCTTCGGCGTAAGTAAAGGGCGGGGCAGTCTGTTAACGGCGGCTCTGAGCTCGAAGCGTAGGTTTGAGGCAACATGTATTTGTGTCCGCTATCGCGCAGACGCCAGACATTCCCGCGGCCCACCTGAAACTTCCGCACCGAGGAGGAGACGGTCGGGGAGCCCCTCCTGACATTCTGCTCCTGGCACCGGGTGTGCGCTGCTAGTGATCTGGAGGGATCTAACTATGACCGCGCGCGTGCGTTGGCGCAGTTCGTCCAGTCGGTTCTGCGGCAACAGCGGTTCGAACTGGTGCGGCTGCGTGTAGTGGGTGATTTGTTCCGGGTTTATGGTTGCCGGTATCTCTGCCATCTACATGCGGTAAATAAACACATAAGAAACAATGTTCGATATAACAATCCGTACACAACTTTGCAAACTATATTGCCGGTTCGATTGCAAGGTTTGGAGCGCTGGCGGATAACCAGTCCGGATGTCGGGATACGCTTGTGACACCGAGCTGCCCACCAGTCATGCTAATTGCCTTCCTGAGCGCTGGGCTGAGTGCGGCAACGGCGGATCAGATGACCACTGATTTCCAGATGGTTTGGAAGATCTGCTATGTGCAGTGCGCATGATCTATTGCCATTTAATAGAGGCACCAGCCGCTTCTACTGCTTCACTGCCTTTTTCAGTCAGGAGATCACAAGTCTCGATTAACAGGTGAATTATTTTGGTTTTCAAATGATCTCGTTCATCGTGGATTTGTTTCGACTGGATTTGGCTTAGGTATTCTTCGGCATCGAACTTTATTTCAGCCAGTGAGCCAATAAAATAAGCAGCTGGATACTGTGGATCAATATTTTTCATTGTCACGTTAGAAAAAAGTTTGATCTCAGCATCACTCAATACTAGATTTCCATTCTTAAATTGCATTTTTCTTTTGCCCTCTTGTCAATGGACAGTAAATTAACAAAATACGTTGGCTAGGATGAAGCGCATCTGGATAACACCTACTTTCCAAAAGAATACCGATACACCACCCGAAGTTGATGGGCATAATTCCAACTACGCTTTTTCCTTAGCCTGCAGAGCGCAATCAATGGCCCAAAATATCCGACGATACCGTGAAGCATGATTTTCCTGATGTTGATATGCGATCTAAAATTCATTCTGCCTCTCCTGTATAATTTTTACCTGCTACTCAAATTAAAAATCCAAGCCTATAAAATTGATCAGCACCAACACCCGACATGACCCGCACAGAACTCATCCAACAACTGGCCTCTAGCCATCCCCAATTCACCGCCAAAGACGTCGACCTGATCGTGCGCACCATTCAGGAAGCGATGTCTCGCGCATTGGCTAGAGGAGGGCGGGTGGAGATTCGCGGATTCGGAAGTTTCAGTCTCAACTACCGCCCGGTGCGCAATGGCCGCAACCCCAAGAATGGTGCCGCCGTCATGGTGCCGGCCAAGTACGTGCCGCACTTCAAGCCGGGCAAGGAACTGCGCGAACGGGTGATCAGCGACTGAGCTCTCAGTGCACATACCCGCCTTCTGTCGACACGCTGCCGACCAAAGCCATAATCCGCTTTGCCACGGTGTCGAACAGAGCGTCAAATTCCTTCGTTACCGGATGCGCCTGACAGACTTCCAGCGGCATAAAATCCTTCCCAGCCAGATTGGCACCTTGACAGCGCGCATGCTGGATCGCTGCCAGCGCATCGGAGGCCTTTTCATTAACCAGACAGATACCCTCTCCGAGCATCCCTACCACGGTGAACTGGTTGTCGTCCCGCCTGGATAGTGTCTTCTGAATTTCGGTGGTGATATTGCAACTGTCGACAGAGCCAATCATCTGCGGGTCATTCATCTTCAGATTGCGCACAAACACCAGCGCGATGTCACGGGCATAAGTTTCCGGTGATCCATCGTGAATCGCCTCGCACTCTTTCGCAATACCGACCAGCAAAGAATCGTGGTCATCGGCCAGAACCAACGCATCGTGATAGCGGTAAGCGTGTTCTACGGAAATCCGGAAGCCTAGGAAATAGCACTGCTCCTGGGTGATCTCCGGCATAGGTTTGCTGCGCACATCCCTGAACACGCGGGTGCGGTCTGTGTGGGTATAGCGGCAGTGCGATTGCGGGTTCATTTGTTTTTCCTTTTTTCATCAAGTTTCTTTGGCTGTTCGTACGCCGCCATCAACTCGTTGTAGGTCATTAATAAAGCCGTGAGTTGTTCCATTTCGGCGTGGTCTGCCTCATTCATGGCTCTGGATCTGATGAGTACACCCAGCATGCGACGCTCAATTGCAGACCGACCAGATTTAATTAATTTCCTCATCTTGGCTTTAGTCATGAACACATCTTTTTTTCTCATGGTTTTTCCTCAGGTTTTATTGGCAGGCATGCATGGAATTCGACTAATCATCAAGGCCTGTGTAATGGGCGACTGCTACAAAAAAAGTCCCCAATGCTGTTCCGGACACCACCATTCCAATTATTTTCGTGCAGATGCGCCACAGCGCCACGTACCACGGTGGAGCGGCAGGCTTGGCCTCAGGCGTTGCCTGAGTCATGATCTTCTCAAGCTGTGGCTTCGTCAGAACTGGTATGCATCGTTGAGCAAGTTTCGCTATCTGGTTGTGAAGGATGGTCATGTCGGTCTTCTCACGCAGCCCGGGCCAGTTCATGGAATTGCTTGTTGACCGGATACGTCGTCACCAGCCGCATCCCTTCGCACGGATTATTGGTGACGACCAAAACCAGGTTGTGCCGGGCATTAAGGAAATAGCGCCCCTCCTGTTTGCCATGATGCGCATGCTTCGCCGCACCCGAGAGACGCTGACGTGCTACTTCGTGTACCGATGGGTCAGATGCCGTATCGATCAGCTTCTTCCAGGCGGTCTGTGCGACTTTGTCTTTGCCGGTATCGGGCAGGAACCGATCAGCGAAACGATCCAGCACATGCTGCGTGATCGATACCTCCCCTAATCCTGCGACCTTGACCGTTTCCCTGCGCGGTCCGCCAACCAGCAGGTCTTCCGCGCAAGCGGGCGACAAGCCATCGAACCAGCGGGTGTCCTTGTCCACGCTAAGTCCGCATCCGGCAAAGCGTGTGGTCAGGAAGTTGGCGTAGGGTGCCAGATGCGCCTTGCTGGAATCCATGCGGTGCAGTTTTCTGATCGCACCCAGTGAGACAATCAGCTGGGTGTTGGCATTGCCGGTGACGGTATTTCCTACGACACATTTTTCTTCCAGCAGGTGCTGCATGGCGGCCAGCTCGGCTGCGATATGCGCATCTTCCATCGAAGGGTTGATGCGAACCTTGAGCAATCCGCCGGGGCGGACCAGGCTGTTGGTCCAGTACACCAGAAAGGTATCCGCCTGATGGGTGGAAAGGGTATGCGTTTTTAGAATGTTCATGGTTGTGTCTCGTCCTCTCTAAAACTTAGATGGCCCATAGCCAGACCAGCATGATCATCATGACGAACAAGCTGGCAGCAAGCATCATCATTGATTCGCGCTGTGACGGTGCCAGGGGTTGATCATCAAGCGTTTCATACGCAATCATTTGGTTGTCGGCCAAATTTATTTCACGGTCTTCAAGATATATCACGCCACCATTGCCAAATTTGTAGGCACGGAAGTACACATTCGCCGTGCACCTATCTTCATCCTGGATGCCCTGTGTCGTGATGCCGTTCTGTCGCAAGAGACTGCAACCCTCGCGCTTTAAGGTCAGCTTGGTCGACCAGACTTCGTATTTCCCGGACGCAATGGCGGTAATGAAAAGCCCGAGTACGAACGATGATAAAAACAAACTCAGC
>JADGRL010000036.1 GCA_017880865.1 Gallionella sp.
TTTTGCTAGAATCGCGCCCTCAATTTTTTAGTAGAAGGTAGTTTGTTCATGACAACAGTACGTGTTAAAGAGAATGAGCCGTTTGAAGTAGCGATGCGTCGTTTCAAGCGTTCTGTGGAAAAGACCGGTCTGTTGACCGATTTGCGCGCGCGTGAGTTTTACGAGAAGCCTACAGCTGAACGCAAGCGCAAGCTGGCCGCCGCAGTAAAGCGCCATTACAAGCGCTTGATCAGCCAAGTTCTTCCGCCAAAGCTCTATTAATTGATCTGCCGCGCCCGCTCTGGGCGTAGCGGTTGGTTTCGATATGAGTCTAAAGCAACAAATCACTGATGACATGAAAGCCGCGATGCGCGCCAAGGAAACGGCGCGCCTCGGGGCGATTCGTCTCTTGCTCGCCGCGATGAAGCAGCGAGAGGTAGACGAGCGCATCGAATTGTCGGATGCGGACGTGATTGCCATCATCGAAAAGATGAACAAGCAGCGGCGCGATTCCATCAGTCAATACGAAGCGGCGGGTCGCCAGGATTTGGCGGATGTCGAAAAATTCGAAATGAGTGTTCTGGCAGCCTATATGCCACAGCAGTTCAGCGAAGCTGAAATTACCTCAGCCGTGGTCGAGGCTGTTGCCGCGACGGGTGCGGCGGGTCAGCAGGATATGGGCAAAGTGATGGCTGCGCTCAAACCCAAGTTGGCCGGACGCGCCGATATGGGCAAGGTTTCTGCGTTGATTAAAGCGCAACTCACTAAATAATCTGTAGTAGCCATTCCGGGTAATCCCCCGTTAACCATTCCTTGGCTTTTTGCCGAGCGTAATGAAAAGGCGGTGCTGGCGTGATTCCAAAAAATTTCATTCAGGATCTGCTCAACCGCCTCGACATCGTGGACGTGGTAGAGCGCTATGTGCCGCTCAAAAAAGCCGGTGCAAATTACGTCGCGTGCTGTCCGTTCCACAACGAAAAATCCCCCTCGTTTACAGTAAGCCAGACCAAGCAGTTTTATCATTGTTTCGGTTGCGGCGCGCACGGAACGGCGATTGGTTTTGTGATGGAACACGCCGGGTTCGGCTATGTCGATGCGATTGAGGAGCTGGCGCGCAGCGTGGGTTTGGAGGTTCCGCACGAGCGTCAGGCTGCAGGCGAGTCCTATCAAAAAGTTGCGCCGGATTTATATGAGGTGATGCAGACCGCCACGCGCTATTACCGTGAGCAACTCAAACTTTCCCAGCGCGCGATTGACTACCTCAAGCAGCGCGGCTTGAGCGGCGAGATTGCGGCAAAATTCGGCATCGGTTATGCGCCGGATGCCTGGCAAAGTCTCGCTGCCGCATTCCCGGATTACCAGAGCGGAACGCTGAGCGAGACCGGGCTGGTAATCACGAATGAAGAACAAAAGCGTTACGACCGGTTTCGTGACCGCATCATGTTCCCGATCATCAACGTACGCGCTCAAGTCATCGGCTTCGGCGGGCGCGTGCTGGACAAGGGTGAACCCAAATATTTGAACTCGCCGGAAACGCCGCTATTTGAAAAAGGCCGCGAACTATATGGGCTTTATCAGGCGCAAAAAGCCATACGCGCCGGACAACAGGTGCTGGTGGTGGAAGGTTACATGGACGTGGTGGCTCTGGCGCAACACGGTGTGGAATATGCCGTGGCGACATTGGGCACGGCGACCACGCCGTATCACATTCAAAAATTATTGCGTCTCACCGAAAACATCGTATTTTGTTTTGACGGCGACAAGGCAGGGCAAAAGGCGGCATGGCGTGCACTGGAAAACGCATTGCCTTATTTGCAGGACGGCAAGCGCATCAAATTTTTATTTTTGCCCGTCGAACATGATCCGGACAGCTTCATTCGCGAATTCGGCAAAGAGGTGTTCGAGCAGCGCGTGCAAGAGGCGATGCCCTTGTCCGCCTATTTATTGCATGAAGCAAGTCAGGAGCTGGATTTGCGCACCCAGGAAGGGCGCAATCAATTATTGCAACGCGCTAAACCGCTGTTGACCGCGATCATAGCGCCGACCACGGCCTTGTTGCTGCGCAAGGAAGTTGCCGCCCTTTCGGGTGTCAGCCAAGCGGAATTGGAGGCGTTGTATGAGATCAAACCGGTGGCGCGCGCACCGCGTATCGCTTTTCAAAAAACCGGGCGCGCCCCGCCTTCGGCACATCGCTTGCTGTTGCAATGCCTGATGGCGCAACCCGGGTTAGGACAGCGGGTGCCCGGCGAGTGGCATGGTCAGGGCGCGGAAGCCGATGCGGTATTAGCCGTACTAATGGTGCTGCGTGAAACTGATTTTGCGCTGAGCAGTCCTACCCTTGCGCAGTTGTTTCAAGGCACGAGTCACGAAAAAACGCTGGCCGCAGCTCAAGTCGATATGCTCAATTGGGGTGAGAGTTTTGATGTGGGCGCCGAGTTTACCGGGCTGCTGAACAAGCTTGATGAAGGTCAGCGGCGGCAAAGTTTCCAAGCCTTGCAGGCGAAGGCGCAAGGAGGCTTGGCCAGTATGAGCGATGCAGAGCGTGAGCAATACAAGCATCTAGCGCGACCTGCACCAGCCAGACCCGTTGAATAGCCACCTGCTTGTGGGATACGCATGCCCTGAGGCATTTAAGGCTAAGCATCTAGCAAGGTTAGGAAAAGTTCGGCCAAATCGGGTATAATCCACAGCTTTTCTGCGGCCCTGAATACAATATTTGGTCTTAAGCAATTGGAACGCAATATTGGGTCTTACGCAATTGGGAATATGAACATGGCAAAAATTATAGACAAGAAAAAACTGATCAAGAAACCGGCTGTCGTTATCGAGCAGCCGGTCGTTGATCCGTTGCTTGATATCGAGGCGAGGCGCACGCGCCTGAAAGCCTTGATCGTGCTGGGCAAAGAACGCGGCTATCTGACGTACGCGGAAATCAACGACCATTTGCCGGATATGCTCGAAGTCGAGCAGATCGAAGGCGTGGTCAGCATGATCAACGAGATGGGCGTATCGGTGTGCGATGTGGCACCCGATGCTGAAGCGCTGATCATGACGGATGTCGCACCTGCAGTGGCAGATGAAGACGCGGTGGAAGAAGCCGAGGCCGCGCTGTCCACGGTGGACTCGGAATTCGGTCGCACCACCGATCCTGTGCGTATGTATATGCGCGAAATGGGTACGGTCGGGTTGCTGACTCGCGAAAAAGAAATCGAGATCGCCAAGCGTATCGAGGAAGGCCTGAAACACATGATTCAGGCGATTTCCGCCTGTCCGGCAACGATTTCCGAAATTCTGGTGTTGGCCGCGAAAATAGAAAACAATCAGATGCGCATCGACGAGCTGATCGACGGTTTTGTGGATGTCACTGAAGAAGCGGTCGTCGCTGAAGAGAGCGATGAGGAGGTAGAGGAAGAGGTAGAGGACGCCGTCGACGAGGAAGAGGACGAGGAAGCGGCTGCGGCTGCGGCAGCGGCCAATCTGGCCCAGTTGAGGGCGGATGCGTTGGCGCGTTTCGCGGTGGTTGCCGACTTGTTCACCAAGCTGGGCAAGGCTTACGATAAGCACGGTTATCGCAGCAAGCAGTACGACAAGTTGCAGACCGGCATCTCAGACGAACTGATGCAATTTCGCTTCTCTGCAAAGCAAGTGGATGCGTTGTGCGACACCATGCGCGGCCTGGTCGAAGAAGTGCGTCGCAGCGAGCGCAGCATTCAAGATATGTGTGTTGTCAAAGTCAAAATGCCGCGTCCGCATTTCATCAAGACCTTTCCGGGCAATGAAGATAATTTGCAATGGGTCGCGCAGGAACTGAAGACAAAAAAACCCTATGGTGAAATGCTTGAGCATTACCAGCATGCCATCGTGGAACAGCAAAAGCATTTGCTGGCCCTGCAGCAGCGCGTTGGTATTCCGATTCGCGACTTGAAGGAAATCAACCGGCAGATGACCAACGGCGAAGCCAAGGCACGCCGTGCCAAGCGCGACATGATCGAGGCCAACCTGCGTCTGGTAATTTCGATCGCCAAGAAATATACCAATCGCGGTTTGCAATTCCTCGACCTGATTCAGGAAGGCAACATCGGCCTGATGAAAGCGGTAGACAAGTTCGAATACCGTCGCGGTTATAAATTTTCGACCTATGCCACCTGGTGGATACGCCAGGCGATCACCCGTTCCATCGCCGATCAGGCGCGCACCATCCGTATCCCGGTGCACATGATCGAAACCATCAACAAGATGAACCGCATCTCGCGCCAGATCATGCAAGAGACCGGTCAAGAGCCGGATGTTCCGACTCTGGTGGTCAAGATGGAAATGCCGGAAGACAAGATTCGCAAGATTTTCAAAATCGCCAAAGAGCCGATCTCGATGGAAACGCCGGTGGGCGACGACGACGATTCGCACTTGGGCGATTTCATCGAAGACTCGCATACAGCGGTGCCTATCGATGCGGCGATTTACGAGAGCCTGCGCGGTGCGACCTCGGATATTCTGGACAGCCTGACACAACGAGAAGCCAAGGTATTGCGCATGCGCTTCGGCATCGAAATGAACACCGACCACACGCTGGAAGAAGTGGGCAAGCAGTTCGATGTCACCCGCGAGCGTATCCGCCAGATCGAAGCCAA
Source organism: Gallionella sp. (assembly GCA_017880865.1). Classification (GTDB taxonomy): domain Bacteria; phylum Pseudomonadota; class Gammaproteobacteria; order Burkholderiales; family Gallionellaceae; genus Gallionella. Next base: position 4,608 of record JADGRL010000036.1, read on the forward strand.
GGCGCTGCGCAAGCTTCGCCATCCTTCGCGCTCCGAGAAGCTGAAGAGCTTCCTGGACAGCGAAACTAAATAGTCTGCATGAATTTAGCAGGCAATAATTAAACCTCTTCGGGTCGTTAGCTCAGTTGGTTAGAGCAGAGGACTCATAATCCTTTGGTCGGTGGTTCAAGTCCACCACGACCCACCAAATAAACAAAGGCTTGCAGAAATGTGAGCCTTTTGTTTTTAAGTTAGTAGACCATTAGTTGACCGTTTTTGAAGCCTTGATCGGCTCATTGAAGAATAGAAACGGCTCGCCGATTCGGACGAATCGGGTGTGTCTTGGATTTTGTGTAAACGGGGTTTCGATTAACTCGGTGAAATCCGTTCTTCAAACTGGATGGTGAAGCGGTTCATCTTAGGAATATATTTTGGCATTGCTGCTCCGTATATTGAAGATGATATCCAAATAAACCTAAAAAAATCCCCTTCGTTAACCTCCATAGCCCCGTCCAAGTAACACGGGGGCTACTGATACATTGGCAGCAATCCATCAGTAAAAACCACATACTGCCAGTGGAGAAAATTTCTGGTTCGAGACTAGAATGGGGCGCCAATTAACTCCAAGCCAATTGATCTATTGGTAATTAAGTGTCCATTAAACAAGTCTAGGGCGTAAACAAGTCTAAGGCGGGCTTCGCCCGCCTCTGCGGCCCGCGCAAGCGCGCATCCCCTGGCGGCCGTATCCCGCCCTTGTCATTGATGATGACGATCAAAAATTATCATGTATTAGGATGTTCGACGCTGTTTTAAACCGATCCGAGCAGATAAATTGATAGGCGGATTTGCCCTGATGTATCGGTGAAGTTTTCTTATAGGGGGTGTGGTGGTGGCTAGAAGGGCGGTGGAGAGCCTTGGCCGGGATGCACACAGAACCAGAAGCCGGATTGATCCGGGAAGTTGCCGCGATAAAAACTAGGCCGCTAAGGGCATAACTTCATGGTCAATCTTATCGCCGAGTTCATTTTCGGCGACTTCCAAATCATATTGGGATTGCAGGTTCATCCATGTTTGCGCGGACATGCCGAACAAGCGGCCAAGGCGCATTGCGGTGTCGGCGGTAACGGCGCGTTTTCCGATACAGATTTCATCGATGCGGCGCTGTGGGACGCTGGCGAACTTTGCGACCTTGTAGCGAGTCAGCCCCATGGGTTCGATGAAGTCATGCAGCAGAATTTCGCCAGGGTGTACAGGCGCAAGCCTCTCGCCTGTGACGATGTTGCCATATTTTACAGTGTTCAATTCTTCGCGCTGAATACGCATTTCATTCTCCTAGTGATAGTCAGCGATTTCCACATCCTCTGCGTGGCCGCTTTCCCATTTGAAACATATCCGCCATTGATCGTTGACGCGGATGCTCCATTGTCCGGCGCGATCACCACTGAGCTGTTCCAATCGGTTGCCGGGTGGTACGCGCAATTCCTCGATTCTGCCCGTGGCGTCGATAAGCTTGAGTTTCCGCCGGGCTATCCCCTGTATGTCATGGGGAAGTCGGCGCACAAGTTGCCCGAAAAATACCGCCGCTGTGGCTTTGTCAGCAAAGGATTTAATCATCTTGTTGGATAGTATTGTTACGCGTTAGTATTGTCAAGCGTTACTGCCTATGCCCAGACTTTACGGTAGTTGCCAAAGCGGCAAGGTCTAGGATTTCGGCAGAAGGTTTTACGCCCATGCATTTGAGCAGGTGATCGGTGATTTTCTGCATGGGGATGCGCAGCCGTTCCGCATCGATGATGATATACCCGGCAGTGACGTCGTTGCTCATCTTGTGATTCAGGAGGCTCTTCAAGGCATAGGCGGAAATATCCAGACTTTCGGCAACGCGTAGTAGGTAAGCCGCAACAGTGAGGATGCAGAATGTTTCAGTAACTGTCGGCTGGATTCATTCAGCGCGAACTAACAGCACAGGAACCGACGCCCCGCGCACCACACTTTCAGCAACACTACCCAACAGCAAACGGTTTAAACCGGAACGCCCGTGCGTGCCGATAACGATCAGGTCGGCACGCCAATTCAGAGCCTCGCTGTCGATCACACTGGCAACGCGCTTACCAGTCGCTTCGAGCAGCTCAGTTTCTGCTGTGATGCCTGACTTGCGCACTATTTCTGCGGCCTGGGCCAGTGCGCGTTCACCGGTCTTGCGTGCAGCTTCCTGCAGCGCGGCATAATCGATAAAGGCATAGCCTTCGGCATCAAGCGGGTAGGTTTCTTCGATAACATAAATCAGTCGTAATCGAGCCTTGCCGCCCGCCAGCTTGATCGCCTCCTGCAATGCCCGCGCGGAAGTCGCGCTGCCGTCAATTGGAACCAGAATACGTTGATACATAATCATCCCCCGTTTTTCCCGCTCGACGCGCAGGCCGTGTGTAATTTTATGCTTGTTTTAAAGTTGAGTGGGTAATAAGGCTTGCGGATAGATTTTCGAGCAGTCCATATTTTTTCGGCATAGGCCCGAAATCATTCTGGCCTATGCCGACGCATAAAGCATACCCCCGTGCTCGAACCGAAAATCCACTTACTCTGTTGCTAACTCGTCAGCTTCATTCTGGGGTTTGGGTTGATGAGTTTTGATGTCACCGCGAATTTTTCGTGCGTGGTCTTCAATTTTTCGTTTGGCGGCATCAAAGGCATCGCGCAAGGCTACGTATACATCTTCGGCATGGTCGCGGTTAACCACGATCTCCCCGCCCGGTACGCCGATGTCGATGCGCACATTAAACAGCTTGCCCTGATGCTGGTGCTTGTGCGGCACCTCGACCACTACCCGGCAGGACATGATGTGATCGAAAAATTCATCAAGCTTTTTCGCTTTGTCACGGATGTGCGTTTCCAGCGCCTCCGAATGTTCGATGTCACGGATGGTGATTTGTAATGGAATTTTCATGGTATTTCTCCTTACATTTCGAGTCGCATTAGTGGCGGCTCATCACTTTGTTATTTGAAATATTGTACGTTTGTCTGTCGCCAGTTTTTTGATCTGGTCTGATGATAGACATCATAGTCTCAAATGGTTTGTATTGCTGCCTGATGGGCGTGAAGAAACCAGCGATCCAGCACCACATGGCGGGTAAACCATTTGTTGCCCAGCAATATCCCGGCGAAAAAGCTATGCAGGAAGGCTGGCGCGCCAATATTTTGCCCGGCTTTGACAGGGGTCGCAGCAGCGCCAAAGCGCGAAACCAGACGACTGGCATACGGCTGCAACTGCTGACGGCGATAGTCACCACCGGCTTCCAAAATGGTGGCGGCAGCCATCAGGCCAGACTCAACCGCCGGTCTTATTCCTTCACCGCTTTGCGGGTAGGCCAGCCCAGCCGCGTCGCCGATGAGTAGCATGCCGTCGTCAAGCTGTTTGCGAACCGCATGTCCATAGAGCAGGTAGGCATGCCCATGAAAGCTGTCCGGGATGTGCTGCGGAATTCTGCCGCGCTGTTTGAGGAAATCGCAAAAAAAGTTGAGTTGTTCAGATAGACGATGACTGCCTTCCCGGCCCAGCCCGATGTTGAGATAATTACCTTTTCGAAAGCACCAGCCGTATCCCTTCAAATCCTTACAAAAATAAAGTTCAGGTGTCTCTCCCTGCACCTGGCATGCATCGCATTGCGCCGGACTCAGTTCGAATTCGATTTCCTTGGCCGCGATGGCCGGCTCGTCTGCACCGAGTTGCGCCCCCATAAAACGCGCCACCGGGCAAAAATGCCCTCCTGCTCCGATGACCAGCGGGGTTGAGAGGGCATCATTGACGATCCATTGCTTGCCATCTTTGCGCAATGATTTTAGTGGCTGACCCAGACGCAAGCGTGCACCCGAACGTTGCAGCAGATAGTCGTCCAGCTCACAGCGGCGTATGCCATAACTGACCGGGGTCGAATACCGTGTCTCCACTTCTGCTCCATCGATCAAACCGGTGCGGAAAGCCGTGATCGGCTGCAGCACATGTAGCCTGGCATAAGCCTCGGTATCGAGCTGCAGCGCCTGCACCACCGCCGGGGTAATCCAGCCAGCACAGACCTTGTCGCGCGGGAACAGCGCTTTGTCCATCACCACCACATCCATGCCTTGACGGCGAAGCTGCCGAGCGCAGCTAGATCCTGCGGGACCGCCTCCGACGATGAGTGCATCACAGCTTTCCATCAGAGGCTCCTGAAAAATTGGATTGGGATTCGTACAAATATTGCCGGGTCAAAGGGATCTGGTTATTGCCTGCACGGGTGAAGGCTACCTGGAATAGTTGCATGCCTCCCATCTTGAAAGCCGTGAGCGATCCGGCAAGGTACAAACGCCATGCGCGCACAAACTTCGGATCGAACATTTCCGTCACTAGGTCGGCGTTATCCTCATACCGCTGCAACCAGTGCTCCAGCGTTTTGGCATAGTGCAGCCGCAAATTTTCCACATCCACAACCGAGAAATCGAAAGGCTCGAAAATTTGCATCATCTGCGCCAAACTGGGCGGACAGGCACCGGGGAAAATGTGGCGCTCGGTCCATGAGTCCATCGGGCGGGGATAATTCAGGCCTATGGTATGGATCAAACCGCGCCCGCTATCCTTGAGGCTGCGGTCGATGACTTCACCCAGTTCACGGTAATGATCCGTGCCCACGTGCTCGAGCATGCCGACCGAGACAAAAGCGTCAAACTCGCCGCTCATGTTGCGGTAATCGTCCTCGATGAACTCAACTTGCCCGTCCAGCCCTTCGGCGTAAGCGCGTTGCCGGGCGAAGGCAACCTGTTCTTTTGAAATGTTGTAGGCGGTCACAGTCACGCCATAGTGTCTGGCCATATGCAACGCCAAAGCGCCCCACCCGCAGCCTGCTTCCACCACTTTCTCGCCCGGATGCAGGCGCAGTTTCCGGCATATATGATCCAGCTTCGCAAGCTGCGCATCTTCAAGGCTGGTGGTCGGGCTGGGGAAATACGCGCAGGTGTACAGCATGCGTTCATCGAGCCAAAGCTTGTAGAAATCGTTGCCGATATCATAGTGGTGGTGGATGTTGCGGCGCGCTCCGGTGAGGGTGTTGCGGCGTGCATCGTAGAACGGAGCCAACAGCTTTTTGCCTATCTTGCGCTGTCTGGATAGCGGCCAGACCCGATAGACCGCTTCGAGAAAACCCAGCAGGTTTCCCTGCACCTCAATGCGCTGTGACGAGTACAACTCGCCGAAATAAAGCTCGGGATCGGTTAGCAATTTAAATAATGCGCCACGGTCGCGAATCAGAACCTGCGCCACCACCATTCCCTGATGGTTCGAAATTTCCAGGCCATTCCAAAGCACAAGTTGCACTTGCGGATTGCCGATGGCGTTGAGCATTCTCAACAACAGAAACCGTTCCGCCGCAAAGATCATCCTGACTAGCGTTCGGCGCGGTTCTATGACTTGTTTTCTGGCTGGTGCCGGGTAAATGATTCCACCGTTTATTAAATTGCCAACTGGCTCAGCTTGCTCTTGTCTCATGCTTTTGCTCCTGATGGTCGTGCTGCTGTGATTAAATTCGTCTGTCATGACCTGCTGTTAAATTCAGTTCCTTTATGATGCTAAGCAGATAAATATCCTGACCTCAGGGAGGAATAGAGGGATTGGGTATGATGGCAGTGATGCCCTGCATTTTTGTAGTAGTGACGGCCTGTCAGTCAGTGTGTCCAATTCACGCGTAACAGCTTTTGTTCAGCGTTAAAGTGGAGCTTCAGCACGCCCTGATAAGCATGATGCAACAACTCGCCGATGCCGCGGGCGAGATGAATGCTGGTGGTGGTCACCAGTGTGGTGCCATTCTTTTGTTCCACGGCGATGATGCGCTTGAGCGGGTGTTCCGCCCGTTGATGTTTTTCATGGTTGCGCACGAAACGCATGATTTCTTCGCGATGGGCGCGGAAGAACTCACCCTTCAGGGTCAGGAAGCCAGCAGGATAGTGGTCATGTATGCGATGGCAGGCAGGACAGATCGCTTCATGCGCGTTTTCAGGGGCTTGCCCCCACTGCCAGTGTCCTTGATTAAATACCGCACCGCATTGCGAACATACGGTCGGCTCCGATAGATTAACTTGAGATTTGTAGGCATCCGGAACGCGTTCTTTGAAAATGCCGTCGCGTCGGGCAATTGGGAAGAAGCCGTCAGAAATAGTGGCGTGGCTCATGATGGTTACCCCTTTTGTTGATCGCATGGTCGCACCCTCTAAATCTTCATCTCATTCATGATGTCAGGCCACGTCACAATATTAGGCAGTTCTGCAATCATCGCGCCCGCAGTGAGAGCAAGTCCGACATAGAGATGCTCCAAAACTAGAGCCATGCAGGCTGGCAATGCAGCATTTGTTTCCAGTCGCTAACCACTCACCGCCGGTCCAAGCCAGAGATACCGGCTTGTCCCGGAATCGGCGGCCGCTCAAGGAGCTTTAATGTTGGAGGCTTGCATACCCTTGGGACCTTGTGTTACCTCAAAGCTGATCTTCTGACCTTCCTTGAGGGATTTGAAACCATTCATGTTGATTGCGGAACAGTGAGCAAATAAGTCTGCACTGCCATCATCAGGAGCGATAAAACCAAAACCCTTCGCATCGTTAAACCATTTAACTGTACCGGTTGCCATGTGATTACTTCCTTATATAAAAAACGGGAAAGCCTCCCGCGAGACTTGTTGCATAAATTGAATGACGAACTTGGCGCCTCATGGTTACCCTATAATAATTCTGCATACGCAAACTTAAAAATCCGGCAGCTTTGCCGATACCCATCATCACTTCGTCGACTTCATGTTTGGCCCTCTGGCTGGAGATGCAGGAAACGATTTGTCAGTTTGTAATTTTTTTCTGGCGCTTACTGTGCGTTAGCGCACATAAGCATTAAATGAATGAATTCGCACAGTTGAATTGTGGATGATTCGGCTATGCGTAACCATAAGCAAAATCCGAACTTTCTGTAGGGATATAATTAAACAGAAGTAGGAATTTTCTGATGGTGAATTCGTGAAGGGGGCGGAAAGCAAGTGCGCCTTGCCAAGCTTGCGTTGGTCGCGGAATCCTAAATTAAAACCGGCTAGCGCTTCAGTTGCATGCGAAATGGCGTTAGTATCTGGCATACCAATCGCCAGAAATACATTGGGGATGGAATTCGGAGCGGTATCTATGACGATTCGTCTGCTGATAATTGATGACCACGATCTGGTTCGGGCGGGCCTGGTTCAATATTTGGGGATGTACCCGGATATCGAAGTCGTTGGCGAAGCCGCCAACGGCGATGAGCTGCTGGAAAAGTTGCACGCCACTTTGGTAGATATGCTGTTGCTTGATCTGGTCATGCCCGGCTTATGCGGGACGGAGTTAATCCGTAGAGTCAGGCGTACCTATCCAGACCTGCTTATTCTGATGCTCAGCATGCACAATGAAATGCACGTGGTGTTACGCTCGTTGAAAGCAGGCGCATCCGTCTACATCTGCAAGGACTGCAAGCCTGAAACCCTGCTGGAGGCTATTCGTAAAGTCAGCACAACCGGCAAATACCTCAGCCCGGTAATGGCCGAGCAGATTGCGTTTTTCTCAAGTCCATTTTCCTCCGATCCAATACGCCAAGACCCTGATGAAATTATCCTGTCAGACCGGGAAAGGCAGATATTTCATCTGATCGTGGATGGAAAAAAGATTAAGGAAATCGCAAATGAACTTACGATCAGCGACAAGACAGTCAGCACACACAAATATAATCTGTTGACCAAGCTGGGTTTGAAAAGTGATGTGGACTTGGTGCGATATGCGATACAGGAAAAACTGTAATGAGGTGCTCATGAGCAATAAGTCAGAAGTCCAGGGCGCACTGAAGGCCGAAGCCGAAGCCGAGGCGAAATTCGCGCGCGCGCTACGGGCGGCGGCTGAGGAGAAGCTGGCACACATGCCGCATCCAAATACCCCGACTCGTCCAGCCGAGGAAATCCTGCACGAACTTCAGGTACATCAGATCGAACTTGCAATGCAGTACGATGAGTTGCGCCGCGCGCAGGTCATCATAGAAGAATCCCGAGACCGTTACGTCGATTTTTATGATTTCGCGCCAGTCGGCTATATCACGTTGAGCCGCGAGGCCCTGATCGACGAAATCAATCTCACCGGCGCCACGCTGCTGGGAGTCGAACGCGGCAAACTGCTGCTGCGACGCTTTGCCACGTTTATCGCGCCGGAGGACCGTGATCGTTGGTATCAATATTTCATGAGCGTGCTGCATAGCGCTGATAAGAAGACTTGCGAGCTGGCTATTCTGCGTGGCGATGGGTCGCGTCTAGCGGTCCAGCTCAATAGCCTGCGCCTGCTCAGAGAGGATAAATTACCCGTGGTGCGCATCGTGTTGTTTGACATCGCCGATCACAAACGCGCCGAGGAGGCCATGCGCGAGCAGGAAGAATTCTTTCGGATGATCGCCGAGAATATCGAGGATCTTATCGTGGTGCTTGATCTAGAAGGGCGGCGGATTTACAACAGCCCGTCATACGCGCGGCTTTTTGGCGATCCTGAGGGTTTGAAGGGTACTGACTCCTTCGCCGAGATACATCCGGATGACCGCGAGCATGTTCAGCAAGTGTTTAAGGAAACTGTAAGAACCGGCATCAGCCTTCGGACAGAATATCGCTTTGTGGTGGCCGATGGCAGTATCCGTTATATGGAATCCAGCGGCGGGCTGATCAGAAACAGTCTGGGTCAGGCATCGCGTGTAGTCGTCGTAGCCCGTGACATCACCGAGCACAAACAGGCCGAGGAGCTGATTCGAAATCTGGCTTTCTATGACACGCTGACGCAGCTGCCCAATCGCCGCATGCTGGATGACCGGCTGAATCAGGCCATGGCCGCCAGCAAACGCAGTGGACGTTATGGTGCACTGATGTTTCTGGATCTGGATAATTTCAAACCGCTCAATGATCAGTATGGACATAATGCGGGCGACTTACTATTGAAGGAAGTGGCACGCCGCACTATCGGTTGCGTTCGTGAGATGGATACGGTCGCGCGTTTCGGCGGTGATGAGTTCGTCGTGATGCTCAGCGAACTGGATACCAGTGAGGAATCTTCCATTGCCCAAGCTGGCAGCGTCGCTGAAAAAATTCGCGACACGCTTGCCAAACCTTATGCGCTGACACTTCAGCATGAAGGCAATACCGAAACCATCGTCGAGCATCATTGCACGTCAAGCATCGGGGTGGTGATGTTCATCAATCACGAAGACAAGCCGGCTGACCTGCTTAAACGGGCCGATATGGTGATGTATCAGGCAAAAGAAAGCGGCCGCAACCGGGTTCGTTTTTTCAATATGTGACGCATTGACTGCGGTATTGCATGTATTGATGGGTTAACCTTAATCTCGTGTTAATCTGCGCACCAATTTTCGTCAGGTAATTATTCCTTGCGGCGCAAAACGCCGCATAATTTTTAATCATGTCACTTGCACAGTCCTATACCCTTTCCGATGTCACGCGCTGGTACAGCGCATTCGAGCTGCAAAAAGCCAAGGCCTATTTGAACTCGATCAGTCATATCGAGATTGAAGATGAAATAATCACCGCCCAGGTAAAAGGCAGCGCGCTCCAGCCTTACAAGGTGGAGATATTCTTTGATTTTAACAAAGCGGGCAAGCTCGGTGTAGAGCCATTGTGCAGCTGTCCGGTGGCGTTTAAATGCAAGCACACCGCCGCTGTTTTGTTATCGGCTCTATCGCTGCCGCGCGAACATGTGCCGACCGTCAATCATGCGGTGCTGGAGTGGGTAGAATCTTTTAAACGTACTGCAAGCACTCCTCCGAAGAAAAAACCCAAGCCCGCGCCGCGTACAGAGCGACTGTACTACGCGCTGAATAAATCGCTCGATACCGGCAATTATGTCATCGGACTTTTCAAGGGTCGTGCGGACGCGGAAGGCAAGTTGCAGGGCAGGCTGGAAGAGTGGAGTAATGTGGAGCGCGCACTGATCAAACCGCCGCAGTTTGTCTCGGATGAAGACTTGTCCATCATCCGGCTGATGTGGAAGCAGCGCGATAAATACGATGGATTTAAGGTGGCAGGTGAGCGGGGCAGCGAAATTTTGACGCGCTTGCTGGAGACCGGGCGGTTTTGCAGTTTGGAAAGAGGCGTAAACCATCGGCATTTACTGGCCGATGCCGTGGTGATCAAGCAGGGCGCGGTGCGCGATGCCCGCCTGGATTGGGGCGCGGATGAATCGGGGCGCATGGTGCCAAGAATCATACGTAGCGGCGCGGCGGTGGATGTGTTGGCGTTGCAGGACGCCACCTGGTATGTGGATAATGAAGCGGGCGAGATCGGTCCGCTGAAGCTGGCGCAAATGCCGATGCAGATCGCGCAATTGTTGAGTATGCCGCCGCTGAGTGAAATCGACGTACCGGTAGTGTCCGAACTTTTGCGCGAAATGGTTCCCGATCTGCCGCCGCCCAGCACGGATCGATTGCGTACCATTGCCGGCACACCGGTGCCGGTGCTGCTGCTGGATACGGTTGAGATGTCGTGGATGGGGCGTTTTCGTGGTTATCCTTACGGCACACGGGAGCTGGATGTTGCGCGTATCAAATTCCGTTACGGCGAGGCGGTGTTGCAGCATGATCATCCGGGTGAATTTGTCACACTGAAAAATGGCGAGACCGTGCGGGTGACACGCGCTCAAAAAACAGAGGCCCAGTTTCTCAAGGCGCTAGCCGGATATGGTTTTGAGCAGCTGCCCAATTTTGGTTTGTCCGGCGACATGATGGCCCAGCCGGTTTTTGCGCTGCACGGCGATGAGGCGTGGCCGCCGTTCATGCAAGACACGCTCCCTCAGATGCGTGCGGCGGACTGGGAGACCGTCATTCCGCAGGGCTTCCGCCACCATGTTCTTGAAGTGGAAGCATGGGAAGCTTCATTCGATGAAGAGGAAAATGGCTGGTTCAGCCTGAACATGGGCATCGTGGTCAATGGGCAGCGCTTGCCACTGGCACCGCTGTTGCATGAGCTGTTCAGAATCGATGGGCGCTGGCTGGATGCGATTCAACTGGAAAAAATGAAGGACACAGAATCCATCGAATTAGAGCTTGCGGAAGGCGGCAGGGTGAAGGTTCCCGCCGGGCGCATCAAGCCGCTGGCGCGCACGCTGATCGAATTATTCGATGGCAAAATCAGCAATGAAATTCGGCTGTCCCGTTATGACGTGGGCCGTATCAATGAATTGGCCGGCATGGAACGCTGGCAGTTCAAGGGCATTGATGCCGTCGTCGATCTCGCCAACAAGCTCAAAAATACCTCGGGCATCAAGGCCGTAGCCGTTCCGGAGGGCTTCGCACTGCAACTGCGCCCCTACCAGATCGAAGGTTTGTCATGGCTGCAATATCTGCGCGAGCAGCAGCTGGCCGGGATATTGGCCGATGACATGGGGCTGGGGAAAACCGCGCAGGCATTGGCGCATCTGTTACTCGAAAAACAAAGCGGACGCATGGATAAACCTTCGCTGGTGGTACTGCCCACTTCGCTGATATTCAACTGGAAGCGCGAGGCGGAACGCTTCGCCCCAGAGCTCAAGTTGCTGTCATTGCACGGCCAGAAAAGAGCCGCACACTTTCTGTCGATTCCGAAGCATGATGTTATTCTCACCACCTATCCGCTGCTGTGGCGCGATGAAGAAGCGTTGAATGAATACGACTATCACCTGCTGATTCTGGACGAGGCGCAGACGGTGAAGAATGTTTCCAGCCAGGCTGCGCAAGTGGTGCGCAAGCTCCGTGCGCGGCATCGCTTGTGCCTTACCGGCACGCCGTTGGAAAACCATCTGGGCGAGTTGTGGGCGCAGTTCGATTTTTTGCTGCCGGGCTTGTTGGGTGATGAAAAAGCGTTCACCAAAACCTGGCGTACCCCGATCGAAAAACACGGCAACAAATTGCGCCGCGACTTGTTGGCGAAGCGCGTCAAACCCTTCATCCTGCGCCGCCGCAAAGAGGATGTCGCCAAGGAACTGCCCGCCAAAACCATGATCGTGCGCACCGTCGAACTGGAAGGCGGACAGCGCGACCTGTATGAGACGGTGCGCACCGCGATGGACCAGCGCGTCCGCGATGAGATCGCCGCCAAGGGCTTTGCGCGCAGCCACATCATCATCCTCGACGCACTGCTCAAATTGCGCCAGGTGTGTTGCGATCCGCGCCTGCTGAAATTGACCAGCGCCCAAAAAGTCAAGGAGCGCGCCAAGCTCGACTTGCTGATGGAAATGCTGCCCGAGCTGGTCAGCGAAGGGCGGCGCATTCTGGTTTTCTCGCAATTCACCTCGATGCTCGAATTGATCGAAGCAGATTTGGCAGTCGAAAAACTGGACTACGTGAAACTCACCGGCGACACGCAGAACCGCGAAGAAGTGGTGCGCCGTTTTCAGGATGGCGAAGTGCCGATTTTTCTCATTAGTCTCAAGGCGGGCGGCGTAGGGTTGAACCTGACCACCGCCGACACGGTGATCCACTATGACCCCTGGTGGAATCCCGCCGTGGAAAATCAGGCCACGGACCGCGCGCACCGACTGGGCCAGACCAAAAACGTATTCGTCTACAAACTGGTCGTAGCGGGCAGCATCGAAGAAAAAATCCTGGCGCTGCAAGAGAAAAAAGCCGAACTCGCCGCCGGCATCCTGTCCGAAGACGCCAGTGGTCTGGTCAAATTTGGCGAAGACGATATCGCCGCGTTACTGGCCCCGTTACCAAGCGACGAAAATACATAGCATGAAGAGCATGCAAGCCTCAAGGAATGCGAAGTTCATGTAGGTGGTCGAGTGGGCTTTCAATATTGTCACCCCCCGTATCATTCACCAATAATATATGCGTAAGTTGTTGCGTTGATTTATTGGTTGTAGAGGAGTAATGTGGTTTGTCGCCTATACGTCAATGGCTCTTTGCAGGAGGATATCGCATGTTGTTGATACCGTATTACGTCATCGCCATCACAATACTGATCCTACACTTCACCGGATTCCTTGCGCGACGAAATTTGGAATGGTTGGTACTGGTGCTCGCTGTCTCAATTTTTCCGGCAGTAATTTACCTCTAGTCGACATGAGTTTCTAAAGCTTAAGGCAGATTGCGAATGACTGCTTCAGAGAAAATCGGCTGAACGCCCTGTGTCGCAAGCTAACGTTGAATAACAAGTTCAGCAGTATTCGATCGCGGCCAGCATCTGCCACCGTCGGATCGTCGGATAAAGCAGCTCCGACTTCAATTACGGCTTCTTGTGCTGAATGGTCAATTACCGTGATTCAATCTTAATGTATGAATGACAGCTACGTTCCCGGCAGCTCGCGCGGCAGGTTCTTCGCATCAGTTGCAGGCATTGAAATGCTCGCCATCATCACATGACTGTCGGCCGCTTATTTTGTGTGCAAATCCATTAACTGTTTTTTGGGTTGAACCGGAAGCAGGATTTGCCACTCGAACGAGATCGAAGCACAGGAGGAAATTACCATGCAACGCAGGCAGTTTTTATATGCTTTATCCGGTGCGGCCGTGTTTCTGGCAACGCGTTCTTTGGCTGGCGCGGCATCTGGCGGTGACCTGGTGACCATCATGCAATTTTCCAATGATGGGAAGCCGCTTGGGCACGCGACGCTGAACAAAGTCCGTAAAGATGATGAATGGAAAAAAACATTATCGCCGTTGGCCTATCAGGTGACGCGCAAACAGGGCACCGAGCGCGCGTTTTCAGTACCCGGCTACGACAGGCACGAACCGGGATTGTATCGTTGCGTGTGCTGCGATAACGCGCTGTTCGATGCGAAAACGAAATTCGATTCGGGTACCGGTTGGCCGAGTTTCTGGCAGCCGATCGCGTTAGAGAATGTGCGCGAAATAGACGATCACCTGTTCGGCATGACGCGCACCGAGGCACAATGCGCATTGTGCGACGCCCATCTGGGACATGTGTTTGACGATGGCCCGAAGCCTACCGGCTTGCGCTATTGCATGAACACGGTGGCGCTGCGCTTTCTGCCGATTTTGTAGGAGCGTATGGCCATACGCTCCTATGGAATTATTTTATGCTGATATTTTTTTTTGCGTATCTGGGCGGCGTGCTGACTATCTTTAGTCCATGCGTGTTGCCGGTATTGCCATTTGTTTTTGCCCGCGCGGATCAATCGTTTCGCCGCTCCGGCCTGCCGATCTTGCTCGGCATGGCGGTCACCTTCACGTTGCTCGCCAGCCTCGCGGCAGTCGGTGGTGTCTGGCTGATCGCATTGAGTCAATATGGCCGCTATGCGGCGATGTTGCTGTTGTTGCTATTGGGATTGACGCTGATTTCCCACGCCTTGTCGGTTCGTCTGATGCGCCCATTCGTAGCAATTGGCAGTCGCCTGCAACAACGTGCCGACCAGCAAGGCAGCTTGAGAGGATCGCTACTGCTGGGTGTTGCGATCGGCTTTTTATGGGCGCCCTGTGCAGGGCCGATTCTCGGACTGGTGCTGGCGGGCGCGGCATTGAACGGCGCGAACCTGTACAGCGCGCTGTTGCTGCTGGTGTTTGCTGCCGGCGCGGCGACTTCGCTGGCGCTAGCCCTGCTGTCGGGAGGTCGGATATTCCGCCTGATGAAACGCGCTCTGGGTGCGGAGGAAAGGTTGCGGCGCGGCCTTGGTGTCGCCGTGGTGTCGGGCGTGGTGGTCATCGCGCTGGGCTGGGATACGCGCTTTCTGTCGCAGTTTGCTTTTTTTAACACCGCCAGCACCGAGCAAAAATTGATTTCTAAATTGAATAAGCCACACGGCACGGCAAGTTCAGCAGATGGGCGTATCGCTCCGCCTTTGACTGGCGCGACGCAGTGGTTCAACTCGATAGCGCTGAATAACGAGATGTTGCGCGGCAAGGTGGTGCTGGTCGATTTCTGGACATATTCGTGCATTAACTGTTTGCGCACCCTGCCTTACCTGAAAGCCTGGAATGAAAAATATCACGATCAGGGTCTGGTCATCATCGGCGTCCATGCCCCGGAGTTCACCTTTGAAAAAGATTCTAATAATGTCGAACGGGCAGTTCGCGATCTGGGCATCACCTACCCGGTGGCGATGGACAATCAATACGCGATCTGGAATGCGTATAAAAACGAATATTGGCCCGCGCATTATTTGATCGACGCACAAGGACAGATCCGCCATCAACACTCAGGCGAGGGCGCGTATCAGGAGACAGAGCAGATGATTCAAACTCTGCTCAAGGAAGCGCATCCGGGCCAGTTGGCGAGCGGTGATGCACTCGTGCAAGTGGCAGGGTCGGGCGCAATGGCCGCTGCGGCAGCGAATCTGGCCAACCTTTCGCCGGAAACCTATCTGGGTTATGCAAGACTACAAAATCTGGCCTCACCCGAGGCGATCAAAAAGGATGCGCCTGCAAAATATAGCGCACCGCGCGCGCTCAAACTGAATCAATGGGCGCTGCAAGGAAGATGGCAGGTAAGCGATCAATCCGCCGCGTTGCTGGCATCGGGCGGCGCGATCAGTTATCGCTTTCACGGTCGCGATTTACATCTGGTGTTGGGATCGCACAGCGGTAAGCCGGTGCGTTTCAAGGTTACGCTGGATGGCGCAGCACCGGGTCCGGATCATGGTGTGGATGTCGATGCAGAAGGCAAAGGTGTGATACGAGAGCAGCGGCTATATCAACTGATTCGGCAAAACGGAGGGGACGTTGATCGCACTTTCAGAATTCAATTTTTCAGTCCGGACGCAGAGGCGTTTGCGTTCACCTTCGGCTAATCTATAAGGAGTGCTGCCATGCTAACCATTAAACACATACGAAATTCATTATTCAACGTCAGCCTGTGTCTGATGTTCGGCACGGGCATGCTATCAAATGCCGTTGCCGCACCCGGCGAACAAACGGCGGTATTTGCCGGAGGTTGTTTCTGGGGTGTGGATGCGGTGTTCAAACACGTCAAGGGAGTGACCGAAGTGGTATCCGGTTATGCCGGGGGCGGTGCGGCAACCGCGCATTACGAGATGGTGAGTGAGGGCACGACCGGACATGCGGAAGCCGTTCGGATCAGTTACAACCCTGCACAGATATCCTATCAACAACTGCTGCAAGTGTTTTTCGTTGTGGCGCACGACCCCACCCAACTCAACCGCCAGGGCACGGATGTCGGCAGCCAATACCGATAGGTGATTTTTTACACAAATACTGAGCAGCAGCAAATCGCGCAAAACCAGATCAAACAACTTACCGCTACTCACACGTTTCCAACAGCAATCGTTACGCAAGTCGTGCCACTGCAACAGTTCTATCCGGCCGAGGCATACCACCAGAACTTTCTGGCGCTGCACCCAAGCAAACCCTATATCGTGATGTACGACCAACCCAAACTGACGCAATTACGCAAGCAGTTTTCGGGCCTGTATCAATGAAGGTGCGGTATGCTGACTTGGCGAATTAAATGAGTTGCTGTCCATGCTCGCGGGTCGCGTAGAACTGCACTTTCGGCCAGCGTTCTTGAGCCAAGCGCAGGTTCACACCGGTGTCGGCGAGGTAGGCGTAGTTGCCGTCCACATCTTTTGCTAACCGGTTCTGGTTGGCTTTTACGAACTCATTGAGATGCGCCTTATCGGCACAAGTCACCCAGCGAGCGGTGTGTATGCCGGCGCGCTCGAACACGGCGTCCACACCGTATTCGGATTTCAAGCGATGCTCGACCACCTCGAACTGCAACTGACCCACCGCGCCGATCAGCGGTGTGTTGTCCACCAGCGGCGAGAATACCTGTACCGCGCCTTCTTCTCCTAGCTGACGCAAGCCCTTTTCCAGTTGCTTGGCCTTCATCGGGTCGCGCAGGCGAGCGCGGCTGAACAGTTCAGGTGCAAAGTAGGGGATGCCTTTGAAGGTGAGTGCTTCGCCTTCAGTGAGCACATCGCCGATCTGCAGCTGACCGTGATTGTGTACGCCGATGATGTCGCCCGCATAAGCCTCGTCCATGCGCGTGCGTTCGTTCGCCATGAACGTCACCGCGTTGGCGAGCTTCATTTCCTTACCGGTGCGGCGATGTTTGACCTTCATGCCCGATGTGTATTGACCGGAACACACGCGCAAGAATGCGATGCGGTCGCGATGGTTCGGGTCCATGTTGGCCTGGATCTTGAACACGAAGCCGGTGAACGCGGATTCAGTCGGTTGCACGATGCGTTTGTCGGTGGCGCGTGGCAACGGTGATGGAGCCCAGTCCACCAGAGCGCGCAGAATCTCGCGCACACCGAAATTATTCACGCCGGAACCGAAAAACACCGGTGATTGTTGGCCCTTGAGAAATTCGTCGAGGTCGAATGATGCGCCCGCGCCCAAGACCAATTCAGTTTCGTCGCGCATGGTCTTCATCTCGCTCGGACACTCCTGCATCATCTGGTCGATTTGCGCGCCGCGCAAAACTTCTACTTCTTGATTGGCTTTTTCCTCGCCCGGCGTGAAGCGCAGCACTTCGTCATTCAACAAGTGATACACACCGCGAAAGCGTTTGCCCATGCCGATCGGCCAGGTTACCGGCGCGCATTTGATTTTCAGCACCGACTCGATCTCGTCCAGCACTTCGAGCGGATCGCGCACTTCGCGGTCCATCTTGTTGATGAAGGTGATGATGGGCGTGTTGCGCAGGCGGCACACTTCGAGCAGCTTGATGGTCTGCGCTTCTACGCCCTTAGCCGCGTCAACGACCATCACCGCCGCATCCACGGCGGTCAGCACGCGGTAGGTGTCTTCGGAAAAATCCTGGTGACCAGGTGTGTCGAGCAGGTTGATCACGCAATCGTCGAAGGTGAATTGCATCACCGAGCTGGCGACGGAAATACCGCGCTGCTTTTCGATTTCCAGCCAGTCTGAGGTCGCGTGGCGGCCGCTCTTGCGCGCCTTCACGGTGCCGGCCATCTGGATCGCGCCGCCGAACAGCAACAGCTTTTCGGTCAGCGTGGTCTTGCCCGCATCAGGGTGCGAGATGATCGCGAAGGTGCGGCGGCGTTTGACTTCGCGCACGATAGCCTCAGAGCTCACTGATGGGGTGCTTGTGTTTAGCTCTTCTGCAGAGATGCTCATTAGACTGCTTTCTTTCGCGCAACCAAGTACGCTGAAATGAAAAAGGTCTGCACGTTTTTCGTGTAGACCTTTGAAAAATCAACTCAAGAAAACCTTGAGCAGATTTTGCGTGCTACCGCACGCGAAATAATTAACCACAAACTACCTGATTAATTTTGCGTGCTGCCACACGCGAAATTTGGTGGCCCGGGGCGGAATCGAACCACCGACACAAGGATTTTCAATCGGGTTAGACGCGCAAACCAGAACACACCAAAGCTGATAACGTAAGACTTTCCGCATTATACAAGCATTTCCCTATTCCCGTATATTCTTGGATGCGTCTATTTTTTGCCTCTCAGTGTCCCGCTAGTGCCCCTTCATGGAAACAGTATTACTATAATTCAATGTCGACAGATTTCTGTTGCTGAACAATTGACCGTTCAAGCGTAGCAACTGACCGGTACAAACACATCGGATTGTCCAAGCGCTCAATCAAACCTAGCTTCGCGTAAAACGTTTTCGCCTTAGCGTGTTTGGTCTCCACCACAGCAAATAAACCCACCTTGTAAGATAACTCACGACCAAATGCAATGCGAATGCCAACAGACAGGTCTTGAACGATTCCCTTGCCATGATGATGCTCATCTACACCAAGTCGCCAGATACTTTGCATGTGGGGTGAGTAACGCGGCATCTTTAACTGTGAAGGTATGTGCAGCCGCTTATGGGTCTCGGGGCGGAGCCCTGAGTTGACTGCGACGGGTGCGAAGCAACCTAGCGGGCGAAACTCTGGATGAAGGCGACAGCCGTACAACTAGCATCCTGTCCACTACATTGATGAAGATTGTGCTATAAATTTGCTATAGATTTGCTATAGATTGGAGGGAAACTAGGGACAAGCTGGTGACAAGCTGGTGACAAGCTGGTGAGGAATTGGTGAGGAATTGGTGAGAAACTGGTGAGAAACTGGTGAGAAACTGGTGAGAAACTGGTGAGAAGTCAGAGGCAAGTTTTAGTCAATATGAATATATTTAAAACGAATATTTTGCGGAATTGATGGCTAGCTTAGACAATCACGCTAACTTGCTTAAAGTAGAAATTCCAGGGTTAGCCACAAAGGCCTGCTTCGGCAGAAATTCCGCCATCTTGGGTTCGCCTGCTCATCGGCCTTATGTAAAGCTGAGGGGCAGAGGGCAGTTGAGTTGACGAAGGCAAACAGTCCAAATCGTGCCAAGATGATACAGTGGCTAATAGTGAAGAAAGCAGCATTCGCGCCATAGGCTACCGCCTCACCTCTCATCATGTGTAGCAAATGAGCGTTTGTGTTATCTGCTTGTCCTAACGTAGGATAATCCACTTACACACAGCGTTTGCACATGTTCATCCACAGCAATTGTGGAAAACATTCGAGGTCGAATTTTCGGATGAACGACTACCGGATAACTTCTAACGGGAAGTCTCTGCGTCCGCTTGGTGTGGACAGCGATATTTGACCAGCGACCGCTTCACGGCGTTGCAAATGTTTTTCGCCACTGACCGCTTTAGTGCTCTATATTGCGAGACATGAAGGGCGGCAGCGTGCCATTTGCTGACGGTCGAGGTGTAAAATATCTAGCAATAAAGCCGACGCTCATGACCCGCAACAAGGTGCCAATGCAGTCATTTGCGCAAGCCCTATATTTTTATTTTCCACTCACCTGTAAAAATAAGGAATTTCTTCCTCATCGTCCCTGTCAACGAACCTGCTTTGTATCCTGCCACAACGACAAGACCAAAAACTATCTAGGCAGTTTGGTCTATCAAATCAATTTAATAAAGAGCACAATTGCTTACTAGATTTATATACCAACCTCGACATGATAGAAGCTCTTTCCGTCTTGGCTTACATCGCGACAGCTGCGGCTGTCATCGTTGCCGCGAGGCAGCTTGTTTTGTCACAGCGGCAGAACGTCACCAATTTCGAGGACTCCTTAGCAAAGGAATATAGGAAGATCGCCTCCAAGCTCCCGATTAAGGCCTTACTTGGTGAAACTCTCAGTGATGAAGAATATGCGAAGTGCATTGATAAAATGTATCGCTATTTCGACCTCTGCAACCAACAGATATTTCTCCAAAAAATAGGCCGAGTTTCTGATAAAACGTGGATCTTTTGGCGAGACGGTATGGCCTCTAATTTGAAACGTCCTGCGTTTAAGCTTGCTTGGGCCGAAATCGCGGCTAGGGCTAACGGCGACTTCTCTGAACTACGCAATGAATTCCCGCCAGACGTTTGGGTAGTTCGGAGTTAAAGGGGGAAATGCAATGTTGGTTCGCTTAATTCCATTCTTTCTGGCCGCAATTAGCTTCTCAGGCATTGCCCTTGCCGCTGAACAAACCTATGTTCGTGAATACACCTATCAGGCCAGCGAAGCCGACAGCAAAATAACTGCTCGCGCCATCGCATTACAGGAAGTCAAACGCGAACTACTTAGCGAGCTCGGTACTCATGTCTATTCATTGGTAAAACTGCAAAGCTCATCCGATGGTACCCAACTGGGTTCAGAAGAAATTGAAACCTTGTCAGCGGGTGTTACCCGCGTAGAAATACTGGATGAAAAATGGAACGGCGCGGTGTATGTACTCAAGGCGCAAATCAAAGCCGACCCAGCAGACGTGCTGAAATCGCTTAATAAAATGTTGGATGCCGATAAAAAACAAAAGCAAATATCACAGCTCGCGGGTGAACTATCAAAAGTACATAACGAAAATATCCAAATTGTCGAATCACTCACCCAATCAAAAAAAGAAACCACCACAGCGCTGGCAGAAATTGCACGCCTGAAAAAACAACTGGAAGAACAGCAAACCGATACCTCAAGGCAAACTCTGCAAGCTGCCTATCAGCAACAAGTTAATCAGTTGACATTGAATGATTTGTTTGAATCGGCAATTAAGCATCTCAAGGAAGGCGATAATTCAAACGCTTTCAATTTATTCAAAACAGCAGCCAAGCAAGGGCATGCACCAGCGCAATACTTACTTGGGACGATGTATGTCGTGGGGGCAGGGGTAGCACACGATGCAAAACGGGCGGTGTATTGGTATCAGAAAGCAGCCGAGCAAGGGTATGCCCCGGCGCAATACTTTCTCGGGTTGGTGTATGCACAAGGTGAAGGGGTAGCCCGCGATGCAAAACAGGCGGTGTATTGGTATCAGAAAGCCGCCGGACAAGGTTATGCCGGTGCGCAATTTAGTCTCGGATGGATGTATGAAAAAGGCGAGGGGGTTGCCCGCGATGAAAAACAAGCGGTGTATTGGTTCCAGAAAGCCGCCGAGCAAGGTGATGCCTCCGCGCAACACAATCTCGGATTGATGTATGAAAAAGGCGAAGGGGTTGTCCGCGATGCAAAACAGGCGGTGTATTGGTGGCAGAAAGCCGCTGAACAAGGGGTTGCCCGTGCGCAATACAATCTCGGATTGATGTATGCCAACGGCGACGGGGTAGCCCGTGATTTAAAACAGGCGGTGTATTGGTGGCAGAAAGCCGCTGAACAAGGTCTAGCCGATGCGCAAGCCAATCTCGGATTGATGTATGCCAACGGCGACGGGGTAGCCCGTGATTTAAAACAGGCGGTATATTGGTATCAGAAAGCCGCCGAACAAGGTTATGCCGGTGCGCAAACCAATCTCGGATTGATGTATTTCAACGGCGAAGGGGTAGCCCGCGATGCAAAACAGGCAGTGTCTTGGTTCCGGAAAGCCGCTGAGCAAGGTAATGCCTCTGCGCAAAACAATCTCGGGGTGATGTATGCCAACGGCGAAGGGGTAGCCCGCGATGCAAAAAAGGCGGTGTATTGGTGGCGGAAAGCCGCCGGGCAAGGGAATGCCCAAGCACGCACTGCCCTTACTGCAATGAATTTGAAATAACTCAAAGCCGTTAGAAATGACCAATATTGTGAATATTTTCTTGAGTGCATTAAGCGCCGTTATTGTTATTGTTATTGTCATTGGTCAACTCTTGTCCAAGTTTTTTATCGAGCCATTGTACGAACTGCGGAAGTCAGTTGGTGAGGTACGCTTCATTTTGGCGTTTCATGCCCCGACGATACATACCCCAACTGGCCGCTCAAAAGAAAATTCCAATGCGGCGAGTGAAGCACTTCGCAAGAGTTCTAGCGATCTCATCGCAAAATTACACGCCATTCCTATATACGAGAAGACGCGCTTTTTATTTTTCCGCGCTCTTCCGCCAAGAAAAGATGTTGAATGTGCCGCTGTACTATTGCGAGGGCTTTCATCCTACGTCCACGAAGATGGTGATAAGGCCAGTGCTTCTATTGACATCATAAACAAGCGCGTCGAAAAGATTGAGCGTCTACTTCGCCTTATACCGCTGGAGTCAGTGGAGTGCTGAGTATCTTTCTGGAATCTCGTCCGACTGCAACGGGTCGTTTGGGGAAATTAGTCCAACATAATTTTTTGCCGGATAGCGGACATTCGCCAAGGGCAGCAACGTGTCGGGCACTGCACCTCGTCAGTATCAGCTATCGGGTGCGCTGAATAAATTGATATGTGCGCAACGTTTCAACGACTGGTTCTAGGAAAGCAATCAGCAAGATCGATGGGCAGGTCGGTGCCATTTGCGGAACTTCATCTATCTGAAATTGCACGACTGCTATCGGTAGCAAACGAGCATTGGCGAGTAGAATGCCTGAAGGTCGCTTCCCGGCCATAACCATAATAAAATGGGAACTCATTATGAGAATAAGTAGAACAATATTGCTAGGAGTGTTGCTGTCGATAGCCCAAGTTAATTCTTATGCCTCTACAAATGCGACGAATACTAACGTATGTGAAAAATACTCTACTGTTAAAGATTCGTTAAGCCGAATATATGATGAATACTCAACGTTACCGATGAATCCTAAGGATGCGGAAAAATTGTTTCTCGTTTATCGTCGCCTAGATACGGTCGTTAAAGAGGCCCACGCATTATATTCAGACTATGAGTGGAGCTCAGCGCAATATAAAGTAATCTCGCAATGTCTATGGGATGACAAGTTCAAAAAAATGGGTTTATCCATAGGGCACTACTCTGATCGACTTGAATATTCCGAAAAGCTTCTGGCCGATGTGCATAAGCTTAACCCCCATTCTCAATATCGGAACTACACGCTATATACAGAAATACTTGGCAGGAATATTGGGGCAGAATTGGTAGGTTTACCTAATATTGAACAGGCCAAATTGTATCTGAAGGAATTTCCAAGTGGTCCTTATGCAACTAAGGTCTATCGAATACTGGCTGGGTTCTACCATGACCTATTTATGTCTCTTCGATATGGTGAGGGAGCGTTGGGAGAAAGTAACTCTTGCTATGAAGAATATATTGCTAAGCATCCTGAAGAAGCAAAACCAGAGCGAGCAAAAGAACTGGGTATTTCTTATTTCGAAAAAGTTATCGCAGCAACGCCACCTAAAGATGTTCAGCGACCAATGTATTTGAAGGAGTTAAATGCGCTAAAAAAGGGGGAAACGGATAGCGTCATTAACTGGTGCACAGATTGAAAAATCTGTTGCGTCCCCGCTTGTGATTTGATTGTCCGTTTGGGTTAGTAAGAGACGGTCAAGCCGACAGATTTACGCAAGATTGAACGACTGCTTGGTTGCAAAGCAGTCGCTCAGATGTTCCACCTTGAAGGTCGGGTATGTGTCGATCCCTGCACTTCATGCCACGTCAATCTGAACGGCTGCTATGCATCGCATACCGGACCTTCGATTCCGGATGCGTGAGCTTCCGCTGTGGCCGACAACCGGGCGGTCGCATTGCTCCACCTGACATTCTGATGGCACGAAGCCGCCTTTCTATTCTCGCAGTAGATTACCTGAAAGCAGACTCATGGCCATAGTCAATGCCTATCGTGCCCGATGCCCGAAACAACATTGCCCAGCACGCCAACGAATATTTCCATGCCATCGTTCATTAATTGAATCTGCTCTTCATTGGGCCTGGTCATGCCGAGCATGGCGAGTGTTTCATCAAGCGGAAGTTCGCCGTACTTAGTTTGATAGTGCGCCACATTGAGCGCCAGTAGCCT
>JADGRL010000012.1 GCA_017880865.1 Gallionella sp.
TTGTTTGGTGGTGATAGGTGGATTTGAACCACCGACCTCAGCGTTATGAGTGCTGCGCTCTAACCACCTGAGCTATATCACCGCGAAGAGCGCGGCATTCTCCGGATTTCGTCCTACCTTGTCAATGCGCAAGATACATTCTTCAGTTCACTGCCGGGAAAATCCTTCTGTAAGGCGGTTAATTTGAGCTTAATCTCAGCATCCACCCCGTTCAGCGCGAAGATGGAAGCCTTGAGCTTTGTGGCCAGTTCCCCGGTCCGCGCAGAGCGAACCCCTTTGGCATGCATGTTGTGGAGATAGTGTTGTGCTGCATCCCGCGTCTTGAACACGCCAAGCGAAATGGCATTCAGCCAAAGTCCTGAAGTTTGCACTACAAAATAATCTCTGACATGTCGCGCCTTGAGCTCGGCAATTTTCCGTTTGACTGCGGCCTTGTTTTTGAGCGGTGGGATATATACCCAATAACCTAAGTCGTGTTCGATCTGGCGCTGGCTTACTTTATCGGCGAGGTGCAAGGTGGACAACGCGGTTGTTGCACGCGTCAAATCTGCACCTGAAAATTCACTCCACTCCAGACAGGCAGGCTCAACCGGTTCAGCTGCCGTCTTATTCAGCGAGAGCTGCTGATTCGATAGTGATGGAGACGGGGATGATGCCCGAATGGGTGTCGGCGTCACAACAACAGGCGCAGATATGACCGGAACGGGCGTCGACACAGGTGCTGACACGGCTGAGGGTGCAGGCAATGTCTTTGTGGGCGCGCTTTGCGGTGCGGGCATCAGGCGGATCATTTCCTCGTGCAAAGAAGGTTGCACCTGTATTTCAGGTTCGCCCCAGCCTAGCCCGTCACGCAGCATCACCGCGAATAAAATCACATTACCTAACAATAATATCCAGAATAAATTTCTCATCGCGCGTTTGATTCCTGAGCGATTAGCAACAATCCTTGCAACACCAGATTGTCCTCGATGCGCGGCGGAATACTGAAAAGTTTGTTGTTAAGGTAGGGCTGCAATAGCTTTGCTGCCCCGCCACTCAATACCACGGGTGCGTTGTTGTCGTTAAGCGAAGCATATTGCCGTTCTATCGCGCCGCAACTGGCCTGAATTGCGCCGCTGTATAACGCATCGGCGGTATTTAACGGGTGCGTTGTATACATTCCCTGCGCTGATTTAAGTCCGGCAGTAGCCGTGACCAGACTGTGTTGCATCAACTCCACTCCAGGCAGAATCAAGCCGCCGAGAAATTCGCCCTGTCCGGACAAGGTATCGATCGTGGTTGCGGTGCCGCAGTTCACGATCAGACACGCCTTTTTCACCAGATGCCATGCCGCGATCATTGCCGCCCATCGGTCGCTGCCCAGTTGGGAAGAGTTGGAATAACCATTGCGCACTCCGCACTGCGTATCTCGTGCGACGACAAAATGAAGTTGTCGGGATTGGCTAGAATCTAGCATGCGAATATGCTGCGCGATCTCTTCGCCGGCCACATTACTGACCCAGATTTGTTGTATGTCATGCAAACCTGTCCGAAGCTTATCCAGGTGACCGTTAATGTGCCGCGACAACTCGCCAGCTTGCCCTGTCGGTAAAACGTCGCTGTACAGCCAGTCATCACCGCGCACCAAGGCCCACTTGATGCGCGTGTTGCCCGCATCGATTAGCAAGTTCATTGTCGCACTCCCACTTCTCCGGAATTAAAACGCTGCAATCCTTGCGCAGTTTCCAGACATAATTCTCCGCTGGCGCTGACCCCGCGCGCAATGCCGCTTACCGTCTGCCCGTCCGCCAGTTGCAGCTGGATCGGCCTATTTTGGTGGAGGTGATACCGCTCCCACTCCTCGCGCAATGCGGCAAACCCACCTTGTGTAAACTGCTGCAACACGTGCGCTAACTCCTGCAACAAGACGGCCAGCAACTGATTGCGCATGGGCAGTGCCGTGCATAATTCATCGAGCGCACATGCAGGTTGACCGATACGAGGCACCAGACTGGCGGGCAAAGTGCAATTTAAGCCGATGCCGATCACCACCGCGCATGGGCTTAGCATATCGCCTTGTGCTTCGATGAGTACGCCACCTAATTTACCTTGCGTTGTCAAAATGTCGTTCGGCCATTTTAATTTCACGCCCTGCGCACCCAGCTTGTCCAGTGCGCGCACTATCGCCACGCCAATGGCTAAACTCAATCCGGACAGGGCATTTAGCCCGCAGTCAAAACGCCACAGCAGCGAAAACGTCAGCGCCGTGCCCAAGCTGGAATGCCAAGTTCGTCCCATCCGCCCACGCCCGGCAGTTTGCAATTCGACTGCCAGCACGCTGCCACTTTTTGTGCCAGCGACATCCAGTCTGGCGCGTTGCAGCAGCAGGGTATTGCTGGATGGGGCTTGCGGCAAGATCTCGATATCGAATAGCTCGGCATCTTCGCCCAGCCAGCGTGTCACCTCGGCTGGTTCCAGCCGTTGCCAAGGGCGTGCGAGGCGATAACCACGACCACGTATCCGTTGCAGCAGCACTCCGTAGTCCGCAACGCCAGCCAGCGCATTAAATACACTGGCACGCGATACATCCAGCTGGTTTGCCAATATCTGGCCGGAATGGAATTCACCGTCTGCCAACAAATTCAGTAACTGCCAAGTGCGTGCGTTGACTGTTTCTGTTGTCATTGCGGCATGTCAACATTCTGACGAGGTTTCACATCAAGAAAGCCAATGATTTCTTCGCGTCGTTTTAAGGCATCCTGATAGCCCAGATCGATCAATGCCCGACAGAATTTTTTTTCGGACAACAGATAACTCACCAGCGTCCCGCCACTGTGTTGTCTTGCGCCGATCAAGCGCAGCAACAGGCGTATCGTCCAAGGCAATTCTGCCGTATAGCGCTCGGCAATTTTTTCGATAGGTTGACTGGGTGACACAACCAATACGTCAACATGTCTGAGATTAACACGCTCACGCATCTCATCCGGCATGATCGCGACCAAGTCGTTAATCTTTCTCAGCCGTTCCAGATCGACTTCCATGCTGTCGAGAAAAATACTGTTCAGCGCATGTCCGGCAATCCTCGCCAGTGAAGGGTATTCATTAATATCGGAGCGATCAGGTTGCTCGGCATAGCCGTTCACGGTCACTCCAATGATCAGCACGCGCGTCGCACCCAAATGCAGCGCGGGGCTGATCGGCGCGATCTGACGCATCGAGCCATCACCGAAATATTCGCGGTTAATCAAACTTGCCGGAAAAATAAACGGAAGCGCGGCGGAAGCCAGCAAATGTTTAATCTCGATCGGCGTCGGCGTGCCGACCCGTCCGGTGCGCCGCCACGGAACCAGATTTTTTACGCCCTGATAAAAAGTCACCGATTGCCCGGAACCGTAGCCGGATGCGGTGATGCTCAATGCGTGCAACAACCCGGCATCGATACTCTCCTGGATTTTTTCACAGGGCAGCATATCTTCGAGCAACTCGATCAGCGGCGAATTATCGAGCAGCGAAACCTGGTTGAGCCGGTTGATCCCGATGGCACTGAAGATCAGTCCTACAACCCAAAACATGGTGTTGTTGAACACGCCGAGTACATCGGTGCGATAGATCTGATTGGCGTGAAAATTCTTCCAGGTATTGACCAGATACTGCACGCCCATGCTGAAATTCCCGGCATTCACCGCGAGCGTGGCGGCGTTGAGCGCGCCGGCAGAGGTGCCGCAGATGATCGGAAACGGACTGTGTGCGCGGCGCGGCAAAAATTCTGCAATCGCCTTGAGTACGCCCACTTGATAAGCCGCACGCGCACCGCCGCCCGTGAGTATGAGAGCTACGCGTTTTTCCATTTGCGTTCTATTCGGCTTCTGCCTGCACCGATTCCAGCGCGTCTCTCAACGTTTCTTCCGGAAGGGAATTCAGGGTTTCTGACAACATCTTCGCGGCATCCATCGCCGCAACCTGCACCGATTCCGGATCCGTGTTTGCGACCAATATCGCAGCCGCACCCACAACCTTGAGCAACCTGGTGCGCTCTTGCATCAACATCTCGATTTCATCGCTCAACATCGCGACTTCCTGCTTGTTCATTGTCATCGTTTTTCCTTAGTGTGTTTTTACGCCGGCAACCGCCAGCGCACTCATGTTCACGATGCGTCGCACCGTAGCCGTGGTAGTCAATATATGCACCGACTTGTTGGTGCCCAACAAAATCGAGCCTATCGTAATGCCGTCGCCCGCTGTCATTTTCAGCAAGTTATAAGCGATATTGGCTGCATCCAGATTGGGCATGATGAGCAGATTCGCCTCGCCCTTCAAGCGTGAGGCGGGAAAGGCCGCCGTGCGCAGACTTTCTGACAGCGCGGCATCACCGTGCATCTCGCCTTCCACTTCGAGTTCCGGCGCAAGCTGTTCGAGCAACTCGCGCGCCCGACTCATCTTGCGCGCCGAAGCATTGTCGTGGCTGCCGAAATTCGAATGCGACAACAACGCGACTTTGGGTGTCAAACCAAAGCGGCGCATCTCTTCGGCGGCCAACAGGGTCATTTCAGCCACTTGCTCCGCGCTGGGATCGAGATTGACATGGGTGTCGCAGATGAACAGCGCGTGTTTGGGCAGCAGCAGAATGTTCATCGCCGCATAAATATTCACGCCCGGCTTGTGTCCGATAACCTCGTCGATGTAGCGCAAATGTCTGAGCGGCTGCGAAACCGTCCCGCACAGCATCGCATCCGCCGCGCCCATACGCACCAGCATCGCCGCGATCAAGGTATTACGGCGACGCATTTCACGTTTGGCCGCATCCGGCGTAATGCCTTGGCGTTGCATCAGGCGATGATATTCGCCCCAGTATTCGCGAAAACGAGTATCGCTTTCCGGATTGACCAGTTCGAAATGCTCGCCGGCACGAATGCGCAGGCCGAGTTTCGCGATACGCTGTTCGATCACCGCTGGGCGGCCTACCAGAATCGGATAAGCGAGACCTTCATCCACGACGGTCTGCACCGCGTGCAACACTCGGGATTCTTCACCTTCCGCATACACCAAGCGTTTCGGAGCCCGTTTGGCGGCCTCGAATACCGGCTTCATCAGCAGGTTGGATTGGTACACAAAACTGTCCAGTTGCTCGCGATAAGCGGCCATGTCGGCAATCGGACGCTCCGCCACCCCGCTGTCCATCGCGGCCTGCGCCACCGCCGGTGCGATGCGCGTGATCAGGCGCGGATCAAACGGTTTCGGAATCAGATGATCTGCACCGAAACCCAGATTCTCCTCGCCATATACCGCGACAACCGCATCCGATTGTTCGGCTTGCGCCAATTCGGCGATCGCATACACAGCCGCGCGCTTCATCGCCTCGTTGATCGTGGAAGCGCCCACGTCCAGCGCGCCCCTGAAGATATAAGGGAAGCACAGCGCATTGTTGACCTGATTCGGATAATCGGAACGCCCGGTTGCCAGGATCGCATCGGGGCGCGCAGCACGGGCCAGATCAGGCATGATTTCCGGCGTGGGATTGGCCAGCGCGAAAATCAGCGGCGTATTGCCCATTTGCTTGACCATCGCAGGCTTCAGTACTCCGCCCGCAGACAGCCCGAGGAACACGTCTGCTCCGGCGATCACTTCGCCCAATGTGCGCGCTGAAGTATTCACCGCATAGCGCGCCTTGTTGTCGTCCATTTCCTCGATTCGTCCTTTGTACACCACGCCCTTGATGTCGGTGACGATGATGTTCTCCATGCGCACGCCGAGATTCACCAGCATATCCAGACAGGCGAGCGCCGCAGCACCCGCGCCGGACACCACCAGTTTTATTTTTGCGATGTCCTTGCCGACCACCTTGAGGCCGTTCAGCAACGCAGCGCCGACGATGATCGCCGTGCCGTGTTGATCGTCATGGAACACAGGGATCTTCATCCGCTCGCGAAGTTTGCGCTCGATGTAAAAACATTCCGGCGCCTTGATGTCTTCAAGATTGATACCACCGAAAGTCGGTTCCAGCGAGGCGATGATGTCCACCAGTTTGTCGGGATCGCGCTCGTCGATTTCAAGATCGAACACGTCGATCCCGGCAAACTTCTTGAACAGCATCCCCTTGCCTTCCATCACCGGTTTGGCAGCCAGCGGGCCGATCGCGCCCAGACCCAGTACCGCCGTGCCATTGGTGATCACAGCGACCAGATTGCCGCGCGCGGTCATGTTGCGCGCCTCGGCGGGGTTTGCCACGATGAGTTCGCAAGCCGCAGCCACACCCGGGGAATAGGCTAGTGCCAGATCTCGCGGGGTAATCATCGGCTTACTCGGGGTAACGGTAATCTTGCCCGCCGGGGATTGGCGGTGGTATTGCAGCGCAGCTTCGCGCAATTGCTCGTCCATTGTTTCTACTTTCCTTGTCTGACAGAATTTCGTGGATTATACCGTAGGCCGGGAGGAGGCTTTAAATATAAGGCTATGCATTTGTATCGACTGGCGATCAAACCTGCTACCACTCATCCGTGAATTCGACCACCCATCCGCCAAATATTCACGCTCCATCGAAATGATCTGCCATTTGTCTTGTGTTCGTTGACCCGGATAAGGCCCGGCAATAATCTGTTCGCACTGGGCAAGCTTACTGAAAGGCAATGATTGCTGAAAAGTCCGGATTGTTGAAAGGCCAGGATTGCTGAAAAGTAAGAGTGCAAAGTCAATGGATCAGAGGAAGCCATACTGCCTCATCATTTATACGAGAAGGAAAACGAAATATGTCTAACGCCATGCTGAAGTTGATGCCAACCATGAAGTTGAAATTGAATTCCATTCAAAACAGCAGTCTGCCCATCCCCGGTGACGAATCCTGGTATGTGCGAGCGACAGATCCGGCCTTGTCGGTCATGACCGATTTTAGGTCGCGTTCTTCGGTAATCTTGTCCGAAACAGCATCACTGGAAGAGGCGCTTGGGCATATGAAGCATAGCAGCGTCAGATGCGCTTTTGTTGTCGATGAAAAAAAACAGGCTGTCGTCGGAATGATCACCGCATACGATATATTGGGCGAGAAGCCGCAGCAGCACATGCGCTTTACCGAAGTCAGCCATGACGATGTGCTGGTCAAAGACATCATGCAAAAGATCAGCGATTGGCGCGTGGTCGACATCAATGATATCGAACAATCGACCGTTGGCGACCTGTTGGACATGTTCAATGAAACCGGGGTGACACACCTGCCTGTGATGGAGACGACCGAGAACAAAGAACAGCGCCTGCGTGGACTGCTCTCTTTTGCCAAGGTAAAACGCCTGCTGGTCGATTTGGCGTGAACAAGCCGGTGGGCTTCGATTTTAACTTGCAGCCCACCCCGAACGAAATCGGGTTACATCACGGCGGGACAGGGTGTGCCGTCATGTTGAGTGGCGCTTTTGGAAAATGTGATTTGCCTAAAATATTAGGAGGAACTCTAATTAAGCGAATTTGTCTGCGCAGTTTACCGAAGGTATTTGCTAGAATGCGCCACTTTTTTCGACAAGCCCTCTATGGATCCCATTACACTGGCTGGCGGTGAGCACGCTGTGTTGCTGATACACGGCCTGCAGAGCAGTCCCGCAGAAATGCTGCCTCTGGCCAAGCGGCTCAATCAGCACGGATATACCGTGCATCTGCCGCACATTCGTGGTTATGGCTACCAGCATGGCGACGATGCGCACTCCGTCACTCATTGGGAAGATTGGCATGCCAAGGCTTTGGCCGAGTTTCACGCTCTCAAACAACAGCATAAATCGGTTGCCGTCGGCGGATTGTGTATCGGCGCGGTACTGTCACTCAGTATTGCGGCGGAACTGGGCGACGAAGTGGCGGCATTGTCGCTGCTCGCCACTACGCTGTATTACGACGGCTGGAGCATCCCCTGGTACCGCTTCCTGCTGCCGGTCGGTTATTACACACCGTTCCGCTACATTTACAGCTATCGCGAGCGCGAGCCTTTTGGGCTGAAAAATGCGCAATTGCGCAAATGGATAGCGCGTGAGATGAGCCACAAGGATTCCTCGATGGCAGGTGCCGCCAAGCTCACGTTGCCTGCCGTGCATGAGGCAGAGTTATTGATCAAATCGGTAAAAAAATCCTTGCCGCGTGTCGTCGCTCCCGCGTTGATTATTCATGCCGTAGATGACGACGTATCCACGCCGCGAAGTGCGCGATACGTTGCCGAGCACATCGGTTCCAAGACCGTGGAAAGCATCCTGTTGCACGACAGTTACCATATGATCACGATAGACAACGAGCGCGAACAGGTCGCCACCGATACCCTACGCTTCTTCAACGCAGCATTCGCAACTCGCACGGCTGGTTGATGAATTCCAGTTACAATCTGTTACAATGCCACCTATGACAATGTTGAACGCACTATAAACTTATGAGCTCCTTGCAAACCATACAACGTATGATGGTTGAGCAATTCGATCTCAAACTCGAAGACCTCAGCCCAGATGCCCAACTAGAGAGCCTGGGGTTAGACTCGCTCTCGGTTATCGAATTTATGTTCAGTCTCGAAGATGAACTGAAGATCAAGCTGCCCGATGAGCGCGTCGAAATCAAGACCGTCGGCGACGTAGCCAACCTCCTCGACAAGATCATTGCCGGGCAAAAAGGCTCTGCGTCGTAGGTTCTAAATGGGCAGGCGCGTCGTCATTACCGGCTTGGGTGTCGTCTCTCCGGTCGGAAAAACCCCCGAGGAATTCTTCAGCAATTTGATGGCCGGACATTCCGGCATCAAACCCCTGCAAACCGATTTCGTCGAAAAACTGTCGATCCGCATCGCCGCGCCAGTGGAAGGTTTCAATCCCGGCGACTACTTCAGCAAAATCCAGCTGACCGGCATCGAACGCTTTAGCCAGCTCGCGCTGGTCGCCGCCGCGCAGGCCGTGCAGGATGCGCAACTGGAATTGGGTGAGGCGGAACAAGCGCGTGCCGGAGTGTACATGGGCTCTTGTCAGGGCGGTACGAATACGCTCGAAGACGCCTATGCTGAACTGTATCAAAGCCAGAATCCACGCATCAAACCTCTCAGTGTATTGCTCGCGATGAACAATGCCGCCGCCTCGCATATTTCGATCAAGTATCGCCTGCAAGGGCCGAATGTGACTTACGCTACGGCCTGCTCTTCTTCTGCGATTGCAATCGGTGAAGCCTATCGGCAGATCAAGCACGGCTATGCGGATGTGATGCTGGCGGGCGGCTCCGAAGCGATGCTCAGGCTGGGTGTAATGAAAGCCTGGGAAGCCCTGCACACGCTGGCACAGGAAGACCCTGACGATGCGGCCGCATCCTGCAAACCTTTTTCAAAGAACCGCAGCGGGCTGGTGATTGGCGAAGGTGCTGCGGTGCTGGTGCTTGAAGACGCCGAACGCGCAGTCAAACGCGGTGCGAAGATCTATGCTGAACTGGTCGGCTATGACTGCTCGTCCGATTCCAGCCACCTCACCAAACCGGATGCCGCCGGGCAAACGCGCACGATACTGAACGCGTTGCGAGATGCGCAATTGCAGCCGCATGACATCAACTACATCAATGCCCACGGCACCGCCACGCGGGCAGGCGACATCGAAGAAACACGTGCAATCAAGCAGGCATTCGGCGCGCACGCGCCCCATCTGCCGGTCAGCTCGACCAAGTCCATGCACGGCCATCTGATGGGCGCGACCGGCGCGGTGGAATTCATCGCAGCAGTGTTGGCGTTGCAACACAACGCCATTCCGCCCACCATCAACCTGCATGAACCCGACCCAGAATGCGACTTGGACTATGTCCCCAACCAGGGACGGACCGACGTCAAGCTTGATGTCGTGATGTCCAATTCGTTCGCGTTCGGCGGCACCAATGCGGTACTGATCGCAAAACGTTTTAAGGCCTGATCCCCGCCAGCATTTTCTCAAGCCGTTTCACCGACACAATCACCGGCGTTTTCAATTCCTGTGCGTACAGCGATACGCGCAGCTCCTGCATCATCCAGCTAAATTCGTCCACGCGCGGATCGTTCATGCCTTGCTGCGCCTGGCGCACCTTCTGCCAGGCCTGAGTCAGCGGTTGCATCTGCGCCATGCATTGCGCATCGCGTGCCGGATTGCTGCGCAGTTTTTCGATTCTCAAGTTGATCGCCTTGAGATAGCGCGGCACATGCTGCAGGCGTTCATAGGGCGTGTCGCGAATAAATTTCCCGTGCAGCAGCCATTCGAGCTGGGCGCGCACATCCTGATTCGCCTGCGCGTGCGCCTTGAGTTGTGGCAGATTTTTTTGCACCGCCTGATATTCGGCCAACACATTGCCGACCAGCCGCGCGAGTTCCTGAGCGATCAGCAGCAGCCGATTCTTCGCTTCCTTGCCGCGTGTGATGAATTCCGCCTCGTTCGTCGGCAGCGGATCGTTCAGGCAGCAACGCTCGAAAGTCATCGCCAAAATCTGCTGCTGCAATTCTTGCTGCGTGCCGAACGGCATGAACAGCATGCCCAGCTTCTGCGCGTCGGGCAGGTTCTTTTCCAGATACTTAACTTGTTCCTTGAGCAGCAGCATAAACAGGCGGCACAACCCGATTTGATGCGAGGCTTGCGCGGCATCGCGGGTATCGAAGGCGCGCAGTACGACCGCATCGCCCTCATCCGTTAACGCATTGAACAACATCACGGATTGTCCGGCGCGCTGCACGACACGTGTCTCGCTAAAGTCTCCGAAGTTCCACGAGGTGTAGCGTTGTTCCGAAACTGCTTCACCTTTTTTTACGGTCGCTGCAACAATCACCGGGGCTGCACGCGGTGAAAGTTCACTATGCAGCTGTATGAAGTTGCGCGACATGCCGAGTTGCCGGCCATGCTCGTCCACAATGCGGAAATTCATCAACAGGTGCTGCGGCAACAGTTCAAGCCTGAACATCTCCAGCGGCACGTCGAGCTGTTTTTGCTCACGGATGTAGCGCGCCAGCGCTTGCATCAGCGGTGTGTTCGAGGCGGGCACTTCTCGGCAAAACCCTGCGGCGAATTCCGGCACCGGGACCAGGTTGCGGCGTATCTTTTGCGGCAGCGTCTTGACCAGTTGCATCACCTTCTCCGCCAATATGCCCGGAATCAGCCATTCGCAGCGCGAAGCGACCACCTGGTTGATCAGTGCGAGCGGCACGGTGAGCGTGATGCCGTCATCGTTCTTGCCAGGCGAAAAGTTGTAGCTCAGCGCAAAAACGACGTTGTCGATTTTTAACTGCGGCGGGAACTGGTCGGTCGTGATGCCCGCCGCTTCGTGGCGCATCAGGTCGTCGCGTTGAAGATAGAGCAGTTTCGGATCAATGCGCTCAGCCTCTTTGCGCCAGTGCTCGAAGGCCGCGCCGTTGTGGATGTGTGGCGGGATGCGCTCGTCGTAGAACGCGAATATCAGCTCGTCATCCACCAGCACATCGGGGCGGCGCGCCTTGTGCTCCAGGGCTTCGATGTCGGCGATCAGTTTCTGGTTGTGCGCAAAAAACGGCGCGCGCGTCTCAAACTCGCCGCCGACCAGCGCCTGTCGGATGAAAACTTCGCGCGATTCCGGCACGTTCATCGGCCCGTAATGCACGCGCTTTTTCGCGTTCAGCAGCAGACCGTGCAGCGTACTGCGCTCAAAAGCGGTGACTTGTGCGGCCTTCTTTTCCCAATGCGGGTCGAAATAATGCCGCTTGATCAGATGGCTGCCGACCTCCTCCAGCCACTCAGGTTCGATGCGCGCCACACAGCGCGCGTACAGCCGGTGTGTTTCGATCAGTTCGCCCGCCATCACCCACTTGCTGCCTTTTTTCGCCAGCACCGAATTCGGCGCGATAAAAAACTTGATGCCGCGCGCGCCCAGATATTCATTGCCTTCCACGCTTTTCATGCCGATGTTGCCGAGCAGCCCGCACAACAAGGCCTTGTGGATCTGCTCATAGGTCGCGGGTTGGTCATTGGCACGCAACCCCATCTCGGAGACTTGTCCGTGCAATTGCTGGTGCAACTCGCGCCACTCGCGCAGCCGTAACGGCGACAAAAAGTTTCTGCGGCACTCTTCGGCCATCAGGCGGTTGGATTTCTTTTCCGCCAGCGCCTGTTCGAACCACGCCCATATTTTCAGGTAAGCGAGAAAATCGGAACGCTCATCAGCGAAACGTTTATGCGCGGTATCCGCCGCGTCCTGCCTGTCCAGTGGGCGTTCGCGCGGGTCCTGCACCGACAGCGCGCTGGCGATGATCAGGATTTCGGTCAGGCAGTGATATTGTCTTCCTGCCAGCAACAGCCGCGCGATCTTCGGGTCGAGCGGCAGCTTGGCGAGTTCATGCCCAAGCGGGGTGAGCTGGCGCTCCTCGTCGATCGCATTCAGCTCGGCGAGCAGTTGATAACCGTCCGCGATCATCCTCGGTGTGGGCGGCTCGATGAACGGGAATTCGGCGATGTCGCCCAGCTCCAGCGCGCTCATGCGCAGGATCACTGTCGCCAGCGACACCCGGAAAATTTCCGGGTCGGTGAATTCGACGCGCTGCAAAAAATCCGCTTCGTCGTACAGGCGGATGCACACGCCGCTCATCACCCGACCGCAACGCCCCATCCGCTGGTTGGCGGCGGCACGTGAGATTTTTTCGATATGCAACTGCTCGACCTTCTGGCGGATGCTGTAGCGGTTCACCCGCGCGAGGCCGCAATCGATCACGTAACCGATGTTGGGCACGGTCAGCGAGGTTTCCGCGACGTTGGTCGCCAGCACCACGCGGCGCTGCGCGCCGGTCTTGAATACCTTATCCTGTTCTGCCGCCGACAGCCGCGCGAACAGCGGCAGCACCTCGATACCTTTAGGATGGTGTTTGCGAAGCACCTCCGCCGTGTCGCGTATCTCGCGCTCACCGGGCAGGAACACCAGCACATCGCCGCGCATGCCGCCCGCCGCCAGCTCATCCAGCGCGGAACTCACCGCCTGAGGCACATCCTGCGCCTCTCCTTCGTCGCTGACCTGTAGCGGACGATAGCGCGTCTCGACCGGGTAACTGCGCCCTGACACTTCGACCACCAGCGCGCCGAAATGTTTGGCGAAGCGATCGGCATCCAGCGTCGCGGAAGTGATAATGAGCTTGAGATCGGGACGACGCGGCAATAATTGCTTGAGGTAGCCCAACAGAAAATCGATGTTCAGCGAACGCTCATGCGCCTCGTCGATGATGATCGTGTCGTAATTTTTGAGCAGCGGATCGCTGTGGATTTCGGCCAGCAGGATTCCGTCGGTCATCAGCTTGATGCTGGTGTCAGGCGACACCTTGTCGTGGAAGCGCACCTTGTAGCCGACCGCACCGCCGAGTTCGGTCTTCAATTCAAACGCGATGCGTGTCGCGACGGTGCGCGCCGCCACCCGGCGCGGCTGGGTGTGGCCGATGCAACCCAGCACGCCGCGCCCCAGCGTCAAACAGATTTTTGGCAGCTGCGTGGTCTTGCCCGAGCCGGTCTCGCCGCACACGATCAACACCTGGTTATTTTCAATCGCGCGCGCCAGATCCTCGCGTTTCGCCACCACCGGCAAGTCGGCCGGAAACTCAATTTGGGCCAGCGAAGCTAGCCTCGCTTTGCGGCGCTGCGCACTCGCTGACAATTCGGTATTAACGATCAAGAATGCCTCGCAAAAGAAAAGGGACTAGCACCCGGCTAATCCCTTGATGGGGTTGTATGGTTCCCATAATATAGTGGTTGAGAATTTCCGGTTTGGCTTCAGACAAGCTAAATAATAAACCCAAATAAAGAATTCGAGCCGAACCGATGCTGCATGCCCGTTCTTATAATGGCAAAGGCCGGAAATGTCTATATACTTTACTGAGTAACGCCATAATTTTACCCGGAGCATCACATGCCTTACGTCAATATCCGCATCGCGGGAGTCTTGAGCCGCGAACAAAAAGCCCGGATCGCCGCCGAGATCACCGACACGCTGGAGCGCATCGCGCTCAAGCCGAGGTCTTATACCTACATCGCCTTCGACGAACTGCCTGAAGAAAACTGGGCCATCGCCGGACAGTTGCTAGATGAGTCGTAGCGCGGCATTATGCACATAAATCTATAAGGAAATTCCAATGCCCATCTCCACCACATCCGCTGACTTTGTCGCCTGGTTCCGTTCCGTCGCGCCCTACATCAACGCATTTCGCGGGCGCACTTTCGTGATCGCGTTCGGCGGCGAAGTGGTCGCTGACGGCAAGTTCGTCGAACTGACGCACGACTTCAACCTGCTCGCCAGCCTCGGTATCCGGCTGGTGCTGGTGCACGGCGCGCGCCCGCAGATCGAGCAGCATCTGGCGAAGAATAATCTGGGCGACACCTATCATCACGGCATACGCATGACCGATGCTGAGACCATGCAGTGCGTCAAGGAAGCGGTCGGACGCGTGCGCGTCGAGATCGAGGCGCTGCTGTCGATGGGGCTGGCGAATTCGCCAATGGCCAATGCCGACATCCGCGTCGCGGGCGGCAACTTCATCACCGCGCAACCGATCGGGATTATCAACGGCGTGGATTTGATGCACACCGGCTGCGTGCGCAAGGTGGATGTCGCAGCCTTGAACGACCGGATGGAATTCGGCGAGGTGGTGCTGCTCTCGCCGCTCGGTTATTCGCCCACCGGCGAAGTGTTCAACGTCACTCTAGAGGATGTCGCCACCGCCACCGCGATCGCGCTGGATGCCGACAAGCTGGTGTTCCTGATGGACACCGACGGCGTGCAGGACAAGAAAGGCGAGCTGCTCAAAGAACTCACGGTCGCACAGGCGCAAGCGGTATTGTCCGGAAAACGCAAGCTGCCGGGCGACGTGTCACTATTCCTGCCCTGCGCGATACGCGCCTGCGAAGCCGGTGTCGCGCGCACCCACCTGATCAGCCGCCACACCGATGGCTCTGTGTTGCAGGAGTTATTCAGCGATGCCGGCATCGGCACGATGGTGGTGGAATCCACGCTCAACACGCTGCGCGATGCCACGATTGAAGACGTAGGCGGGATATTGAAACTGCTGCGCCCGCTCGAAGAGCAAGGCATCCTGGTGCGGCGTTCGCGCGAATTGCTGGAGCAGGAGATCGACCGCTTCGTGGTGCTGGAACACGATCACCGCATCGTCGGTTGTGCCGCGCTATATCCGTTCACGGATGAGGCCGCCGCCGAACTCGCCTGCCTCGCGGTGGAAGCGCAGAGCCGCGATCACGGCTACGGCGAGGCGATCCTCAACCACATGATCGACGTCGCCAAGTCGCAGAAGCTGAAAAAACTGTTCGTGCTGACCACCCGCACCGCGCACTGGTTCATCGAACGCGGCTTCAACGAAGCCGATGTCTCCGCGCTGCCCGCGCAGAAGAAGTCGCTATATAACTATCAGCGCAAATCCAAGGTGTTTGTCAGAAAAATCTAACGCTCGATGCGCATGCCGACTGTGATGGAACCAAAATCATAGCCGGATGAACCGGACACGGTCTTGCCGTTGACCTTGATGAAAGTGGGCTGTGGGCACACTGGCTTTTGCCCTTCAACCAGCGGGTTTTCAATTATTTGCAAGGACACTACAAGGTTCACTACGATCTTGTAACGCTTGCCTTCGAACTCGGCCATGAACACTGCTTGATCCTTGCCAACATAGTTGGGAATTGGTTCGTAGCTATACCATGTGTGTCCTATGTTATCGACTTCAGTAGTAATCTCTCCATGTGCTGCACCTTTAAGAAGGGTGGCTTTAATGGAATCTAGATCCACTACCCTATGATCCCTGTTCTCAATGAATATTCCAAGCAAAGCAGCAGGATTAACAGAGTTTAATAAGTTACCCGTGCTTTGAGTTTCCTGACATTCTTTCAGAATGTAATCGGGTTGTGGGGTGCTGCCTGCGCCAGGCGTTGCAGCCTGTGCCAGCACGATGGGCGTGTCTTGCATCGGTGTATACGGTACATCCATGGTAAACATGAGTTCGTCTCCTGTAAGGGTTTGGGCGAAGTCTAGCAGCCCTTATGCATCCGTATGTGGCCTGGCTTGCAGTAGATCGAATGTGTCGCTACAGTGCATCACATAAATGACCACACAAGCGAGGTAAAAAAGTGGCTGCTGTTTCGTTACGCCTGCCCGATGATTTACTGAAAGAGGCGGAACATCGGGCCAAAATTTTGCATTTGTCGCGTGCCGAATATATCCGCCGCGCCATCGCTGCGATGAATGAAAAAGTGCTTACCCAAAAGCGGCGCGAGCATTTAATGAAAGTCTCGCGGCGCATCGCGGCCGGGAGCATGAAGGTGAATGCCGAGTTCGACGCGGTCGAGGACGCGCCACCGAACTAATGCCACTCCGAAACAGGCTGTGTCTCGCCCCACGGTGCAACCTTCAGCAGCAACAGCATCCCCGGTATCGCCAATGCCGCGCACAGCAAAAAGAAATTGCACCAGCCCAGTTGATCCACCAGCCAGCCAGCCGTGGCGTTGACGAAGGTGCGTGGCACGGCGGCGAGGCTGGTGAACAGGGCGAACTGGGTCGCGGTGTAAGCGGGGTGGGTGGTGTGCGCGATGAAGGCGACGAAGGCCGCCGTACCCAGCCCGACGCCCAAGGCTTCCAGGCCGATCACGAACGCGAGCTGGGCCAAGTGCAGGTTAGTCACCTCGGCTTGCGCTCCTTGCAAAGCCAGCCAGTAAAAACCGAAAATGCTCACCACTTGCACTGCGCCGAACAGCCACAGCGCGCGGTTGATGCCGAGCTTCAACATCCAGATACCGCCGATCAGCGCGCCAATCACCGCCGGCCACAGCCCGGCGTTCTTCGCGATCAGTCCGATCTGCGTTTTGGAAAAACCCATGTCCAGATAGAACGGCGTGGCCAGCGCGGTGCTCAGGCTGTCGCCGAGTTTATAGAAGAACAGGAACGCCAGAATCAGCAGTGCGCTTTGCCAGCCACGGCGCCCGATGAATTCGCGGAACGGCAAGACCACGGCGTCGCGTAGCGTCCTGGGCGTGTTGACTGCGAGCGGCTCGCTCACCAGCAGCGTCATCGCGATGCCGGGCAGCATGAATAGCGCGGTGATGATGAACACCATGTCCCACGGCAGATGGTCGGCCAGGATCAGCGCCAGCGAACCGGGGATCAGTCCGGCGATGCGGTAGGCGTTGACGTGCACCGCGTTGCCGAGGCCTAGCTCGTTGTCCAGCAACAACTCGCGGCGATACGCATCCAGTGCGATGTCCTGCGTCGCGGAGAGGAATGCCAGCAGCGTCGCGAGCAGGATGATGATGCCCAGATCATTTTGCGGCGAGAACCCGCCCAGCGACGCGATCACCACCAGCAGCGCAACCTGGGTGATCAACATCCAGCCGCGACGCCGCCCGAAAGCCGGCACGACAAAACGGTCCAGCAGCGGCGACCAGAGGAATTTCCAGGTGTAGGGGAACTGGATCAGCGCGAAAGCGCCGATGACTTTGAGATCGATATGCTCGGTGCGCAGCCAGGCCGGAACCAGATTGAGCAGCAGATACAGCGGCAGGCCGGACGCGAATCCGGTGAACACGCAGATCAGCATGCGGCGGGTGAAGAGCTGTTCCCAGACGCTCATGTTGGTTACCCTCCCCCGCTTGCGGGGGAGGGGCTAGGGGAGAGGGAACACATTTTTAGTTCACCCAGCACGCTGAAAACGATACACCGCCGTGCTGCCGAGCAGATTGGGCAGCATCTTCATTTCGCTTTTGCCGGTCATCACACGACGCTCGAGTATCTGCACGCGATGATCGGCGCAGAATGTTTCAAAGTCATGCAAGGTACACAGATGCACGTTCGGCGTGTCGTACCATTGGTAGGGCAGCTCACGCGACACAGGCATGTTGCCGGCCAGTACGTTGACGCGATTTTTCCAGTAGCCGAAGTTGGGGAAGCTGACGATGCCCTCGCGCCCGACGCGCAGCATTTCCTGTATCAGCGCCTCGGTTTGGCGCGTGGCTTGCAGCGTCTGCGACAGCATCACGTAATCGAACGAGTTGCTCTCGAAATCCGCCAGGCCGGATTCCAGATCGTTCTGGATCACGTTCACGCCGTTGTGGAGGCAGGACACGATGCCGGTATCGCTGATCTCCACACCGTAACCGCGCACCTCGCGGGTTTCTTTCAGATAGCGCAGCAGGCTGCCGTCGCC
Source organism: Gallionella sp. (assembly GCA_017880865.1). Lineage (GTDB taxonomy): Bacteria > Pseudomonadota > Gammaproteobacteria > Burkholderiales > Gallionellaceae > Gallionella. The sequence continues at coordinate 18,125 of JADGRL010000012.1, forward strand.
GCAACCTAGGTCAAGCACGATGGCGCCTTTCGGTATCCATGCGGCGATCGCGGCGAAATCGGGCCGGTCCTGAATAAATTTTGCACCTGTCTGGCTCATACGCCGCACTCCTTTGCCACTTTATCGAGGTAAGTGCGCATCACCTCAAAGTAGTACGCATCCTGCATCAGGAAAGAATCATGGCCGTGCGCCGAGGTGATTTCCGCATAGCTGACGTTGCGCCGGTTGTGCAACAAGGGCCGCACGATTTCGCGCGAGCGCTGCGGCGAAAAACGCCAGTCGGTGGTGAACGACACCACCAAAAAATCGGCCTTGGCACGGGAAAATGCCAGGTTCAGATCACCGCCAAACTCGTGCGCCGGATCGAAATAATCCAGCGCCTTGGTCATCAGCAAATAGGTGTTGGCATCGAAATAAGAAGCGAACTTGTCGCCTTGGTAGCGCAGATAAGATTCGATTTCGAACTCGATGTCGTAGCTGTAACTGAATCGTCCGGAACGCAACTCGCGCCCGAACTTGTCCGCCATCGCATCATCGGACAAATAAGTGATATGCCCCAGCATGCGCGCCAGTCTCAGGCCGCGCGTCGGCACCACATGATGTTGGTAAAAGTTGCCGCCGTGAAAATCCGGGTCGGTCAGGATCGCGCTGCGTGCCACGTCGTTAAACGCGATGTTCTGCGCGGTGAGGCGCGGGGCGGCGGCAATCGCGAAAACGTGACGCACCCGGTCGGGATGGGCCAGCGACCATTGCAACGCCTGCATCCCGCCCAGACTGCCGCCGACCACCGCCGCGAATTGCTGGATGCCGAGCAGGTCGGCCAGGCGCGCCTGCGACTCCACCCAGTCTTCTACCGTGATCACCGGAAAGCTCGCCCCGTAAGCGTGACCCGTTTCAGGATTGATCGTGGACGGGCCAGTCGAGCCGTGACAGCCGCCAAGATTATTCAACCCGAGCACGAAAAATTTATCGGTATCAATCGGCTTGCCGGGCCCGACCATCGTGTCCCACCAGCCCACGTTCTTGGGCTCGTCGGCGTAATAGCCCGCGATGTGATGATGACCGGACAGCGCGTGACAAATCAGGATCGCGTTGGACTTGTCGGTATTCAGCGTGCCGTAGGTTTCATATACCAGCTCATAGCGCGGCAGCACCGCACCGCTGCGGAATATCAGCGGGGTGTCAAAAGATGCGCGCTGTGCGCTGACGATGCCTATGCTATTTGCTGTGCTCAAAATGAATGCCTTAATAAACCCGGATTGGCCATTAGATTGATCGTGCCTTGTAGGAGCCCGACTTATCGGGCGATTCAAAACCATCGCGCAACAAGTTGCGCTCCTACACCGGTGTTTCTCTCTGATGAATCATCTCGGATAAAAAAACCCGCTCGACTAAAACGGAGCGGGTTGCCACGCTTTAGCTGGTATGTTTAAAGTGCCCCGCAAGCTGATGTCAAATCGGCACTGATGAAACTGCTGATGAAGCCCCTAGCCATCTGGCTAAGCTGCAAAAGCCGCAGAAAGCCATTGGATATGGTGCGCAGTTTCCGCGTTTTGTGAAATACTGTCAATGAGTTCCAGACGGCATTGTTCAGCGTTTATTAGGACACTTGTTTTTGGTGCAATCCGCATAGATGTGCAGCACATGGTCGCGAATGGTGAAGCCGAGCCCGGTAGCGATCTTTTCCTGGCGCGCCTCTATGGCCGTATCGTGGAACTCCTCGACATGGCCGCATTGCAGACAAACGATGTGATCGTGATGTTCGCCCTGATTCAGTTCAAACACCGACTTGGCGCCCTCAAAATGGTGGCGCACCAGCAGCCCGGCCTGCTCAAACTGGGTGAGCACACGGTATACCGTTGCCAGGCCTACGTCTTCTCCGCTGCCCAGCAACTGTTTGTATACGTCTTCTGCACTCAGGTGGCGATCTTTGCTGTTTTCAAACAGATTCAGAATTTTGAGCCGTGGCAGCGTGGATTTGAGGCCGGCACTCTTGAGATGTTCGGGTTGGTGCATATCGCAAGCTCCGGATAATTTCAAATGGAACTATATACATAAGTCCCTGTTTCCAATTTTAATCAGCGCTCCATTCCTTGGCTTTTATTAAGTGGCGCATCCTTAACGCTACCTCGACCATTTCCACCATAAACTATCTGCACTCTATCTCCAGCCTTCAATTCTTTATCGAGATTAACGACCTTATGCTCAATCATTTTTCTGCCAGTATTTTGAATGGCAATACCGTTCTCTACGGATTCAATTTTCCCGAGAAAAGCACCTTGTAATGCTGACATAACTTCATCGTTTCGCAGCCGTTCTGGTATTGAGCTTATTTTTTCAAACGCCAGATGAGGTAATCGTTCTTGGATAAGATTAAACATCGCCCGAGCTTGTGCAATATCTCTTGGTTTTTTTACCGGATCGCGATCTTCTTTTTCACTTAGATACATTTTGTATAAAACGAAAGCGCGTGGATCAATGGTTAGCATTTCAGACATGCCACCATTAACACCTACAACGACTTGCCGAAATCGCGGGGCACTTAATAGCCAATCCATGTTGATAATTTTGGTTGCCCAAAAATCATTTTTATTTTTTATTAATTGCTGAGGTTCCTTGTCATCAAAAAGTGATCTAGGCCGACGCTTGATTAAATCAATCATATACCCGCTTGAATTGACGGCACGATATTCACTTCCTGTTTGCAATTCAAATGACGCATCTGCTTTTTTGATGATCCCGAGTAACCCATGCTTACTAAAATGTTCATCCCCATCCGAAAGTAAGGTGATACGTTTTCTTGAATCCCATAAGAGATCAACGTCAGTTGTGGCAGTAATGTCACCATTAAGTCTAACACCCGCATGAGTTTCGTAAGCATAAAGCGCATTAGTGCCAATCACTAAAAAATGATCCTGTAATCCTGCTTTGCGAATTTCCTCAAGCAAATTAATCACGGTGTTGGGTGTCCGCCCAACACGCAAAGCCGTGTTGACGCGCCTGTGACGCTCCACAACTTCCAACAGCCCTTTGTAGTTGGACTCAGCTTCAGCTTTGCCTTGTTTAAATTCAGACAAGATCAATTCAGTCTCGGGTGTCCTGGCACCTAGACTTTTGGATTGAAGAGCGTTGTATTGTCGGCACAGATATTCGCGTTCACCCGTTCTTTTCCAGAACATGCTGCCGCGATAATTGGCTGCGCGACGTTCAGCAACGAGCAGTGCTTTCCATGTTTGTTCGGCGTCAATATATTGTTTTGCCGAAGCTTCGTTTATATCAGTGAACATATAAGTTGTAGTTAAAATTTCGACAACGCTTATTCTAACTACAACAAACACAAAGTCAACGGGTTAGAAATTTGTAGTTGAATTAATTAAATTTTTATAAGTCTCTACAATACTATGTTAGTTAGGGGCTTATGTATATATTTCCCATTTCAAAGCATCATGCCTGAAACCAGTTGCAGTTGCGAATGAGAACGATTATCATTCGTGCAAATCATTGACGGAGAATGCCTTGAAACTCGGTTTGTTTATCGCATTACTAGTTCCATTTGCCGCGCACGCCGCCGACTATTTTCTGGTCATTAATGACCATCAATTTCACCCGGCCGAGCTCACGATTCCGTCCGGCACAAAGATCAGGCTGATGATCGAGAACCAGGATGCCAGCCCGGAGGAATTCGACAGCCATGCGCTGAACCGGGAAAAAGTGATTGCCGGATACGGCGCCGCGATGATTTACATCGGCCCGCTTAGCCCGGGGCGTTATTCGTTCAGCGGAGAATTTCACGCAGCCACCGCCCAGGGCGCGATCGTCGCCCAATAAGGAAACGCCATGCTAGCAACAGTCATCATCGTTTTTCGGGAAGTACTGGAAGCCTCGCTCATCATCGGGATACTCGCTGCCGCGACGCGCCATGTCCCCGGCAGCGGGCGCTGGCTGGTCGCCGGACTGCTGGCCGGGCTGGCGGGTTCCGGTGTGGTCGCCGCTTCAACTGACGCGATCGGATCGCTGGCCAGTGGCATCGGACAGGAGATCTTCAACGCGATCGTGCTCGGCATCGCGGTGTTGATGCTGGCATGGCACAACATCTGGATGGCATCTCACGGTGCCGCGCTGGCGGTCGACGCACGTCTGGTCGGGAATAGTATTCGCGACGAAAACAGCGAGTGTTCAGTGCTATTGGTCATCGTCGGGCTGGCCGTGCTCAGGGAGGGATCGGAAACCGTTCTGTTCCTCTATGGCATCGCCGTATCGAACGATGGCGGGCAAACCTCGATGCTGCTCGGCGGCATGATCGGCATGCTGGCAGGCATCGCGGTCGGCTACCTGATTTATGCCGGACTGTTGCGTGTGCCGCTGCGCTGGTTCTTTGCTGCGACCGGCCTGTTGGTGTTGCTGCTCGCGGCCGGCATGGCGTCGCAGGTCGCGCGATTCCTGATTCAGGCCGACTTGTTGCCCAGCCTCGCCGCACCACTGTGGGATACCTCGGCGGCTCTGCCGGAAAACGGTCTGCCCGGCATGTTGCTGCACAGCCTGATCGGTTACGACTCGCGCCCGGCAGGCATGCAGATGGTTTTTTTCATTGCGGCGCTGATCGCCATTTTCATCGGCATGAAATGGGCGGCCCGCCCGCGCCGTGATGCTAAGCAATAATGAGTCGCCGGTGAGCAAACTTCTGCTGCTTCTGTTGGGTACTTTCATCTCGGGATATGTTTATGCTGGTGCTGCGGATTACGTCTACACCCCCGCCGTCGAATACGGCGAGCGAGAGATCGACGTCAAGTTTGGCGCAGCCTCGCCTCTGGCTGGCAATCGCGCACAAGCCGCCAGCCTGGGTTTTGGTTACGGCGCAAAGGAATTCTGGTTCACCGAGATCTATTTGAAACAGGAGCGCAACGGGGGTGCGGCTGCTAATCTGGCCGAATGGGAAAACAAATTTCAGCTCACCGAAACCGGGCAATACCCGGCTGATATTGGCCTGATCACCGAACTGGAAGCCCCGTTGAGCCGCAATGCACCGTGGGAATTCAAGTTCGGCCCCTTGTTCCAGACGGAATTTGGCAAGCTCCAGCTGAACGGAAACCTGCTGTTTGAACATGCGTTCGGGCGAGCGGATGAGAATGGCGTGCCTTACAGCACCAACTTCGGCTACCAGTGGCAAGCCAAGTACCGCTGGCAGCCCGTTCTGGAATTCGGCGTGCAAGGCTTCGGCGAACTGGGAAAATGGAACGACTGGAACAAACAGGCCAACCAGAACCATCGCATCGGCCCGGCCATCTTCGGCAAGTTCGCGCTCGGCAACCGGCAAGCCATCAAATACAACGCCGCATGGTTGCTCGGCGCGAGCAATGCCGCACCCGGTCACACCTTCCGGCTGCAGGTCGAGTACGAATTTTAGTGCTGTCCTAAGAAAATCATCCGAACGTTAATCACGACACCTCTTACCCGGCCACCTCCGCCAGCAGCTTCCGTATCATCAGCTCCGCCTGCCGTGCATAGCCGCCGCCGAACAAGTTGGCGTGGTTGAGGACGTGATACAGGTTGTATAAATTGCGGCGGGTGGAGTAGCCCGCATCCAGCGGATACGCGGCGCGATAGGCCGCGTATAAATCTGCGCTGAACCCTCCGAACAATTCCGTCATCGCAAGGTCGCATTCCCGGTCGCCATAATAAGGCGCGGGATCAAAAATTACCGGCGTGCCATCCGGCAGATAGGCCTGGTTGCCGCTCCACAGGTCGCCGTGCAACAGCGAGGGTTGCGGGATGTAACCTGTAAAGAACGCGGGCAGCGCGTCCATGAGTTGCTCGCCCAAGCTCTGCAACTGGCCACCGTAACCGTTCTGTGCCGCAAGGCGTAACTGGGAATCCAGACGGTGCTCGCACCAAAATGCTATCCAATCATTCGTCCAAGTATTTAGCTGCAGCGTCGCGCCGATGAAGTTGTCTTGCGCGAAGCCGAAACGAGATGACGTACAACGATGCAGTGCGGCGAGTTGTTCGCCGAACAGCGCGGCATTGCCGCGTGGATTTAATTCGAGATGTTCCAGCACCAGAAAGGCATGCTCGCCAGCGGTGCCGCGCGTGATGGCGCACGGCACGCGAAGGGTGTTGGTTGCGGCGATTGCGTTGAGTCCCGCTTCTTCGGCAGCAAATATTGACAGCTTATCTGCGGCATTCAGCTTGATAAAAAAATGCCGTCCCCTTCGACCAGGCTCAGGGCGGGCTTCCAAACAGTAGGTCTGATTGATACATCCGCCGCCAGTATCAGTGTGGCCGATAAATTGAAAGGGTTGCCGCGTCGCCGAGCTGATTGCGGCAGCGATGGCATCCCAGTCGATCACGACTTACAACGTAATGGCATAACCGAAGTGCTGCTGGAACTGCGCTTTCAGCTCATCGCGAGTCGGCGCGTGGTTCTGCCCGCCACGACTGGCGATCTTGATCGTGCCGAGCAGCGAGGCCAGCCGTCCGGTGGTTTCCCAATCCCAACCTTGTTGGATGCCGTGCAGCAAACCGGCGCGATAGGCGTCGCCGCAACCGGTCGGGTCGAGCAGTGCGGTAGGCTTGGCGCAAGGGATGATGATTTCTCGACCATCGGCGTAGATGGTCGAACCTTCGCCGCCGCGCGTGATGATGAGCGCGCGTTTGCCACGTGCGAGTTCTTCGATCTTTTTGCCGGTCTTGTCCTGTAGCAGCTGCGCCTCGTAGTCGTTCACGGTCACATAGTCGGCCTGCGCGACAAAACTCAGCAACTCATCTCCGCCGAACATCGGCATGCCCTGGCCCGGATCGAACACCCAGGGTATGCCCGCTTCCTTGAATTCGCGCGCGTGTTGCAACATGCCGTCGCGACCATCCGGCGAGACGATGCCGAGGCTGATGTCCTGAGCGTCGCTGACGTGATTCTGTTCCGAGATACTCATCGCGCCTGGGTGGAATGCGGTGATCTGGTTATCGTCGAGATCGGTGGTGATGAACGCCTGCCCGGTATAGCTGCCGGAGATGTGGCGGATGTGCGCCTGCGTCAGGCCGAGTTTTTCCAAGCGCAACGCATAAGTGGAAAAGTCGTCGCCGACCGTGGCCATGATGCGCGGCTGCTCGCCTAGCAGCTTCAGGTTGTAAGCGATGTTGCCCGCACAACCGCCGAATTCGCGGCGCATCTCCGGCACCAGAAACGCCACATTCAGGATGTGAATTTTTTCCGGCAGGATATGTTTTTTGAATTGGTCTTGAAACACCATAATGGTGTCGTAAGCCATCGAACCGCAAATCAGAGTGTGCATCGCAAAACCCGGCTAAAAATAAAAGAGAAGGATTGTATCACTGGGCTGGCAACGGCTTGTGCGCCGGGATGATGCCGGACTGCGTTCTGGCTTGCCTCAATCACACATACCGCAAAGAACCATTGATGGTTCTGAATGGGACTGCGTCATCAATTATTTTTACCGCCATTTCAAAGACCGCTTCGGGCTTGATGGCCTGCAGGCAGAGGTTATTCGTGCATTTCGAAGTTTTATGATTGTGCGCGGAAATGCAGGGGCTGCACTGGTAAAAGCTGTACAAGATGACGCAGTCGCCCAGCGGGCCGTAAATAAAAGGAGAGTCTGTGCTGAACAATGCGAGAACTTTTGTTCCCGTGGCTCCGGCAAAATGGGCGGGGCCGTTGTCGTTCGTAATCAGCAATTCTGCCATGTGCAGTAATTCAAAGAACTCGCGCAACGCGGGTGCCTGATTGCAGAAGTTGATGCATCTCGGGTGATTTACCTTTGCTGCGACAGCCAAGCAGGTTTCCATGTTGTCCGGGGTTCCGACCAACAGGATCAGCTTGTCCGGAAACCGAACGAGTATTTTATTGATGACTTCAACTAGCAGGTCCTTCGGGTAATTCCTGATGGTCAGGTTATATCCCACGTCGGGAGAAATCAGAATTAGTTTGTTGTTTGAATAGTCAGGATAAAGTGAAGCAATCTTTTTCTGCAGGCAATGGTTCAGTTCAGCACTGGATTGGTAGACAGGAACCGCTAGTTCCGATGCGCTGATGTATCCCTTGTAGTTGGGATATTCCTGCTCAAAATTGAGCGCGGTCTTGGTCAGCGAAAGAAAATTCTTTGCGATATGTGAGTTCTGGTTGAATGCACATTTGAAATTGTAGAAGCTTCCCCGGTAAAGACCTTCCAGCTCATATTTGTTGAAGCCGACGCGATATTTGCTCTTGATCATGAATGAAATGATCGCGGACACCCTCATGAACAATTCATAATCGATGATCAAATCGATGTTTTTCTGCCTCAGCTTCCATATGTTGCCGAACAATGAGGTGAAGAATGCAAACAGGTTTTTGTCATCAATCGCGTAAATGTTTTCGCTCGGAATGGCACCGAGCAATTCCCACGAACTCTTGATGCTTTTAAGCGTCAGGCAATAGACGGTCGGGTTTTCGACTTTATTCTTGATGAGTTGCAGCGAGGGATAAATCATCATGGCTGCCCCCATCTCGAATAATTCCATCACCAGAATGTTCTTGATCTGCTTGTCTTTTGGGGCAGGCTTTAACTTGGCGAGAACCGAGAAAGCCGAGCAAATGACGACTCCGCAATACTTGTCAACAAACCGTAATTTTCCTGAATCTCTCACTTTATCTGCCCAAGGTATACATAAGACGGCACTATAATATAGAGTGTGGCTAGTGCATAGCCAATCCAATCAGGCCAATTTAGATATGAAGTTCGAACACAATAAAAATCTTGCAACTCGCGATCGGCAAGCCTTAATGAATCGACAAATCGCATGAAGCGTATCGCGAGATTTGCCGAGCAGCCGGTGGTGGCCTGGGTATTCAGGAAGCGCTTCATGAAATTCGGCGCCGTAGGCGCATCCGGGGTGGTGGTCAATCTGGGCGTGTTGTATCTGTGCCGGGAATTTTTGTTCATCGCGATTCAAACCCCAAGCATGCGGCTGAACCTGTCTCTGGCGGTGGCGATATTTTTTGCGACCGTGAATAACTTTTTCTGGAACCGCGCCTGGACCTGGAGTGATCGCAAGCATCATCCCGACAAACACCTGATTTTACATTTCGGCCAATACGCGCTGGCGTGCTGGGTGGGCATCGCGTTGCAGGTGATCCTGACCAATCTGTTCGTGGTCTATTTCTACTACCTTGTCGCCAACGCGGCGGCCATCGTGATAGCCAGTGTGTTCAATTTTTTGGTGAGCAACTTCTGGACGTTCCGCAGCCACAAGCCTGTGGCAGAAATCGCGCTGCCCAATATTCCCGAACCTGATATTGAACAGGAAATCGGCAACAAATGAAATTGACTGGAGCTAATCTGCGCCTGAGTTGGTACGTGCTGGCCTGTCTGCTGGCGGTGTTAACTTATTTCTGCGGCCTCGACGGCCAGCATATTCCGAAAAACGGCGACGAATATGTGTATGAACATATTACCCGGCTGACCGCCGACAGCGACAAGCTGTTGCCGCTGCAATCGCAACTGGACAACATGCGCAACACCAAGCCGCCAATGCTGTACTGGCAGGGCATCGCCTCCACCGGCTGGGGCCGGAACTGGACGCTGTGGAATTTGCGCTACCCCAGCGTCATTTATACTTTACTGACGGCGGCGATGCTGTTCATGCTCGGCTGGAAACTCTCGAAGCGCGTCGAAACCGGCTTCATCGCCGCGCTGACGTTCCTGGCATTTTTCACCACGTATCGTTTCGGCCGCCCGTTTTTGACCAATCCGCCCGAGGTGTTCTGGATCTTCCTGCCGTTCTTCGTGTTGCTGTACTGGCGGCAAGCCTTCGCATCGCGCTGGCTGATCCCGCTGTTGCTCGGCGTCAGCATCGGCATCGGTTTTTTGTATAAATCATTCGCGCTCGGCTTGCCGGTCACGCTCGGTTTGGCCGGGTGGTATTTGCATCAGCGCCATTACCGCGTGACAGAATTCATCAGGCAAGATGCGCTAAAAGTGGTGGTTGCGATTGCGGTTGCAGTCGCGATGTTCGCGATGTGGTTCGCACTCGATCCCGATCCGCAAGCGGTGTGGAAGGAGTTCGTCGTCGGCGAAAATGTCGGAAAATTCGATCCGCATGGGCCGAGTTATTTGTCGAAATTGTTTTGGGGCGGCTCCAGCATCTGGAGTTACGCGCTGGCTTTTCTAACCAATCCGGGGCTGCTGACCTTCCCGGTGGCGGCGCTGTTTTTTGTCGCATACCGACGGCGCGGCCAGTTGAGCAACGAAGAGAAATTGCTGTGGATCTGGATCGCCGTGATGTTCCTGAGTTTTGCGCTGCCCAGCCAGCGCTCGGGACGTTACCTGCTGGCGGCGATGCCTGCCGTGGCATTGCTGTGCGCGCTTAACTGGCAGCACATCGGCCGCAGGGTATTCATCGCCAGTCTGGTGCTGGCAGGTGGGGTCATCGCCTTCATCGCATATCTGGCTGTGCGGCTGCAAGCCGAAATCCCAGACACATACCCATTGACGTTCTGGTTGTTGATTGCAGGCGCGGGAATCCTGGCGCTGCTGGCTATCGCGATACCCGGCTTCACCCGGCCCGGCATCAACGTCGTCGCATTGCTGGTGCTGCTGTGTCTCGCCGCTTTCCTGCGACCCCTTGATGGCGCTTTGGGTAATTACAGCGCAGGAGCACAGCACTATGCCAGCGGCAAGGACGTGGCGGTGCCGTGCAATTTCAGGGCGATGGACGAAGGCCACCGTTTCATGCTGCCGGGCGCGCAGATAAGCGGCTACAGCGAAGAGCAAAATCTCACCGCAAGCGACTTGGCGGCGCGCTATTCACTGTTCGCGGTTCAGCTGGCGCAGAATGACAACACGCAAAACGGCGGATGCGCAGACTGCAAAATCATCGGGCAACGTCTGGATATACGCGGTCGGCAAAGCTCGGTGGAGTTGAAGGAAATGCTGCTAGAAGGCAAAGTTTTCCAGCATCTTTTCATCAGGGAAGTATTGATGGAATCTCCCGCCGGAATTAAAATTTCTCCGCCGCTGACGCTTGCCCAAACGTGCCGCTGATGCTTATGAATTCCGACCGTCGAACAAATTTACGTAATCTGCTGCTGTTGGGTCTGTTGATCGTCGCGTTTGGTGCGGCGTTTTACAAAGTCGCGCAGCGTCCCTCGGACGCACTTTTTAAATTGCCTGTCGTTGAGCAAAAAACAGGCATCGCGAAAATCCGTAATTCGCCACCCGAGATGCGCACCCACTTCGCATCCACCCAGCAGAATATCGCGACCCACGCCGCTTCGCTGATCGAGCTGAACGACGGTCGCATACGCGCTTTTTGGTTCGCCGGCAGCCGCGAAGGCGCGGAAGATGTGGAAATACACAGCGCGGTATTCGACCCGGCGAAAAATCTCTGGGGGCCCGAACAGAGCATCGCGAATCGTGAAGATACGCAGCGCACGTTGCTGCGCTATGTGAAAAAACTCGGCAACCCGGTGGCGCAGCGCGCGCCGGATGGCACGCTGTGGCTGTTCTATGTGACCGTGTCGCTGGGCGGCTGGGCGGGCAGTTCGATCACCGCCATGACTTCAAACGATGACGGCGCGACCTGGGGTCCGGCGAGACGACTGATCACTTCGCCGTTCATCAACATCAGCACGCTGATCAAGGGCACGCCGTTCATGTATGACGACGGCACGATGGGGCTGCCGGTATATCACGAGTTCATCGGCAAATTCGGCGAACTGCTGCGCATCAGCAGCAGCGGCGAGATCATCGACAAGCAGCGGCTGAGCTCCGGAAAATCCACGCTGCAGCCGGTGATGCTGATTAAAAATCCGCAACAGGCGCAAGTTTTGATGCGTCGTTCCGGCTCAAGCCCCAAACGTGTAATCGCGACCACGACTGACGATGCCGGACAGCATTGGAGCCCGCCCGCTGCGACTGCGCTGGCTAACCCGGATGCGGCGCTTTCGGGTGTGGTGTTACCGGACGGGCGGATTTTAGTGGTGCTGAACAACATCGAAGATGGCCGCTATGCGTTGTCGCTGGTGGTCTCGGCGGATAACGGTGATACCTGGAAAACGGTCTATCAACTCGAAGAGCAGAATAGCCAGCCCACCGAACCGGCGCGTTATCTGCAAGTCGCAGGTGAATTGGCCAAGGCGACCGAGGCGGGCATCAGCGATGCAACCGGCTATGCGAAATCCGCCCAGCGCAACAAATGCGAGGGGCAAACCCTTCGACCGGGCTCAGGACAGGCCTGCGAATTCGAGTTCTCCTACCCTTACCTGATCCAGACGCACAGCGGCGACTTTCAGCTCGTCTATACCTGGAACCGCAGCTTCATCAAACACGTCCAGTTCACGCGCACCTGGCTGGACCAGCGCATGGAAAAAATTAATGACTCCCCACTTCACTGACCTGACCGGACTGGCGGGTGTCGCCTGCGTGATAGCGGCATCGACGCTGCTGTTGCCGGGCATTGTGCGTTTATCAAAATCACACCTGGCCTTGCTGCAAGGATCCGTTTTTGTGCTGGCGCTAATTCCATTTGGCGATATTCCCATTGCCGTTTATGTGCGCGGCATCACCGGCGACCTCAGCATCACCACACTGGTGCTGCTGGGTTGTGTGTTGTTGAGACCTTGGTGTGGTGCGGCTAAAGGCAATGCCCGCTTTGCGTTATTGATCCTGATCGCGTTCGCGGCCTTCGCGCTCTATCCGATGGCGCTGGGTGCAGGTGCGTATGATCCTTATCGTTTAGGTTTTAGCGATCCGTTCTTCGTCGCTGCGCTGCTGATGCTTGCGCTGGCCGCGTGGTTCTGGAAGCACTCACTCATCGCGTCAAGCATCGCGCTAGCCACCCTCGCCTGGGCGGTCGGCTGGTACGAGTCCGGCAACCTGTGGGATTATTTGCTCGACCCATTCGTGGCGATTTACGCGCTGGCAGCGATCATGAATCAAGCGGTAAAGAAGTTGATGAATTTGCGCCGGGGTGAGCCGAGCCAATCGTAATTCAATTCCAGTGTAATGCGTCCGGGCTGATTGGTTTCTGGTAAACGATTTCATCTTGCCATCCTAACGAAGAGCGTCACCGTCTGCGCTCCCCAGTGGAGCGTGAGAGCGCAGGACTACTACTTGGTGAAAGGCATCAGCATGGCACCCCCGCCCTTCTTGTTGTCCTTGCTATCGGGGCTTTTTTGCGGCTCTTTATCATCCCGGTCATGCGGCACGGTCACGGTGGCGGATGCTAAGGTTTTATTGCCCGAGCCATCGGTGGCGGAATAGGTCACCGTGTAGATGCGTCCGGCCTTGTTCTTGCCTTCGCGCTCGGCCTTGAGCTGAAAGTGCCGGTCATCGATACCGAGTTTGGCCTTGATGTCGTCTTTGTCCAGTACCTCGTTGGCCATGATGGATACGAGCTGGATTTCGGGCGCGGGGTCGTAGTCATCTTTCACCGTGATGGTCGCGGTGACGGACACCAGTTTCTCGTTGGGCGGCCAGAGCATTTTAGGGCTCAAGGTTACCGAGAGCGTGGGCGGGGTAGTGTCAAGGCGTTGCATGGGCACGGTAAGCGTGGTATTAACGACCGCATGAGCCGTCAAATAATTGGCATCAGCTTTATCCAAAGTGATACTCATTCCGGTCAGGGTTTGACCGGGAAGAAGTCTAGGTGAGGCTTCATCAATGGCTCCCCATGCGACGGCATTTTCTGGAATCTCTTCAGGGGTAATCATGTAAACACGCCAGCCCGGCGGTGATGTGGCACTTGCCGGAGGAATACCCATATCGAAATTCCATCCAGAAGGTAATTCAAGGAGTTCCCAAGTATCGTTTGGGATGTCATACCCGATTCGCACAGAAGCGATATTGTCTGTACTGTTATTGGCCGCACTATAGTGGTATACGAGCTTACCGCCATAGTGCTCTGCATACACACCCACGTAGACAGGGGGCTGCGCCATGGCTATGCCAACAGTCGCAAACGCCAAACTAGCCACGCCGATTAACCGGAGCATTAGAATCGCCATTATTTTTTTCATAATCGTATCCGTCCGTTATTGATGAACAAAATGCACAGGGTCTTTCACTGGCACAGATCTGCGCAGTTGGCAACCGGCTGCCAGTGCATCGATATTTGCGGCAGGCAAATTGATCGTCACATCCACCGCCTCGCCCAACGTGTGGAGCGACCCAGGCACGGGTGGCTGTGATTCTAGAAGCCATAAGTGATAGTGCGGCGTGGAGGTTACATCCGGTCCTTCCCATTTTGCGATAATTTTAAAGCGAGCGGCAAAAGCAACAAAGGCGGGGTCTTCCACGTGATCGTTGTTATATCGATAACCACACACTATAACTGAGCGACTTTAAACAACGAGGGCGGATGAAAATATCATCCGCCCTCGCAAGTTGCTACTTTAGATTTACAGACTCAATCGTCCTTGTCACCGCCCATGCGCTTGAGCACATAGTTGAGATCGAAGTCGAGCACGCGTGCGGCGAGTTTGTCGATCAGGGCGCGGCGGGTTTTATCTTCGTCGTCGCCCTTCTCACTCCGGTCATCCTTGCCGTCTTCTTTATCTGCTTCCGGCTGCTCTTTTTTGATGAGTTCGCGCATCGTCTGGATTTGTTGCTTGCCGACCTTGGGCTGGTTCAAGCGGTAGGCGCTGATCGCGGCTTGAAAGGAACGGTCGAGCTGCGCGGAGAAAGTCGCATCCAGCAACTGCTTGCCGATCCAGCTGTGCATCTGGGTCTGGATGCGGTCGAGCAATACTGATGCATCGAAGGGCGATGGCACGGCGATGGCGGGGACAGCGACTGGTCGGCGAAGGAAATTGTTGCGCAACAGATTAAAGTATTGTTGCCCAAAACCCCCGTCTTCCTCATCCGGGTTTTCTTCACCATCTATTTTTTGGCTGTCTGGCGCATAACCATGCACTTCAGCTTGGATGATGCCGGGCAGGTCATGGCTGTTGAAACCAAACACCGCTTTGCTACCAGGGGATAGTCCGCCAGTATTGGTGTTGTAGTACCAGCCAATTCTGAATGACATTTGGTCATCGGAATATCCCATAGAGGCACGCCAAGGCACCGAGGTGTCGAAATTGTTCGCTGTATTCATCATGTCCCCCATGATATTGCCGGGAGGTGCGTTCAATGGAACGTCAGGCAAACTGGTTGTAACGTTGCTTACAGGGTTTAATAGAAAACGCCTTATCACCTGTTGACTATCTCCCCCACTAATTAATGTATAGCCATAATGAACCTCTCCTTCTCGACCTAGCTTGAGCCGGGTTTTGATTATCGGATTGATCTTAGTAGCGGGAATAAAAATGAGTTGTTCAAATTTCCTATCGAAATCGCTGTAGTGAGTAATTAGATAATTACCCGTAGTTGGATTAAATACGATGGACTCGCCTTCTACCGCAAAAGCAGCTTGGAAAATGCCAGTCATAATTAATACAAGCAATGCCGAGATGATGGTCTGCATTTTATTGATCCTTTCCTAGAAGCCATAAATGATAGTGCGGGGCCGTTCCTTTTTTATGCCAATCTGCGTAAATGCCAAAGGTTGAAGCCAAATCCTCAAATTGGGGATTTGGCCCACTAAAGTTGTTGATGTCCACGACGACACCTACCCTGTGCCCTTGATGCCCATTGGGCGTGTATGTCCAGTCTTGCCCGAGATCAAACACCCCGCCTTTTATCAGACTGCTGTCGTTGATAATCAGAAGTTGTTTGTTGAAGTTCGGATCGTGACTAATCGCAAATGCAAGATTGATGATTTTGACTATCGCGGCCGCGGAGAAGTAATGGCTGCCGGGATGCCAGGGTTGGTAGCCGTTTAAAGTGTAACCCAAAGGGTCGGCACCTAATTGCAACAGGCCCGGAATTTCTACTGCCACATTAACCTTTTTTTCCGGATCTTTGCAGACAGCGCAGGTCGCCTTAATCGTGTGTTCGCCCGAGGCCTCTTCCGCGCCGAAGGTGAATTTAAACTCCCCATTGATGTCGGTGGTGCCGGGAAGCTTTTCCTTCCCGTCCAAGGTGCTGGGCGGTGTGCCCGCGATCAGCTTGCCTTTCGGGCGACCAGAGTTGTGGTCGTGCCCGCCGCTGTTGGCGGTGACATCGGTGGCGATGTCGACACTCACATTGGCCTTGGCCTGACCCTTCTGATTCTTCACGATGGCCTTATAGGGCAGATTCGTCTTTTCGTGATTTGGGTCGAGTTTTTTGTGCCACGGCTCGGTGCCGGAGCCGCCCGAGAGCGTGATGGTCAGAACTTCAGGATCGCAGGTTCCGCTGGCGTTCGGCACCGTTCCGGCGTTGCAAGCACAAGGTGTACCGGACATACCGGCAGGGCAGTTGTTTCCTCCACCTCCGCTACTTCCCCCACCACCTCCCTCACCGGGTGGCAGCGAATAACCGCCGAGAATACAGTAAGCATTGGGTGGCGCGCCTGTATACCCTATGACACTATCCATATAGAGGGGGCAAGCCTGCCAAACATTCGTATTATTAATATAGGTTGCTATTTGCGAAGGGTAACACCAGTGCGACCCCCCCGCGCAGTTGAACACCCAAGCCATGCCAGCCGCCGGTCTGACCATCGCCATCAGCGAGGCCGCGACGACCAGACAACCCACAGCGATGGATCGTAAAGCCGGACGAACAACTCCTGTTGCGACAAACGCGTGCGTATCCATTGTGTCTCCCCCGAGCATTCAAAGTACGGTTTTTGTTTTTCCCCGACGTGCACTGTCCGCGCATTTTTGCATGCCGTCAATAGCCACAAAAATTTAAGGGATTTGACGCTGGCCCTGCTCTGAAGCAAAAGCGGCTGCGATGAAGCTTATTCTCTAAGCCGGGTTGTTCCGCTATGATTGCCTCACGGGGAGCATCCCTTTCGAACTTGGAGGTTAAATCGAACCATGTTTTCGTTACCCCAAATATTTGACGGAAAACCCGACCATCCGATGTTCGATGTGGCGGAGTCCAAAAAACTGCTGGCTGGGTTGCCGCATGACAATGCCTTCAAGGCGCTGGATGAGATCACCTCCTGGCTGGATTCGGTCAAGGACACTTCCGGTTTTCGACCGGAGGTGCGCACCGAGATCATCATGCTGCTCGATGAGACCGGACAGCCGTTCTATGTCGAGCTGTTGCAGTTCTATCTGGGCGAGCCGCACTTGCAGGATTTCAAGGGCATGCATTTGTGGCGGGGGCTGCATGGCTACATGAAGACGCTGGCCGAGGCTTATTCGTTGTGCGTCCACGAATATCCGCAGGCGGAAAAAAAGTCTCCGGCTTTGACAGAGCGGCTCCCGGTGATTTGCGTCAGGCTGATGCGCGCCGTTGCCGAGCAGATGAAAATCGAGATGATGCATTATGTGGACATCGAGCCGTCGATATGGGATCAGCTGGTCGGTTGTTACAACTTCGCCGTTGCCAATCAAATTGCCGAAACCCTGGTTTTCGCCTATCCCAGACAGGCGATCCATATCAGCCCGCAACGGGAGTTGTTGCGGGTGATGATACTGTACGTGTCTTCACCGGGCACCTTGGCACAGGATCAAATCGAGGTATGTTTTCGCATCGCCGCTCGCATGGTCAGCTTATTCGATTTCACGGATGCGCCCGATCCTGACTGCCCCTATTGTTTCGACCTAGCCAAGCCGGGTGCGCCCAAGCGGGTGGATGAGAATATTAAGATCACACCGACACTGCGCTTTTTTGGTGCCACCAAGGCCGTCCCTAAAATCAACGATATTATCGTTCAGAATGAACAAGGCTTGATCCAGCAGGAACAACGCTTCGGCAACGAGTTCACTCCGGCGGGCAAACTGACCGTGCTCAAGCATTTGCAGATGTACTGGGGACATGATCCGTCGTATAGGCATCAGGAACGCCGAGATATCAGCAGCGATATCGACGTGGTGCACAGCTTCCGGACGATCAGCAAGCTGGTCGCGCACATGGATATTGATAATGCGACGAACATTTCAGAAAAAGATGTGGCTGCGCTGAAAGAGCGCTCCGATATCAAACTTGCCGCTGAGCATGAAGAGGTCGATTACAGCACTGAAAAATGGGCGGTATCGGATATCAGTGTCGATGGGATAGGCGGCATAATTCCGAATAGCGCAGGAACCTGGGTCAAGATCGGCGACCTGTGCGGCCTCAAGGCCGGAAGCACTCCGATATGGTGGCTCGGCATGATACGGCGGTTGCATACCGACCCCAAGGGTGTGATGCATGTGGGCATCGAAATGCTGGCCAAAAAACCGCTGTCGGTGTGGTTACGCACGCTCGGCAAGGGGACGGAAAAAGTGTCCAACTGGGAGACAAGTTCCAGCTCCTTCGAATACGATTACATCCCGGTCATTCTGCTGCCCGATGCGAGCAACTCCTATGCGCATGCCACGATGCTGATGGAGCCGGGCAGCTATGTGCCGGAAACGATTTATGAGGTGATGCTGGGAGACAAAAGTCGCAACATCAAACTGACCGGCTTGCTGGTGGAGGGAGAAGACTACGAGCAGATCAGCTTCCAGTGGCTCAATGCCGCGCATACCTGATGGGTGTGCGTTCGGCCGAACATGGCGATCAGATTGAGAGTGTTACATCAAGGCGGTCTAGCCGCTGACAAACAGCACTAGGGCCCATACCACCAGCGCATTGACGATGCTTAAAAACACCGCAGCGCTGGCGATATCTTTGGCGCGCTTGGCCAGTGGATGGTGTTCCAATGAGGTGTGATCTACGGTCGCCTCGAGCGCGGAGTTGAGCAACTCGACAATCAGCACCAGCAGGACGCTGGCGATCATCATGGCTTTGCCGAGATGACTGGCAGGCAACAGCAGCGCGGCGGGGATGACGATTGCCGAGATCAGCACTTCCTGACGAAATGCATCCTCGTGCTGCCATGCGGCGCGCAGGCCTTGCAGCGCGATCCCTGTCGCGCGCCAAGCGTGCGTTAAACCGCGTGCGTGTTTGTGCGGATTTTCCATGTCAGGTCGAGTTCGCGCGCGGCTTTCACGTCATCCAGGCGGCGCACCGGCATCGTGTGCGGCGCACCCTTGACCAGTTCCGGAGTGGCGTGAGCCTCGTCCCGGATTTCTTTCAGCGCGTTGACGAAGCCGTCCAGCACTTCCTTCGATTCGGTTTCGGTCGGCTCGATCAGCAGGCATTCCGGCACCAGCATCGGGAAATAGGTGGTGGGCGGATGGTAGCCCTTGTCCAGCAGACGTTTCGCGACGTCCATTGCGGAGATGCCGGTCGCATCCTTGAGCGGCTTGATCGAGATAATGAATTCGTGGCTGGCACGGCGTTGCGGGAACGCGACCGTGAAGCCCGACTTATGCAATTCCGCCATCAGGTAGTTGGCGTTCAGCGTCGCGAATTCCGCGACGCGGTGCATGCCCTCCGCGCCCAGCATGCGCGCATATACATAGGCGCGCAGCAGCACGCCGATGTTGCCGCTAAACGCGGACAGGTGACCGATGGATTGTGGCAGGTCGGCGTCGGTCAGGTAACGGTAAGTACCCTCTCCCCCTGCCCCTCTCCCGCTTGCGGGCGAGGGGAGTTTTTCAACTACCGGCAGCGGCAGGAACGGCAACAGCCGTTTTGCCACACCGACCGCACCTGCGCCTGGCCCGCCGCCACCGTGCGGGGTGGAGAAGGTCTTGTGCAAATTCATGTGGATCACGTCGAAGCCCATGTCGCCGGGTTTGACCTTGCCGAGAATCGCGTTCAGGTTCGCGCCGTCGTAATACAGCAGGCCACCCGCATCGTGGACCATCTTTTGGATGTCCACGATGCGCTGTTCGAACACGCCTAGCGTGGAAGGATTGGTCAGCATCAGTCCGGCGGTCTGCGGGCCGACGGCGGCGCGTAGCGCGTCCAGATCGACGTCGCCATTCGCGTTGGTCGGAATCTCCTTCACGGTGTAGCCGCACATCACGGCGGTGGCCGGGTTGGTGCCGTGCGCCGCATCCGGCACGATGATCTCGGTGCGTGCCGTGTCACCGCGTGCATCGTGGTAAGCGCGGATCATCGCGATACCGGCGAACTCGCCCTGCGCGCCGGCCATCGGCATCAGGCTCACGCCCGCCATGCCGGTCACGTCCTTTAATATTTCCTGCAGGTCGTACAGGCACGCCAGTACGCCTTGTCCGGTGGACTCGGGTGCGAGCGGATGACGCGCCAGAAATTGCGGCAGCATCGCCAACGTGTTGCAGGCGCGCGGGTTGTATTTCATTGTGCAGGAGCCGAGCGGATAGAAGTGCGTGTCGATCGAAAAATTCTTCTGCGACAAGCTGGTGTAGTGGCGCACCACATCCATTTCCGAGGCTTCCGGCAACAGGGGTTGATCCTGACGCAGCAGCGACGTGGGGATGCCTGTCCTGAGCCCGGTCGAAGGGCCGCTGACCGCAGCAGCGTGGTTCGGGGCCTGAGCCGCATTGCGGCGGCCGGGGTGAGAGCGTTCAAAAATAAGCATGTTGGCCTCTGTTAACTGAGTGCGTGGCGCAGTGCGTCCACATAGCGTTGCAAATCTTCAGGGGTCTTGGTTTCTGTGGCGCACACCAGAATCGCGTTGCCCAGTTGCGGGTAGTGCGGCTGTAAATCGAAGCCGCCCAGCACCCCTTGTTCGGCCATGCGATTCAATACGGCCGCTGAGGACTTGGGCAGATGCAGCACCACCTCGTGGAAATGAGCTGAACTGAATAAGGACTTCACACCCGACAGTCCGCTTGCGAGTTTTGCCAAACTTTGCGTATTGGAATGCGATGTTGCTGCTACACGGCGCAGTCCGTCCACACCGAGCAACGCCATGTGGATGGTCGCCGCCGTCACCATCAGACCCTGATTGCTGCAGATGTTGGAGGTCGCCTTGGCGCGCCGAATGTGCTGTTCGCGTGCTTGCAGCGTCAGCGTGAAACCGGGTTTGCCATCGAGATCCACGGTGCGGCCGATGATGCGTCCGGGCATCTGGCGCACCAGCGCCTGTTTGCAGCACATGAAGCCGAAGTACGGGCCGCCGCTGGACAGCGGTGCACCCAGCGGTTGACCGTCGCCGACCGCGATGTCCGCGCCCTTATCCGCCCAGTGTCCCGGTGCTTTGAGCAACGCCAGCGTCAGCGGATTGACCAGTGCAATCGCCAGCGCGCCCTGCGCATGCGCCCAGGCCGTCAGTGCATCCACATCTTCGAGCGCACCGAAAAAATTCGGCTGCGGGATCACCAGCGCGGCGATGTCGCTGCCCTCGTGTTGTGCCAGCGCCTTTAAGTCTGTCGTGCCGGTTGCTGCATCGAACGGGATTTCAACCAGCTCGATGTTTTGCAGCTTGACGATGCTGCGCGCGACGCTGCGATACAGCGGGCTGACCGAGGCGGGCAACAGCACGCGTCGCGAAGTCTTGTGCGCGCGCACCGCCATCAGGATCGCTTCGGCCAGGCCGGATGCGCCGTCGTACAGGCTGGCGTTGGATACGTCCATGCCGGTCAGCGACGCGATCATGGTCTGGAATTCGTACAGCACTTGCAGCGTGCCTTGGCTGGCCTCAGCCTGATACGGTGTATAAGCGGTGTAAAACTCGCCGCGCGTGGCGATCTCCCACACGGCTGCGGGAATGTGGTGCTCGTAAGCGCCGGCACCGATGAAGTTGAGCTGCAGGACATCCTGTGCAGCGCGGTCATGCATCAGGCGCGTGATTTGCATCTCGTTCAGCCCGTCG
The DNA here is from genome assembly GCA_017880865.1 of Gallionella sp. GTDB lineage: Bacteria > Pseudomonadota > Gammaproteobacteria > Burkholderiales > Gallionellaceae > Gallionella. The sequence continues at coordinate 39,830 of JADGRL010000012.1, forward strand.
CCGACGGCGGTGAGCTTGCCGCTACGCAATTCGGCAGGAATTTCGTCAAACAGCGCGTCGATATTCGGAGCGCCGATGCTGGCGAGCATGGACAGGATGTCCTGCTCTGTATGGGGAATGAAAGGCATGTCGATCCTGATTTAGTGTGCTTCGCGATCAACTACGGCTTGGTATGCCTTGGCATCCATCAGCGCAGCGACATCCGCTGCATGATCCGGTTTCATCTTGAACATCCATGCACCGTAAGGGTCGTCGTTAATTTTTTCTGGTGCACTGTCCAGTTCGCTGTTTACTGCCACGACCTCACCGGCAACCGGCGCGTATACGTCTGCTGCGGCTTTAACCGATTCAACGACCGCGCATTCTTCACGGGCTTTGAGCTTGCGGCCAACCATCGGGCTTTCGACGAACACCATATCGCCCAGCAATTCCTGTGCATGCTGGGTGATGCCGATGCTGATGGTTCCGTCGGCCTCAATCTTGACCCATTCGTGGGAGGCGGTGTATTTCAGGTTGCTTGGGTTGCTCATAATGTCTCCAAAAAGTTAACGATTTCACTGTAGGTCGGGTTTTAACCCGACATGCCAGGCTGAAGCCAGACCTACATTTTTAAATTAATCCTTTGCCATTGCGCGCGAACGGATATTTCACTACCTTTGCCGCGAGCATTTTATCGCGTATCGCCACTTGCACCGTGTCGCCGACCTGCACGTCTTTCGGCACACGCGCCAGCGCGATGGATTTTTCCAGCGTAGGCGAAAAGCTGCCGCTGGTGATCTCGCCTATACCTTGCGCGCAATGTACCTGTTGATGTCCGCGCAACACGCCGCGATCCAGCAACAACAGGCCGACCAGTTTGCGCGTGGGCGGATTGGCCAGCAGTGCGGCCTTGCCGATGAAGTCGCGCTCACTCTTCAAGTCCACCGTCCAGGCCAGACCGGATTCCAGCGGGCCGACGCTCTCATCCATGTCCTGACCGTAGAGATTCATGCCGGCTTCCAGGCGCAGCGTGTCGCGCGCGCCGAGGCCGATCGGTTTCACGCCAACCTTGTTCAGTGCATACCAGAATGCTTCCACTTTTTCTTTCGGCAGCATCACCTCGAAACCGTCTTCGCCGGTGTAGCCAGTGCGCGCCACAAAGTATTCGCCACAGTCGGCAGCCTGGAAATTCTGCAAACCTTCGGTCGCGGTCTTGGTCTGTGGCAATACCTGCCACACCTTGGCGCGCGCATTCGGGCCTTGCACTGCGACCATCGCCAGATCGTCGCGCGAGGTGATCGTGAGTTTCGGCGCGTGTGTGGCGGCCTGCTGCTTCATCCAAGCGATGTCCTTGTCCGCCGTGCCCGCGTTTACGACGATGCGGAACCATTGCTCGGTCATGAAATAGATGATCAGATCATCTATCACGCCGCCGGAAGGATTCAGCATCGCGGAATACAGCGCCTTGCCGGGTAGCGTGATCTTGTCGGCATTGTTCGCCAGCAGGTAGCACAGGTATGCGCGTACCCCGTCGCCTTTTACATCCACGACGCGCATGTGACACACGTCGAACATGCCGACATCGCGGCGAACCTGATGATGTTCATCGATTTGCGAGCCGTAGTTCACTGGCATATCCCAGCCGCCGAAATCGACCATCTTCGCGTCCATGGAGCGATGAGCCGCATTCAAAGGAGTTTGCTTTAACGTCATATTAGCTTTCTTAAAATGAAAAAGGGCGCAGCACGAAATCGTGCTGCGCCCCATCTGTCCTTGGTACCTGAGAGATTGCGGCAAAAGCCGTGTGCCCCTTCGGTGGCTGTTAAACAGCACTCTCCAGATTTGCCTGAACCAATAGTTCTTGAGCCTGAGCGGTTACGGGTGTTGCGCCTTCGGCGGTGCTTGGCAGCACGCTCTCCCATTGGTCTAAACGGCGAAGCGGAATATACCGGAAAGTACCTGCGCTGACAAACCTGCATTAGCGGGCTAATGCAGTTGTTTTTTAATCCTTCTTGCCGCTGGTGAAAGAATTATCCGCAAGCATCAGTTGATTGCGCCCGGCGTGTTTGGCTTTATAAAGTGCCTTGTCTGCCGCATCGCATAATTTGGTGGCGTCCGAAAACTGTGAAACATCTGCGATCCCGCAGCTAAAGGTAACCGTGAATTCTTTTTCATCAACCAGATGACGCAACCGGGAAAAAGTTTCGCGAATCGTTTCTAGCACTTTCATCGCCGTCGAACTATCGGCATCAACCAGGACGACTGCAAACTCTTCGCCGCCATAGCGCCCTACTAAGTCACTGGTGCGTAGCCGTTGCTTGAGCAGTCGGGAAAGGCTTTTGATTACACGATCACCGGTTGGATGACCATAGTTGTCATTGACCTGCTTGAAGTGGTCGATGTCGATCATCGCAAATGACAAGGGTTTTTTATGACGTATTGCCCAGGCCACTTCACCATCGAGCAGATCCTTGATGGCGGTGTGGTTGAGCAAGCCGGTCAGGCTGTCGCGCACCATGAATGAACGCAACATCAGTGATCTTCTGATGCGGCTGGTCACAGAAGAAATCAGATGTTGCGGCAATATCGGTTTGGTAAGGAAATCATCCCCGCCAAAGCCCATCGCGAAAAGCTGTTTGTCGAGATCACTTTCGGCTGATAGAAATACAATAGGAATGCTGACGAAAGCATCGAGTTGTCGAATAACCTTGGCTAAATCCGTACCATTGCATTCGGGCATATAAAGATCGATCAGGATCAGATCGGGGGCGAATTCCAGTAGCGACTCGATCACGTTAAACGGGTTGTTGACCGCCTTCACCGCCATCCCGGCCTGTTCAAGCACCGTGGTGTAATAGGATGTCAGAGCCACCGAATCATCGACGATCATGACACGGTATGGCTCGGGGGTTATCGGTGAAGTCAGGATATCGAGCCGATCAATCAGATTGCCGATATTTACCGGCTTGCTCAAATAGGCAATGCCACCGGCGCGCGCCGCCTCCAGTCTCGCCTCAAAGTTATCGTGCGCGGAAAGGAAAACGACAGGCACCGGAATTTCACGCCCCTGCTGAATTTCATACACGGTCTTAATACCCCCCAGGCGATCCTCCGGAAAGGTGACATCCATCAGCACCACGACATCGGAGGTTTGCTCCATGGCAATCCGGAAATCTGCCAGCGTGTTGAACACGCTGACGTCATATCCGAAGTAGCCGAGTTGTATTTTTAGTTCTTCCGCAAGCTCATGCTCATCTTCGACGACAAAAATACGGCGAGGTTTTGCAGCCCCTTGGCCGGGAGGTGCAATTGCAATCCATCCAGATTGATCTGCAATCGAAGCATCGCTGGAAACCGCCGCTTGATTTAGCTCGTGCATCAACCTCTGTATATGCTTACTTTGATCGTTGTTCATTACAGCCTTCGCCTGCGCAAGCTGTTTGAGATAGGTTTCAAGGTTGCGTGCCGCATCGCTGAGGGATGCAAACCCAAAGGTGGTCCCCGAGCCGGCCAGGCTATGCACCAGGCGAAGAATGGTTTGAGCGCTCTGCTCATCCCAGACAGTATGAGATAGTTGCCCCAATGCCTGATCAAGTTGTTCGAGTTTTTCAGGCAATTGCGCGACGTAGGTCGCGTTCAGGGCTTTTAATTTTTTCTGCGATTCCACCTGATCACGCATGACAGTTAATCCAGTTAGCCTGGGCCGTACTTGTTAAAGTCATTGGATTGGAAAATTGGGCTATGGCGTCCATGATAACGATTTTCTCGGGTGCGCAACATCATTGGGGTGAACCCTGGTGGTAATAAAATTCACATGAATATAGAAGTATATCCATGAAGTTGCCGCGATAGCAAAAATGGCCTGAAAAATATCCGAATCGTTGCTGGTATATAGCAGTTGTGCAAATTCAGGCTAGCGCGCGACTGCTGCATCAACAGCGATGTTTACAAACAGCCGGGTATTAGCTATTTCGAATAGAGCAGCACCAAACGATACCCGGATGGCTTGAGATCGGTGGTGTTCAGATGCAGCTTGATGCCGAGTTCGTGGTTGGGTAGCAGGCCAGAGGCTTCGTTTTCGGTCGGCGGTAAATAATCTGCCGGTACGAACATGCTGCGTGCGAGAGGCTTGTCCTGACTATCGTTCAGGGTGAGTTCCAGATTGGGGAAGGCCTGCGCATAAGGTGCGCGATTGCGCAACAAGGCATTCAGCGTGATCTGATTTTCGTTAGCGGGGTTGGCTTCGAGTTCTGACGATTCAATGCTTATCAGGTCAGTATGTTGCGGCAGCGGCACGCTGCATTTCAGTATCCGGCAATAGCTGATAAGCGCTGGTTTAAAACCGGGTAGCTGAGCAGCGAGGTCGACGCGAAAAAAATAGGCGGCTTGTGCGAGCAGCATCACCAGCAGCAGAAGTACGGCAACCGCCCACGGCCAAGTGCGGTGTTTAGGCTGGAATTTGCTGCCGTCATCGTCTTGAACGATGACGACTTGCTCGGCTAGAGTCATCGGTTTTAGAACGGCCACTTTAGAATCGCGCGGCGTGATGGATTTATTCAGTATCGGCAACTCGAGTTGCAAGTCGAGTTGATCGGGTGCGAAGTTGGGGCCGGTATCGAAGGCTTGCATACAATGTCCGCAGCGAACCATGCCGTGATGCGCTTCCAGTTGCGCTTTGGTGATTTTGAAGCGAGTAGCGCAGTGCGGGCAGATGGTCGTTCCGCGCATTTTATCGCTTGCGCCCCGACAGGCACGACCAGCCGTCCTCGAAAATCGGGGCGTTCAGGTCGAACCATTGTTGGTAGATATTCATCACGTCCTGTGCCTGCTCCTCAAGTATGCCGGACAGCACGATCTGCCCCCCTGAATTCGTCGCTTTCGCCAACAGCGGGGCAAGTATACGCAACGGGTTGGTCAGGATGTTCGCTACCACCAGATCATAGCTGGCATGGGGCGCATCGTCAGGCAAATAAAACTGCACGTTCTTGACCTGGTTGGCATTGGCATTATCGCGGCTGGCAATCACGGCCTGTGAGTCTACATCAACGCCGACAGCACGGGCAGCCCCGAGCTTGAGCGCGGCTATGGCAAGGATGCCCGAACCACAGCCGTAATCCAGCACGCTTTCGCCTCCGCGCAAATTATTATCTAGCCAGCGCAAACACAAACGGGTGGTGGGATGGCTGCCGGTGCCGAACGCCAAGCCCGGATCGAGCACGATATTAATCGCGTTCGGATCACTGGGAGTATGCCAGGTCGGGACGATCCACAGGCGTGGCGAAATCGGAATCGGCTCGAACTGGGATTGCGTCAGACGCACCCAGTCGTTATCGGCCAGGGGCTCGATGCGATGCTGGGGGATTTGTTTGAGGCCGATGGTGGCGGATGCATCGCGCAAAATTGTGCTGACGTCTTTGTCGCTGTCGAACAGTGCGCTGACGCGATTGTGTTGCCATACACCGGGCGGTGGTTCACCGGGTTCACCGAAAATCGCCTGCTCATCCGGTGTGTCGGCATCGGCATCCAGCAAGTCCACCGACAGCGCGCCGAGATCGAGCAGCGCATCGCTCAGGGCCTCGGCGTGCTCGGCATCGCTATCAACAACCAGACTCAGCCAGGACATTATTTAACTTTAGTACGCTCGGCCAAACGCTCTTCCAAATAATGAATGTTGGTGCCTCCGCGCACGAAAGCGGCATCCTGCAGCAACTCGCGATGCAGCGCGATGTTGGTCTCGATGCCTTCCACCGCCATTTCGGACAAGGCGGTGCGCATCCGGGCCATGGCTTGCTCACGGGTGTCGCCGTAAGCAATGATCTTGCCGATCATCGAGTCATAATGCGAAGGCACAAAATAATTGGCGTACACGTGCGAATCCACACGAATGCCGGGGCCGCCTGGCGGATGCCAAGTAGTGATGCGCCCTGGCGAGGGAATGAACTTGTAAGGATGCTCGGCATTGATACGGCATTCGATGGCGTGGCCCCTGAACTCGATGTCGCGTTGCTTGAATGGCAGTTTCTCGCCGGCGGCGATGCGTATTTGCTGCTGAACGATGTCAATACCGGTGATCATTTCTGTGACCGGATGCTCCACCTGCACGCGCGTATTCATTTCGATGAAGAAGAACTCGCCGTTCTCATACAAAAATTCAAACGTGCCGGCTCCGCGATAGCCGATCTTGCGGCAAGCCTCGGCGCAGCGTTCACCGACCTTGTTACGCAATTTTACATCGAGCAACGGGGCCGGAGCTTCTTCCAGAATTTTCTGGTGGCGGCGTTGCATCGAGCAATCACGCTCACCCAAAAATACCGCGTTGCCATGCTGGTCGGCCAGCACCTGAATCTCGATGTGGCGCGGGTTCTCCAAAAACTTTTCCATGTACACCATGGGATTGTTGAAGGCGGCCTGCGCTTCAGTCTTGGTCATCGTGACGGCATTGAGCAGCGCCGCTTCGGTATGCACCACGCGCATGCCGCGTCCGCCGCCGCCGCCTGAGGCCTTGATGATGACCGGGTAGCCGATGCTGCGCGCAATTTTGATGATCTCCGCAGGATTATCCGGCAATGCGCCTTCCACACCAGGCACGCAGGGCACGCCGGCTTTCTTCATCGCGATCTTGGCGCTGACCTTGTCGCCCATTAAACGGATCGTCTCTGCGCGCGGGCCGATGAACACGAAACCGCATTTTTCGACACGCTCGGAAAAATCGGCGTTTTCGGACAGGAAGCCATAACCGGGGTGGATGGCTTGCGCATCCGTCACCTCTGCCGCACTGATAATGGCGGGTATGTTCAGATAACTTAGGGTAGATGAGGCCGGGCCGATACAGACAGATTCATCGGCCAGCTTTACATACTTGGCATCGGCATCCGCCTCAGAATGCACGACGACGGTTTTTATGCCCATCTCACGGCAAGCTCGCTGAATACGGAGGGCGATCTCGCCTCGATTGGCGATCAGGATTTTTTCAAACATGGTATTGGCTCCGAACTTGGGCAACGCACGAAATTACGCGCTAATGATTAACCGATGACGAACAGCGGCTGACCAAATTCCACTGGCTGACCGTTTTCCACCAGGATGGCTTTAATGACCCCGCTTTGATCGGACTCAATTTCGTTAAGCAACTTCATTGCTTCGATGATGCACAAGGTCTCGCCACTGTTTACGGTTTGACCCACATCAACGAAAGCCTTGGAACCCGGTGAGGCCGAGCGGTAGAACGTGCCGACCATCGGTGATTTTACCACATGGCCTTCAGCTACCGCAGGCTTGGCGGGTTCTGCTGCTGGAGCCACGGCTTGCGGCGCGGCAGCGGTGAAGATATGTTGGGCTGGTGCATAGTGTTGCTGCGTAGTTGCGATAGTGCGTGTGATGCGCACGCGTTCTTCGCCCTCGCTGATTTCCAGTTCGGAAATGCCGGAGCTTTCTACCAGTTCAATCAATGTTTTAAGTTTACGTAAATCCATGGTGACCTCCTTAAGCCTGGTTGTTGTGGTTCAGTGCGAATTGCACTGCGAATTCATAGCCTGCCGCGCCAAGGCCGCTGATCACGCCAATGGCGAGATCGGAAAAGAACGACTCCTTGCGAAATGCCTCACGCGCGAACACATTGGAAAGATGTACTTCAATGAACGGGATGGCCACTGCTGCCAGCGCATCGCGCAACGCCACGCTGGTGTGGGTGAATGCGGCTGGATTGATAATGATAAACTGCGTGCCGTCAGCGCGGGTTTGCTGGATCCGATCTATCAGCTCGGCCTCGGCGTTGCTCTGGAAACAAAACAAGTTCGCACCGCTTTTTCTGGCTAATGCTATTAAACGCTCGTCAATCTCATTCAACGTGACGCGACCATACACATCAGGCTCGCGACTGCCGAGCAGATTTAGATTGGGGCCGTGCAACACAAGAATGTTTTTCATGTGCACAGTTTGCCGTAAATTAGGGTGATTTGTCCAGTAATTTGGCGAAGATAACTAAAATATTTTTAAAGCCCAACACCTTGCAGCGTTTTCAGAAACTGTGCTGCATCCTGATAACCCGTCACGCGCATGTCGCTCAGTTCCTTGCCTTGCGTATCAAAAAACAAGATGCCGGGGGGGCCGAACAGGCCGTAGCGCTTCAGCAGAGCTTTGTCGGCTTCGCTGTTTGCCGTGACGTCGGCTTGGAGTAGCAATACCGGTTTGAGTTTGGCTTTAACCGTGGCATCAGAGAAGGTAAAGCGTTCCATTTCTTTGCATGAGATACACCAGTCGGCGTAAAAATCAAACATGATAATTTGTCCGCGTCCCTGATTCTGCCTGAGCGTTTGATTGATGCGTTGATCGAGGTCTGCGATGTCTTTGACGCGGGAAAATTGCAGCGTGGCGGGTGTTTGCATTTCGGTCTTGCCGATGTTGCCGAGCGGGCGCAGGATGTCTCTCGCACCGGACAGCGCACCGATCAAATAAGCTGCACCCAGCAACAACGCGAACATGCCGAGGCCTTTGAGCAGTTTGTGCCAGCCGTGTGCATTGTGCGGCAGTGCGTCCAATGCTCGCAGGTAAATCGCCGAGAAGATCAGCATAGCCGCCCACAGCAGCATCTGCACGCTAACGGGCAACAGCGGCTGGATGATCCAGATCGCCAGCGCCAGCAACATCACGCCGAAGAATTGTTTTACCGCCTCCATCCATGCGCCGGCTTTGGGCAACAAGACGCCGGCTGAACTGCCGATCAGCAGCAGCGGCGCGCCCATACCCAGCGCCAGCGCAAACAGCGCAACGCCGCCCAATACGGCATCGTGGGTCTGGCTGATGTAGAGCAACGCACCGGCTAATGGCGCTGCCACGCACGGTCCCATGATGATCGCGGACAGCGCGCCCATCCCGAACACGCCACCCAAATGCCCGCCGTGCAGTTTGTTGCTGGTGTCGCTCAATTTGCTTTGCAAAGCACTGGGCAGTTGCAATTCATAAAAACCAAACATGGACAGCGACAGCAGCACGAACACGGCGGCGAAACTGCCCAGTACCCAAGGCGTTTGCAACGCATTGGAAATCAGGTTGCCGGAAAATCCCGCTGCCACACCGGCACCCGCATAAGTGATTGCCATGCCCAGCACGTAGGCCAGCGACAGCATGAAGGCGTGCATATGGGTGATCTTATGGCCGCGTCCGACGATGATGCCGGACAGGATCGGGATCATAGGGAACACGCACGGGGTCAATGCCAGCAATAACCCGGCACCGAAGAAGAAGGAGATGATCAGCCAGAAACTGCCGCTCTTGAAAAGCTGGGCGATTTGCGAGCCATCCGATACCGGCGCAGTCATTAGACCGGTTTGCGATGACGGCGGCGGTGCTTCTGAAATGACGGGTGGCGCAAACTGGCCGGTTGCAGTGGGCAGATTGATCAGCAATGTCTTGGTGATGGGCGGGTAGCATAGCCCTTGCTCGCTGCAACCCTGGTAGACGGCGTTCAGCGTGAAACTGGTCGCTTCATTATTTGGGCGATCAAGCGTGATTTCTGCCTGAAACGATTGGTGAAATACCTCGGTATCGCCGAAGTTGGAGTCGTGTTTGATCTCGCCTTTCGGAAACTTTATTGCCGTGACTTTGATCGCGCCGTCTTTGGCCGTAAAGCTGATTTTGTCGCGATACAAATAATAGCCGGGAGTAACATTGAAATTGGCTTGCACGGTTTGCGCATCGCGTGCGCTCGCGTCCAGACCGAAAGCCTTGTCCGGCGGCAGGAAACTGGGTTGCTTGCTGCCACCCAAGCTGGGCAGGCGATCGAGAAAGCTCTCGGCATTTGAGGCGGGAGCGTTAATACACAGCAGCAACAGCAGGATAAATCGCATTATTATTCCTTGGGCGTTATGGTTTCGCTGCTTACCCAGTCCAGATAGGCGGGCAAGCCCGCTGTCACGGGGATAGCGATGATTTCTGGAAGTTCGTAAGGGTGCGCATCGCGTATCAATTTTTCAAGGCGCGGGTAGGCAGCCTGTGTGGTTTTGATCAGCAGAGGCACTTCGGTGGCGGTTTCGATGTTGCCCTGCCAACGGTATGTTGAGATACAGGGAGCAAGCTGGTTCACGCAGGCGGCGGCACGTGCATCGACAAGCTGGCGCGCAAGTTTTTCCGCAGAGGCGACATCGGGCAGATTGGTGATGATCAGCAAAATATCATTCATATCCTGGTTTATGTTCGGTTTCATGCCCGGGCTCATACTTTGGCGAAGCGCAGTCCGAGCTGCAGCAATTCATCCCACACATCACCTTGGCGCAGACCTTTGATGGTCTTGTCCAGTCGTGCGGCTTGCAGGATGGCGCGTTCGATGTTCGGAAACTTCAGGCGGCGCGCCGCCATTTCGATTAATCCCTGACGCGACCCCCATACCCGTGCATCACGCAGGGCATTAGTAATATTGCCACCACGCTGGGTAGCTTGCAGCACCTTGCCCAGCGTGCGGATTTCTTCGCTGATCGCCCACAGCACCAGCACGGTGGCAGTTCCCTCGGCGCGCAGGCCGTCAAGGATGCGCGTGTAGCGCGCCGCGTTGCCGTTCAGCATCGCCTCAGAAAGTTTAAAAATATCATAGCGCGCCACATCCATCACCGCGTCTTTGACCTGATCAAAAGAAAGTTGCCCTGCTGGAAACAGCAACGCAAGTTTCTGGATTTCCTGAAAGGCCGCGAGCAGATTTCCCTCGCAACGATCCGCGAGAAATTCCAGCGTGACATTGTCCGCCGTCTGCTCCTGTTGTTTGAGGCGTCCGGCGATCCAGCGCGGCAATGCACTGCGCGGAATGTCGTCTGCAGAAATCATCACGCCGTGCTTCTCGAGTGTGCTGAACCATTGGCTCTTCTGCGCAGTTTTATCCACCTTCGGCAGCGAGATCAGCGTGAGCGTGTCCACACTCAAGTTGGCGCAATAATCCTGCAATGCCTGCCCGCCCTCCACGCCGGGCTTGCCGGACGGGATGCGCAGATCAATCACTTTGCGCGTGGCGAACAGAGACAGGCTCTGCGCGCTGTTGCGCAACTCTCCCCACTTGAAGTGCTGTTCGGCGATGAGTGTTTCGCGCTCGCTATATCCCGCTGCACGCGCCGCAGCACGGATGCTGTCCGCCGCTTCGATCGCCAGCAACAGCGCGTCGCCAAACACTACATACAACGGCTTCAAGCCGGAGCCCAAGTGGCGCGGCAATTCTTCACTTGTGATAATCATGGGCTGGTGATGGTCACAGCTGCATGCGGTTTTGCGCGGCTCAATCGGCGCACGATCTGCTGCACCATGTCTGAACGCATGCTCTGGTAGAGCAGAGTTTCTTCGGACTCCTTGGACATCACCTTGGTATCGTCGTAGGAGAAATCGCGGTGCATCACGATTTCTTCGGCGGGTATCCATTCTTGTTGCTTGAGATCGTAGGCGCGCAACGAAACGCGGAAGAACAATTGGAATTCAGTTACGCGTCCACTGCCACCCAGCGAAAGAATCTGTTTGCTTGGGATTTCAGAAACGATGCTAAGCACCACATCTGCCTGCTCGGCCGTGCTGACCAATTTCACCTTATTCGCTTCCAGATTGCGGCGCAATTCAGTGATGAAGGGCGTAGCGGAATTGGCCGTATCAAGATATAACGTGCCGAATGGCATGCCCGCCTGACCGCGCAAATGAAATCCGCAACCAGCCAACAACACGGCGGTAAACAGCAGGAACAAAAATTGCGGAGATACGCGCATGGCCATTTTCCTAAGCGACGATGTTGATCAAACGACCAGGTACAACGATGATCTTCTTCGGCACCGCACCAGCCAGATGTTTTTGCACGGCTTCATGTGCCAGCGCGAGTTGTTCCAGCGTCGCCTTGTCGGCGGTCTTGGCAACCGTCAGACTGCCGCGCAACTTGCCATTCACTTGCAACACGATTTCGATCTCGTCCTGCACCAGCGCACTCGCATCGACTTTCGGGAAAGGCTGTGCCAGCAAATCATCTGCGGGGCGAAGTCCGGCCCACAACGCATGGCTCAAGTGTGGCACGATAGGGTTCAGCATCAGCGCGATGGCCTCGAGCACTTCTTGCGCCACGGTGCGCGCGTAGGGCGTTTGCTCGTCGAATTTGCCCAGCGCATTGAGCAGCTCCATGTTCGCCGCAATCGCGGTGTTGAAGGTCTTGCGCCGTCCCAGATCGTCGTCCACTTTCTGGATGGTCTGGTGCAATTGCAGGCGCAGCGCCTTGGCTGCCGCACTCAACTCGCCGCGCTGGTAGGCTGGCACGACGCCCTGTTCGACGTGATCGTGCGTGGCTTTCCATACCCGCTTCAGGAAACGGAACGAACCTTCCACACCGCTATCCGACCATTCCAACGATTGTTCCGGAGGGGCGGCGAACATCATGAACAGGCGCGCGGTATCGGCGCCAAATTCGTCGATGATGGCCTGTGGGTCCACGCCGTTGTTCTTCGACTTGGACATCTTCTCGGTGCCGCCGATGATCACCGGCTGACCATCGGCCAGCAACGTCGCACCGACCGGACGACCGCGCTCATCGGTTTTTACATCGACCTCGGCTGGATTGATCCACAGTTTCTTGCTGCCCTCTTGTTCGCGGTAAAACGTCGGCGCGATCACCATGCCTTGGGTGAGCAAATTTTTAAACGGCTCGTCGCCCTGTACCAACCCTTCGTCGCGCATCAACTTATGGAAAAAGCGCGCATACAGCAGATGCAGGATCGCGTGCTCGATGCCGCCGATGTATTGATCCACCGGCAACCATTGTTTTGCGCGTTCGTCCACCATGCTGGTGGTGCAATCCGGACTGGTGTAGCGCGCGTAATACCAGGACGATTCAACGAAGGTATCCATCGTATCGGTTTCGCGGCGAGCTTTGCTGCCGCATTTCGGGCAGGCGCACTCAAAGAATTCCGGCATCTTCGCCAGCGGCGAACCCGTGCCGGTGATGGTGACTTGCTCAGGCAGCACCACGGGCAGCTGATCCTCTGGTACCGGTACATCGCCGCACTGCGTGCAATGAATAATCGGGATCGGACAGCCCCAGTAGCGCTGACGCGAAATGCCCCAGTCGCGCAGACGGAATTGTGTGCGCTTCTGGCCCAAGCTTTTGGATTGCAAATCGCTTGAGATCGCGTCGAAGGCTGCTTGGAAATCGAGGCCGTCGTATTTACCGGAGTTCACGCAGATGCCGTGCTCTTTGTCGGCATACCAGTCTTGCCAGGCTGCATTGCTGAAGCTCTGTTCTTTAACTGCGATGGATTGTTTGATCGGCAATTCGTATTTCTGCGCAAACTCGAAATCCCGCTCATCGTGTGCCGGAACCGCCATCACCGCGCCTTCGCCGTAACCCATCAGCACATAGTTGGCGACCCATACCGGCAGCTTCTCGCCGTTGAGCGGATGCGTGACGAACAGGCCCGTGTCCATGCCTTTCTTTTCCATCGTCGCAATGTCGGCCTCGGCGGTGCCGCCGCGCTTACACTCGGCGATGAATGCGGCAAGTTCAGGCTTTTGCGCGGCGGCCTGTGTCGCCAGCGGATGTTCGGCCGCCACGGCTACATAAGTCACGCCCATCAGCGTGTCGGGGCGCGTGGTGTAAACCTTGAGCACGCCTTCAGAGCCAATGCTCGCCTTGTCGTAGGGGAAATGCACATCGCAGCCGTAGCTCTTGCCGATCCAGTTGCGCTGCATGGTCTTGACCTGCTCCGGCCAGCCATCGAGCTGATCGAGGTCGGCGAGCAGTTCTTCGGCGTATTGCGTGATGCGGAAGAAATACATCGGGATGTCGCGTTTTTCCACCAGCGCGCCGGAACGCCAGCCGCGCCCGTCGATCACCTGTTCATTGGCCAGCACGGTCTGATCTTCGGGGTCCCAGTTCACCGACGATGTCTTCTTGTAGATGATGCCCTTCTTGAACAGACGGGTGAACAGCCATTGCTCCCAGCGGTAATATGCCGGCGTGCAAGTGGTCACTTCGCGCGACCAGTCCACGCCCAAGCCGAGGCTTTTTAACTGCTTCTTCATGTAATCGATGTTGGAATAAGTCCACGCGGCGGGCGGCACGTTGTTGGCCAGCGCGGCATTTTCGGCAGGCAGACCGAACGCATCCCAGCCCATAGGCTGCATCACGTTAAAGCCCTTCATGCGGTGATAGCGGCTCAATACGTCGCCGATCGTGTAGTTGCGCACGTGCCCCATATGCAGCTTGCCCGAAGGATAGGGGAACATCGACAAACAGTAATACTTGGGTTTGTCGGACTGCTCTGCGGCGCGGAATGCCTGGGTGTTATCCCAGTGCTGTTGTGCGGCGGCTTCAATATTCCTGGGCTGGTAATCCTGCTGCATTTGTATGTGGTGTGGATTTTAATGAGGCCGCCATTATAACGGCATCATTAATCCTGCACACGGTCGCTATATCAAAGAGAGGCATTCTGCTAGAATTGCGGCCTAAAATTTTTATAAATCCCATCAGGAGAGTTCGACTATGTCCCGCAAACATCCCGTGATCGCCGTGACCGGTTCATCCGGCGCCGGCACCACAACGGTAAAACGTGCCTTTGAAAACATCTTTCGCCGTGAAAAAATCAGCGCTGCGGTTATCGAAGGCGACAGCCTGCACAGCCTGGATCGCATGGCATTCCGCGCCGCTGCCGCAGAAGCTGCAAAGGCGGGCAACAACACGTTCAGTCACTTCGGCCCTGAAGCCAACCACTTCGACAAGATCGAAGAAATGTTCAAGGCCTACGGCAAAAGTGGGATGTGCAAACGCCGTTACTACGTGCATAGCGATATAGAGGCCGAACAGCACAACAAGCATTTCAAGCTGAAAGATCTGAAACCCGGCGTATTTACGCCTTGGGAAGACATCGAGGCGGATTCTGACCTGTTGTTTTACGAAGGTCTACACGGCCTGGCGACGGACGGCAAGGTCGAGGTGGCAAAACATGTGGATCTGGGTATCGGCGTCGTGCCGGTGGTCAATCTGGAATGGATCCAGAAGATTCATCGCGACCAGGCCGAGCGTGGCTATTCGGCGGAAGCAACGGTGGATACCATCATGCGTCGCATGCCTGATTACATCAAGTACATCACGCCGCAATTTTCGCTCACCGACATCAATTTTCAGCGTGTCGCGACCGTGGACACCTCCAATCCGTTCATCGCGCGCGACATCCCGACGCCGGATGAGAGCTTCGTGGTGGTGCGTTTCAAGGAACCGAAAGGCGTGGATTTCCCTTACATGCTCTCGATGATTCCCAGCTCCTTCATGTCCCGCGCCAACACACTGGTCGTACCCGGCGGCAAGATGAGCTATGCGATGGAAATCATTCTCGGCCCGATCATGCACGATATGATCGAGAACAAAAAGAAGTAAACTTTTTTAAAGGAATGACGGGGAAGCAGACCAATGGTTTGCTTCCCCGTTTTATTTGCAATGGATTTACTCAGCGGCCTCAACCCCGAACAACGTCAAGCCGTCACGCTGCCGCACCAGTCTGCATTGATTCTGGCCGGGGCGGGCAGCGGCAAGACGCGCGTGCTGACCACGCGCATCGCTTATCTGGTCAGCACCGGTGCGGTCAGCCCGCATGGCATACTCGCCGTGACGTTCACCAACAAGGCCGCCAAGGAAATGCTCACGCGCCTGTCGGCGATGCTGCCGATCAACACGCGCGGCTTGTGGATAGGCACGTTTCACGGATTGTGCAACCGGATGTTGCGCGCGCATTACCGCGAGGCGAATCTGCCGCAAACCTTCCAGATACTCGATAGCGGCGACCAGCTTTCCGCGATCAAGCGCGCGATGAAAGCGCAGAACGTGGACGACGAAAAGTATCCGCCGCGCGAGATGCAGAACTTCATCAGTGGCAGCAAGGAACAGGGTCTGCGTGCAAACGAGGTGGAAGCCTTTGATCCATACACGCGGCGCAAGGTGGAGGTGTACGCCGAGTACGACGCGCAGTGCCAGCGTGAAGGCGTCGTGGATTTTTCCGAGTTGCTGTTGCGCAGCTTTGAGCTGTTGTCGCGCAACGCGGCACTGCGCGAGCATTATCAGGAGCGCTTCAAGCACATTCTGGTGGATGAGTTTCAGGACACCAACCGGCTGCAATATCTATGGCTGAAACTGCTGGCGGGGAATAAAAACGCGCTGTTCGCGGTAGGCGACGACGACCAGTCAATTTATGCGTTTCGCGGCGCGAATGTCGGCAACATGCAGGAACTGACGCGCGACTTTCATATCGAGTCCGTGATCAAGCTGGAACAGAACTATCGCTCGCACGGCAATATTCTGGACGCGGCCAACGTGCTGATCAGCAACAATCGCAACCGGCTCGGCAAGAATCTGTGGACGTCTGAAAATGGCGGCGAGCTGTTGCGCGTGTATGAAGCGCCGACCGACGTGGAGGAGGCGGGCTTCATCGTCAGCGAGATCCAGCAATTGAAAACCGAGGGCGTCAACCTGAAGGAGATTGCGCTGCTGTACCGTTCCAACGCGCAATCGCGGGTTCTGGAACATGCACTGGTTTCAGCCGGATTATCCTATCGCGTGTATGGCGGGTTGCGCTTCTTCGAGCGCCAGGAGATCAAGCATGCGCTGGCTTATCTGCGCCTGATGGAAAACACCGATGACGACAACGCGCTGCTGCGCATCATCAATTTTCCGACGCGCGGCATCGGCGCACGCAGCATCGAGCAGTTGCAGGAAGCCGCGAAAATGAATGGCACTACGCTGTGGGATGCGGCGGCACGCGCGGGCGGAAAGGTCTCTGCGTTTGTCGCGCTGATCGAATCGCTGCGCAGCGCGACGCGAAAGTTACCCTTGCACCCGCACGACAAAGTTGGGCAATCCGTTTCCAGCCAAAGGCTGGACGGAATTGACACAGGGGTGGGCCGGGGTGTGCCCGGAGCCTCCGGCTCCACCCTGCCGCTCCCCGAAATTATGGACCACGTGCTGCAGCACAGCGGCCTGATCGCGCATTATCAGAGCGAGACCGGCGTGAAGAAACGTGAGGCCGAGGAGCGTCTGGAGAACCTGAACGAGCTGGTCAACGCGGCCACGCTGTTCGTGCACGAGAACGAGGACGACAGCCTGACCTCGTTTCTGACCCACGCCTCACTGGAGGCGGGCGAACATCAGGCCGGTGATCAGGACGACGCGCTGCACCTGATGACCGTGCATGCCTCCAAGGGTCTGGAGTTCCACACCGTGTTCATCACCGGGCTGGAAGAGGGTTTGTTCCCGCACCAGAACAGCCAGCGCGTAGACGGCGGGCTGGATGAAGAGCGCCGCCTGATGTATGTCGCGATCACCCGCGCGCGGCGCCGCCTGTACCTGACTTTCGCGCAAAGACGCATGCTGCACGGCCAGGCAAGTTACAGCATGGCGTCGAGCTTCTTGCGCGAACTGCCGGATAATTTATTGAACTGGATCACGCCGCGTATCGCACAACGCAATTCGTTCGCGTCTTTTGGCTACTCGGCTCCCGTCACCTCCAACGGAGGAGAAAAGCAGAACGTCGCGCCGGTGCAACGTGCCACAGGCGATTCTGTCTGGCGCAGCGGTCAGGCGGTATTCCATACCAAGTTCGGCGAAGGCGTAATCGTGAACCTCGAAGGCGGGGGCGCGGATGCGCGCGTGCAGGTGAATTTCCGCAAGGCCGGAGTGAAGTGGCTGGCGCTGGAATACGCGAAGCTGACGGCAATCTAACAACGGAACCGTCATCCCCGCCTGCGCAGGAATGACAAAATAATTAAAAATGCGTTGAATCGTCGCGATTAAAAAATTCGTTTTGCGGCGGCGCGCTGTCGGCTTCTTTCAACGGCGGAAAAATATCGCTATAGCTGGCATACAGCGAAGTGAACACCAGCGGCAACAACACCAGCCAGCCGAGCATCATCGGGAGGCTGGCGAGTACCGCCAGAAACAGAAACGTTATGCCGTATACCAGCATCGGCAGCGCGTTGTGGAGAAAGGCGCGCAAGCTGAGCTTCATTGCCTGAACCGGCGGGACATTGCGGAAGTACACCAGCATCGGCGCGAACTGCATCGCCATCATCAGCAGGCTGAACAGCACGATGCCAAGCAGCACTGCAAAGCCTGCGCCGGTGATCGCTTCCAGCATCACGTTGGGGTCTGTATCGGGCTGGTTGCTCATCAAAATCCCGACCAGTGTGGCACCGCCAACCAGCGTCATCACGCCGAAGATCAGGAATTGTCCGACCAGCGAAATACCGCCGAGCGTGACCAATTGCGACGTGTGCCGTTTGAAGCCGCTGAACAAATGCGCCAGTTCCAGCTCTTCATCCTGGCTGAGCGCACGGCAGCCGGCCATCAGACCCACCAATAGCGCCGGCATCAGCAGGCTTACCAATGCTTCGCCAACGATGGGAATGTTGGAAAAACCCACCGCTGCGATCAGGCATATCGCCAACAATACGATCCACAGCAGCGGCGCTTTAGTAAACAGCGCATAGCCCTGTTTAATCCATTCCCAGCCTTGTACAGCTTTCAAGCGTTGCGGTTCCATGTTTATTCCTTTACAGCCAAACGGCTTGTGGCGCTGCGATGTGATTTTTCAGAATGCGCTCGAAGTGGCGCGGGTCATGCGCATGTATCAGTTCGCCATCGCGCGGCAGATGCTGGTCATACAGGCGCGACAGCCAGAAGCGTAGCGCGGCCAAGCGCAGCATCAGCGGCCAGGCATCGCGTTCGCTCGCCAGCAGCGGGCGCACCGCATCGTAGGCACGCAGAAAACTTTGGGTTTTTGTCTCATCCAGCGTGCCGTCGGGATTCATGCACCAGTCATTCACGGTGATCGCTACGTCGTACAACAGCGCATCGCTGCACGCAAAATAAAAATCGATCAGGCCGCCGACACGGTCATCTTCCATCAGCACGTTATCGCGGAACAGGTCGGCATGAATCACGCCTTGCGGCAACGGAGAAAAATTCTGTCGCGCATGTAACGCAACTTCGCTGTCCAATAATGCCAACTGCTCTGCATTCAGAAAAGCGCGAACCAACGACGCGGTGGTTGCGCGCCAAGCCGCGCCGCGCGGGTTGGGCATGATCTGCGAAAAACTTTGTCCGGCAATGTGCGTCTGCCCGAGCATCGCGCCGATCGCGGCACACTGTGCGTTGGTGGGCGAGGTAGCAGACTTGCCGCCCAGTCGGCTGACGATGCCGGCGGGCTTGTCCTTGAGCGTGCCCAAATATTGATTGGCGCGGTTCGCCACAGGATTAGGGCAGGGAATGCCGTGGCGCGCCAGATGCGCCATCAAATTCAGATAGAACGGCAATTCGTCGGCGTTGAGTATTTCGAAAAGCGTCAGCACGAAGCGGCCGTTGCTGGTCGTGACGAAATAGTTGGTGTTCTCGATGCCGGATGCGATGCCCTGCAATTCCAGCAACTGGCCCAGAGAATAATTATTAAGCCAGACAGTGAGTTCCGCCTCGGAGACGCTAGTAAAAACCGCCATGTTCTAGAATTTATGAATGATCCAGCGCGGCGGGCGCAAGCCGGAATCCAGACTTTCCTGGCGCGAGAATTTGCCATCGCCCCGGTCATCCACCATGTAATACGGGGCACCGATCTTGGGCGTGATTTTGATCATGTACACCCTGCCGTTAGCGCGAAATTCCTCGACGGTTTGCTCGGTCTGCTTGGTGATCGTCACCTCCGGCTCATCGTTCGTAGCGCTATCAAGCGCGGGCGGGGGAGGCAGCGGCTCGAGATTGTCGGGAACCGGTTTTGCGGCAAAAGCGCCAAGAGAAAAACCGCTCAGCAGCAACAAGAAAAGAACGCGCATCGGGGTGGTTGCCATGATATTGGAAGGGGGGAATGGAATGCGTACATTTTAGCCGATGCGCACAGAGTCTGCGCGAATTGGTGGTTTGAAATACCCACGGATACGATAGGGGCGAATTGCCGCCCCTACGGCCTGCGATACAACTTACAAATAAAGCTGTTTCTCGCGATCCGCCTCGGAAGGCTCGAATCCGCGTGTTTCGTAGTGTTTGAAAATCGCGCTGACCACGGCTTCGGGTTCGTCGATGAGCTGAATCAAATCCATATCTTCGGGGCTGATGACTTTTTCATTGATCAACACGGCGCGGAACCAGTCGAGCATGCCGCTCCAAAATTCCTTGCCCACTAAAATAATCGGGATGCGCCGGGTCTTGCCGGTCTGCACCAGCGTCAGTGCTTCCATCAATTCGTCCAGCGTGCCAAAACCGCCCGGCATCACGACGTAAGCGCTGGCGAATTTCACGAACATGACTTTGCGCGCGAAAAAATGCTGGAAGGTCTGGCTGATGTTCTGGTAGAGGTTGCCGGATTGTTCGTGCGGCAGCTGGATGTTCAGCCCGACGCTGGGCGATTTGCCGTAGAACGCGCCCTTGTTCGCGGCCTCCATGATGCCGGGGCCGCCGCCGGAAATCACCGAAAAGCCGGCATCGGACAACAGGCGCGCGATCTCCTCGGTCAGTTTGTAATAGGGCTGATCCGGCCGGGTGCGCGCGCTGCCGAAGATGCTCACGGCGGGATGAATCTGGTTAAGCCGTTCGGTGGCAGAAACAAACTCTGACATAATGCCGAACACGCGCCAGGCCTCTTTGGAATTCCACGCTTCCGGTACCACGGAGGTGGGCAGTTTGGACGGTATGCTCATGCGATTTCCCCAAAAATATTTAGACAAAAAATTATGAAAAGCTCTTATCCCGGCACCGGGAAGACATTACTGTTGGTTGACGGATCATCGTTCTTGTATCGCGCGTTTCACGCCATGTCGCAATCCGATTTGCGCAATCGTCACGGTGAACCCACCGGTGCGATCTACGGCGTGCTCAACATGTTGCGCAAACTGCGCAACGATTACCCGGCGGATTATAGCGCGTGCGTGTTCGATGCCAAGGGCAAAACTTTTCGCGACGACTGGTATCCCGAATACAAGGCGCATCGCCCCTCCATGCCAGCCGACCTCGCGCTTCAAATCGAGCCGCTGCATCAGGCTATTGCAGCTTCCGGCTGGAACATCATGATGATCGATGGCGTGGAGGCGGACGATGTGATCGGCACGCTGGCGCAGCAAGCCACGGACGGCGTGCGATGCGTGATCGCCACCGGCGATAAAGACCTCGCGCAACTGGTCAACGAGCGCGTCACGCTGATCAACACGATGAACAACGAGACGCTGGACATCGCGGGCGTCATCGCAAAATTTGGCGTGGAACCTGCACGTATCGTGGATTACCTGACACTAACCGGCGACACGGTAGACAACGTGCCGGGCGTGGAGAAAGTCGGCCCGAAGACCGCCGTGAAGTGGCTCACCCAATATGGCACGCTGGACAACGTGATGCAGCACGCCGGCGAGATCGGCGGCGTGGTCGGAGAGAATCTGCGCAAGGCTTTGGACTGGCTGCCGCAGGCGCGTCGTCTGATCACCGTGAAATGCGATGTGGCATTGCCGCAGAAGTATGATGAATTGATCCCGCCATCGTCCGACAAGGAACAATTGCGCAGCCTGTATGAGCGCTTCGAATTCAAGACCTGGCTGCGCGAGGTCAACGGCGAAGCCGTTGGGCACCACGCGGCGTCCCCCTCGCGGGGGCTGCGCGAGCTTTCACTTCCTTCGCCCGCAAGCGGGATAACCAGCGATTTGGCTGGTGTCTTGAGTCAGCCTAGCCGAATATCTAAAAGTTCTATCAGAGGAGATGATGAAGCGCAGCAGGATTTACTCGGTGACCCGCCTGCCCGCACCGACAGCGCGCATTACGAAAAAATACTGACCGAGGCTCAACTGGACGCATGGCTGGAGAAAATACTCGCCGCCGAATTGGTCTGTGTGGACACCGAGACCACCGGGCTGGACATGATGAACGCGCAACTGGTCGGCATGTCGTTCGCGATCACGCCGCACCAGGCGGCCTATCTGCCGCTGGCGCATGTCTATCCCGGCGCGCCGGATCAGCTCAACCGCAGCGCTACATTACAAAAACTCAAGCCCTGGCTGGAGAGCGCGCAGCATAAGAAGCTCGGTCAGAACCTCAAATACGATCTGCATATTTTCGCCAACCACGGCATTCAGCTTGCGGGCATACACGACGACACACTACTGGAATCCTATGTGCTTGAATCGCACAAACCGCACGACATGGACAACCTCGCGCTACGGCATCTGAACGTGAAAACCATCAGCTTCAGTGAGGTGGCGGGCAAGGGCGCGAAACAGATTTGCTTCGATCAGGTGGATCTCGATACCGCCACGCACTATGCCGCCGAAGATGCCGACATCACACTGCAATTGCATCTGAATCTGTCACCGCAGCTATTAGGCAGGCTGGATACGGTTTATCGCGACATCGAGCTGCCGAGCATGCACGTGCTCTACACGATGGAGCGCAACGGCGTGTTGCTCGATTGCGCGTTGCTGCAAATTCAGAGCCGCGAGCTAGGCGAAAAACTGATCGCGTTGGAAGCCCGTGCGCATGAGGCTGCCGGGCAGCCGTTCAATCTGAATTCGCCCAAGCAGATACAGGAAATCCTGTTCGACAAACTCGGCCTGCCGGTCAAGAAAAAAACCCCCAGCGGCACTCCTTCGACCGACGAGGAAGTATTACAGGAGCTGGCACTCGATTACCCGTTGCCGAAGATACTGCTGGAATATCGCGGCATGGCGAAACTCAAATCCACCTACACCGACAAACTGCCGCTGATGGTGGATAGAGAAACCGGACGCGTGCACACCAGCTATTCGCAGGCGGTCGCGGTAACCGGGCGTCTGGCTTCCAGCGATCCCAATCTGCAGAACATCCCGGTGCGCAGCGCCGAAGGCCGTCGCATCCGCGAGGCGTTTATCGCATCGCCCGGTAGCCGGATCGTGTCGGCGGATTATTCGCAAATCGAATTGCGCATCATGGCGCACCTGTCAAGCGACGCGGGTCTGCTTGCGGCCTTTGCGAACAACGAGGACATTCACCGCGCCACCGCCGCCGAGATATTCATGATCACGCGCGAAGAGGTATCCGGCGAGCAGCGCCGCTATGCGAAGGTCATCAACTTCGGCCTGATTTACGGTATGTCCGCATTCGGTCTGGCCAAGCAACTCGGCATCGAGCGCGGCGCGGCGCAAGCCTATATCGACCGCTACTTCGCGCGTTATCCCGGCGTGGCGGACTACATGCAGCGCACCCGCGAACAGGCCAAACAACAAGGCTATGTCGAAACTGTGTTCGGGCGCCGCCTGTGGCTGCCGGAAATCAACAGCAGCAACGGCATGAAGCGCCAGGGTGCGGAACGCGCCGCGATAAACGCGCCGATGCAAGGCACGGCGGCGGATCTAATCAAGCTAGCGATGATCGCGGTGCAGGACTGGCTGGAGAAGGAGAAGTTACAAACGCGATTAATCATGCAAGTGCATGATGAACTGGTGCTGGAAGTGCCCGAGGCCGAACTGCGATTGGTCAAGGAAATGCTGCCGAAATTGATGTGCGGTGTCGCCGAATTGCAAGTGCCGTTGCTAGTGGAATTGGGCGAGGGAAAGAATTGGGATGAAGCGCATTGAGCGTGTGATGTTGGCTGCTCGCAGCCAAGCGGGGGTGCGGTCCCGCAGCCGATAAATTCGCCGGTGGCAGACCGGCAACTGACCCCTTTCTTTTGTGCGGCCAAAAGAAAGGGGCGAAAGAAAAGGCTAGCCGTTCCGCAAAGGTGTGTAAAAATAATCAGGGAATCGCAAGATGATTTCCCGACTTAAAGTTCATTCGAAGTCCTATTCAGAGATTGATGAGAAAATAAAAAGTCTCGTCGATGCAATGAATAGCACGGGCGCGATCACAACGATTGCATCATGCCAAGGACATTTCGGCGGCATTTATAGAAGGCCGCCTTATGTGTATTTCAAAGCACCTGTGGAGGTAGCCGAATTGATAGAACAGCAGCTAAGAGAATCTGACTTGTTTGATGATAAAAGGCTGCAAACAGGCTGGTTTATCAAAGGGCTGTTTGATGAAAATTACAAGCTTAACTTTTTACTTTATTCGCCAAAGTATGAACAAGAAACAAATTCACTGGTTAGAGACGTTTGGTGTTTATTGTTAAACAGAAAGAAGCTTGATGCTGACTTGTTGTATTTGGCCACCCTTGTTGAACAAACCATGCAGTTTAATTTTCGGGATAAGTACAAACCATATATATCCAAGTAACGCGACTATTACGACGAATCCAAACAGTCGTAGATACAGAATTAACTTCTTTGTCTTTCGAAGCTTTGGTCCTAATGTTCCGCACTTTGGGCAATTGGGAGCATCGTATGCAAGTTTTGTATAGGATATGTGACATGTAACAAGAGCCATCAACGAATCTCCTACAAAAGGGTTTGCTTGCTTGAAGAATTACTATTCTAATCTTTATTCCAGTGCCTAGCCTACGCGTTCAGGTAAAAACCACCACATAAAATACAAGCCTTTGGTGAAAGATGCGCGGTAATTCAAATGGCTTGACCGCACATGCCATGCATGTCAATATTTGCCTGTCAAAATGACCGCCCGCGCTGCGTGGGCGAAAAAGCAACGCAGTCTTTCAAACATAAGCTGGGCAACTGGCCGTTCTGCATCCAGAATTTCTGCGTCCTCAATGGGCGATAATTCTCAATCTTTATGCGCTGAGTTTCGATTGTTTTTGGCTATACGCCGAGCACAGCGGAAACCCGGCCGCATTGGGTATCTGTTTTTCAGCCACTGCTGAAACTACGGCCCCGCACGTCAAGCGGAATCTCAAACAGGCACGACTTATCGTGCATATCTTTTAAACTAATTTCTCATAATTATTTGATTTATGGGAAAATTCCAACACAACAAAAAAGGGGGTAAAATGCCGATAATCTGTATGTTCTATGGTATTTATGTGATGATTCAGTTTGAGGCTAATTTAAGTCATCATTCGCCGCATATACATGCTCGATACGCTGAGTTTGCGGCTTCAATTGCTATCGAGGATGGCAGGGTTCTGGCGGGAAGTCTTCCGTCAAAACAGTTAAAACTAGTGCAAGCATGGATGGAAATTCATAATGAGGAGTTACTTGCTGACTGGGAACTTGCTGTTACTGGTCAACGTCCATTCAGAATAGCGCCTTTGCAATAAGGAGAAAATCATGGGTGTTCTGCTGGATGTTGTAAAAGTCGAGGCAAAACAAAACTACCTGTTGAACCTTGAGTTCAATAATGGTGAAAAACGTGTTTTTGACATGGCACCATTTATGAACAAAAATCCATTTATTGAATTGAAGGGTTCGCCCTTATTCGAAATGGCTTACATTGATTATGGGACAGTCGTTTGGCCTGGCGAAATAGATATTTCTCAGGAGACTCTATATCTCAGGTCTATGCCAGCATAAGTCAACAACAAAGCCCTCTTTCTCTCTGAGATCGAGGGCTTTTTCACACACGTCGTTGCTTAACCGAAATAGATAATGTCCTCCAGACTGACCTTGCCCTTAGCCAGCCCCAACCGCATAGCCGGTGTTTTTTTATCCTGTCCTGCCAAGCAGTAGTTATAAAACACCCTGAAGATGCCAAGCATCTTCACGATGGTTTCCGGGTTGTACGCGCTGTACCCATACCAAGTCCGCCCCTTGTTGCTCGCGGAGCCTATCGGGCGCTCAAGAATCGAAAGCCTGCGCCGTACCTGCATGAAAAAACAATCAATGGAGTGCAGCGAAGCCTTATTGTAGAGCCGCGCCATATGATTTTCATCATAATCCTTGTAGTCGGTCAGATAGCAAGCACACCGCCTTTTCAGGCTCGCTCATGTTGGGGAACGGGTGCGACATCCACCGATCCTGCCACTTGCCGATAGCCGCCATGTGCGTGATGCGCTCCTTGATGAGCATGGTTTCAAGCTCTATATCGGAGAGCGCGGGATTGGCTTTGCGCGCATCCTCGAAAGCGGCACGGCTCAATGAGATGGCGGCACGCTTCTCCGCGATGGTCATTTCTTTGGCGATGCGCACGTAAAAAGCATCCGCCCGGCGCGCGGCAATCTCCGGCTGGAATGCTGCCAGGCACGCAGCGCGCATGCCGGAATCCTGATCCAAAAAGAAGCGCAGCTTCTCGACACCGCCGAACAGTTGCTTCAGGTATTGGGAAATGCGAACTTCGGTTATCAACACGAAGTGGCCAGTCAACCTCGCGAAAAGCGGACTCTCAACGTAAGAATTCAGACGTGGCAGAAAGCGATTAGCTGCAATGCAACCAATCAACTACGATTCAACAGCGCGACGATGTCTCGCTTGATCTTAACGGCGCATCCAAAATGAGAAAGGCCAGCTATGAGGCTGGCCATCCTGTAACCGCTAGTTCCAGTTGATATCAGCTCTTAAATTACCAATCAAAATCTGAGTCATCCCAAAACCATCAGCCGTTTTCACGCAGTTACTTGGCCGAACACTCGCATGCAGTTGCCGAATGCTTTTGTGCCTTATTGCAACAATCCATTGCGCTCTTGGAGCTACTCTTAGCATCACTCACCTTGTTCTGATCGTGACATTCCGCTGCTTTGCGATGGTGTTTGGCTGCTTCTTCATGATCGATTGCAGCCTGTTTATGGAGACCGCTAGCTTCATTGGTATTTGACATGATGTATGTTCCTTTCTTAGAAAATGCTGAT
>JADGRL010000037.1 GCA_017880865.1 Gallionella sp.
GACACTGCCCTCGACTTTTCCGAAAGGATCATTCAATCACACCGATTATTTTTAACAACTAAAATAATTTGATTGATATTATTGTTCGTTACCGCACAGTCCGGCGGCAATATTAAGTTCAATCTGAACACTTCACAGGGTGAGCCTGTTAATTTGGATGAAGGAGTCTGTCATGAACAAGAATCAAATCAAAGGAACTCTAAAAGACGTCGCCGGTAAAGTGCAGGAAGAGGTTGGAAAGCTGGTCGGCAGCAAAGAGCAGCAAGTCAAAGGTCTTGGCAAACAAATATCCGGAAATGCCGAGAAAACCTACGGCGATGCAAAGGAAGTCATCAAGGAAGTCATCAAGCCCTTCTGATTTCAGGAATAAAGTGACATGTGGGTTTGTTCCACGCAAATCATTTCCAACTAAACATTTCAAGGAATAAATTATGAAGAAAATCGCGATTGCTGCATTGTTGTCCGTTGTTGTTGCGCCTGCTGTTGCTGCTGATGAGCCGCATATGTATGTAGGTGTTAGGGTGGGGCAGGCTAAAACTAGTATTAATAATACCGTTTTGGACACAGCCAACCCTACCGCCTTTGGTGTGTTTCTCGGCCACACCTTCAGCCCTAACTTTGCCATTGAAGGTGAATATCTCGTCTTGGGCGAAGTTAAAGGCGGTAATGGTTCTGCGAAATCCACTGGCTTCAGTGTGAGTGGTGTAGGCTCTTTCCCGATCAATGAACAATTCTCGTTGTTCGGTAAGTTGGGTTATGCGATGATTACCAGCAAATTTGGTGGTAGCTTCACTGGCCCTGATGCAAAAAGTAACGCTGTCACATATGGCTTGGGCGGTCAATTCAACGTCAGCCCAGGGGTTGGTGTCCGGTTAGGCTGGGATAAATATAAGCTTGACGATTCCTCGCAAAGTCTTAACGGCAATGTCAGCCTAATTTCAGCTGGTGCTTTGTTCAAGTTCTAATCCACCTTGATACTAAAAAATTACATTCTTACCGTTTAGTAGTACCAACCGAATAAATGTGCAGTGTGTTATAGGCGCACTACACGGTAGTGTCTTAATCGTTTATTAATCTAATAAAATTGGAGTTTACAATGACCAAATTGTTATCCGTACTGATCGCTGCTATATTCGCTGCTGTTTCTTTCACCGCTGTTGCTGATGACGCAGTTATGGCTCCTGTTACTCCTGCCGCTAAGGCTGCTAAGGCCGATGCTGCAGCTACTAAGGCCGATGCTGCAGCTGGTAGAGCGGATGTTGCGGCTGGTAAGGCTGACGTAAAGGCTGATGCTGCGGTTGCTAAGCAGCACAAAAAACAAAAGAAGGCTGCTAAGAAGCACAAAAAGGCAGCTAAGGCTGAAGCAGCGGCTGCTAAGGCTGACGATGCTGCTAAGTAATTTTTTACAATTTTAAAAAAGGCAGGGGTAACCCTGCCTTTTTTATTATCCACATATTCCAAAAAGCTATCCGAATTCTGCTACGGTGACGCTATGGAAAAACTTATGGCCAACGAATCCATTCCTAAATTTTCCGGCCCCGCAGCTAAGCTGTAGGCAACCATTACCAGTGATATGAAAAAGCAATTGCTCTCTATTGTCTGGTGTGGAAAATGCCGTCATGAGGTCACGATTACCAATTTCTCCGGGGCAGTCAAAGCTGGCGATTTGTTACTAGTCGGTTTGTGTTCGGAATGCCATGATGATGTAGTAAGAGTGTTCGAGATGAGCTGATTGGTTCCGACCTGATGCTTTCTGGAAGCCAAAATGGCAATATGGTGTGCAGCAGTGGGTAGTTTGGACTAAATTAGTCCTGCCAATCTGTTGCATCGACCGGTTGAATCCGCAGTCGAAAGCTGACTGCCGCGACTGGCAGCGGGCCATGCTGACATCCGTTCAACGAGTCATTTATACTGCGCAGGGCAAAGCTCGAATTTAAAAAATTATAGAATGATGTGGAAAGGGAGGCGGCATGAAGACAACCATGAACGGATTGATTTTTGTTTTGTTCGCTATGAGTGGAATGGCGTTGCTGGTGGGCAATGTCCAGGCTCAGATAAATATGCCGGAACGTGAGCAAGTTCAAACGATAGTTCGGCTGGTTGAATTTGCAACGTTCGTCACGTTCGTGGCGATTGCCGGGGTAGTGTGGCACATCAGCAAGCGCGCGAGCAAAAATAAAAAATCGGAGCAAGAGCAACATAAAACGGATTAGTGGCCGAACCCGGAAGGATGCATCATGGTCAAATTAATTGCGTTGTCGCTTACCATTTTATTGGCTCTCGGGTCGGTGGCGGGCTATCTGTTTATCGACAGGAAGATTAATGCCGGAGAAATGCAAATAGCCGATGGTCAAAAATAGCTTGATGCAGGTGATGAGGGCAAAGCCAAATTGGAGGCCGGCAAGCGGGAGTTGTCAGAGGGCAAAAAGAAGTATGAACAAGCTCATGATAATTCTTTCCTGGTGTTTTTGGACGAGTTGTTCAATGCCGGGAAGGGTTTTGAAGAAGGCAGAAGGCAGAAGGCAGAAGGCAGAAGGCAGAAAGCAGAAAGCAGAAAGCAGAAAGCAGAAAGCAGAAAGCAGAAAGCAGAAAGCAGAAAGCAGAAAGCAGAAAGCAGAAAGCAGATCGCCGAGGGGGCAAGCAAGTTGCCCAAGGAGAAGACAAGGTCAATGTTGGAGAGCGGCGGCTAGAAGCGGGCAAGCTGGAACTGCAACGAGGTATGGATCGGTTAAAGTTGGCCCGGGATATGCGCACGGCCTGCGCGCTTGGAGCGGCTTTCTTTGCCTCTTTATCAATTATGCTGGGGTTCTTTTGGAGGCGATCACTGGCCCGAATGTTTGTGCACGCCTAATACCGGTGATGCGCATCGTAGAGTTTCAGTAAAAATCAATCGCCAGCTTCGGATCGATAAAAACCATTCAGCCGCGATTATTTCATGCGTTATTTTTTCCCGGGATGCACCATCTCGGCCGGGTTCACCCAGCGTTCTAAATCGGCTTCGCTGACATAGCCCAGAACCTGTGCCGCCTGTTTCAGCGTGCTGCCGTCATGATGCGCGAGTTTCGCGATCTCGGCGGCGCGGTCGTAGCCGATGTGCGGGGTCAGCGCGGTCACCAGCATCAACGAGCGTCCCATCAGTTCCGCGATGCGTTCGCGGTCGGCTTCGATGCCGCGCGCGCAATACTCCTCGAAGCTGCTCATGCCATCGCTTAGCAGGCGCACACTCTGCGCGAAATTGTGCGCGATCAGCGGCTTGTATACATTCAACTCGAAGTTGCCCGAGGCACCGCCTATCGTGATCGCGACATCGTTGCCGAACACCTGACAGCACAGCATCGTCAGCGCTTCGCACTGCGTCGGGTTCACCTTGCCCGGCATGATCGAACTGCCCGGTTCATTTTCAGGTATGCGGATTTCGCCCAGGCCGGAACGCGGGCCAGAGGCCAGCCAGCGCACGTCATTGGCGATCTTCATCAGCGCGACAGCCAGCGTCTTGAGCGCGCCGTGCGCGGCCACCAACGCGTCATGCGCGGCCAGTGCGGCGAACTTGTTTGCTGCGGTCTTGAACGGCAAGCCGGTGCTGCGAGCGAGTTCGGCGGCGACGCGCTCGCCGAATTCGGCATGGGTGTTCAGCCCGGTACCGACGGCGGTGCCGCCTGCCGCCAGTGAGTAGAGCGGTGTTGACGTTGCGAGCAGCATGGCTTCTGCGAGATCGAGTTGCGCCACATAGCCTGAAAATTCCTGACCCAGCGTCAGCGGCGTCGCATCCTGCAAATGAGTGCGTCCGATTTTTACGATATCGGCGAACGCGGCGGATTTCAATTTTAGCGTGTTGCGCAGCATATCCAAAGTAGGCAGCAGTTTTTTCCGGATGCCAATCACGGCGGCCACATGCATCGCGGTAGGGAAGATGTCGTTGGACGACTGGCCGAGATTGACCTCGTCGTTGGGGTGTATCAATCGGGTCGCGCCGCGCACGCCGCCGAGCAATTCCGAGGCGCGGTTGGCGAGCACCTCGTTGAGGTTCATGTTGCTCTGCGTGCCCGAGCCGGTCTGCCACACCGATAGTGGAAACTCATCAATATGCAGGCCAGCCAGCACTTCGTCCGCCGCCTGCACGATGGCAGTCGCTTTCTCCTCATTCAGCAATCCAAGATTACGGTTGACTAGAGCGCAGGCACGTTTGACTTGAGCTAAGGCGATGATGATTTCTTCCGGCATACGCTCGGTCGAGATGTGAAAATGTTCGCGCGAACGCTGGGTCTGTGCGCCCCACAACCGATCCGATGGAACCTCGATGCTGCCGAACGAATCGTGTTCTGTTCTGGTGGTCATGGTGTTTCCCCTCTGTGAAATTGCGCCTAGGAAATTGCCCGTGCCAATACAAATGCGGCTGCCGCTGCAATGCCGCCGATCACCAAGGTTTGCAGCGCACTGCGCAATGGCGCGGTACCGGTGTAGTTGCCCTTGACGTAGCCGAACACCGCCAGTGCGATCAAGGTAACGGCGATGGAATAGGGTAGCGCTTCAGCCACGCCGGAGGCCACGAAGTAGGGTGCGATCGGGATCAGTCCGCCCGCGATATAGGCGCAGGCTATCGTCGCCGCACTTTGTCTCGCGCGCTGAGGTTCCGGCCGCTCAAGGCCGAGTTCGAAACGCATCATGAAGCGCACCCATGCATCGCGATCCCGGCGCAATGCCGCAACCACCAGCGCACACTGTTCTGCCGATACCCCGTAGGCCTCGAACACCTCGACGATCTCGGCGGCTTCCTGATCCGGTGTCGTTCGCACTTCCTGTTGTTCGCGCTGCAACTCATGGGCATAGTGCTCGGCATCGCCGCTTGCCGCGAGGTAACCGCCGAGTCCCATCGCGATCGAACCGGCCGCGATTTCCGCGATACCCGCCGTCGTGATGATGTGGCTGGAGGTGACTGCGCCGGATAGACCCGCCGCCAAGGCGAACGGCACCGTCAGTCCGTCCGCCATGCCGATGACGATATCGCGCACCGTCTGCGAGGCGCGAAAGTGTCGTTCGGCATGCGGGATCTGGGGCATGGCTTAGCTCTGTGCGACCAGCTCTCTGAGCACATACGGCAGGATGCCGCCATGCCGGTAGTAGTCCACCTCGATCGGCGTGTCGATGCGCAGCAGCAGCGGTACTTGCTGTTTGCTGCCGTTGCGGCGCGTGATAGTCAGTGTCACATCCTGCTGCGGTTTCAGGTGCTCGTCGATGCCGATAATATCGAAAGTTTCTTCGCCGGTCAGATTCAGTGTCGCGACGTTGGTGTCATTCTTGAATTGCAACGGCAGCACGCCCATGCCGACCAGGTTGCTGCGGTGGATGCGCTCGTAGGATTTCGCGATCACCGCTTTGACGCCCAGCAACTGCGTGCCTTTGGCCGCCCAGTCGCGCGACGAACCAGTGCCGTATTCCTCACCTGCGAAGATCACCGTCGGGGTGCCGTCGATGATGTGCTTCATCGCGGCATCATAGATCGCGATCTGCTCGCCGTTATACAGCGTATAGCCGCCCTCGACACGGCTGCCGTCGGCCTTGGCGGGCAGCATCAGGTTTTTGATGCGCACGTTGGCGAACGTGCCACGCATCATCACGTCGTGGTTGCCGCGCCTTGAACCGTAGCTGTTGAAATCCTTGATCGCCACGCCATGGTCTTGCAGATATTTTCCTGCCGGAGTGGTCGCCTTGAAGCTGCCGGCCGGGCTGATGTGGTCGGTGGTCACCGAGTCGCCGAATATCGCCAGCGGTTTGGCGTTGCGTATCTCGGTGATGCGGCCGGTCTGCATGCTGAACTGCTCGAAGAACGGCGGACGCGCGATGTAGGTCGAATCATCCCATTGATACAGATTGCCGGTGCTGGACGAGATCGCGTTCCACAGCGGCAAATCTTTAGTCAGATCGGAATACAGCGAGCGGTACAACGCCGGGTCGGTGGCGTATTTGCTGACGGCCTGCACTTCATCGCTGGAAGGCCAGATGTCTTTCAGATACACAGGTTGCCCGTCGCGACCCGTGCCCAGCGGCTCGGTGTCGAGATTGATGTTCATTCGGCCCGCGATCGCGTAGGCGACGACCAGCGGCGGAGAAGCTAAAAAGTTGGCCTTGATGTTGGCGTGGATGCGCGCCTCGAAGTTGCGGTTGCCGGACAGCACCGCCGCCGCAATTAAATCGTTGGCGACGATGACTTCCTCGATCTTCGCATCCAGCGGGCCGGAGTTGCCGATGCAGGTGGTGCAGCCGTAGGCCGCGACGCTAAAACCCAGTTGCGACAAGGGTTCCAGCAGGCCAGCGTTGGTGAGGTAGCTGGTGACCACGCGCGAGCCGGGAGCCAGCGAGGTCTTGATGTGCGGCTGCACGCGCAGGCCTTTTTCGACCGCCTTCTTGGCCAGCAAGCCCGCAGCGAGCAGCACGCTGGGGTTGGAGGTGTTGGTGCAGGATGTGATCGCGGCGATCAGCACATCGCCGTGGCCGATCTGCACCGCAGTCAGCATCTCGCCTGATGTCTCGCAACGTGTGGCGGGGTTGGGGTGATCGTCGAGCATCTCGATTTCGCTGCTGCTGCGCGACTTGCCAGCGTCCTGCAGGCCGCCGCCGGAGATCGGGACGCACACATTCTTGCTGTGGTCGGGCAGCGTGGTGGTGTAGCGTTTGCCGAGTTCGGACGCGGGTTTGTTGAAACCATTTTCTGCGGTCGGTTTGCAAAACAGCGTGTTGAAGGTCTCGCGCATTGCGGACAACGCGATGCGATCCTGCGGGCGCTTCGGTCCGGCCAGCGACGGTTCGATGCTGCTCAAATCCAGTTCCACGACGCTGCTGTAATCGATCTGTCCGGCTTGGGGTACGCCGAACAAACCCTGTGCCTTGAAGTAGGCGGTGAAGGCATCCACTTCTTCCTCGGTGCGTCCGGTGTTGTGCATGAAATTGACCGTGACTTCGTCCACCGGGAAGAAGCCCATCGTCGCGCCGTATTCGGGAGCCATGTTCGCGATCGTCGCGCGGTCCGGCAGGGTCAGCGCCGCGGTGCCTGCGCCGAAGAATTCGACGAACTTGCCAACCACTTTATGTTTGCGAAGCAACTCGGTGACGGTAAGCACCAGATCGGTCGCGGTCACGCCTTCGCGCAGATGGCCTTTGAGGTTGACGCCGACCACATCGGGGGTCAGGAAATATACCGGCTGGCCGAGCATGCCGGCTTCCGCCTCGATGCCGCCCACGCCCCAGCCGACCACGCCGATGCCGTTGATCATCGTGGTGTGGCTGTCGGTGCCGACCAGCGTGTCCGGATAATAGACTCCGTCCTTGTGCTGCACGCCGCGCGCCAGATATTCTAGGTTCACCTGATGCACGATGCCGATGCCGGGCGGCACGACCTTGAAGGTGTCAAACGCCTGCATGCCCCATTTCATGAACTTGTAGCGCTCGGCGTTGCGCTCGAATTCCAGCTCCATGTTCAGCTTCAACGCATCGGGGCTGTTGTAATGATCCACCTGCACCGAGTGGTCCACGACCAGATTCACCGGGACCAGCGGTTCGATGATCTTCGGGTCGCAACCCAGTTTGGCAGCGGCATCGCGCATCGCGGCGAGATCGGCCAGCAGCGGCACGCCAGTGAAATCCTGCAACACGATGCGCGCGACGACGAACGGGATCTCTTCGGTGCGCGGCGCGTTCGGCAGCCAGTTCGCCAGCTGGCGCACATGCGCCTCGGTCACCTTCTTGCCGTCGCAATTGCGCAGTACCGCTTCGAGCACGATGCGGATTGAAACCGGCAGGCGTGAAATTTTTCCGACCCCGGCGGCCTCCAGTGCAGGCAGCGAATACAGCGTGCCGGATTTTCCGCTGGCGAGCTTGAAAGTTTGACGGGTGTTGAGTAGACTTTGTGATGTAGTGCTGGGCGACATGCTGAAGACTCCGAATCGGCGAAATGAAGGCGCGATTATAAGGCGTTGCGTGGCGGGCGTCTTGTCAGGTTTGTTTGTGAAGACTGTTCTTGTATTGAGGGCAATATGAAACAGGCGGTGTAATCTTATTGCACTATCGATCTGAAAATGGAATAAGACAGAGCAGCGCGCTACCGTAAGCCGCTTCTGAATTTACCGCTGTACTGACCGGCACACCGAGCAATCTCGCGCGCATCGTTCTCCATACTGTGTTTTTTGCCCCGCCGCCGTTGGTCACGACGCGCCTGAGCGGCGGTGCACCCAGCTCAGTGAGTCTGGCATAGCCCGCTACTTCGATACGTGCCAGGCCTTGCAACAAGCCATGCAGAAAGTCCGCGTCATTTTCGGCCTGCCCTGAGTCTGGTCGAAGGGGGCGCGGTGTAACCCTGGGTGCGAGCCGCGCATCGTTGACCGGGAAACGCTCACCAGGTTTGGTCAGCGGGTAATAATCCAGCGGACTGTCTTGCTGCGGATTGATTTGTGCGCTCAGTTCATCGAGTTGCGCATCGTCAAAGTATTGGCGCAGCACGCCCGCGCCGGCGTTCGATGCGCCGCCCACCAGCCACAGGTCGCCGTAGCGATGGCTATATACGCCGAATGCAGGTGCTTCGATACGCTGTTTTGATAGCTGTTTGAGCACCAGCGTCGTGCCGAGCGAAGTCACGCCGATACCGAGTTCATGAATGTCCGACGCGATGAAAGCGGCGTTGCTGTCGGTGGTTCCGGCGTGAATGACGCATTGCGGATGAATGCCAAAATGCGCGGCGATGTCCGGCTGAATGCATCCGATAATTTCGCCAGGAGCGAGCACCATTGGCAACAGATTCGTATGCGGCAAAGCCATCAGCCAATCCGGCCAGCACAAATTTTCAACGTCATAGCCTGTTTTTAGCGCGTTGTGATAATCGCTGATGCCGGGCTTGCCGCTGAGCAGCGCGGTGAGCCAATCGGCCTGATGCAAAAAATACGCGGCACGGCTGATGTCGCTTTGTTGTGCCAGCCAGAGAAACTTCGCAAGGCCGGAGGTGGCGGCGCAAACAGTATTATTGTCAGGCGCGATGGACATGAGCTGTGCGGCCTGCAGTAGTGCGTGGTTATCGTTGTACAGCAGGGCAGGGGAGCAAGGTTCCAGCGCTTCATCGCACAGTAACACCGTGCCGGAAGTACCGTCTATCGCCAGACCAGACAATTGAGACGCGAGGCGTTGCGGCAGCGCGCCGAGCAGCATGTGCAGCGCAGCGCGCCAGTCTCTCGGGGTCTGCTGGGCTGGATCGGGATAGGCGACGCGCTGTTTCCAGACGATGTCTTTTTTATCGTCAATGACGCAGGCGCGCGCACCGGTGGTGCCGAAATCAAGGCCGAGATAAAAAGTCATGGGACAAGTGGCC
Source organism: Gallionella sp. (assembly GCA_017880865.1). Lineage (GTDB taxonomy): Bacteria > Pseudomonadota > Gammaproteobacteria > Burkholderiales > Gallionellaceae > Gallionella. The sequence continues at coordinate 9,350 of JADGRL010000037.1, forward strand.
GATGAGATTGATCGGGCAATTGTATCAATTCAGACATGATCCAGCTGGCCACAGTTGATAAAACGACTGTTTTCAACAATGAGATTTTGTTTTCGATACATAGAGAGACGTTCAAGCTTCACCATCAAATAAGCCGTATCTATGTGCGCCAGCAGACAGAAGGATTTTAGGCTTTTTCATATCATTTAACGGTGGATCGTTTATTGGCTTTTATAGCCGCAAGAGTTCGTACATTTTGTATCCAGGAAAAATTGATGTGCCCAGAGAAAATTGATGTGCCCAAGAGAATGTGTTCCGGGATTGATGACGTATCTCGTTAAACTTTAAATCACAGGAATAGATATGAAGAATATAGCGTTAGCAATATTTGTATTATTGGGTTGGTTATCGATGAACGCATTTGCGGATGGTGATGCATACAATGGATTCTCGGTAGACTATGTCAGATCAACGCAGAATGGCGTGAATGATTCTTCGTCTGCGGTCGCCATCCTGAGGTCAGTCCGTCCAAATGAGCACTACGGATATGAAATGCAATTTGGACTCATCGGTAAAAGCGGTCCATTCACCTCAAGCACTTCCCTGGATTTTTGCGCAATCGGCGTAGTGCCGCTGAATAATAGAGGCCTGAAGCTGTATGGCAAGGCTGGTTTGGCTGATGTTTACTCTCGTGGTTTTTCTGGAAGAGCCAATAATTTAGGTCCGACATACGGCGCTGGCTTTGAGTTTTTTCGCGAAAAAGACATTGTTCGCGTCGGCTTCCAGCACTTTAATGTGGGTAATAACACGTTGTCACCATCGCTTGGCACCTACCTGATCGGGTTAACATTACTGCTCAACTAAGCATCCCATTGAAACCTAGCGACCCGGCACGCCGCAAAGCGAAAAGGGCCGCTTGCCAACTGTTAAGTCTTGCTCTGGCCCTTTCTTTTTCTGCATGTGCCTCTGATCTTTCCGAACCCCCACTCACACAAGGTGTTATTGGCTTCGATTTATCACCGCAAAACATCCAATCCACGGTCTGCGTCAATGGTTACACCAAGGTCGTTAATCCACCGGCTTACTACACCAACAAACTTAAAAAGCGACAGATGAAAAAGTATGGCTGTCCCGACATGAACCCAAATCATGACGGAAAAGATCATCCTATTTCCCGCAGCATCGTTGGAAATCCACATGACAACAATAGTATTTTGTCTGAACCTCGCAACAGCGATTGGAATTTTGATAAGAAAGAGCAATCGGAATTGGTCATCTACCGCATGATATGCGCTCAAAAAATTCATGCTTGCGGAAACGCTTCAAGCGACGAAAGCAAACTGAATTTTGGCGTACAAGACGTATGTGCATGGAAAAGTCTGTCAGCATGGTCGTGGATATGGTCATGTAGATTAAAGTAGGCGAGCCGTTGATAAATATATCAACTCTATGGTTTTGAAAGTGACTTGATCGGCCACAAGCCGACGCTTAAAATTCTCGACATAAATTTGAAATGCAGATAGATGACAATGCTCAGTATCGCGGCAAAAAAGCACCACACGGAAAAAAAGGCGACGGTGTAGAACCAGTAAGCCAGCATAAAAAGTAGCAAGGCCAGAGCGCCAAAGATATTGACTATCCTGTGACTCGAAAAGAAGGCACAAAAACAGGTTGCCGCAAGATAGAGCTCCAGCACCGGATGCTCCTTCACGTAGGGTAAAACATACACCATGTGTTCGTTAATTTCGGAAGTGACCGGAAATCTGACGATAAAGTACAGAAGGTACAGGCCTACCGTGCCCCCCGCGATCTGGAATACCGATATCACCTTTTTTCGCCATGCCACGGTTTCCATTTGGCCGATTGCGAATGGCACATAGATTGGCCACAGTACGTGCGAGAACAACGTAAACAAGTACGTCATGGTCACATTGAGCAGTGGGGCGTCAAACCGGAATGACAACCATAGTACCCCTTCGATGGTTTGCTGGATGCCGAACAAAAGCGGGATCATCGCGAACGGAAGATCTTCCTTTCGTTCCGTCTTTTTCATTGTCACCACACCGAATACAGACAATGAAACGCCGGCTATAAAACTTACAGGTGCTGAAAAACACATCGTGCTTGGTTCCTTTTGATTGATCGGCGTGGAGTAACCCTGAATGACAAATTATTTCCACATTACGTTACGGTCTGCCTTTGCTGCGGCGGCAAGTAAATTAATTAGAGGCAGCCCTCGATGAGCCATGCTCACCCCTGACTCATCTGCAACGGGCGCAGAGGATTTATCTGCATCGATAGCGGCTGTCAGCCGACTCAGTGCAACAGGCACATCGGCTGCCAGAATAGCGCCAGGCACGGTTGCGCTGTGCCCCATCATTTTCAGCATGATAAGCGCGACATCTCCAAACATGGTGATGTCAGCATAGGCGTCGGTTGTAAATGTCACCAGCATATCGTTCTCATCAAATGAATAATTCGTATATTTTTGCGTAATTGCATGACGTCGGCATAACAAAAATATGGCCGCTGCTCGCGGCCATATTCGATGACTTACTTGGAATCTTTAATAATGGCCTTTGCATCACCATAAGTTTTCTCTGCATTCCCGGATATTTGTTTGCCGAGACCTTTCACTTGTTGCTCTTTGCTTCCGACCAGCTTGCCAACCTCTTCCTGAACTTTTCCGGCAATGTTTTTTACAATCCCTTTGACTTGGTCTTTGTTCATGATCGTATTCCTTTTTAAGTTGACAGGTTCTCCCCGCAGGGATTGAAGAATGAACGTAATGTTGCCGCCGGTCTGTGCGGTAGCTAACTTAAAAATAAATCAAATCAACTTTGCCGGTCTAATGACGGTGCAACGTTGAGAGTGCCGGGAATTTTGAGTGTTTCGTATAGGGCCGGATCCTGACCATATAGTGATTATTAAATTCGATCTTAAAAATATATAGTCCTTATGTACGCTAACAGACAGATGGTTTCTGGCTATATTATTAGTCTTAAAAATGAGCAGCGCGAAAAAAATAATCATCAAAAATAATCATCATATAAGGTAAGGATTCTCCGCTTTGTAATCCACATACCCATAAACCCATCAGAATGGTTGATGCGAAAGGTGAAGAAGATGTCTAGTAAAATGGGTTCATCGGCGAGAGATTTTCAGATTGTTTGTGTCGGTGGTTCGGCCGGTGGCCTGGACGCCTGTATCCGACTATTGCAAAATATGCCAAATGACATGGGTGTGGCGATCGCCATCGTAAACCACATCACGCTCATGCCTACCCACCTCCACGAGGTTCTTCCCCGCTTCACGACCATGCCGGTCGATCTCATCACGGAAAGTTTGCTGATCGAACCCAACAGGGTATTCATCATCCCTGAAAATCGGGATTTACATGTCTTCGATGGCGAGTTTCATCTGAAGCCGATATCAAAGCCCCGAGGCTGGCCTGATGTCATCACGGTTTTCCTGCGTTCACTGACGCGTTACTGGGACGGCAAGCTAATCGCCGTTATTGTCTCGGGCTATGATGGCGACGGGGCAGCGGCGCTGTGCGGCATCAAACAAGTGGGCGGCATACCATCGCGCAGAAACTCAGCACGGCGAGTCAGCCAAGCATGCCGGAAAGCGCCATTGAAAGCGGGTGCATCGATTTTGTTTTGTCGCCAGAAAAATATCGATCAGGAAATTGTGCGCATTGCGCGCGTTGAGGCCTGAATGAGCACGCCAAAAATAAAGTCGTCTGCGACCATTGCGCCGGGCAAGCGCATCGAGCCGGAGCCGGAAGTGCCGTTGCCGCGAACACGCGCGATCCGCATCGAAATCGCTCCGTGGACGATATTTTCCGTGGTGCTGGTCATTGCCGGCCTGTGGATTTTCATGCGCCTGCTTCCGGTCGTTCTGGTGCTTGTGGGCGCGCTGATGATTGTCGGCACACTTGGCCCGGCGGTGGATTGGCTGGAACAGCGCGGCGTGCGCAGGGATGTGGGTATCGCCATCGTGTTCACTATACTGTTCGTATCGACCGTGCTGATATTCGCGCTTACCATTCCGGAACTGGTGAATCAGGTGAAGAGCTTAATTGACATGGAGCCGGCGCTGCGTGAGCGGCTGGCAAATTGGTTCGACCGATCGCCGCTTACGGAACACCTCGCGGACACGATGCGACACGTGCAATATGACGCGCTCATCAAGTCTTCATCCGAGTCCGTGCTGAACTTTTTTACCATCGTGGTGGAGAGCATCGCCTATGGGGTTGGTGCAATTTTTCTCGCACTGTACATGATGCTGGACCGCGACCGGCTACGCGGTGCGTTATTCGCGATGGTGCCACGCACTCACCATATCCGGCTGTCGCGCATTCTGGTCAATCTGAACACGATTGTCGGCGGCTATATCCGCGGTCAGGTGATCACCTGCGGCCTGATGTTTGCGTTCATGTTCATCCTGCTCATCGCGTGCGGTATACCGAACGCCTTGGTAATCGCGGTGTTCGGCGGCCTGGCCGACGTATTGCCGTACATTGGCATCTTCCTTACCATGGGCCCCGCCGTTGCGGCCGCGCTGCCGTTCGGGGCGGCCATCACCCTGGTGGTTTTCTTGCTGATGCTCGCCTATGAGGAGTTCGAAAGCCGCGTGCTGGTTCCCATCGTCTACGGACGCGCGATGCGGCTGCCATCGTCGGTGGTGCTCTTTTCCCTGATCGCGGGTGCCACGCTGTTCGGGATTATCGGCGCACTGCTTGCGCTGCCGGTCGCGGCCGCGATCCTGATGCTCATCGACAAGCTTCGCGTCGAACTGCCCGGTGAGACGGAGCAGGCCGAGGACGCAGCAATGAGAAAAAAAGACGAGCATAGCGAGCTCGAATACGAGCGCAGAACCGAAGGCATGCCGGCAGAAGAGGCGGCGGCTATCGCGGTCGAAATGTCGGGTGTCCGGAAAACGGCGGAAGACAAGCCGGCGGCTTGACGACGGGAATTCGGTGGGTTGCTGCGCTGCGGATAACCCACTTTACGATCCTTGCCATCCTCATAATGCCGCCGTCTACTAACTCAGAATATTGGCGGCATTCGCTATTATGCTGATCCTCTGTTAATTGCGCCGCCTATTCTTGGTTTTGCTAATTCCAGCGCCTTATTCAGTGCCACGATGAATTCATTGACCTTGATCTGTTTGGTCAGATACCGGAAGAATCCTGCCTCAAGTCCCTTCTCGATATCGCGTGGCATCGCATTGGCACTGAGCGCAATGACGGGGATGTGCGCTGTTGCCGGATATGTGCGCAGGATATTCAGGGTTTCGATTCTGCTGATGCCGGGCAGATGGATGTCCATTAAAATTACATCAGGGAGCTGTGCGCGCGCCAGCGCGATGCCGAGATGGCCATCGCGTGCGCTGAGCATGCGCAAATGGGGATGGCGCTCAATTATCTGCTCGACCAGCATCAGGTTGGCCGGATTGTCTTCCACATAGAGCAGGGTGCGCTGCGCCGCGTTTTGCGGGCTATTTCCCTAGTCTTGCGGCGCAAGGTCTGCGGGCGAGGTATTATCAGCGGCAAATTGAGGAATCACGTCACGGATTAGTTCGATCCAGAATTCGCTGCCCACTCCGACGGTGCTTTCCACGCCGATAGTGCCTCCCATCCGTTCGACCAGTTGCCGGGTGACCACTAGGCCGATGCCCGTCCCATCCACGGTGCCGTTTTCCTGACTGAGACGATTGAACGGCTGAAAGAGCTGCGACAGTTTTTCCGGAGGCAATCCCGCGCCGCTGTCTTTGATGTTGATGCGTATGCGTCCCGGCGCGCTCTCGGTGCACTTCACCTCGACCGTTCCATGCTCGCGGTTATATTTGATCGCGTTGGACAGCAGGTTGATCAGCACCTGCTTCAACCGGGTCCGATCGGCATTGGCAAACCAGCTGTTATCGAATGGGAGAAAGGTCAATTTAATGTCACGCTGTTGCGCCTGCGATTCGACCATGGCCCGGCATTCGCGGATGACCTCGATCAGCAATAGATCAGCAATACCGGATCACGCGACAGCGTAACCTTGCCGGACTCGATCACCGAGAGATCGAGGACTTCGTTGATCAACGTCAGCAGATACCATCCGGCTTTGATAATCTGGCGCAGCCTTTCAATTTGGGTGGACGTTGGCGGCGGGGTACTGGCCTCCAGCAACTGGGCGAAGCCCAGGATGGAATTGAGCGGGGTGCGCAGCTCATGGCGCATGCTGGATAAGAAATCCGATTTGGCGAGGTTGGCTTTTTCCGCCGCCAACTTGGCGCTCTCCAGTTCCTGATCCAGGCGTTTGCGTTCGGTGACATCGCGCGCGGCGGCGAACACGCCCTGCAGTTTTCTGTTCCGATCATAGAAGGTGGCCGCACTGTAGGACACCACTGTTTCCTTGCCGTCCATGGCGCGCGCGGTGAGCTCGTAGTTGGTGACTTTCTTTTCGCTCAGCACCATATTGATGGCTGCCTCGGCCCGCTCCGGATCGGTGAAGTAATCCTTGAAAGGGCCGCCGATCAGTTCGTGGCGCATGCGGCCGGTGAGCGCCACCATCTGCTGGTTGACATCGGTAATGAAGCCGGACAGGTCGGTGGTTATGATCGCGTCGATGTTCGATTCGATCAGCGAGCGGGTATAGAACTGTTGTTCGTGCAGGCGCTGGTCGAGCAGCGCACGCTCAGTTTCGATCTGCTTGCGTGCGGTGTTGTCGGTGCCGATCAGCAGGTAGCCGATGATGGCGTGTTGAGCGTCACGCAGCGCCGTGACCGACACCACTGCTGGAAAGCGGCTGCCGTCACGGCGGATCTTTGTCAGCTCGTAGATGTCTTCGATACCGCGCGAGGCCTTGAACGCCAGGGCCTCGAACCCCGGATTGATCGGCATCCCGAATTCGCTGCTCAATGTCTTGGCACGTTCGACTACTTCCTGCGGATCGGAGAGGTCGTCGGGGGTGACCTTGTTCACCACCTCTAATGCGGTGTAGCCCAGCATGCGTTCTGCGCCGACGTTGAAAATTTGAATTACGCCTTTCGCGTCAGTGGCGATACTCGAGAAATTTTCGCTGTTGAAAATTGCATTCTGCAATGCATTTGCTTTGAACAGTTTCTCTTCCGCCTGGCGGCGTGCGGAGATGTCGGTGAAGGCAATGCGCACCGAGGATGTGTCGCGGACTTTCTTGTGCAGGTAATCCAATTGCGCGTAGAAACGGGAACCGTCAACGCGCTGGAGTGCCAGTTCGCAACTTTGCCTGTCGCCGTGTTGCAAAACGCTTACAAATTGGCGATGCCAGCGGTCATGGTCTTCCGGTGCGACAAGACGTGCAAAACGACGATTGAGATTGACTTCGGCAATCAAGGCATCGCGATTGAGCGTGAGATAACCGATCGGAGCAAAATCATAAAGATCCACATAACGATCACGGGATTCTTCGATGATGACCTGCGCTTTGCGCAACTTATCATTCTGCATTTTCAGTTCGATATGATGCACCTGAAGTTCGTGCAGAAGTTCCTCCGCGGACCGGGACGATGCCAGCGGCTGAGACGCGCTAACGAGGCGGGCCTCAGCTTCCCTGCGCAGCGTGTCCCGTACGGTCCGCTTCTCGTTCATCGTGCACCCTTTAAGTATTGGCGCGCGGTGAAGATCGATGAGTCGTGCGCCAACAGCATAATAGTACAGACAGATGAAGTTTGCTTCTTTCGTCTAATCCTGCCATCTAACCCGGCCAATAGTGGACTGGATTAGAAAATATTAGGTTGCAGCTCGTTGCATATGTCCTAATATATCGATAAGTCTACCCGCGCGTATTCGACTGCGTCTCAAACTGGGTTAGATCCACTAACGGCACAGGTTGCCAGCCTGGCTTGCGGTGTTCCGCCACGACGTTGGTGAAGATGCCGCCGCGCACAAAGAATTTCGCGGTCAGGCGCATGAAGCGCGGCCCGGTGGCAGCGACCAGATCATCGAGCATCCGGTTGGTGACGTCTTCGTGAAAATGCCCTTCGTTGCGGAACGACCAGACATACAGCTTGAGGCTTTTCAGTTCGACGCATTGCTGATCGGCGATGTAATCCAGGATCAGCGTCGCGAAATCTGGCTGGCCGGTCTTGGGGCACAGGCAGGTGAATTCGGGGATTTCCATATGGATATGGTAGTCGCGCGCAGGGTTCGGGTTGGGGAAGGTTTCCAGGGTTTTTGAGGCCAAGGTTTTACTGGATGGTGTAGGCATTTTGTGTCGGGTTCCGCTTCGGTTAGAATAGCGCGCATTATAACGTTGCGGCTCCTAAATTGCGTTTATCCCAGATCAAGCTAGCCGGTTTCAAATCCTTCGTTGACCCCACGAACATTCCGTTGCCGGGTCAGATCGTGGGTGTAGTCGGGCCGAACGGGTGCGGCAAGTCGAATGTGATCGACGCGATGCGCTGGGTGCTGGGCGAATCCAAGGCCTCCGCACTGCGCGGCGAGTCCATGCAGGATGTGATTTTCAACGGCTCCAGCAAGCGCAAGCCGGTATCGCGCGCCAGCGTGGAGCTGATATTCGACAACTCGCTGGGCAAGGCCGCCGGACAATGGTCGAGTTACGCGGAAATCTCGATTAAGCGCGTACTGCAGCGTGACGGCGATTCCAGTTACCACATCAACAACCAGCACGTGCGGCGCAAGGACATCACCGACATTTTTTTGGGCACTGGCCTGGGGGCGCGCGCTTACGCGATCATCGAGCAGGGCATGATCTCGCGCATCATCGAGGCGAAACCCGAAGAGCTGCGCATCTTCCTAGAGGAAGCGGCGGGTGTTTCCAAATACCGCGACCGCAGGCGCGAGACGGAATTGCGCATCGGCGACACACGCGACAACCTGCTGCGCGTGTCCGACATTTTGCAGGAGCTGGATAAACAGCTGGTGCACTTGGGCGCGCAGGCCGAAGTGGCGAGACAATATCGCTCACTGGAGACGCAGCGCGACACCACGCAACGTTTGTTCTGGCTGGTGAAAAAGCTGGAAGCCGAAGCGCAGCGTCTCAAATACGCGCAAGCCACCGAGAAGACCCGCACCGAACTGGAAGCCGAAACCGCGCGGCTGCGCGACATCGAGAGTCAGCTGGAAACCACGCGCAGTGGGCATTACCAGTTATCCGATGCGCTGCACGTCAGGCAGGGCGAGCTGTACACCTCGAATGCCGAGATCGCGCGCCTAGAGCAGCAGATCAAACACGTCACCGAACAACGCCAGCGACTGACGCAGCAGCTTGCTAATACCGAGAGGCAGATCGAACAGCAACAGCAGCAACGCCAGGGTGTGCATTCCTTGCTGGAACATTGGCAGCGCCAGCAGGACGGGGCTGGGGTCAAGATTGCAGAGGCCGAACAGCTCGATCAACTGGAAGGGCAAAACCTGCCTCAGGCGGAACAGGCGGCGCGCGGCGCGCAGGAGCGCTACAACGCATTGCAGCGAGAACAGCTGCAACTTCAACAGCAACTGCAATTAGCCGACACGCAGCGCGCCAATCTGCAACGCAACATCGGGCAACTGGATTCGCGCCGTTCGCGTTTGTTGCTGGAGAAAGACAATCTGCCGGGTGCCGATGGCGGGGCGCTGCAAGACGCGCAGCAGCATATGGCCGAGCTGGAAATGGAACGTGCCGAGCAGGTCGAAAAACTGGCGCACTTGCAGGAACAGTTGCCGCTGGCCGATACGCAGCGGCGTAACCAGCGCGATTCGTTGCAGCAGCAAGAGCGCATGCTGGCGCAGACCGAGGCGCGCCTGCATGCGTTGCAACAATTGCAGCGCCAGATCGATAACGACAAGAATTTGAATGCCTGGTTGCAACAGCATCAACTCGATAAATTGCCGCGCCTGTGGCAAGCCATCAGTATCGAGAACGGCTGGGAAGACGCGCTGGAAGCGGTATTGCGCGAGCGCCTGAATGCGCTGGCCATGCCGTCGCTGGATGCTGCTGCCGCATGGAGCGATGTGCCTCCGGCAAAGCTTGCGCTGTTTGCTGTAGGTCGGGATTCATCCCGACATGATAATGATGTCGAGATACCCACAGGGCACAAGAACCTCTTCGAGGTAAATCCCGACCTACGCCCATTGCTCGATTATGTCCAATGCCAAGACGCGCAAGTGTTGCCGGTGATGCGCGACTGGCTGGCGCATGTGTATGCGGTGGCGGATGTGGCGCAAGCCTATATGCTCCGCGCGCAGCTGCCTGCGGGGGGCTGGTTTGTCACGCCACAAGGGCATCTGATCGGTGCGCACAGTGTACTGTTTCACGCGCCGGATAGTCAGTTGCACGGCGTGTTGGCGAGGCAGCGCGAGATCGAGAAGCTGGAGCTGGAATTAGTCGAACAGAATCACAATGCGGAATATTCGCGCGAGCAGGTCGCTCAAGCCGAGCAGAATTACCAGTCCATCGAAATGCAGATCGCGCCGCAACGCAATGCTGGAAATGAATTGCAGCAGCGTCTGCACGGCTTGCAGATGAACATACTCAAGCTCAATCAGGCGCACGAACGCAGTGTCGAGCGCGCCGCGCAGATCGAGCGCGAAATGCAGGAAGTGGCCGAGCTGCTGGCAGCCGAGCAAAGCCAGCAACACGGTATAGATGAACAGATGGCGGATTTGCGCGAGCAGATTGCCGTTTTTTATGCGCAAGTCGATGAGGCGCAGCGCCATGCCAACGCCCAGGATATTGCGTTGCGCGAGCAGCGCAGCCGCGCTCAGCACGCCCAGCATGCCTTGCAGGAAGCGCGTTTTTTTGTCAAGACTTGCACCGAGAAAATCACCGACTTGCAACACAACACCGAGCAAATCACCGAGGCGCTGGCGCAGTTCGAGCATAATCTGATGCAGTTACATACCGAGTTATCGGTCAGCGAGGATGAGACACCTCAACAGCAATTGCAATCGGCCTTGCAGGGCCGTCAGGTTTGCGAACAGGCGTTAGGCTCTGCGCGCAACATTCTGGAAAACGCCACGGTCAATCTGCATAAGTTCGAACAGGAACGCCTCGTCTGCGAACACAAGCTGAATCCGTTGCGCGAAAAACTGGGCGAGTTGACGCTCAAAGAGCAGGAGTCGCGTCTGCATTTCGAGCAATGGTCGGAGCAGTTGCAGGGTGTGGATGAGCAAGTGCTGATGCCGCTGCTGGAGACGGGTAACAATAAGCCGACTGCGCTGCAAAGCGAGTTAAATCGCATGAACGAGGAAATCGAAATATTAGGCTCGGTGAATCTCGCCGCGCTCGAAGAGCTGCAAACCGCGAGCGAGCGCAAAGCCTATCTGGATGCGCAGGCGAAAGATCTGAACGACGCGATGGCGACGCTGGAAGATGCGATCCGTCGTATCGACAAGGAATCGCGCGACCTGTTGATGGACACCTACAACAAGGTCAACGGACATTTGTCGGAAATGTTCCCGGTGCTGTTTGGCGGCGGTGAAGCAAGGCTGGTGCTGACCGGCGAAGAGATACTCGACAGCGGCGTGCAGGTGATGGCGCAGCCTCCCGGCAAGAAGAACAGCACGATACATCTGATGTCGGGCGGAGAAAAAGCGCTGACCGCGATCGCGCTGGTGTTTTCACTATTCCAGCTCAATCCTGCACCGTTCTGTCTGCTCGACGAGGTGGATGCGCCGCTGGATGACACCAATACCGAACGCCTGTGCGCGTTGATCCAGAAAATGGCGCAACATACCCAGTTCATTTTTATCAGTCACAATAAGATCACGATGGAAATGGCCAAGCAACTGGTCGGCGTGACGATGCAGGAAAAAGGCGTGTCCAAAGTGGTGGCGGTGGACATCGAAGAAGCACTGCGGATGCGCGACGAGGAGTTGGTCGCGTAGGGGTTACTTGCAGTAAGTGCTGACGTCCTGCTGGGCTTTTGTTATGCGTTGCTGGCGTTGCGTGTCGTCCATGTAAGAGCGATCGCCGTTGGCATTAACCTCTATCATGCGTAGGTCTGACTGCAAAGTTCTCAGATTTTGTTGTGCGGTGGCGCAGCTGGCTTTCAGTGCTTCTGCAGCAGCCTGCTTCTGAGCGTCTTTTTCGGCGGCTTCTTTTTTCGCTTGTTGAGCTTTTTTCAAATCTGCTTCGCGCTCAGCAATTGTTTTCGGCGCGGCTACTCCACTGACGCCCGCAGTGCTTTCGGTGACAGGAGCTGAATGCAATGTTTCTGCCTTCACCTCCGGTGGGGGTGGCTGATCTGAATAATGCACCCGGCCATGATCATCCACCCACTTGCTGACCGCAGCAAAGGCGTTTGTGCTGACCAAGATCAACAGAATCAACAGAAACTTACCCATGACTAACATCCTCGTGGCAAAGGTTTTTTTGAGTAAAATCAAATCCAGCCGATAAAATACAGCTAAATGCATATATAAGTTTAGCATGTGAAGGTATGATTGCAACAAAATAAGATAAGCCGTATTTAATGAAGCAAAGGGGGAGTGTGTTATGCAGGATAGCAATGCTGGCGCTGTTGCCAACAAAACCTATTACGATATGGAAAAAAATGCTGATGCGGTATTGAGACTTTTTAATGCCTATTATCGTGATCACAATCATTCAGGAAAGCTTTACGAAGATTTTCCGAATTTCTTTTTGTTCAAACCCAGTGTGTTGGAGGGCAAGGAAATCGCTTCGCGCGGTTCGGAGAAATTGTTGTTGGAAGATGCCATTCAGCGTGCCAAGGCGCGTAACGGTTACATAAGCGTATCCAAACATCGCAATCCCAAGCTGGGCTACTACTGGCTGGAATTGTCGGTGATGCCGTTCATGATGGGTGATGCGGTGAGCAAAGATAATAAAGGCGAATTCTTTTATATCCTTACCAAATTCATCGAGTTTACCAAGCAGAATCCCAAAATATATGGAGATCTGACCGCTGAGATGGAGTCGGATAAGGATATTGCGGTGATGCTCAATGGAATCGGAAAAATGGCAACGCGCCTCGAAACATCGCTCGAACTTTATCCGGAGAAGATGCTGGTGGCGTACAACCCGAAGTGGCCAGTGACTGAAGTTCAGAAACTACTCTTTTCGCTCAAGGAAAACGATCAGGACTGGTGCGAGATGTTCTTCGAATATTTGCGTTATGTGATGGGCAAAAAAACTTAAAGGCTAGTCTTTAGCAGCACCAGTACTGCGCCGCTGCCGCCGTTTCTAATTGGCGCATCGCAATAGCACAATATATGCGGATGTTGAGTGAGCCAGTGGCGCGTAAGTCTGCGCAATACCGCATCGCCACCTTGGCTATTCAGCCCCTTGCCATGTATCACCAGCACACAGCGCAAGTTTCGCTGTGTCGCTTCGTGTAAAAATCCCTGCAATAACTTGCGCGCCGCATCGCTGTTATGGCCGTGCAGATCCAGGCTGTCCTGAATAGGCCATATCCCCCGCCGCAACTTGCGCAAGGTCATGCGCGACAGTCCGTTGCTCAAAAATTCATCCGGTGCGTTTTCGGAGCACCAGTCAGACAGCGTATCGGGAATTGCCAGAGATGGGACGGGGCGATGAAGTAAAAATGTGCGAGGAGCAGGCTGGGGCGTGATGCGGTTTTGCTCAGCCAGCGGCTTTACTTCGCCGACTGCCGCGCGAAACAGTGCGGCATCGTCAGGCGCTATCTGGTCAGTTTTATTTTTCGCAGGTTTCTTCACAATGTCACGAACGCCGTAGCAGTGCAGGACTGCGTATTTAAGTCTTGGCTAGCGAGGCGAGATACTTGTCCGCATCCAGCGCCGCCATGCAGCCGGTTGCAGCGCTGGTGCATGCCTGGCGATAGATTTGATCCTGCACATCGCCGGCCGCGAACACGCCGGAGATGCTGGTCGCCGTAGCGTTACCCTGATTGCCGCCGCGCGTATTGATATAGCCGTTATTCATTTCCAGTTGCCCGGCGAAAATATCGGTATTGGGCTTGTGCCCAATGGCGATGAACACGCCTGTTAATGCGAAGTCCTGCTTCTCGCCGCTTTGCACATTTTTCACGCGCATGCCGGTCACCCCGCTGGCATCGCCAAGCACTTCGTCCAGCGTGCTATTGAGTTGTAACGTGATTTTTCCTTCTTTTACTTTCTCCATCAGATGGTCGATCATGATGCGTTCGGCGCGGAAGGCTTCGCGTCTATGCACCAGCGTGACGTGACGGGCAATGTTGGACAGATACATGGCCTCTTCCACGGCAGTATTGCCGCCGCCGACAACCGCCACATCCTGGCCGCGATAGAAGAAACCGTCGCAAGTCGCACAGCCAGACACGCCGCGTCCCATGAAGGCTTCTTCGGAAGGCAGGCCGAGATATTGCGCCGAAGCGCCGGTGCAAATGATCAGCGCGTCACAGGTGTAGCTGCCCGCATCGCCTACCAGCAGAAATGGTTTTTGTTGCAGCTTGGCGGTATGGATGTGGTCGGAAATCATCTGGGTGTTGAAACGCTCCGCGTGTTGCTGGAAGCGCGCCATCAGCTCGGGGCCTTGCACACCCATCGCATCGGCAGGCCAGTTATCCACGTCGGTGGTAGTCATCAACTGGCCGCCTTGGGCCAGCCCGGTGATCAGCACCGGATTGAGGTTGGCGCGCGCGGCATAGACGGCGGCGGTATATCCGGCCGGACCTGAGCCTAAGATGATGAGGCGATGATGTTGGGTTGGGTTGGTCATGGCATTTCTTTCGGCAATTAATGAGGGGGTGAGGTTCACTGGCAGGGGCAATTTATGGACTGGCCCTGCCAACGTACTGAACGAATCTGCAATTTACCAGTAGTTGCGGCTGTCTGTCGAGCATCCATCGGTTAGAATCCGCAGACTATGAAACTTATTTATGCAATCCCTTTGCTGGTGCTGTTTTTTGCGGTGCATCCGGCTGATGCCGCCACGTTGCCGGACACCGCTGAATTTTCAGGTATTCCTGGATTCATTGATGAAATGGTTGCCAAGCACAAATTAAAACGTGCCGAATTGGACCGCGTGTTTGCCCATGCTCAGCATGTTCAGGCGGTGATCGACGCCATTTCCCGTCCGGCGACCCTCAAGCCGTGGCTGGAATATCGTGCGGCTTTTATTAATCCGCAACGCGTCAGGCTGGGTTTGGAATTCTGGCACAAATACCAGAAAAGCTTGCGGCGTGCCGAACAAGAATATGGTGTGCCGCAGGAAATCATCCTTGCGGTGATCGGTGTGGAAACCATCTACGGACAGGATGCTGGAACTTTTCGGACCATCGATGCGCTGACCACACTGGCATTCGATTATCCGCCGCGCGCAGCTTTCTTTCGTAGTGAGCTGGAGAACTTTCTGTTGCTGGCACGCGAACAGCAGTTTGATTTACTGGCAATCCGCGGCTCATACGCCGGTGCGCTGGGTATCCCGCAATTCATGCCGAGCAGTTATCGCGTCTATGCGGTGGATTTCAACGGCAACAACAGGATCAATTTATTGCGCGAAGCCCCGGATGCGATAGGCAGCGTTGCCAACTACCTGAAAGCTTATGGCTGGGTTGATGGTGCGCACACCAAATCAGCGCATGCGAAGGGTGTCGTGGCTCCGCCGATTGCGGTGCGTGCGCAGGTCAGCGAGAAAGTCTGTGCCGGAGATATCATCACCCCTCGCACAATTGCGGCATGGTCTGCTGTGGGAATAGTGCCAAGCGAGAATTTAGCCGATGCTCATGATGAGACGGCTCGGCTGATCGATTATACGGTGGGGGAGGGCAAGGAATTCTGGCTGGTGTTCAATAATTTCGATGTCATCACGCGCTACAACAACAGTGACTTCTACGCGATGTCGGTGTTCCAGTTGGCGGAAGCATTGAAAGAGGCGCGCAATACTAGCCACGCGAAGTAATGCGACGCGCGCCATCGTAGTGTTTTTTCCAATATGCCTCGCGCATATTATCCGTGCGAACGCGTCCACCGCTGCTGGGAGCGTGAACGAAGCGATCACCGCCCAGATAAATCCCGACATGTGAAAACCTGCGTTGCCGTGTGTTGAAAAAAACCAGGTCGCCCGCGCGCAGATTGATCGTGCTGATTGCTTGACCGACATGACTTATTCTGTCAGCGCTGCGCGGTAAATTGATGCCCCGCGCATGATGAAACACATGATCGACAAAACCACTACAATCAAATCCGCTGTCCGGTGAATTGCCGCCATATTTGTAAGGAGTGCCAACCAGACTCTGCGCATAAGAGGTCAGGTACGTGGCCCCGGCATGGCTGTCCGGTGTCCGAACATCGTTTTTTACCGACGAGCAGGCGCTGAGAAACAATAGGGATAACAGCAGGACGTATTTCATGATGCCAATCTAATGCATCGCATCCGTCTTTGTAAAGGATATTTCAATGAGTTTTCTCCAGCCTTGACGAAATAAAGGCCGGACGAAAAAACGCCCGATAGACGGTCTACCGGGCGTGGCGGGAATTTTCTGAATGTTTATTTTTTCATCGAGCAGGTGCTCATGCCGAAGATGGCATAGACCGGACAGAAACCAAACAGGCCGGTCAGCAGCGGAACGACGCCGATCCAGCCCCAAATACCGACTGTTCCGGTGGCCGCCAAGGTGATCAACACCAAGCCGGCAATTACGCGCAATGCGCGATCAATGACTCCTTCGTTAAGTTTCATTTTGATCTCCTAAGAATGGGTTAGCGGAGGTTGCAGATTAGAGGATTTTCGTCTGTTTGTCTGTGACGAAAATCACATAGGAAAAATTGTGTCAGCCAGCCCGATTAAGGTCTCGCTAAATGTTGGCGAATTTTTTGAGCGCTGTCGCATCGGTGATGTCGATTTGCTCGCGTCCCAGTTTGACCCAGCCCTGTTCGGCAAAGCTTTTGAGCAAACGGCTGATGATCTCCCGCGCGCTGCCCAGTTCGTCGGCCAGTGCCTGATGGGTGGCGTGAATAGGGTCGGGTTTGTTGATCAGAAGAATTGCCAGACGTTGATCGAGCTTTTGAAAAGCAACGGCAGAAACCAGTTGCATCAGGTCGGTGAGCCGTTCCGAAAACAGGCTGAAAATATAATTGCGAAAAGGTTCGTGAACGGAGATTAATTTTTTGAATGCCGATGGCGGCAGCACAACCAGCTCAGTGTCCTGTTTCGCCACGCCGCGCGCCTTGTATTTGGCGTGTCCCAGTAAGCAACTGCTGGTCAGGATGCAACTCTCACCTGGATCGACGCTATATAGTTGCAACTCGCGGCCATTCGCTGCGGTCTTGATGACATGGATGCTGCCGGACAGCAGCAGCGGAAAGCCCTGGCAGGGCTGATCCTCGTCGAACACGATTGTCCCCGCAGGCAGATGCATCACACTGGCCGAAGCCTGCAACGCGGCCTGATCTGCGGCAGGCAGTTCGCGCAGCATCGGGTATTGTTGCAACAGACGGGTTTGGGTGTCGTTATCAAGCATCGTCAGTAGGGGCGCGATTCATCGCGCCCTTCTTTATATGAATAGAGCAGGGCGCGATGAATCGCGCCCCTACGTTAGAATTATTCGGGGCGCATCTGCGGGAATAATATTACATCGCGTATGCTGGCGCTGTCGGTCAACAGCATCACCAGCCGGTCGATGCCGATGCCCTGTCCTGCGGTAGGTGGCAGGCCGTATTCCAGTGCGCGCACGTAGTCGTTGTCCTTGAACATCGCCTCCTCGTCCCCTGCGTCTTTTGCGGTGACCTGAGCATCGAAGCGCGCGGCTTGATCTTCCGCATCGTTCAATTCCGAAAAGCCGTTCGCCAGCTCACGGCCCACGACGAACAGCTCGAAGCGCTCGGTGATGTCATGATTCTTGTCGCTGCTGCGCGCCAGCGGCGAGACTTCCACCGGATAGTCGATGATGAAAGTGGGCTCGAACAATTGCGTCTCGGCCAGCTCTTCAAATAGCGACAGTTGCAATCCGCCGATCCCATCTTCCGGCTTGTATTTTGCCTTCAGGTCTTCCAGCTCGGCGATAACAAACTCGCGGTCGTTGAGTTGCGCGGTGGTGAATTGCGGATGATATTTCTGGATCGCCTGCACCATCGTCAGGCGGTGGAAGGGCTTGCCCAAGTCCAGCTCTTTGCCCTGATAGCTGATTAACGTCGTACCCAATACTTTTTGCGCCACTTCGCGCAACAGGCTTTCGCTGAAATCCATCAGATAGCGGTAGTCGCGATAGGCTTCGTAAAATTCCAGCATCGTGAATTCGGGATTGTGGCGTGTGGACAGACCCTCGTTGCGGAAGTTGCGGTTGATCTCGAACACCTTCTCGAAGCCGCCCACCACCAGACGCTTCAGGTACAGCTCCGGCGCGATGCGCAGATACATTTTCATATCCAGCGCGTTGTGGTGCGTCTCGAACGGCTTGGCCGAAGCACCGCCGGGGATAGCGTGCATCATCGGCGTCTCCACTTCCATGTAGCCGTGACGGATGAAAAATTCGCGTATCGTCTGGATGATCTTGGTGCGTTTTCTGAACACTTCGCGCGTGTCCTCGTTGGT
>JADGRL010000038.1 GCA_017880865.1 Gallionella sp.
CGGAAAGATTTCCTTCGCGGGAAGGTCTCGCCAATTTGCTGAAACTACGCCTTCAAGATTAATCACAATCGCACTCTTTCAATTAATGCAACATAACGTTAAGTTGAGGGGCTGACGCGGGCTGCTTCGCGGCAGTCCCGCTCGAACGTTAGGTTGGGCGGCATTTTATTATCTACCGGGTTGCCATTCTTGATAGAACGAAACGTCCTTATCGTCCTGTAGCCACGGAACGTCATGTGAACACCAGATGTGCATAGTAGGTTTGGTGCCAGGGTCTTCATCGAGCGTTGCCACGCGCACAATAACGTGGGGCTGTGCGAGGCGCTCGGCCACGAGGTGAGAACCACAAACGGAACAGAAATGCCTGAGCTTTCCCGGCGATGACTCAAAGGCCGACAATTTCTCTGTACCTTTGACCCAGCGGAAATGCTCCCGCATAACACCGGCATTCGACGCAAAAGCGGCTGCATGAGCTTTGCGACAAGTACGGCAATGGCAGTGACTAATTGGCATATCCACTTGATCAACTTCGTACTCAATGGCACCACACAAACAACTGCCCTTCATATTTTCACCTTATGGAAAACCACACTGTGTGATGACGCCCAACGTTAAGTTGAGGGGCTGACGCGGGCTGCTTCGCGGCAGTCCCGCTCGAACGTTAGGTTAGAGCTTTTCACGAAGCGGCTCTTTCTGTTTGCGAAAAATTAAAATGCAGATTACCACATGTGCAATGCACGTACCGATTACAAGCCAAAACGTGGAAACCAATAAAGACCAGTGACTTTCCAGAGATTTAAGCATTGCATTGTCGGCGATAATCGATGCTCTAAAAACTTCCGCTATCTGCGCATTAGACGGAGTAAGTTGGCCTGCTGCAAATGACTCGGCTGCGGCATTGTGCGATTGAATTGATTTGGTAAGTGTTTGCTGTTCGCTGATCATCGGACCGGCTAGTCGGACGGAGCCTACAACCGCAAGAGAAATTAGCAGTAGGGGAAAAGCTACAACTATGGCGAGCGTCTTTTTTGTCATGATGGCCTCAAGCTCTAACGTGGAGCTAAGGGGCTGCGCGCTTTTGCGCAGTCCCGCTTGAGCGTAGGGTTAGAAGGCATTTCACTTACTCCTCAGGTAGCACTTCAAACTTTGAGAAAAACGCGGGGATAGTTAAGAAAACGACTGCTCCAAGAGCACCGCCAACTATTCCGCCAGCTATAAATCCTAAAGGCCAGTCGCCAATCTTTGCACCGATGAACGTAAACGCAATAAAAACAACTTGAGCGAAAATTTGCACAAGTAAGTCTAGCCAACGCGAAATCTCTGTCCGTGTCCGAAGCTTCACCCCACATTTTTTGCAGCGAGTATAGAAGGGCCACGACGCATAGAGCCAAGCCCACGGCGAGACACCATCATTCTGGCATTTCGGACACACCTCAATCTCTGAATTCATGATGCCTTCTAACAGTTATTAGACAGACCCACCGGTCTGTACTATTAAAAATAGTGTGGAATGCATATTTTCGGTAAGTAATTGATTCATTGAATCCCCCGATTTTTATTGTTCCGCATATGCATTAATAATACGGACAGATGCGACGCACGAAATCTAACACCGAATTCCCTTGCGAACAACAAGGGAAATGCATATTTCGGCAAGATTGAACCGCACAAATGGATTTTATTTGGGGATGTATTTGAAGGATTGCATGTAGCACGTTGTTGCTGGTCGCGACCGTCCGCTTTCTTGCCGGATATTTTACATCCTGACCGGCAGCTATTGGCACATTGTTGCTTGTCACGACCGTCAGCTTTCTTGCGATCCATTCTACACCTCGACAGGCAGCACGAAGCGGTCATTGCACCCGCGTCTTGATCACTTTCAACAACAGATTACGACTAGCGAATCGACTCCGCCCGAATGACGGTATGACTGACAGCTAAAGCTTCAGAACCATTTTGAGATGCGGCAGCCCGGCGTCGATAAACTCTTTGCCCTGCTCGACGAATTCAAAGTTTCGATAGAACGGCATGGCGTGAGTCTGCGCATCCACATCCACCTGTTTATAGTCGTGTGCGCGGGCATAATCGAGCAACGCTTCCATGATCGCCGTGCCGACCTTTTTTTCGCGCCACTGTGGCAACACCGCGATGCGCCCAATGTGGCCGTTGGCGAACATCCGTCCACAGCCAATGGCATCGCCTTGATGGCTTAACGCCAGCGCATGCCGGCAACCTTCATCCAGCCCGTCCCATTCCAACTCTGCGGGAACGCCCTGCTCGCGAATAAACACCACCTCGCGAATTGATTTGAGCAAAGGTTCGCCGTCATGCCAGCTCACCAGACTCACTGTAAAAGGTTGGCCCATGCTTGTATCCTCCTTAAGAGCATCACTCGATGATTTCGACTGCAGTACCTGCCGGCACTAAATCGAACAATTCAATCAGATCGGTATTGCGCATCCGGATACAGCCGTGAGAGTCCGGTGCGCCCAGTGGCACCGAATCCGGCGTGCCGTGGATGTAGATGTAGCGGCGCATCGTATCGCATGCGCCCAGCCGGTTAAAACCCGCTTCGCAACCGGACAACCACAGGATACGCGTCAGTATCCAGTCACGATCGGGAAACTGCGCGCCCAGTTCCGGCGTATAGATTTCGCCGGTCGGGCGGCGGCCCACAAACACGGTGTTTTCCGGTTGGCCTGCGCCTATCCTGGCACGAATGATATGTTGGCCGCGTGGCGTGCAACAACTGCCGAACAGCTCGCCCACGCCTTTTGCAGCACTGGAAACCGGATAGCGATGCAGCACCTGACCTGTATCATCCAGCAATTCGAGTTGCTGCGTGTTGATGTGAACGTTTATTTTCATGATGCCTTCTGCAGCAGGGCGCGACTTTGATGTTGCGCGCGACGCATTGCAAAAAACTTGCTGAGCATCAAACCACAATCCTGAGCCAGCACGCCGGCCTCGACTTCGGTATGGTGATTCAGGCGCGGCTCGGCAAACGCGTTCATCACGCTACCGCACGCGCCGGTCTTGGGGTCGCTCGCCCCATACACCACCCGCGCAATACGTGCGTGCATGATCGCACCGGCACACATCAAGCACGGCTCCAGCGTCACAAACAACTCGCAACCCACCAGCCGGTAATTGCCGATATGTTGCGCGGCATCGCGCAATGCCAGCATCTCGGCATGAGCCGACGGGTCATGGCGCGAAATCGGCGCATTGAAACCGCGTCCGATGATCTGCCCATCCTTGACCACCACCGCCCCCACCGGCACTTCTCCTGCGGCTTCTGCCGATCCGGCCAGCTCCAGCGCGTAGCGCATGTAATCGGCATCGGTCATTACGATTAAATTTGTCAATCCAGGCAACTCGGATAAAGCGGACTGCAACCGTAGCACAACCGCGCCGGTTTGACGAGGGCACGATGATGCTTGCGTTTAGTGCGTTTTTTGACAAGAATGTCGACATCTTTAGCAGGTTCATCCATGTCAGAAAACACAGTTACAGATTTTTCCCTGCCCTCCACGGGCAATCAGACCTTCATCCTGTCCGGCGCACGCGGCAAGCATCTGATCATTTATTTTTACCCCAAAGACAATACGCCGGGCTGCACCACCGAGGCGCAGCAGTTCCGCGACCTGTATCCACAATTTAAACTGGCCAATTGCGAGGTGGTGGGTATTTCTCGCGACAGCCTCAAATCGCATGAAAATTTCAAAGCCAAATTTACGCTGCCATTCGAGCTGCTATCCGATGCCGAAGAAACGGCATGCAATCTGTTCGGCACCATCAAACTGAAGAACATGTATGGCAAGCAAGTGCGCGGCATCGAGCGCAGCACCTTCGTGTTCGATAAAGATGGCATACTGCGCCACGAATGGCGCGCTCTTAAAGCCGATGGGCACGCGCAGGAAGTGCTGGATTTCGTCACCACCCTCAACTAAAGGATCGTCATGTCCCCATCCCCACGTAACAAAACGATCAAAGCGGCAAAGAATACCGACACCAAGCTGTTCGTGCTGGACACCAACGTGTTGTTGCATGACCCGACCAGCTTGTTCCGTTTTGAGGAGCACGACATTTGCCTGCCGATGTTCGTACTGGAGGAACTGGACAACAAGAAAAAGGGCATGACCGAAGTCGCCAGAAATGCGCGACAAGCCAGCCGCTTTCTGGATCAGATCGTCAGCGATGCACCCCACAACATCGAGGAGGGAATCGCGCTCGAATCCCCCGCGCACAAGAGCTGTACCGGGCGCCTGTATCTGCAAACCAGCTTCGTCAAATACGAGTTGCCGCAGAATCTGGAGCTGGGCAAAGCGGACAACGCGATTCTCGGCGTGGTCATCGGGCTGCAAAAACAGCAACCTCAGCGCCCGGTGATCCTGGTCAGCAAGGACATCAACATGCGCATCAAGGCGCGCGCGCTGGGGCTGGAAGCGCAGGACTATTTCAATGACAAGGTGCTCGAAGACAGCGACCTGCTCTACACCGGTGTTCTGTCCCTTCCTGAAGATTTCTGGGACCGGCACAGCAAGGACATGAAGTCGTGGCAAAAAGAAAGCCACACCTATTACCAGATACACGGCCCGCTGTGCGCGGCATTTTTCATCAACCAGTTCGTCTTTCAGGAAAATGGCGCTACGCCGTTTTATGCCGTGGTGCTGGAGCAGAACGAGCATACTGCTCTACTGCGCACACTGACCGATTACACCCACAGCAAGAACAACGTGTGGGGCATCACCGCGCGCAATCGCGAGCAGAACTTCGTGCTCAATCTGCTGATGGATCCCGAGATCGATTTCGTCACCCTATTGGGTCAGGCGGGTACCGGTAAAACCTTACTGACTCTCGCAGCAGGCTTGCTGCAGACGCTGGAAACCAAGCTGTATTCAGAAATCATCATCACCCGTGTGACGGTTCCGGTCGGCGAAGACATCGGCTTTTTGCCCGGCACCGAGGAAGAAAAAATGACGCCGTGGATGGGCGCACTGGAAGACAACCTCGATGTGCTGAACAAATCCGACGAGGAAGGCGGCGACTGGGGACGGGCGGCCACAAGCGATTTGATACGCTCGCGAATCAAGGTCAAATCGCTCAATTTCATGCGCGGTCGCACATTCCTCAACAAGTATGTGATCATTGACGAGGCACAAAACCTGACGCCCAAACAGATGAAGACGCTGGTCACCCGCGCCGGCCCTGGCACCAAGGTGGTGTGCATGGGTAACATCGCGCAGATCGATACGCCTTATCTCACCGAAGGAAGCTCCGGTCTGACCTATGTGGTGGATCGCTTCAAAGGCTGGCAACACGGCGGGCACGTCACGCTAATGCGCGGCGAACGCTCGCGCCTGGCGGATTATGCCGGAGAGGTCCTGTAAGAATTTATGGCGAAACCCGTCGAAAAATCCGATGCAGAATGGCGCGACGAACTCACGCCCGAGCAATATAAGGTGTGTCGCCAATGCGGCACCGAGGCACCGTTTACCGGTGCGTATTGGGACTGCCATGATGCGGGAATTTATCGCTGCGCGTGTTGCGGCAACGCGTTGTTTGATGCCGCAACCAAGTTTGATTCCGGTTCAGGCTGGCCGAGTTTCTGGCAAGCAATCAATACTGAAAACGTCATGTCGCGGACCGACACCGGTCACGGCATGACACGCGAGGAAGCCTGCTGCAAACAATGCGGTGCTCACCTCGGGCATATTTTCCCGGATGGTCCACCGCCTACCGGATTGCGCTATTGCATTAACTCCGCCGCGCTCGCGCTGGATAAAACGTGAATTCCAAAATCGTCCGATGAATCGGGCTCTACACCATACAAAAAATGAAACTATTATTCGATTTATTTCCCGTCTTCCTGTTCTTTGTCGCCTTCAAGTTCCAGGGCATTTATGTCGCCACCGCAGTGGCGATGATCGCCACCACCGTCCAGATCATCTGGGCCAGATACCGGCATGGCAAAGTCGACGTGGTGTTATGGATTACCTTTGCCATCGTCGGAGTGTTCGGCAGTGCAACGCTGCTGCTGCATAACGAAAATTTCATCAAGTGGAAGCCTACGATGCTGTACTGGATATTTTCCATAGTCTTGTTATTCTCGAATCTGGTATTCAAGAAGAACCTGATGCACACCTTGCTGCATGAGAAAATCGCCCTGCCCATGCATGCTTGGAATCGCCTGAACCTGAGCTGGAGCCTGTTTTTTGCGATGCTCGGCGTTATCAACCTTTATGTAGCATTTAACTTTTCTACCGATACCTGGGTAGATTTCAAGCTGTTCGGTTTCACCGGACTGATGCTGGTATTCATCCTGGCGCAAGGCGCGTGGCTGTCCAAATATATCGACGAAAAAAAAGAAGATAACTGATGTGGTACGCAATCATTGGGCAGGATGTACCTGACAGTTTGGACAAGCGCATAGCGGCTCGACCCGCACATGTTGCGCGCCTGCAAGAACTGCAGAGCCAGGGGCGCCTGCTGCTGGCTGGCCCGTTCCCAGCCGTGGATGCTCCAGATCCGGGTGCAGCGGGTTACACCGGCAGCCTGATCGTCGCCGAATTCACTTCATTGCCAGCCGCTCAAGACTGGGCAAAGGCCGATCCCTATGTTGCGGCTGGCGTCTATGCGGAGATCAGTGTGCAACCGTTCAGAAAAACCTTTCCACAATGAATGCAGTTGAATCGAACATGCGCGCCAGACTTGCCGTGCTTGAACCATTGATTCTGGAAATTATCGACGAAAGCCATAAACACGCAGGACATGCCGGTGCGCGCGAGGGCGGCGGACATTACGTGCTGCACATCGTTTCAAAACAGTTTGTCGGCAACAACACAGTTGCGCGTCACCGTATGATATATTCCGCGCTGGGAGAGTTGATGAAGCGCGAAATCCACGCACTCACCATACAAGCACATACGCCCGATGAAATTTGATTGTCATTTTTTAATTTATTGAAGAGGACTCAGCATGTTGAAAACTGGAAAATTTGCAGCACTGGCAATATTGAGCGCACTGGCGGTTAACCCGGCTTTTGCCGAAGACAAATCCGCCGCCATGGTGAATGGCGTTTCCATTCCGCAAGCGCGTGTGGACATGCGCGTCAAAGCCTCCGAATCACAAGGTCAGGCAGACAGCCCGGAACTGCGCAAGGCGATCCGTGAAGACATGATCAGTCTTGAAGTGCTGACGCAGGAAGCGAAAAAAACGGGACTGGATAAGGATCCTGAAGTCATCCAGCAAACCGAACTGGCCAAGCAATCGGTGCTGGTCAGCACCTTCGTGCAAAACTACGCCAAAAGCCATCCGATCAGTGAAGATCAGCTCAAGCAGGAATATAACAAGCTGAAAGTCAATCTCGGCACCAAGGAATACAAGGCACGCCACATCCTGGTGGAGACTGAAGATGAAGCCAAGTCCATCATCGCGCAACTCGGCAAGAAGGGCAATTTCGACAGGATCGCCAAAACAAAATCCAAAGATGCCGGTTCCGCAGCACACGGCGGTGAACTCGAGTGGGCGGTACCGGGCAACTTCGTTCCGCCTTTTGCCAATGCCCTGCTCAGCCTGAAAAAAGGCAGCTACACCAAGGAGCCGGTGAAATCACAATTCGGCTGGCATGTCATCAAGCTGGATGATGAACGCGACCTGAAAGTACCTTCATTTGAAGAACTCAAACCAAAAATTCAACAGCGCCTGCAGCAGCAATCCATCCAGGATTATATTACCGACCTGCGCAGCAAAGCCAAAATCGAGTAACGGTTAATCTTCAGCAGAAATGTAAAAAAGGACACCCGAAGGTGTCCTTTTTTATTTTCACATGATGTTACGCGTAAATTCCCAAACTCCACATCCAAAGACCAAAGCAAGATTTATCAGCAAGTTTCAGCCTGCTTTCTGCGTCCTAGATCAACAGCCAGCTTCCCGTCACTTTATCGCTGGGCATTGATGACTTCTCGTCAACATGTCATCGGGCGCTCACTAACGCAATCAAAAACCCATCGCAGACAATCGCTATCTATTTGTTTTATTATATTTTTATTTAAAAATTAACTTTCTGGTACAGTCCTTGCTTAATTATACATATCAAAACTTAAACGGCATAAATTATTCCTGCAACATGAATAACTAAAATATACATGCAATTTTTTAGTCGTCTAAAACCCCGCTCCCTTATCCGCCTGCTCGGCGTAAGTGCTTGTCTGCTGCTGATTGCACCGCAATTTGGCTGGGCGGTCGGCACGCCTGCGGGCACCACCATCTCCAACACGGCGAAGGTGAGCTACACCATTGGCGGCGCGGCTCAGCCGCCAATAACCAGCACGCCGGCGTTGGTCAAGGTGGATGAGTTGATCCAACCGATCCTCACCTGGCAAGATGCGGCGGCGGTTGCGGTAAGCACACCGGGAATCAACGACGTGCTGCAATTTCTGCTCACCAATGGCGGCAACGGCCAGGAAGCGTTCGGCATGACGCGCACCAATGGCCCCCTCCCGCTGCCAACCGGAAATTACACCCCGCTGAACGGCAGCATCGGTACGCTCTATCTCGAAAACGGCTTGCAACCAGGCTTTCAGGCAACCGGCCCGAATGCCGACACCGCTTATGCGCCGGGCGTGAACGACCCCAACCTTGCGGCGGGTGCAGGACAAATTATTTACGTGATCAGCGACACGCCCAATGTCGCCATCAATATTCACGGCGATGTGCTGCTGTCCGCAGCATCGTTGACCCCCGGTGCGGCGGGCGCTGCCCCCGGCACCAGCCTGGCCGGATTAGGCCAGGGCGGCGGCTTCGCCGTGGTCGGTGCGACGCGCGCCAAAGCCAGCGCAACCGGCAGCTATATCACCAGCGGCTTGGGGCTGGTGGTGAACAAAACCGTGGCCAGCGTACTGGACCCAAAAGGCACCGCCGTGCCGATGCCGGGCGCGGTGGTGACCTACCAGATCGCGGTCATGCTTCATGGCGTGGGAGGCGCCACCAATCTGGTGATTACCGACCCGCTGCCTGCCAATACCACTTATGTGCCGGGCAGCATCATCGTCAGTGGCGTGGCCAAGACCGACGCCACTGACTCCGATAATGCACAGTTCGCCGCCAATACCGTTTCTGTTTCGCTAGGGAATGTTGCCTCCCCGGCGAATATTGTCATCACGTTTCGCGCAACGATTAATTAATTGAAGGAGACCTATATGCGTATTGTTAATTTATTGCTCACCACCACCGTGCTCACCCTGCTGAGCGGCTTTTCGTCTGGCGCACAAGCGGCTGGCGGCACCATCAAAGTCACGAGCATCGCGGAAGTCGAAGTCACTGTTACGGCCAAGGATGGCAAAAAGATACTCCATCGCACGCCCGTTGAAAAAGCCATTCCGGGCACCGAGGTGATTTACACCAACACGTTCGAAAACGTCGGCAAACAAGCGGCCAGCAATATCGTCATCAACAACCCGATACCTAACGCCAGCGAATACAAGGCGGGCAGCGCATTCGGACGGGATTGCGAAATCCTGTTCTCGGTGGATGGCGGCAAGAAATTCGGACTCGCCGAAGATTTAAAAATCAAGGATGCCGGTGGCATGGAACGCACCGCGCTGGCCCGCGAATACACCCACATCCGCTGGACTTACAAAGGACAACTGGCTGCCGGAAAATCCAGCGAAGTCGGTTTCCGCGCGACCATCAAATAGCAAACGAATCATGAATTATTCTTACTCGAGTTATCCCGGGCGATACCTGATGCCCGAACCTCTGGCTGATCCCCCGTGGATACGCTCGCCGTTTTCCGAGCGCGGCCTGACAACCGGTGCAGGCCCGCCCTGATGGAAAATTTTCGTAACTGTTTTTTGCAATGCGTAGTTAGTTTTTCAGCAACACTATTAAGGAGAAGCAAAATGAAATCGATTAAAACGAGCATATCTCCCAAGCTCGTCGCACTGTTGGCTGGTGCGACGTTGCTCGGGTTGGTATCACAAGGCGCGCTGGCGTTAGGCACCGCGTCCGGCACCATCATCAGCAACGCCGCCACGCTGGGATACAGCGTCGGCGGCGTTGGTCAAACCGCGATTGTCTCCGCAGCCGCGACGTTTGCGGTGGACAACAAGATCAACCTGACGGTAACGGGTACTGGCGCGAGCATTTTGCCGAACTCGACCAATCAGGCCCTGTATTTCACCGTGTCCAACATCGGCAATACGTCCCAGAGCTATACGCTGGCGGCCTCAATAAATGGCGCACCCACCGCCACCATGACTCTCGTGGGTATCTACAACGATGATAGCGGCACTCCTGGTACTTATATTTCGGGAACCAATACAGTCTATGTGCCAGGTGTAGTCACCGTCGCTGCTGGCGCTAGTCTCAAGGTATTTATCGTGGCCAGCCAAACTGCACCGACTGCGATCAACGGACAAACCTCGACATGGAACCTGTTGGCAACGACCGACAATGCAGGCACGGCTGTCGCAACCGCAGTGGTCGCGAATACGATAGCGGGCGTAGAAGCGGTGTTTGCGGAAGGTGTTGCGGGTACTGCTGCGGGTGACGGACTCAATGACGGTAAACAATCCAACACGGCCATCTACACGGTAGCTGTTACCGTGCCAACGGTCGTCAAGACCGCCGCCTTGCTGTGCGATCCGTTCAATACCCTGGTCAACGCGAAAAACATCCCCGGTTCGATGACGCAGTGGACCATCGTGGTAACCAATCCGAGCCTTGTGCCTGTCGTGCTGACGACTATCACAGATTTGCTGACCAACACTACGTTGGAACCGGGTCAGGTTGCCGGATTGACTATTCCGGCCGGTGCTGCTACCTGCCTAGCAGGCCCTGGCACTAAAGGCTTCAAGATTACAACCAGTGCCGCGCGGAACATCGGCGGAGTAGCGGCCATATCCACTGGCTATTTCACCACCGGAGTTGCTGATGGCGACGGTGTGGACAGTGCCGCAGGCACGGTCACGGCAACCTTCGCCACCATTCTGCCTGTGGACGCCGGCCATCTTACGGCCGGGGTGTTGAATGCGAGCGAAACCGTGACGCTGATTTTCAACTCCATAGTGAACTAACCAGTTCAGTTCACTGGTTAAAACTAATGGCGCATTCAGCTATTAACCTGCTCTGTACCCGTCCGGCTCGCCGGGCGGGTGCTGGAGTTTTGCGTGCGTTGTCCCGGCTTGCCGGGGCAGCCCGCTTTTTTGTGGGCGCTCCCAAAGAAATTCGGCGCGCCCACAAAAAAGCGTTGCTTGCTGCCACACTGATGCTTGCTTCTTCTGTCGCCTTGGGCGCGACCCCGCCGAATACGCCGATCAGCAACACCGCGACGGCCACTTACCTGCTCGGCGCGAGCCCCACGCCCGTCAACACGACCGGCACCGCCGTGCTCAATACCGCTACGTGCATATCCGTCGGCGTGAAGATCGATCTGCTGCAATACATCCCGCCCGCCCGCGCAGCCCTGGCTCCGGCCACCGCCAGCAATGTCATGGTGCCGCCAGGCGGGTATTCGCCGAGCGGCTCGGCTGCGGGTCCTTATTCCCCGCTGGCCAATCCGACGCCGCTGGGCAGCACCACACCGATAGCGCTGCCAGCCACGCTGCTGCTCTCCCCGCTCAACGATGCAGCTGGCAAAGCGATCTCGGTTTACTCGCGCAATGAGCCGATTTTTGTGCGCGTGGTCAGCTTTGATGCGAACATCAACCCCACTGTGGCCGATACCATCTCGGTGACCTTGACCACCAGCTACGGCGACAGCGAAGTGGTACAACTGACTGAAACCGGGCCTTCCACCGGCGTATTTATCGCCGCCATCCCGTCGGTTTTCGGCGCGGCCGGCACGGCTGCTGTCGCCAATGACGGCAAGATCACGCTCTCGGCGCAAAATGAAACCATTACCGGTGTTTACAATCACTCCAACTGTACGACCGGCGCATCGATCGCCAGCTCGACCAGCGCGCTGATCGACCCTTACGGCATCGTGTTTGATTCCGTGACGGGCGTACCGGTCAATGGCGCGACGATCAACCTGATCAATACGCTAACTGGCCAGCCCGCCATCGTATTTTGCGACGATGCGGTAACGGTATTACCGCAACCGGCTATCTCCGGCGCGCCGACCCTATGCGATGCGACGATGATCGTGGGTGGCTTCCGCTTCCCGCAGGTGGCCGCAGGCAACTATAAGCTGATCGTCACGCCGCCCGCAGGATACGCCTTCCCCTCTGCGATATTGCCCGCCAACTTGCCGGTGGCCGTGGGTACGCCACCCGACAAGCCCGTCATCCTGGGCAACCCCGGCCTGACTCCCGGCGGCTCTTATGGCGGCGTGTTCTCTCTGATCGGCCCGGCACTGCATATCGATATTCCGCTGGATCTGGGCGCCACGACCATCACCATCCAGAAGTCCGCCGACAAGGCCGTGGTCGGCACCGGCGAGTTTGTGCCCTACACGCTCACCATCACCAACAATTCGCCAGCGCCGCTGGCAGGCGCGCTGATTGCCGACCATACGCCGCCCGGCTTCCGTTACCAAAAAGGATCGGCGCGACTAAATGGTGCGCCGATGCCCGATCCGCTGATTACATCGGACGCGCGCACCCTCACCTTCAGCGTCAATATCGCCGGATCCAGTGCTGTGACGCTGCGCTATGTGCTGGAAGTGACGCCCGGTGCGCACACCGGCACGGCGGTGAACACGGCGGCTGCGGCGGGAATTTATACGTCCAATACCGCGCGTGCAAGCGTGCTGGTGCGTGAAGATTTGTATCGCAATAAAGCCATCCTGATCGGCCGCGTGATCGACGGTTCCTGCGACGACAAAGTGGAAAACGACGACAAGGGTCTGGCGAATGCGCGCATCGTTCTGGAAGACGGCACCTATATCCTGACCGACCGTGAAGGTCGCTGGCACATCGATAACCTGCGCGCCGGAACCCATGTGGTGCAGCTGGATCTGGATTCCTTGCCCAAGGATTACGAAGTGGTCGCCTGCGACAAGAACAGCCGCTTTGCCGGACGCACATTTTCGCAATTCGTCAATCTGCGCGGCGGCAGCCTGTGGCGCGCCGATTTCCACGTGCAGAAGAAAGCCCCCGCAACCGTGCGCCTGTCTCAGACGCTGGGCGCACATGCCGAGAATGACCTGACCATCGTGTCGCTAAAGTTGGACAGCGCCACCGAACTGACCGGCTACTCGGCCACCGTGATGCTGCCGGAATTCGCCAAATACATACCCGGCAGCGCGAAGCTCAATGGCGCGCCCATCGCCGATCCCGATAGTGCAGATACCGCGCTGATCTTCCGTGGTTTGGCGCGTCCCGCCAGCTGGCAAGACCAATACACGTTCGAGATGAAGGACGTCACGCCCAACGCGACGATTAAATCGCTGGTGCGCTTCACCCCGCCGGGGCACGTCGCACAGAACCTGCCCGTAGCGACCATCACGCTGATCGATCATGCCCCGGTCAGTATCGAAACGTCTGCACAGGTACCGGTGGAAGCGGCCGATATGAGACCGGCCAAAACGCCGAATGATGATCCGACGCACCTGGTGGAAATTTTGCCTTACGACGAGGCTTGGTTGTCCACCGCGCAACCCGGCAATGAATGGCTGCACCCTCAGGAAAGTTTTCATCCGAATCTGCCCGCCATCAAGGCTGCGGTGAAACTGGCTCCAGGGCAGGTCGCCAAGCTGAAACTGAACGGTGAGGATGTGAGCCCGCTGTATTATGACGGCGCAAAATCCAATGCGGCACACACGGTTACGCTGGCCAGTTGGAGCGGTATTCACATCAAGGAGGGCGACAACCAGCTAGAGCTGATTATCACGGATGCCGACGGCCGTGAAGTCAGCCGAACCGTGCGCAACATCCATTTCGCGACCGTACCGGATCACGTCGAATTCGTGCCGCAACAATCGCGTCTGATAGCCGACGGCAAGACCCGCCCGATGCTCGCGGTGCGCTTCCTCGACAAGGACGGCGTGCCGGTGCGGCGCGGCATCAATGGAGAATTCTTGTTGAACGACCCTTATCGCTCCTATGACCGACGCGAAGGCTTCGACCGCGAACCCTTGGCCGGACGCGTCGGAGGCAAGGCGCGTTTCGAAGTGAAGAGCGATGGCATCGCGATGATCGAACTGGAACCGACCACGCAGACCGGTGAAGCCGTGCTCAACTTCCAGTTCAACGACAAGCGCATACAGGAAGTGCGCGCCTGGCTGGAGCCGGGACAACGCGACTGGATTCTGGTCGGCTTTGGCGAAGGCACGCTGGGTCAGAAAACCCTGTCCGGCAACATGCAGGCGCTCCAGGATGCGGGTGCCGACCAGCAGTTATTCGATAACGACAAGCTGGCGTTCTACGCCAAGGGTACGATCCGTGGCGACTACCTGTTGACGCTGGCTTACGACACCGCAAAACAAACCGGCAACCCGCTACTCAAGCAGGCGGTTGACCCGACGCAGTATTACACGCTGTACGCCGATGCGACGCAAGCGAGCTATGACGCGGCCAGCTCCGGCCGCCTGTATGTGAAGCTGGAACGCAAACAGTTCTACGCGATGTTCGGCGACTACGACACCGGGCTGACCGTCACCGAACTGTCGCGCTACAGCCGTACACTCAACGGCGTAAAGAGCGAATACAAGGGCAAGACTGCGGGCTACAACGCCTTTGCCGCGGTCACGGCCCAGGCTTACATCAAGGACGAGATTCCGGGCAACGGCACATCCGGCGTATACCGGCTGTCGCGCGGAAATCTGGTGATCAACTCCGACAAGATACGCATCGAAACCCGCGACCGCTTCCAGTCGCAAATCATCGTCAGCACGCAAAACCTGACGCGATATCTGGATTACGACATCGACTATGGCTCGACCACCAGCGTGGCCACACTGACTTTCCGCGAACCGGTCGCCTCGCGCGATGGCAACTTCAATCCGACTTATATCGTCGCCGAATACGAATCGGCCGATCCGGCCGACCAGAAAGCAACGCTGGGTGGACGCGGCAGTATCAAGCCCATCAAGCAAGTTGAAGTCGGCGCGACCGTGGTACACGAAGGCACAGTGGGTGCCAGCGGAAATCTGGAAGGCCTGGATACCACCTACCAACTGGACGACAAGACCAAGCTGCGCGCGGAAGCGGCGACGACCAATCGCAACCTCGCGGGCGCACTGCTGAACGGCAACTCGTGGCTAGGTGAAGTGACACACCACGAAGAGCAGTGGGATGCCAAGGCTTATGTGCGCGAACAGGCGGGCGCATTCGGCATGGGCCAACAGGCTACCTCTGAAATCGCCACGCGCAAATATGGCGTGGATGGACGATTCAAGCTCTCCGGCACCACCCAGTTGCAAGGCCAAACCTATCAGCAGAGCAACATCACCACCGGCGCGCAAAACAGCGTCGTAGAAGGCCGTGTCGACAATCGCATCAGCGATGCGCTGAGCGCCTATTACGGCGCGCGCAACGCACAAGACCAGAACGCCACCGGCATCAGCACGCAAAGCAATCAGCTGCTCGGCGGCGCGGCTTACACGATGCTGGACAAGCGGCTCTCGTTGCACAGCGCGGCCGAAGTCAGCGGCGGCTCGGCTGGCAGCGTCATGATGCCGAACCGTTTGATCCTGGGCAGCGATTACAAGGTAAACGAACAAAGCAAAATCTTCGCCGAACAGGAATTTGCTCGCGGAGAAAAAATTTCCGCCAACACCACCCGCGTCGGAATACGCACCCAAGCCTGGGCAGGCAATGAAATGTCGGCCTCGGTAGGCGACAGCATCAACAACGACGCCGAGCGTCTGTATGCCAACCTCGGCATGGTGCAACGCTGGCAGATCACCGAACACTGGCAGACCAACTTCAGCGTCGATCGCAGCCAGACCCTGCACAACACCGCTACGCCGATCAACCTCAACACCCCGCTGCCATCCGGTTCGGGAGGTGCAGCCCAACTGCCCTCCATCTCCGGTGACTACACCGCCACCGCAGTCGGCGCGGCTTACCACGACACATTGTGGAGCAGCGACGGGCGCATCGAAATTCGCAATGCCACGTTTGACCGCCAGAGGAACCTGCAACTGGGCACGCAGCGCAACCTCGATCAAGGCCGCTCGGTCGCCGCCGGATTCACACTGCGCCAAACCGATAGTCAACCTGGCGGCCTGATGAGCAGCTCGCGCAACGAAGACCTGCGCATCTCATATGCGCACCGTCCGAACGACAGCCAATGGGTATGGTTCGACCGTGCCGACTACATCACCCAAACCAGCCAGACCACCGTGTCGTCGCTCAAGGGTGAGAAGCTGGTCAATAATATCAACACCAACTACATGCCCAGCACCCATACCCAGATTTCTTTTCAATACGGATCGAAATATGTGCTCGATACCATCGATGCCACGAGCTACAAAGGCTACACCGATCTGATCGGCACGGAAATCCGTCACGACCTGACGCAAGACTGGGACATCGGCACATTCGGCTCAATGATGCGCTCGCTGAATTCCGGCGTGCGCGATTACGGAATGGGCGCCTCGGTCGGCTACAAGGTGGTGGACAATATGTGGCTGGCGATGGGTTACAACGTGCGCGGCATGAATGACCGCGACTTCGCCAACGCATCCTATCGCGCTCGCGGCCCGTACATCACGCTGCGCATGAAGGTGGATCAAGACACGTTTAATTTGAACAAGGGCCGAGAAATTGTGCGCCCGATGACTCCTGAGTGAGAATGGCAACAATCATGAAAACACACGCTCAAAATTATTTATTTCTCCCCCGCCTGCTTAGCAAGGCGCTGTTTGCCTGCCTGTTGCTCATCCCGTTATTTGCGGCTGAAGCGCAAGCCGCAATCACCGTCACTCGCACCTCATCGCCCATTTTCTATACAGACTCCACGGCAACGCCCACGCCGCCGATGTGCAACTATCTGGCATTCAATGTGAGCAGCTCGACGGCGATCAGCGATGCGTGGATCACGATCAGCAGCTTCGCCGGCACAGGGGCATACCTGTCGCTGGGCGGCGGCGATGGCGGCATGTTCCACTCCGGGCCGCTTAGTGCCGGGCAGAGCACGACGGCCTTCTACTATGTGTGCTCGTCGTACATCGGCACTCCCACCTCGGCAGCGCAAACTTATGACATTAACACATACAGCGGCAACCCCTCTGCCGGCGGCACGTTGCAGAACACCACCGGGTTTTCCACCCCCATTGTAGACAAAGTCATCGAGGCCAACTCCAACCAGGTCAACGCGATCTGGGCGGACATCAACCCCAGCGTGCTGGGCGCGACCACCACGCTGACTGTGGACGGAGATACCGGAACGATAGGCTGCGCCAATCCGCCATCCACATGTACCAGTGGCAATGGCCTCAGCGGCCCGCTGGCTTTCAATCCTGCGACTTTTGCCAACTGGAGCGCTAATGCATATCAACTGGTCGGCACCAGTATCGTGCTCTCGCAAGGCAATAGCGGGACATATAACAACACGCTGTATATCGACAATGTGGCAGCATCTTCGACCACGCATTACAACGCGATCTATTATTTCCGCCCGGTCGCGACAACAGCCTCGACGACCACGCTCTCCCCGGTCAACTACATCGCCAGCGGCACGCAGGTGAAGCACACCTCGCTGAACAGCGGCGCCTATGCGGCGGCAGGCGGCTTGCTGCCGATTCTGCCCGCGCAGAACGTCATGCTGCTGGCAAAATCCGTCAGCAGCGCAACCTTGCCAGCACAGGGTGGCGTGGTGACTTATACGCTGAGCGCGACTAATACCGGTCCATATGATTTGAGCCTGGACAGTTTCATCGATGTGTTGCCCACCGGTGCAACTTATGTCACCGGCTCGACCACATTCAACAACGTCAGCTTTGCCGATCCCTACATTTCCGGTTCTACGCTGAACTGGTCGTCGACTTTCACGATCCCTGCCGGGACGATGCGCACGCTGATTTTCCAAGCCACGCTGCCCGCAACGTCCGGCACTTACACCAACTCTGCGACGGCCAGAATAGGCAACGCGAT
This sequence comes from Gallionella sp., assembly GCA_017880865.1. Taxonomy (GTDB): domain Bacteria; phylum Pseudomonadota; class Gammaproteobacteria; order Burkholderiales; family Gallionellaceae; genus Gallionella. Next base: position 18,048 of record JADGRL010000038.1, read on the forward strand.
CATCGACACCACGCTGTCCACCAGCGATAACGTGCCGGCCACCGCCACCACCACAGTGCTGAAAGCAAGCACCATCAGCGAGTCGTTTGCGCCCACGGCCCTTGCGGTCAATACCCTATCAACTCTCACGCTGACGATCACAAATACCAATGCCACGCAAACCTTGAACAGCATCGCCGTGAGCGACACGCTGCTCGCCGGACTGATATTCGCGGCCCCTTCCGGTGGAGCGACGACGTGTCCGGGCGCTGTATTGAGCGTGTCTGGAACCACGTTCGCGATCACCGGGGCCACGCTGACTGCAGGACAAAGTTGCACCGTGACCGTCAACGTCACTTCGAGCAGCAATGCGACTTATACGAACACCACCGGGACGGTTTCATCCAGCAACGGCGGCACGGGAACGACAGCTACTGCGACCATTTATTTCTCGCCCAAACCAACCATCGTCACATCTTTTTCGGTCGCAACCATTCCGCGCAACGGCACTGCAACGCTGACCTTCACCATCACCAACATCACAGCGGCGGCGATCACCGGCGTGACCTTTGACGACCTGTTTCCTGCCGGGCTGGTCACGGCCAACCCGCCCACACTCAGTCCCGCATCGCCGTGCGGCGGCTCGCTCAGTTCATGGAACGGGGTAACAGCAGGCACGCTCAACGCAACGGGCGGCGATGCCGGTGTGCGCCTGACCGGTGGTGGCATTGCGACAGCAGGCGGAACCTGCACCTTCAGCATCAACGTTACCGCAGCAGCGGCAGGCGCTTATGCGAATACGACAAGTGGCGTCAATTCCAACGAATCCAGTCCCGCTGGCGCGGCAAGCAACACCGCCACGCTGTCGGTGCTGGCAGGTCCCACGGTAGCCAAGGCATTCTCGCCCTCGGATATCGGCAAAGGCCAGAATTCAACATTGACCATCACACTGACCAACCCGAACACCACCGCGATCACCGGCGCTGCGTTCACCGACACCTACCCTGCCAACGTGAGCACTGCACTCACGCCGAACGCCTCGACCACCTGTGCCTCAGGCGTGGTCAGTTCGGCCTCAGGTTCGGTCTCGCTATCCGGCGCTACCATACCCGCCAGCGGCAGTTGCACGGTCAGCATCGATATCACTTCCAACGTGGTGAATCTGGTGGGTTACGTCAACAGCATCGGTGTCGGTGCGGTAACGACCGCCAATGCCGGAAGCAACGCCGCCGCCGCATCGGCCACGCTGATCGTCAGCACGCCGACCATCGTCAAGAGCTTTACGTTCAATCCGGCGACCGGAATAGCCAGCATGAGCATCACCGTCAGCAACAACGACGTGGTTGCCATCACCAATCTGTCTTTTGATGATTTGTTCCCGACCAACATGGTGACGGCCAATCCTCCAGCGGTCGCACCTGCAGCACCCTGCGGGGCAGGCAGCAGCATCCAGTCGTGGAACGGGGCAACCGCCGGAACGCTGACCGCTACAGGCGGCGATCTGGGGATCCGGCTCACCGCCGGGCAACTCGCAGCAAATACGAGTTGCACCTTTACGATCAACCTGGTGGTCAATGCGCTCGGTGTCTTCAGCAACCAGATTCTCAGTTCAACGGGTTCATTTGCCGGAGTGGGCAGCGCCAGCAATGTCGCCACTTGGATCGCACCGTCCGTCAGCAAAATGTTCTCGCCGAAAACGCTGGGGCCAAGCGATATATCGCGGATGTCCATCACGATCACCAATCCCAGCCTGACGACCTCGCTGTCCGGAGTGGCTATCAGCGATACCTATCCGATAACCGCGACCAAGGTCGCGGGCGGGACGCTGGCGGCGGCCATCACTTCGCCTACGCCCAACGCATCGAACACTTGCGGCGGAACCGTCACGGCAACCTCGACCGGCATCACTCTTTCCGGCGGCTCGCTGGCACCGGGGGCCAGTTGCACGATCTCCGCCGATGTGCTGGCAACCAACACCACCCCGGCCATTTATGCCAACACGACCGGTCGAGTCGCATCAAATCAGGGACTCGCAACAACGGGCAGCGACTCGCTGCTCGTCACGATCAGCCCGACCATCAAGAAATCGTTCCTGACCAGCCCGGTCACGCTCGTAGCCGGCACCGCGACCAGCACAATGCGCATCATTGTCGAAAACAATTCAGGCGCGAACATCACCGCGGTTTCGTTTAGCGACACGTTTCCGAGTAGCCCCGCGCAAATGAAATGGGTGAGCACGGTGGCTAACGGATGCGGCGGCACGCTGACCGATACGGCTGGCGCGGCGCTGGTCAGCGGGACTTCGACCGGCATCAAGTTGACCGGTGGCGCAATCACCGCCGCTGCGATAACTTGCACGATTGATGTCACCGTCTCGGTCTCAGCGTCGGGCAGTTACAGCAACACCACCACCGGCGCAATTTCTTCGGCAAACACGGTGGTCGGGCCGGTCAGCAATACCACAATCCTGGTCGCCTACCTGCCCGCGCCCACGGTCGCCAAGTCATTCGCTACTAGCGGATTTCAGGTCAACGGCACGGACAGGATCACCATCACGCTGACCAACCCGAACACCACCGCAATCACTGGCGTGACCTTCACCGACACCTACCCGACGAACATGCTCAACGCTTCATCGCCCAACCTCGCGAACACCTGCGGCGGCACAGCGACGGCAGCGGCCAGTGCAAACACGTTGAGCTTGTCCGGTGGCACGATACCCGCATCCGGCTCATGCACACTGCAAGTGGATGTGACGGCCACAGCGGTGGGCGCATATACCAACACACTGGCGATCAATTCCATCACATCGAGTAACGCGAATCCGGCCCCAAGCACCGCCGTATCGGCGAGCGCAACCGCCTATCTAACGCCCACTCTGAGCAAAACCTTCGGCGCGTCCAACATCGTCAGCGGTGGAAACACCACGCTGACACTGATACTGGGCAATCAGGTCGGCAATCCCGCAGCGCTGACCGGCGTGCAAGTTGACGACACCTTCCCGACCGGACTGTCGCTACAGAACATCACTTTCACTTATTCCCCTGCTGCCTGCGGGATAGTGACCAAAACCACCGGCGCAGCTTCGGTTGCAGGCGACAACAACATCCGCTTCAGCGTGGCTTCGCTGGCGGTAGGCGTATCCTGCCAAGTCTCGGCCAATGTCACCTCGTCCACACCGGGCATCATCACCAACACCACCAATGCACCCATTGCCACCGCCCCGGCGACGCTCACCGGCACAGCGGCATCAGCGAACCTGACCATTACGAATGTGCCGTCGCTGACCTTCCTCAAAACCGTGATGGTTTATTGGGATCCGATTAATTTATATGCCGCACCAAAGTTTATTCCCGGCGCCCAGGCGTTGTATACGCTGATCGCGACCAACTCCGGTTCAGGCTCGGTGGATAACAACACCACCGTCATCATCGATCCGATTCCGGCCAACACCGCGCTGTATGTCAATGACCTCGGTGTGAATGGCTTGGACCCGGCAGTAGTGGGCTCGGGGCCGGTGGCATTCATACAAGGAGTGCCTACCAGTAGTAACTTGACTTACACCAAGGCCACCGATCTGTCTTTCTCGAGTGCCGGTCCTGGCGGACCTTGGACCGCCGTGCCGGTGGCCGATGCGGCCGGGTGTGATACGGCGGGTATCAATGCTATCCGCGTCAATCCCAAGGGTTTATTTGCGGGCAACCCCGTCGCGCCCAGCCCGAGCTTCAATCTGGTTTTCCGTGTCTGTGTAAAATGATCATTCGCCTAGGTATCCGCCATGAATAAAATCCTGCTATCGCTATGCCTGCTGCTGGGCAGCGTTTCCCTCCTGCAAGCAGCCGAAGTATTGCCGCTGCAGTTGCAACAGATCGAAGCGCTACAACGCCGCGCCGACAAAATGGCTTTCGGCGAAATCGGTTCGGACAACTACCATCTCGCCAAGGCGCGCGCCTGGCTGGATATGGCACTGAGCGAATACCACGAGAAAGAAGAAAGCACCGAGATTGTCGACGCCGCGATTGCTCAGGCCGGGCCTTTGCTCGATGCGCTGGAGAATAAGCAGGCCGACATTTCAATGGATACGCCCAGACAATTTCCCGGCAGCGAAACCGTGCGCCCCGACTTGTGGGACAAGATCGACGCGCTGAAAAAACGCGAAAAATTCTCGTGCGGACAACGCCTGACCGCCGAAGCGGAAGTCCAGCTGATCTGGGCCGGACACGAAAAACAGGAATCCGGCTGGAGCCATGCCGAATCCTACGCGCGCAGCGCCGAAGACCTGATCTACTCCGCACAAGTGGCCATCACGACCTGCGCGCCCGCCCCGCCCGTGATAGAAAAAATCACGCTGTCCGGCGACGCGCTGTTTGCCTCTAATCAGGCGACGCTGAACCCGTCCGCGCAGTCGCGTCTCGATAAATTGGCCGACAGCATCAAGACCGCGACGACGCTGGAAGATGTCGTGCTGGTCGGGCATACCGACAGGATACGCAGCGATGGTCATCCGGAACGCAACCAGTTGCTATCCGAGCGGCGCGCCGAAAGCATCAAGCAATATCTGATCGGTAAAGGCATCCCATCAGACAAGATACACGCCAGCGGCGCGGGTGCGACCCAGCCGCTCGTGAAATGTTCGACCAAGCAAAGCAAGGAAAAACAAACCCTCTGTTTGCAACCGAACCGGCGCGTTGAAATCATCCTGCACGGAATAAAATAACGGAACCTTGCCGGAATAAAAAAAGACACCCTCGGGTGTCTTTTTTTTCTGTCACAACTGCCGGGGCTGATTATTTTTCTGGTGAAATGCCCAGCTCCGCGCACAGCCTGACCATCATCGCCCGCAGCTCGGTGACCTCGGCTTCGAGCCTCGCGACATTGGCCTTGAGCGCGGCGATCTCGCCCACGATCACATCCGTCGAAGGTGCCGCAACACCTGCGCGCTCCTCGATGACCGGGGTGCCGGAGAGCAGATGCATCCAGCGGTTCTCGCGCGAGCCGGGCTGGCGCGGCAACTCCATCACCAGTGCGCCCGCTTCGCGCTCGGTCAGCTCGACCAGAAAACTCTCGACCGAAGAAATATCGGCGAACTTGTGCAAGCGCTCGCAACTGATGCGCAGCTCCCCCGCCGTCTGCGGGCCGCGCAACATCAGCAGCGCCAGCAACGCGGTGGACTGCGTCGGGATGTGCAGCACCCGTTCGATGTTGTGCCCGTAACGCGACGCCCTGCCCCCGCTGGTTTCCACGATAAGCGACAATCCCCGCAGGCTGTCCAGCGCCACCGCCACTTCAGATTCGGAAGCCTCGATCACCGGATCGCGGCTGCTCTTCTGGTTGCAGCCTGAAATCAGCGAATTGAGCGTCAGCGGATAAGAATCCGGCACCGTGCGCTGCTTCTCGGCCAGCACGCCGAGGATGCGGGTTTCGAGCAGCGATAATACGGGGAGAGAGGTGGTCATCAAATATTCCGGGTCTTCTTGATCAGGTCGTGGGCCAGCTGGATTTCCTTGGCCTGCTCGGTGGCCATCGCGATCATGTCTGCCGGCAAACCCTGCCCCATCAACTTGTCCGGATGGTATTGGCTCATCAACTTGCGATAGGCGCGCTTGATCTCCGCGTCGGTGCTGTCCTTTGTTACGCCTAGCGCCTTGTAGGCATCGTCCAGCGCTGCGGCCGTGCTGGCCTGCCCGCCGCCGAAGTGGGACTGATTCAGCACCATGTCCATCAACTGCTTGAACGCGGACGGGGGATAGCCCAGACGAGCGGCGATATCCATCAGCAGCGCTTCTTCAGCCGGATGGAAATGACCGTCCGCCAGCGCCATCACGATCAGATAAACCAGCAACACCTGCTTCAGGTTCTTGGTGTGCCCGCACACGGACATGAATTTTTTGTAGGTCGCATCGATGTCAAATTCCGGGGCGGCGCCCTGTTTGAACAGCGCGATCGCCCGCAAGCGATGTTCTGCGGTCATGTTCAGTTTTTCCATGAACTGCTCGACATGCGCGATCTCGTCCGGCGAGACGTGCCCGTCGGCCTTGGCCAGCTTGCCCATCGAGATGAACACCGTCTCGATGAACACCGCCTGGCGCAGCAAATTTTGCAGCGGGTTCATCCCGCCTGTGCCATACGCCCTCATCCGGTCGAAAAATGACCCAGTGAACAGCCCGAGCAGCGCCCCGAAGAATCCGAAAAAGTAATAACCCGCAACGACACCGATCAGCTTGAACAAGACGACTCCAAATAAATAATTAAACGAAAACCAGCCACGACAGAAGGCGCGCATTATACCTTCTGCAAGCCGCGCCGCTGTACTCGCCACCACGTCGCATCGCCCCCTCAACCCGATCCCTCACATCGACATTGACATCTCCCGGCGAACTCCATACAGTCTGTCCCACTTGCGAATCCTCAGCACATCGCACCGCCTAATGTGGGGCCACCAGCAGATTCCCCAAAGCCGTCGAACGGCCACAAGATAGTAACCCGCCAAAGACGGGAAGCAGCGCCAGCCGCACTTTTTGTTCAAAAGGGGAAATGTCATGGCCGCAAACTCACCAAATTTTCTTTACACAGGCACAATTACTCGCGGCCTGGCTATGCGTGTTCTGAAACAGTTACGATGCTGACCCGTTGAATTGTGCGGCAGGCCTTACAAGGCTTCGTTTTAATCGCCGCATGAATTGCACTACCTCAATTTTTTCAACTAGCAGGAGGAGCCATGACCGCCAACAAAAGCACATTCACCGTCATTTCACCTGACGAACTCGAAGGAAACGGTGAGATCACCAAGCCCGGAGTTTTTTATACCTGGAATGACTATGAACGCCACTATCTTGCCGAAGGCGACTCATGGTTCTCGCTCAGCGATAAATTGTCGCCAAGCTTCCTCTACAGGTTCGGCGATAACGTCCCGCTCCAACAGAGCACGCTGATCGTCAATTGCACCTATCCCGGTAACACGCTTGCCAGGATGATGGACTGGAGCAAAAACCGGAACTTACCGAACTTACTTGACAGAAAACGGTTCGGGTGGAAATGGGACGGCATCCTGTTGAGCGGCGGTGGCAATGACCTGATCGAGGCCGCACTGTCGCCCAAAGGAATCCTGCAAGCTTGCGCCAAGCCGACAGGCATTCAGGACTTCATTGTCGGCGATGCCATGACCGTGCTCGAAAACCATCTTAAGGATAACTTCCGGTATCTGGTGAGCCTGCGTGACCATTCAGAAATAGTAGAAAACCGCACCATTCCGATTTTCTACCACACCTACGGCTACCCGACCCCCCGAAATGCACCGGCTTCGCTTTCAGGCCCCTGGCTGTACAAGGCATTTACGCAACTGGGCATACCCCCTCGCTACTGGAACGCCCTTTCAGACGCCTTGATGGATCAGCTGGCCGATATGCTCCGGGATTTTGCCGGCATCAGCACCAACCTCAGGCTTGTCGACACGTTGAAAAATGTGGCCCTCAATCGCGCCAATGCCAGCGACACCGGCAATAGCGGCGACTGGCTGAACGAAATACACCTCAACAACAATGGCAAGGATAAGGTTGCGAAATACTGGGCGACTTTCCTGTAGCCGGGACACCGAATGGAACCCGAGGTACCGAAGTAAAATTGTTTTGAGGGCGATGACATGAATGAAAAATCGACTCCGGTACCTTTGGTCATTGATTTCAAAAATTCCGTTCGCCCTGATAACCAGCGACTTACCCGTTTTCGGGTTTAGTCGAATGGCTATGTCGAAGGGTGCCTGTTAACGCCATGGAAATGAAAAAGATCAATTCCGGCAAGTTGCGCGCCATTGGCTTTGATTCGCGAGCGCGCATCCTGCAGGTTCAGCTCGACAGCGGCAGCACGCTCCAATATAGCGGAATCAGCGAGGACATCTGGCGCCGCCTCAGCAACTCCGGCGCCGCCTGAAGCTTTTATCGCGACAACATCGAAGATGAATTCACCGTGAAGGAAGTTTCAGCAAGCGCGCCTGCGGAGAACAACCCGCTCGATGATTTGTTCGGGAAGAAATGATGGCGATGAAGCTGTTTGATTAGTAGCACTCCGCAATACGCAACCTTTATAGATCTGACCCCGATTTTCCAGGATGTGCTCAGTTGTCCGGCTCAAGCATGCCTTCGGCTATCATCAACTCCACAGCGAGATTCACTGCCTCGGACTCACGCTTGGTAAAGCCGTCGTCACCGTGCTGTTTATGAACATCGGCGCTCAGTTCCTCAAGGAGCCGAAGTGTCAGTATCAGGTGCAGGCCGAAGGAACGGCGCGCCAGACCTTCGTCAAAAGCTGGGAAGTATCGCGTTCCGTTGGTCTGCCTTGGCAAGTCCTTGCCGGAGACCTCAAGCTCGGTAACGGCTCGAACGATGTGATGCTTCGAAACGTGGGCGGCGGCGGACAGTTCACCATACAGCCGTGAAAGGGATTTTTCCAGCACCTTGACGTTTGGCGAACTGCTGTCTTTCCGCTTCCCGGCACTCACCGCTTTGAGCTGGGCCAGCGTTTCCATTTCTTGCCGCAAAAGAGCGTGAGCCTGGAGGTAACGTCCCTCCTCAATTGCGCGCTCGCAAACCACCATGCCGATCACGTAGTTGGCAAAAAGTGAATTGCGCTCTTCGTTGGTGGCGGTGTACGGGGTGAGCTTGCCGTCGATGCGAAGCATCCCAGTAGCGAGCACGCCTGCTATCAGCAGGTGTACATCGACCAGCCGCCCATAGGCATGTTTGGTCTGTTCGCGCACCTTGTCGCCGTGAATTTTTTGGACAGCGTAAAGAGTTGCAGCAGGCTCAATCAGCTCGCGCTGGTGAGCCTCTACAATTGCTTCGAAGTCATCTGGAAGATTTTGCAAAATAACATGCTCCCTTGTTAGCTCGCGTAGGGCGCAATCATTATTGCGCCGAATGAAAGAGGTTGTGTGGATAGATGCGGTGAATTCACATTGCAACCGCACCACGTCTAGCATCCATAAAGACTTCGTGAGGTGTTCGGTAACCTGGGCATTTGCGGGGGCGATGATTCAGTTTTTGCACGGCTTCTGCAAGTGTTTTCTGAGTATCATTTTTAAAGTCAGAGTCTTTCGGGAAAAGAAAAATCGCGGGGTCACACTGATGAAACATCTAGCCATTCGACTAAGCTGGCAAACGACGCCAGCAAGTCGCTGGTTATGTCTGAGCACGTGGACGCGCAGCGGATCGTGCGAGTTCCGCAGCCGCCTGACCAGTCGAGCAACGCAGGAACGCCGCAGGCGCGGGAAACCGGGGCGGCCTTTTCTTCTAGCCGTTCCGCAAAGGTGTGTAGAGAATTGATGAAAGCCAGGCTGACATTGGGTTTGCGGCCAATTTCTCATTAAAATAATTCTTGC
>JADGRL010000069.1 GCA_017880865.1 Gallionella sp.
CGGTTTGATCTGGTCCGCTTGCAGCGTGGTCACGTCGGAGACGCCGTCCACCACCATGCCCACCACGCGGTTCGCGACGGTCAGGATGATCACCACGGTGGTCTCGTCATAACTGACGTTGCCCAGCTTGAATTTGATGCGCATGTCCACGATCGGCACGATGATGCCGCGCAGATTGATCACGCCCTTGATGAATTCGGGTGCGTTGGCGATCGTGGTCACGGCTTCATAGCCACGGATTTCCTGCACCTTGAGGATGTCGATGCCGTATTCCTCGCGGCCCAACGTGAAGGTCAGCAACTCGCGACTTACGCCGGTCGTTGCTTGCTCCTGGCTTGCTTGCATGGCTTTTCCCTTATGTTTGCTTCAATGACTGTCAGAACGAGTGCGTTACAGACAACACCACCCTGCTCCTACCTAAATCAAGGTTGGAGCCATCCGCAAGACCGACATTCCAAGTATTCGCCGTCCGCGAGCTGCTGCTCGACTTGAGTGATTGGCATGTTGATACGCATTTTTATCTATTTTTTACGGCTATTAAAAATTGATGTGGATTCAAAAACTCAATTCACCACGAAGAATTTTGTGGCTGCATGATGTTGAATGCTCACCCATCAGATGAGTGACGTTATTTGAAATAACCTGCTGTCATTCTTCGTGTGCATCGTGCTCTTCGTGGTGCAACTAGGTATTCGATTTAAGCCCGCCATCATGCCCGTTAATGCCTGTACATGGCTATCGGACAAGACTGATTTTACCTGTCAGAAAAACCTGCGCACCTGTAGGAATGTTCCTACCAATATGACATCAGCAACGCCCCTCGCCCAGCACATACGCATCAAGTTGATCGGCAGGCAATGGTTTACTGAATAGATAACCCTGATAAGTATGACAACCATAGTGCGCGAGCAAGTCGCGCTGCTCCGCGCTTTCCACGCCCTCGGCGATGACGGTCAGACCCAGGCTGTGCGCCAGCGCGACAATAGTGCGGGCGATGGCCGCATCTTTGGGATCGGTCAGTACGTCGCGGACGAAGGACCGGTCGATCTTCAACTGGTCGAGCGGCAGTCGCTTCAGGTAAGAGAGCGATGAATAACCGGTGCCAAAATCGTCCAGAGAAAATCCTATTCCTCTGGATTTCAGCGCGGTCATTTTGTCTATCGTGTCGTCCACATTGTCCAGCAGCAGGCTCTCGGTCAGCTCCAATTTAAGTTGCTCTGGATTGGCACCGGAAGCGCCAAGCGCCGATAGCACCTGCTCCACGAAATTCGGGTGCAGCAATTGGCGGGCGCTGACATTGACCGACAGGGTGAGATGCGCCGTATCTGCCCGGGTTGACCATGCCGCCAGCTGGGCGCAGGCGGTTTCCAGCACCCACAACCCGAGGGGCAAAATCAAACCAGTTTCCTCGGCGAGCGAAATAAAATCGCCCGGCATCACCATGCCGCGCTCGGGATGTTGCCAGCGCACCAGCGCTTCCGCGCCGGTCATGCGGCCATGCTGGTCTACCTGCGGCTGATAGTGCAGCAGTATCTGATTTTTCTGCATCGCGCAGCGCACATCTACTTCGAGCGCGGCGCGCGCGGTGACCACATCGTTGCGTATGCGCAAAACCCGCTCGCGCTCGACCGCTTCGATCCGCAGCCTGACGTTTTCGTGAAAGCTGCTCGCGACACGAGCGGAACTCACCACAACAAAAATCAGATACAGCACGATCATCGCATCCATCGCCAATGAAACCTGTCCGCCATCCATGCCGAAATCCACCGCCAGCGGCAGCAGCATCAATATCAGAAAGCCGAACACGGACACCCGGTCCACTGCCAGCAAAGTGACGGCTCCGACGCTGACGCCAGCCATCACAAAGGCAAGAAACACCTGATGCAGCGCATCCCCCGAAGGAAACAACAAAACCGCGCCCGCGCCCCAGACCAGGCCGGTAGCAACGGTCGCAACACGGAAGCGACGCAACCAGATTTGCGCCATGAATTGGGGAAGGTCTGCGCAGTATGATCCGGCGCGATGCCATGCCGCCGCGAGGGACACTCTGGCCAGCAGGATCACGGTGATCATGACGAGCCAGATAAACAACTTGCTCATGTCAGCTACCGGCCACAGCACACTGGCAAGTATCAGCGCAAGCAGCGTGTTGGTGATAAGCGCAGCCGGTAACCCGTCGTAAAGAAGCCTGGCCTGCTCGGCTTGAAAAGCGCTTGCAAAATTATCGCCTGATTGTTGCTGAACCCAGCCTTGCGGTTCAACGGCGACAGGCACCATTTCACTATTCGACGCGTGCCGCCTAAAAAAATAGTCCCGTACTTCTGCACACACATTGCATTTAAAGAAATCCGGCTTGCCTTGTGTCTCCGTGACTCCCGCCATTATTTTTAGATCAAGATTGTGCCTCACGCCCATATCCCCATGATGATTTAAACTTTGGCAAATCATGCCCAAGAACAGCGTGCAAAGCGTATTGCACAATTAACGGACGATCAGATTACGAACAAAGTTCTATGGTCGAGATGATGCGCTCAGAGACAGAGGAAAAATATCGGAGAAGCTTGATAATTGGCGTAGGAAACCAATACTTGAGGAGGTAGGAATATTCCTAATTTACACTTCCCGCAAAACAACTATTCGCCGAAAGTCTCCAGCAATTCGTGGCGGATAGCGTAATGAATCAATTCGGCAGAGTTGGTCATATTCATTTTTTGCATTATCCGCGTCTTGTGGGTGCTTATCGTTTTTACGCTCAGCGACAGTTTGTCGGCGATCTCGCTGATCGTGATGCCGGAAACAATCATCCTGAAAACCTGGTATTCCCGGTCGGACAGCAGCGTGTGGGGGACGGCATCGTGATTGTTGCCCAGTTCGAGCGCCAGCCGTTCGGCTACACCTGCGCTGATGAATGCGCCGCCGCCAGCCACTTTGCGGATCGCCGCGACCAGCTTTTCGGGCGCGGTTTCCTTGGTCAGATACCCCAGCGCGCCTGCCCGCAAGGCTCGCACCGCGTATTGCTCTTCCTTGTGCATGCTGAGCACCAGCACGGCCAGTTTCGGCTTTTGGGTTTTTATCTGCTTGATCAGCTCAATCCCGCTACTGCCGGGCATGGACATGTCCATCAGCACCACGTCAAACGGCTGTTCGCGTATTTGTTTGAGCACTTCCAGCCCGTTGGATGCCTCGCCCGCTACGATGAAATCGCTCTCGCCGGAGAGCAACTGCTTTAAGCCGCCCCGTACGATCGCGTGGTCATCTGCTATCAAAATCCGAATCATTTCGCCCCCCCGCACAAGATACAGCTTTAATCGGCAGGACAACTTTCACGCTGAGGCCCTTCCCCTGAACACTCGAAATATCCAACGTCCCGTCCAGACTGTGGGCGCGTTCCTGCATCCCTATGATGCCATAAGAATTATGTTTTCTCGCATGGTTTTCAGCTATCCCCTTGCCGTTATCACTTACACATATCTTGAGCTTGCCGTCGCGGCACTTGAGAAAAACCAGCACATGTGTGGCTTGCGCATGACGCGCAACGTTGGTCAGGCACTCCTGCACGATCCTGAAAGCAGCAGTGGATACTTCTGCGCACAGATTGCAACTTTCCCTTTCGCATCTGCCGCCGCAGCCGAAATTCGGCTGCCCCACTTCGCGCTCCAGTTGAACGCTGATGCCGGTGCGTTTTCCGAATTCTTCGGTCAGCCATTCGACCGCCGCCAGCAGCCCCAGATCGTCGAGCATCACCGGGCGCAAATCCGCCGCCACCCTGCGCACCGCATCCAGCGTCTCGTCGATCAGTTGCGACATCGCGGCGACCTTGCTCGCGATGTCCGGCTGTTCGCCCGACAGGTGGCTTGAAACCCACATCGCATCGAGTTTGACACCCGTCAGCATTTGCCCGAGCTCGTCGTGCAACTCGCGCGCGATGCGTGTCCGCTCTTCTTCGCGCACGTCTTGTAAATAGGATGTCAGTTCCCGCAGCTGTCTGCGCGATTCCAGTAAATCCAACTCGGCTTGCTTGCGCTGGGTGATATCCTGAAAAACGGCCACGGCGGCGACAGCTTTACCCCCCTCCGTGATCGCCGTTGCGACATAAGACACCGGGATGAACGAGCCGTCCTTGCGCACAAAAACTTCATCATCCGTCTTATAAACACTGCCATCTCTCAACACCCCAAGTATCGCGCAATCAGATTCAGCCAATGGAGTGCCATCCAGATTTTGTGCATGAATGATCCTGTGCACATTCTTGCCGAGCAACTCCACCTCCGTCCATCCCAATAAGCGCTCGGCCTCCGGGTTCATGAAAACGAGTTTCCCTTCCGCATTCAGGACGTAAATACCCTCGCCGAGAGATGAGGTGATTCCATTCAACAGCTTCTCATTCGCGCGCAGTGCTTCCAGCGCCTGACGGCGTTCCCGCCGCATGGTCGCATCCTGCAATTCACGTTCGATTACAGGCGCCAGCCGGGCGAGTTTGTCTTTCATGACAAAATCGCTGACGCCTTCTTTCATCAAAGCGATTGCGCTTTCTTCGCCAATGCAGCCGGACACAATGATGAACGGGATGTCCGCGTCCACCTCGCGCAGCACAGCCAGCGCTTTGTGGGTATTGAACCGGGGAAGGTTGTAATCCGAGATCACGACATCCCAACTGCCGTCCGCCATCGCCGCGCACATTGATGCCTCGGTATCCACTCTTGCGCAGACCGCATCGAAACCACCCTCGTTCAATTCGAACAAGATCAGGTCGGCATCGTCCTGGGAATCTTCGACCAATAAAACGCGCAATGGCTTGCGTGGTAATTTCATTTTTTGGAGGTATGCGGTGCTTCATTCAATACCAGCCAATATAAGCCAAGCTGGCGCACGGCATCGATAAACTGGGTGAAATCCACCGGCTTCTGGATATAACTGTTGACCCCCAGCGTATAACTCTCAACCAGATCGCTCTCTTCCTTACTGGAAGTCAGGATCACCACAGGCAGGAACTTTGTTCTTGCATCGGCGCGGATACCGCGCAACACCTCCAGGCCATCGACTTTCGGCAGCTTCAGGTCGAGTAGTAACAGTTGCGGCTGTTCACAAACATCCCTGTCCAAGTATTTTCCGGCTGCAAACAGATAATCCAGCGCTTCCTGACCATCCCGTACCACGACCAACTCATTGGCAACCTGGCTTTCCGCAAAAGCCAATCGGGTCAACTCTTCGTCATCCGGATTGTCTTCCACCAATAAAATTATTTTATTACCTTCGCTCATACGCCCTCTCATGTTTCCCGCTCTCTTTGGGGCAGCGTGAAAAAGAATGTCGCCCCCTCGCCTTCTTTGGCTTCCGCCCATACTTTACCATGGTGCCGGTGGATAATGCGCTGCACCGTGGCCAGCCCGATTCCGGTTCCCTCGAATTCATTCGCCCCATGCAGGCGCTGGAATGCGCCGAACAATTTATGCGCATAATCCATGTTGAACCCGTCACCGTTATCACGCACAAAAAACGCGCGCTCCCCATTGATGTCACGCACACCGATTTCAATTTCCGCCGCCGCTTTTTTTTCGGAATATTTCCAGGCGTTACCCAGCAGATTATCTATGACAATACGCAACAAGCCGGGGTCGGCATGAACTGACAAGCCTTGCTGAAAAGTGAACTGCACTATCCGTCCGGGATTTGTTTTGCGCAGCTCTTCCGCCACTTTTCCTGCAATTTTGCTCAAATCAACCTGCTCCCGCTTCAGTGAGCCGCGCGTCACCTGCGCAAGCCGCAACAGGTCGTCGATCAGATGTCCCATGCGCTGGCTCGCGCGGCGCACGCGTTCCAGATAATCCTTCCCCGTATTATCCAATTGATCATGGTATTTTTTCGATAATATCTGACTGAAGCCGTCGATACTGCGCAGCGGAGCCCGTAAATCATGGGAGACCGAATAGCTGAATGCCTCAAGTTCCTGATTGGCCTGCTCCAATTGATGGGTGCGTTCCTGAACCCTGCTTTCCAACTCAAGGTTAAGCTGCATGAACTCACCTTCCGCCTGCTCACGGCGTTTCTTCTCGTCAAACACATCCAGCGCAAACGAGACGTCAGCCGTCATTTCAAGCATCAATTGAACAATATCCGGCGTAAAGAAATTTATTTCCCCGGCATAGGTGTTTATTGCGCCAACTACTGCCCCCGCTTCACGGATCGGAAATTGACCCGTTGAGCGATAACCGCGCTTGAGTGCTTCATCCCGCCATGGCAGCATGCTGGGGTCGTTTTCAATATCCTGACAAACAGCATGAATCCCGTGGCGCAGGACGGTGGCCGTCGGCCCATGTCCGGTACGCTCATCGTCAAGCCGGATGTGCAGCTTATCCAAATAACCCTCATCAAAACCGGCATGAGCGATCTGTTTGACCTCAGTCCCGTTTAGCGCCGCCATCCAGGCCATGCGAAAAAGTCCAGACTCGACAGCCGCACGACAGATCGTCGAAAACAGCTCGTCCCTGTCATGTGTCCTCACAATCGCCTCATTTACCCGGCTCAGCAATTGGTATGCCCGACTCAGCCGTAAAGTTTCCGCTTCCTTTTCCTTGCGTTCGGTGATATCGATATGTGAACCGATGAGACGAGTGGCCTTGCCATCGGCATCGTATTCTTTTTCGCCACGCGCCATTATCCAGCGGTAGCTGCCATTACGGTGGCGCATACGAAACTCGTTCTCATAATGCTGCTGTGACGAACTCAAGAAACTCTGAATTCGCTCCTTGGCGGGCGCAAGATCATCCGGGTGCAGTAGTGATTCCCACGTTGAAAACTGATCAGGCAATTCGTCAGGCAGATATCCGAGTTGCGCTTTCCACTCGGGCGAGTAAAGCACAACATTGGTGTGCAAATCCCAATCCCACAAACCGGTATTGGAGGCCCGCAGGGCGGTCGCAAGGTTCCGCTGCGCCAGCACTAATTTATTATAGGGTTCATCGATAGTCTCGACGACGATGGCGCGGTAGATGAACAGATAAGCGATCGCCTTGTAGACATGCCCCAGTACGTTGTAACTGCCAGTCATAGTGGTATACAGCGTAAAAAATAATTCGCTCATGGCCAATATGCATACAGCCCCGAACAGCAATACCACGTTAAATGTCTGCGGCTCGCGCATCTTATGCCAGAGTATTATGGCCGTGACTATATTGAATACGATGATCAAATATTCGGCACTTTTCTTAAATGCCGTGAGTCCTTGTCCAGCAATGAAAGTATCCGGCAACCACGCTTGGTGGTAAATAACGACCCAATTGATCAATGCAGTTACGCTGATCAATGACGCGAAGATGATGTAACGGGAAGCACGGGAACCAAGCGGTTTCCATGGCCTGATCGCCACAAGCAACAGAACAACAGCGGCGAAAAAACGCGCGGACAACCAGAAGTTGAGGTGTTTTTGCGGGTCGTTGGGGGAAATGAAATCTGGCATGCCGCCGTAGGACACGGTGTGCAGAAAGTCGAGTACACCCACCGCAAAGAACACGCCAGCCAGCAGCACGATGTTGCCGGAAAGATTATCACTGCGTGAGTTCCAGCCCACGGCGAATACCATCATGGAAACCATGATTGATACTGTCTCTAACAAAGTATGCAGTGGCAGGTAATTAGGAATACCTTGCGCATTGGGCGAAGCCGGAATCAGCCATGCCAGCAGTTGAACAAACGCAAGCAGCAGCAGAATGACTGCCGTGCTGCGCATAGCGTTTCGGTAATTTGGATGTAGCCACAACAAGCCCTGCTTATTGATCAGCTGCATGCGCGATTCCTGAATTAGTTTTCGAGTTCATAGCTTGTGTTGCACTTCAGACGTGGACTCTCATTGTGATTTTTGCTGAGCATTCTACAAGAGTAAGCATGGTGAGAGCTAAGGAAGCGCTGATTAGTGGAAAGTATTGGACGCTGTTTGACAATATCAGCGATATCGTGATCCGTCCCACGCGCCAAGATTAACTGAATCGAAACCTTCAGAGTGACAAGCATAATTTATTGAGTGCCGAGTGACGGTTGCAATTGTCACCCGGCATTACTATTTTGAGTTGCGCTTAC
>JADGRL010000039.1 GCA_017880865.1 Gallionella sp.
CGACCAGCGCAGCCATGCCGAGCATCGTGCGCTCGCGCGCATCGCGCACCGCCCAGAATTCCGTAAACGATTGCCTGGATTGATTCAGCAGATTGGTCAGATTCATTTCGCACTCCTGATTTGCCAGACGACCGCGCCCGATTGTTCAGACGCAAGGTTTTGCATTGCCAAGCCAAGAGACAGGCCATATTTAGCCAGCACGTCTTTTACCTGCTGTGTCGGTGCTTCACCGCCAGGTTTAAACCGCACGAACAGGCTGCGTTCGCGATATTCGAGTGCCGCAATCGCAGGTGCATTGCCCTTCGTCGCTACAGTACTGGCCCACGCCTCGCCAAAGGCTGCGGTGATCGCCGTAAAATCATCCGGTGCAGCTTGCCCCGATTCACGTTTGGAGATCGCAATTTTTTGCTGCATTTGCGCGATGGGGTCGATGATCACGGACTCTTTAGGATAAGCCGATTTGTAGATCTGGATCATGGCCGTGCGCAGCGCATGATTTTCGCTCTTCATGCGCCACCAGTCGATATTCAATGCGGCAGCATTCATGATCAGAACCAAAGCGGTCAGTGCCAGCGGCCAGCGCCACGGGCGCCAGTCCAGCGCAGGCCCCGTCCCCGCGCCCAGTCCGGACATCAGATCGAGTGTCGTGGCATTGGCACCGGCAATCCAGCGCGACCAGTTGTCGGCAAACACGTTGATGCGCTTATTCAACGTGCCGCTACTGTTGATTTCATTTTGATAGGCCAGTACCGATGCCTGCGGAACATATAAGGTGATTTTTGCTTCGGGCACGACGGCAAATAATGTGCTGATCACCTCGTGTGCCGTTGATTCATTTTGGCCCACATTCACGGCCAAACCGATGCCATCCTGTTCGGACAGGCGCAGCGTCATGCCGATATCGGTATTCCATTCGTCGATGGCGGCGGTCACGCCGCCCGGTTGCACAGACTCACCGGATTGACCCAGTTGCCCAAACTCATTCGATAGGCACAATTGTGCGGGTAATGCCTCAAGGTGATGCGCACCGAACCCGATCAATGTCTTGACCAGGAGGTCGAGCCAGGCGCGCTGCACCACCGCGACGGTGCGTAATTTTCCGGAACTGCCGGATATACCCGATAAGCCGCCCGCGACCACGACACAATCGGCCGGATCGGCGATCAGTTGATCTTCCACCAGATTGGGTAATGCGGACTTCATTCTGGCTGATGAAAGCGGAGGCACTTGCAAACGCAACAAGGTGACATCGCTGGCCGCCACCACCACCACTACGCGCTGAGACTTCGCTAGTGTGTCCGACAAGTCCGACAAGAGTGATACGCCCTGACGCTCGATGGTACTGCCGTGCGACACCAGTGCGAATGGGCATGCCAAGGCAAGCCAGTGGGGCGCACTGTCGGCGGCGGCTTTGGAAGGTAAGCGGATGTAAAGTGTACTCAAAATGTGTTAATCCGGATTGTTCATTAGATAAAAAAACTTATTTTGGCAGGGTTTTTAAAGGGGCTTGTTAAATATTCACACGTTAAATATATGCTATCTGTACGTTACCGCACCAACGGATAATATAAGTTTAATTAATTTTTAATATTCTCGAATCCAGATGAGCTTGGAGTAAGTGCCATTGTCATCGCGTTCGATCAACGCCTGTACCTCCAGTCCGGCCCGGCTCATGCGTACTTTACCATTGACCAGAAAATAATTGGTCTTGACCGATGCTTTGCTGGCCGGTGCGAGAAAAGACTTGCCCTGCAACCGGTTCGAAAAATCAGCCAAGTCGCGAAAGCTGGCGGTAGTGCGGCTGGTCACCAGCGAAGTCGCATCGGCAAACGAGAGGCTTTCGATTCTGGCGGCCAATACTTCGGCCGGTGCGGTATTGATATTGACCGGTGTGGCGTGCGGCAGGAAGATCACAAAATCTTTCAGCTTGTCGAGCATCTTCGGGGTAAAGCCCGGTACGGCGAGCAAATCATCCACCTGAGTCAGATTCATTGGCTGCGGGGCGGGTTGATTGCCGTTGTTTGCTGAGTCGGCAACGGTTTTTTGTTGCGCAGCTGCCATCAGATCGGCCGTAGCCTGCGCCAAGGCGGGATTCAGCTTTGCATGGTCGAGCATCCGTTCGAAAACGGAGACCTCGACGCGGTTGATGGTTCCATCGGGGCACAGGTTGGTCAGGTTGTAACGTGCTTGAGCATCGCTGATGCTGCCCGATAAGGCCGCATCGGCGGCATCGGTATCGGTGCGGCCGTTTTCAACATATTGATCGAGTCGCGTTTCAGCGAGCGGCACAGCCCACGGCTCATCCAGCGTATCAACACTCGAATGCCTCGCATCTTCGCGCAGAATCAGGCTGGCCCAATCGAGTGCGCCGCGCAGTATCCATTGTTTTTGCAATTGCAGGCGCTGATTTTCGATCGAGCGTACTTGCACTTGCTGTTGCCAGAATAAACTGGCGACAATGGTGATCGCCAGCGTCGTTAGCAACAGCGCCATGATTACCGCGACACCGCGCTGCCGGTGGAACCGACAATTTTTTGGCCAGGTACCCGATAGGGCTGGGTGCGCTTTCACACTGCGCCCAGCAAAAATATCTTCAGCATGCCGCTATCTCGCCCGCGCAGCTTCATCGTGACTTCCAGTCCGGTCGGTAGCGGAACCGCAGTTGTGCTGGCGGTCGGTGCCAGCACGTCGAGATCCGTACGCCAGGCGTTGCCGCCGCTGATCCAGAGCCGCATCGTCATCGCGGCTACATCCGATTGCAGTACCACAGCCTGACTCGTATCGGTGTCGTTTGTGGCCGTCAGCCACAGGGTATCCAGTTCCCGCAAATCGCGTGTCGCAGCCGATTCGCGACGTGTCAGCACGCCGTCCTTGACGCGATAGGTAATGACTTGCAGGCGTGACGGCTGGTCGTCGGAAAACACCGTGCGCACCAGCGTGAGCCGCTCTGGCCCGGCCGCGAGCGGTATCTTATTTGGCAGGACCGAGGGGCTGACCAGATGCGCGCAATCGCTTTGCAGCTGGGCGAAAGCGAGCTGCATTCCGCGCGTTTGTTCGAGGTCGCTGGTGAGTGCGATGCGCGCCCGCACGATGCTGTCGAGCCCGCGCCAGCCGAGCACTGCAACGAATCCGAGTACGCTGATGGCGACCAATAATTCGACCAGGGTCAACCCTTTGGCTGCCCGCGCGCCGCAGCGTTTGAATGACCTATTGCGCATTCGGCACCACCTGGGCCAGTTTGATGATGCGCCGCTCGGTATTCGGTGCGCCCCCGATACTTTGCGAATCGAGGACACTGACTTCGACGCGGCGGAAGAAGGGGTTCGGTGTGGCGAATACGTTTTCTTCGCACACCAGATGCAATTCGCCTTGCACGCAATCGAATCTGCGCTGACCCAGCTCCGGCCATTCATGGGCCAGACGGATTTGCGATAGCCGGTTTTCAGCAGACCAGGTCGCCATCATCGAAGCGCGCAAGTCGCTGCTGTTTTGCGTCAAACTGCCGACAGCACGCAGGCTGGCGCCCAATGCGGTACCGACAATGACCAGCGCCACCAGCACTTCGAGCAAAGTGAAGCCTGTGCAACGGCGGTCAGGATGGTGTATGGGTTGACGCTCTGGGCGCATATTAGTCCACCACGAAATGTCCGATGCCATCGGCGCGGATGGCGACTCGCGCATCTCCGACCGCAAGCGTCAGGACAAAAGGTTTGTCGACCGGTTCGCGGCCGAAGATAATGCGCAGTGGAATGGTCTGCTCCGCCCCGGACGGGCTGATCGAGAATAGGACCGGCGAGCGTTTGAATTCACGCTCTCGCAACATGTCATCCTGCTTGAGCACTTGCCAGGTATTCTCCTCGCGCAACAGGAAACGATAACGATCGGCTTCAGCCTCAAAAGCGACCGGGCGGTTGCGCACAATCGCTTCATCGCGCGCCAGTTGCAACAGCAGCGCGATCCGTTGCGCATCGTTTTGCAAGACTTGCCGCCCGCTCGGCATCGCATTGAATGACACCGCGCCGAGCGTGATGCCGACAATCACCATCACCACCAGCAATTCAAGCAGCGTGAACCCGCGCGACAGCCGCCGACATTGCGCGCTCCGGTGAGCGCGACTCAATCCTGGCGACGAAAAACTTATTACAGATCCCACGAGCCGATATCGGCATCGTTACCAACCCCTCCCGGCTGGCCATCCGCGCCCAATGAGAACACATCGAGTTCACCTTTGATGCCGGGAGACAGATACTGATAGGGATTGCCCCACGGATCTTTCGGCAGCTTGTCGACATAACCGCCGGTTTTCCAGCCAGTGGCGGCGGGGCCGGTTGTCGGTTTGGCTATCAGTGCCTGCAAGCCTTGTTCGGTGGTCGGATAGCGCTGATTGTCGAGTTTGTACAGCTTGAGCGCTTGCATCACAGTGGCGATGTCCTGCTTGGCTGCAATGATGCGCGCATCGTCGGTGCGCCCCATCAACTTGGGAACGATCAGCGCGGCCAGAATGCCCATGATGACCACCACCACCATGATTTCGATCAGGGTGAAGCCGCGCGCTGAAGCAATTGCCAGTGGACGTCTGGTCGAAGGGACAGAAATATTTTGCATGGTTAACTATCTTTAATAAGTTATAACCGTCGGATTGTACGCCCTGATCGAGATGTGTGAAAGGCGCTGTAGGCGGGCGAGGTGTTGGCAGGAGGTTGTAACCCATCAACCGCATGAACTTAACGGCAAAACAATATCCGCATTGATTGGTCGGGTACATGCCTTTGACAAGACGGCTGCAAAGTGGCTAGAATCCGCGGCTGGTATTTGTAAGCATTTGTTAATGAGCGTCAACAAGCAGCCCGCACACGAACTAAAATATTCGCGTTGCCACATTCCATTACTAGGAGCATTTCATGAAATTCAAAGTTCAACTCGCAACCCTGTCGGTTATGTTGTGCGCCAACGCGATTGCGGACCCAGTGTATCTGCCGCCCGCACAGAATCTCACTTATGGGTCGTCCAGCAACAACCAGTCCATCATGTCGAGCATCACCAACCCGGCAGCGGCTGCGGCGCAGTTGGAACAAGAGGGCAGCCAGTATCGATTCGGGATTTTGAGTTCGATCGGCGGCGGTTATGAATTCGGCAATGTCAATGATCTCATCAATAAAATTGATAGCACGAAAGCTACGATAACAACACCGATAACCCAAGCTCAGTTGACGACCCTATACACAACCGCTTGTCCTACCGGCACTTGTACCACCGCACAAAGCACGGCTTTTGCCTCTGCCGTTGCCACCACGATAAACAGCAGCGCAGCAGTGGCAGCACTCAATAATGTGGTGTTGCCCGCGCTGCAGCAAGACGGTTACGCCTCGGTCTATGCGGGCGTACACGTTCCGTTCATGCCCTTCGTCGTGACCAAAAAAAGCTTGGGCGGCAGCATCGTGCTCGACGCGAACGTCAGCGCGATCGCGAACCTGTCGGTCATCACCGACCCGCTTGCGATAAGCGCTAGTACTGCAGCTAACATTGCAGCTGCGTACATCGCCAACCCTACCAACCCCACATATACCATCCCTAACGATACCACCTTGCTGGTCAAGGCGGCCATGGTCAAGGAAGTCGGGCTCGGCTACAGCCGCCCCGTGCTTAGTCGCGACAAGGGTGATCTGACCGCCGGAGTCCGTATGAAGTACTATCAGGTTTTGCTCGATCGCAGTCCCCAAAAGCTGGTCAACTCGACGGGAGCGCAAAACCCGAGTATTACAGGCAAGACCTACACGACTAACTCGGGCCTGGGGCTTGACGTGGGTACACTGTGGACCGCCAAGCGCTACCGCGTCGGTGCCTGGGTCAATAACATCAACAAACCCAGCTTCAAGTACAACGACCTGACCGCCACTGAATTGACTACTGCTGGTTACACAGCTGGCACGACTATATATAACCAGCTTGCCACTGGTTTAACCTATGAGATGAAACCCCAGCTTCAACTCGAAGGAGCCTTCTTTTCGGAAAGCCAGAACTGGGTCCTGAATGCCGGCCTGGATGGCAATGCCGTGCCGGACCCGGTTGGCAGGGAGTTCCAGTGGGCAACGCTGAGCGCGGCTTATGCAACGGACAGCTGGTGGAAACCCGGTGCGCGCGTCGGCTATCGCACCAACCTGGCCGGATCGAAACTCAGTTATGTCACCGGTGGTTTGACGATATTCAAGGCGCTTTCGTTTGATATCGCCTACGGTCTGGATAAAATCACGGATAAAAACGGCAAATCAATCCCGCGTAGCGCAATGGCAAACATCGGCATTCAGATGACATTCTGAGCATAAATGCGAGGCCGTATGACAAGCAACATGGATAGTCTATGGCCCCTGCTTTCTTAGCAGTTAACGTTAACGTGTAAACTGCGCAGTCAGACCGGTTGGTTTCGGTTTGATCCTGACAGTCATCGAGTGCGGCATTGCCGCACTTTGTGTTTTTCCGAATACAAAAATAGAAAAGAAAATATGCCAGTTATTACTTTACCGGATGGTTCGCAGCGCAGTTTTGTACAGCCCGTGACAGTTGCCGATGTTGCGCTCAGCATCGGCGCGGGTTTGGCGCGTGCCGCGCTGGCGGGCAAGGTGGACGGCAAGCTGGTGGATACCTCACACCTGATTGAACACGATGCGCAGCTTGCGATCATCACCGACAAGGATGCGGACGGCGTGGGGATCATTCGCCATTCCACCGCGCACTTGCTGGCTCACGCGGTCAAAGAATTATTTCCCGATGCGCAAGTGACCATAGGCCCCGTGATCGAGAACGGATTTTTCTACGATTTTTCCTACCAGCGCCCGTTTACGCCGGAAGACCTGGCGGCGATCGAGAAACGCATGGCAGAACTCGCCAAGCAGGATATGCTTGTGACGCGCCGCGTGTTGCCGCGCGACGAGGCGGTGAGTTATTTCAAGGGCATCAACGAGCATTACAAAGCCGAGATCATCGAATCCATTCCGGCGGATCAGGATGTGTCACTGTACACCGAAGGCAATTTCACCGATCTGTGCCGCGGCCCGCACGTGCCTTCGACGGGCAAGTTGAAGGTCTTCAAGCTGATGAAGCTGGCTGGTGCATATTGGCGCGGCGATTCCAAAAATGAGATGTTGCAGCGCGTCTATGGCACGGCCTGGGCGAAGAAGGAGGAGCTGGATGCCTATTTGTTCCAGCTCGAAGAAGCCGAGAAGCGCGACCATCGCAAAATCGGCAAGCAACTTGATCTGTTTCATATGCAGGACGAAGCACCGGGCATGGTGTTCTGGCATCCCAAGGGGTGGGCGTTGTGGCAGGTGATCGAGCAGTACATGCGCGCTGTGTATCGCGAAAATGGCTATCAGGAGATACGCTGTCCGCAGATCATTGATCGTGTGCTGTGGGAAAAATCGGGTCACTGGGAACACTTCAAGGCGGGCATGTTTACCACTGAGTCTGAAAAACATGAATTCGCGATCAAGCCGATGAACTGTCCTGGCCATATTCAGGTTTTTAATTCTGATCTGCGCTCTTACCGCGAACTGCCGCTGCGCTATGGTGAGTTTGGCTCATGTCATCGCAACGAGCCGTCTGGCGGCTTGCACGGACTGATGCGAGTGCGCGGTTTTGTGCAGGATGATGGCCACATCTTTTGTACCGAAGCGCAGATAGAATCCGAGGTGACGGCCTTCAATGCTCTGGTGTTGAAGGTTTATAAGGATTTTGGTTTTCACGATGTGGCGGTGAAATTGGCGCTACGGCCGGAAGGGCGGGTCGGTTCCGATGAAATTTGGGATAAATCCGAAGAAGCCTTGCGTGCCGCTTTGCGCGCTTCCGGCATAACCTGGGTAGAGTTGCCGGGCGAGGGTGCTTTCTACGGTCCGAAGATCGAATTCCATATCAAGGACGCGATTGGCCGTTCCTGGCAGTGCGGTACGATCCAGGTGGATTTCTCCATGCCGGGTCGCTTGGGCGCCGAGTTCGTCGATGAGGACAATACCCGCAAAGTGCCGGTGATGTTGCACCGCGCGATACTGGGTTCGCTTGAGCGTTTCATCGGTATTCTGGTCGAAAACCATGCTGGAGCGCTGCCGTTGTGGCTGGCACCGATCCAGATTGTGCTGATGAATATCTCGCAGGCGCAGGAGGAATATACGACCCAAGTGGCGCAGAAATTGCGGGCCGCCGGGTTGCGTATTCAACTGGATTTGCGCAATGAGAAGATTACCTATAAAATACGCGAACATAGCTTGCAGAAATTACCTTACCAGCTGATTATTGGCGATAAGGAAGTGGCTGCAAGTTTGGTGGCCGTGCGTACCCGTAGTGGTGAAGATCTCGGGCAGATGACGTTGGAAGCCTTGCTTCAACGCTTTCAAACCGAAATCAAAAACGGGTAGCACGGCTTAAATATTGTTTAAGTGGAGATATTGCAATAGCACAAGATAAAGCGCAGCGCATGAATGAGATGATTACCGCACCGCAGGTGCGACTCATTGGTGTGGAAAAAGAGCCCCTCGGGATCGTAACCATCGCAGAAGCATTGCGTATGGCGGATGAAGCAGAGTTGGATTTGGTGGAGATTTCGCCGTTAGCGGATCCACCCGTGTGTCGCATCATGGACATCGGCAAATTTAAATATGCCGAAAGCAAAAAGCTGCACGAAGCCAAGCTCAAGCAAAAGCAAGTCCAGATCAAGGAAATCAAGTTTCGTCCCAATACGGATGAAGGTGATTACAGCATCAAGCTGCGCAACTTGATCAAGTTTCTGGAGGAGGGCGATAAAACCAAGGTCACATTGCGTTTTCGCGGTCGTGAAATGGCTCACCAGGAAATCGGCATGCGCTTGATCGAGCGCGTCAGAGCGGATTTGACTGAGCACGGCATAGTCGAGCAATTCCCCAAGATGGAAGGCCGTCAGATGGTGATGGTGTTGTCTCCCAAGTCAGGAAAAAAATAGGTTGAATAAACACCTGTAAATGAATTTAGTTGACTCGACAGCAAGGGGCGGTCGGGATGATGTAGCAAGCAGTCCCAATAAAAAGTGGTGTATGGGTCATCAAGTTTTTCCAGCCGGAAAACACCTCGCACCATAACTTAAGGAGTAGTTATGCCTAAGATGAAAACAAAAAGCAGCGCAAAAAAACGCTTTGTCGTTCGCGCTGGCGGAAGCATCAAGCGTTCGTGCGCCTTTAAACGTCATATTCTGACCAAGAAGACCACCAAAACCAAACGTCAATTACGCGGTACGACTGAAGTCCACTCAACCAACAAAGCATCGGTTCGCGCCATGATGCCTTACGCATAAGGAGCCGACCATGCCAAGAGTAAAACGTGGAGTAGTAGCACGCGCCAGTCATAAGAAGGTTCTTGACCTGGCTAAGGGTTATCGCGGTCGCCGCAAGAACGTCTACCGTATCGCCAAGCAGGCGGTGATGAAAGCCGGGCAATATGCCTATCGCGATCGTCGCCAGAAGAAGCGTCAGTTCCGCACTTTGTGGATTGCGCGTATCAATGCGGCAGCACGTGAACAGGGTCTGACTTACAGCGTGTTCATGAACGGGCTGAAGAAAGCGTCGATTCAAATCGATCGCAAGGTATTGTCGGACATCGCCGTGTTCGATAAGGCAGCATTTGCACAATTCGTGGTGCAAGCTAAAGCCAGCCTCGGCGTTTAAGCTTTAACAGTGAAATAAAAAGGAGGCGGTAAGCCTCCTTTTTTATTTGTGGTGTTCCCTTTGGGTATGTAGCGATAAAGATTGGGTAGTGGTGTTATAGATGGAACAGCTCCAACAAATTCTCGATCAGGCTCTACAGCAGTTCGCGGTGATCAGCGACGAAGCTGAATTAGAGCAAGTCAAAGCGCGCTACCTTGGCAAAGAGGGCAGCCTGACGGTATTGCTCAAAGGCTTGGGCAAATTGTCTGCGGAAGAGCGTCCCGCTGCTGGCGCACGTATCAATCAAATCAAGCAAGGCATAGAAGCCGCGCTGCAACAGCGCCGCGATGCATTGCAGCAAAACAAACTAATGCTTCAGCTGGAGGCAGAATCACTGGATGTGAGCTTGCCCGGACGCGGCATGGGCACCGGTGGATTGCATCCGGTCACACGCACGCTGGCGCGCATCGAACAGTTGTTCCACTCGCTGGGTTTTGCGACCACATCCGGCCCCGAGATCGAACATGATTTCTACAACTTCACCGCGCTGAACATCCCGGAAAATCATCCGGCGCGTGCGATGCACGATACTTTTTATATCGACCCTCAGCACGTGTTGCGCACCCACACATCACCGGTGCAAGTGCACTATATGGAAACCCATCAGCCTCCGCTGAAGATCATCTCGCCGGGTCGCGTCTATCGAGTCGATTCCGATGCCACGCATTCGCCGATGTTCCATCAGGTCGAAGGTCTGTGGGTCGATGAAAACGTCAGTTTTGCAAATCTCAAAGGCGTGGTGCAGGATTTTCTGCAGCGTTTTTTCGAGCAGGATGATTTGCAGGTGCGTTTTCGTCCTTCGTTTTTTCCGTTTACCGAACCCTCTGCCGAAATGGATATGAGCTGGAAGGGCGGCTGGCTGGAGATCGGCGGCTGCGGCATGGTGCATCCTAACGTGCTCAAGCACGTCAATATCGATAGCGAAAAATATCTCGGTTTCGCCTTTGGCTTGGGCGTGGAGCGCTTGGCGATGTTGCGCTACGGCGTGAACGATCTGCGCCAGTTTTACGAGAGCGATTTGCGCTTCCTCAAACAGTTTAACTAAGAGTACCCCCATGAAATTTTCCGAGAATTGGTTAAGAACCTGGGTCAATCCGGACCTGTCCAGCGAAGCCTTGGGGCATGCGCTGACGATGGCCGGTCTGGAAGTCGAAGCACTGGAAGCAGTCGCACCCGCGTTCAATAACGTGGTCGTCGCCGAAGTGCTGGAAGTCGTCAAACATCCCAACGCGGACCGGCTGAATGTGTGTCAGGTGAATGTCGGCGAAGCGAGCCCCTTGACCATCGTATGCGGTGCGGCGAATGTGGCTGTGGGCGTAAAGGTGCCCTGTGCGCGCATCGGCGCGGTGCTGCCCGGCGATTTCGTCATCAAGCAAGCCAAGGTGCGCAGCATCGAATCGTTCGGCATGTTGTGTTCGGACAAGGAACTGGGCTTGTCCACCGAGAGCGATGGACTGTGGCTGTTGCCGGCCGATGCGCCGGTGGGAAAAACGCTACGCGAGTATCTGGAGCTGGATGACAAAATATTCACGCTCAAACTCACGCCGAACCGCAGCGATTGTTCCGGCATGGTTGGCGTGGCGCGCGAAGTTGCGGCATTGACCGGAAGCCTACTCAAGCCTTTGGATATTCAAAACCAGCCCGTCACATCGACTGAGCAGTTGCCGGTCAACGTGTCGGATGTAGCAGCCTGCCCGTTGTATTGCGGTCGCCTGGTGCGCGGCGTGAATGCCGCCGTTGCCACACCGACCTGGATGCTGCGCCGCCTGGAGCGCAGCGGCCTTCGCGGCATCAATGCGGTGGTGGACATCACCAATTACGTGATGCTGGAAATGGGTCAGCCGCTGCATGCTTTCGATGTGGCAAAACTCTCCGGCACCATCACGGTGCGCCGTGCACACAAGGGCGAGTCGCTGACCTTGCTCAATGAGCAGCAAGTCGTGCTGGACGAGGAGATATTGGTCATCAGCGACGATGCGCGGGTGTTGGCGATGGCCGGCATCATGGGCGGACATGGCAGCGGAGTGGAAACAGCTACGCAGGACGTGTTTCTGGAGAGCGCATTTTTTCAACCCGATGCGATTGCCGGACGTGCGCGCCGTTTCGGGCTGGCGACCGACTCTTCGTTCCGCTTTGAGCGCGGTGTGGATTTCGCGGCGATCCGCCAGGCCCTGGAACGCGCGACACAATTGTTGCTGGAAATCTGCGGAGGCAAGGCCTGCGCGATCAGCGAAGTACGCGGCCAGGTGCCTGCGCGTGTAGCGATTGCACTGCGTCGTACACGTGTCGCGCGGGTGCTGGGCATCGCGCTGGATAACAATCAAATTGCATCTTTGTTGAAGCGATTGCAATTCGATTTTGCGGCGAGTGGCGATGATTTTCGCGTGACACCGCCGAGCTACCGTTTTGATCTGTCCATCGAGGCCGATTTGATCGAAGAGTTGGCGCGCCTGTATGGTTACGACAACATCCCCGCACTCGCCCCGCAAGCCGCCATGACGATGCTGCCCTACAGCGAGTTGCAGCGGCCCCTGGCGCGCATTCAACAGATTCTCGTTGCGCGCGATTATCAGGAGATCGTCAGCTATGCCTTCGTGGAACAGCAGGTCGAGCGCGAACTGTGCGGCAATGAAACCCCTGTCGCGCTGCAAAACCCGATCGCCAGCAACATGGCGGTGATGCGCAGCAGCCTGATCGGCGGCTTGGTCGGTGCGTTGCGTTTCAATTTGAACCGCAAGCAATCACGCGTGCGTCTGTTTGAAGCGGGTGCCTGCTTTGCCAAGGTGGACGGCGAGTACGTGCAAAGCCAGCGACTATCCGGTTTGGCATACGGTGAAATGCAACCTGAACAATGGGGGGCCGCGAGCAGGTTGGTGGATTTTTACGATGTGAAAGCGGATGTCGAAGCCTTGTTCGCGCCACAGCCATTACGCTTCGCAGCGGCTGCCCATCCGGCTTTGCATCCGGGACGCTCCGCACAGATTTTTTGCGGAGAGCAGGCTGTCGGATGGATAGGCGAGTTGCATCCGCAAAAGCAGCAACAATACGACATGGCTCAAGCCTGCGTGTGGTTCGAGGTTGAGCTCGGCGCATTGACGCAGGCGCAGGTTCCTCGCCTGAGCGAGATCGCCAAGTTTTTGCCGGTGCGCCGCGACCTCGCGGTCGTGGTCGACGAGGGCATGACGGTGCAAACACTGCTGGATGCGATGCAGCAGATATCCGCATCCTATGTGGCAGAGGTTGTGCTGTTCGATGTCTATCGCGGCAAAGGCGTGGAACCGGGCAAAAAAAGCCTTGCATTCCGTGTGTTGTTACAAGATACTCATAAAACACTCACGGATTCAGAAATTGAACCGAGCATCACGCAATTAGTTGCTGTTATGCAAAAGCACGGTGCGCAGTTGCGCATGTAATTCCAGTGATGTGGAATTGGAATCCAGTGAGATTAGAATAAGGGGAAGAAATGACAACCACATTAACCAAAGCTGAATTGGCTGATTTGTTGTTCGCAAAAGTAGGACTTAATAAGCGCGAAGCCAAAGATATGGTGGAAGCATTTTTTGAGGAAATCCGCATGCAACTGGAGCAAGGTGAGAGCGTCAAATTGTCCGGTTTCGGAAATTTTCAACTGCGCGACAAACCGCAGCGCCCGGGGCGCAATCCAAAGACCGGCGAAGAAATTCCGATCACCGCGCGCCGCGTAGTGACATTTCATCCCAGCCAGAAACTGAAAACCATGGTGGAAAAGTCCTATCATGGAAAACCACAAGCCTAATTCAGAACTCCCGCCGATCCCCGCAAAACGCTATTTCACCATCGGTGAGGTCAGCGAGTTGTGCGGGGTCAAGGCGCACGTGCTGCGCTATTGGGAACAGGAATTCACCCAGCTTAAACCGGTCAAGCGCAGCGGCAATCGGCGCTATTATCAACACCATGAAGTGATGCTGATTCGCCGTATCCGCGATTTGTTGTACGGGCAGGGTTTCACTATCAGTGGCGCGCGTAATCTGCTGGAAAATTCGAATCAGGCTGAGAGTCGTGCTGCCTTGCCTGCGGCAGCGCTGAATGTCGGCGCGTTGCGTCATGAAATCAAAGAGATTATTTCACTGCTTAACGTATAAATTCCACCAAGTTGGACCAAGACGCCGCATAGCGATTTGGCAAAATCGCCATCCAAAAAACTCTTGGCCGGGTACACAGAAGATGGTGACATAAGCCGCTGGTTAACATCAATCAATGGGGTTTGATTAAAGCCCGCTTGTTTCAACCCTAAAATCTGGTATCGTTTCCCGCTGGTTCACAAAAGTTGGCAGTCATTATTCTCATTTTAAGATGCGTTAATAATGGGCACCGCAGCTTGTATTTCTTCATTTGAGTTTCTTTAACCCAGTCGTTTAAGTGGCTCCAATATTAATGCTGCTTAGCACCTGAATCTACCGGTGAGCATAACAATAGGGCATGCAGGGCAAACTATTCAAGCAACAGCTTGGTTGGGAATTTTTACACGATGAAAATGACACATCCTTTCGCGCAATATATACAGATACTGGGTAAAGGACGTCGCGGCGCACGCGACTTGAGTGCAGAAGAAGCGGCGCAGTCGATGAGCATGATTCTGGCTGGGCAAGTCGAGCCGGAACAGCTCGGTGCGTTTTTGATGTTGATGCGAGTCAAGGAAGAAACGCCTGCGGAGGTCGCCGGATTCGTTAGTGCGGCCCGCCTGTCCTTGACTGTGCCATCTGATTTCTCCGATGTCGATCTGGATTGGTCCAGCTATGCGGGTAAACGTCGGCAGCTGCCGTGGTTCGTGCTTGCCGCACTACTGCTGGCGAATCACGGCATCAAGGTGCTCATGCACGGCACCGAAATAAATAATCCCGAACGCATATATACGCCTGCCGCGCTTAAAGCTTTAGGGATCGAAACCGGTCAGTCGTTTGAACAAGTCGCGCAGCATTTGCAACGACGTAATTTTGCCTATATTCCGTTGGCCGCGCTGAATCCAAAACTACAACATCTGCTGGATTTGAAAGTAATGCTGGGGTTGCGCTCGCCTGTCCACACCGTGGTGCGCATGTTGAATCCGGCTTTTGCTAGGACATCTATGATAGGGATTTTTCACCCCGGCTATGATGAAGTTCATCAGGCTGCAGCAGAAATATTGCAGGATCAGAATTTGGCCGTGTTCAAGGGGGAGGGCGGGGAAGCAGAACGCAATCCTGATGCTCCTTGCCAGGTGCGCATGCTGGTGCAAGGCAAAATGCACGAAGAAACCTGGCCTGCCTTGTTCACTTCACGCCACATGAAGGATGAGGATATGGATGTGTCGCGCCTCGGAAAATTGTGGCGAGGCGAAATTGAGGACGAGTACGGTCAGGCCACTATCCTGTCCACTGCGGCCATCGCGCTCAGAGCCATGGGGCGTGCGGCGAACAGGGTTGAAGCCGAACAGCAGGCTGCCGATTTCTGGCAACGGCGCGACCGCAATTTTTTCGGCAATGCATAAATGAGACAAGGCCAATGCTGTTTGCTTAGTACCCAGCCGTTCGCCCTGAGGTATCGAAGGGCAGGCATCAATTGGTTCGATACCTCATACCCGCAGGGTGCAAGAACCTCTACGAGGCCACGAACGGCTAACGTGAACAGCAGTGGGGACAAGGCATAACATGGACTACCTGCCCATCTTTTTGAACGTTAAAGCCCGTCCGTGCCTCGTGGTTGGAGGCGGTGATGTGGCACATCGCAAGGCGTCGGTGCTGGCGGCGGCTGGTGCGACAGTCACCGTCGTGGCACCTGAACTGGCAGATTCTTTTGCGAGTTTTTCCGGCATCAAATATGTTGCGGTGCGATTCCAGCCCGAACATCTGGATGGAATGATGCTGGTCATCGCGGCGACCAACGACAGCGCGGTCAATCGGCAAGTATCGCTGCAAGCGCACACGCGCAATATTCCGGTGAATGTGGTGGACAGCCCGGATTTATGCTCCTTCATCATGCCGTCGATTGTGGACCGTTCGCCGCTGATTGTGGCATTTTCCAGCGGCGGCGCATCGCCTGTGTTGACGCGCATGTTGCGCGCCAAGCTGGAAGCGTTGATTCCACAAGGCTACAGTCGCCTTGCTTTATTTGCGGCGCGCTTTCGCGATGTCATCAAAGCGCGTATCGCC
The DNA here is from genome assembly GCA_017880865.1 of Gallionella sp. GTDB lineage: Bacteria > Pseudomonadota > Gammaproteobacteria > Burkholderiales > Gallionellaceae > Gallionella. The sequence goes on from JADGRL010000039.1 coordinate 15,890, forward strand.
AACCCGGAGCAACGCAGGATGTTCTGGGAGAATATTCTGGATGGCGTGGTCGCCGAAAAAGTTTTGGCTGGCGACGAGGCGAGTGCGCAAGGCATGTTGCTGGGTCTTTTGGAAAACGATAAACCCGGACAACCGGGCGAAGTGTATCTGGTCGGTGCCGGCCCCGGCGATCCGGATTTGCTGACGTTTCGCGCGCTGCGCCTGATGCAAAAAGCCGATGTCGTGGTGTATGACAATCTGGTATCCAGGCAGATACTCGATATGGTGCGACGCGATGCGACGCGCATTTATGCCGGTAAAAAGCGCGATGACCACGCCATGCCGCAGGAAGAAATCAATGAGTTGCTGGTGCGTTTGGCCAAACAAGGCAAGCGCGTGCTGCGTCTCAAAGGCGGGGACCCGTTCATTTTCGGGCGTGGTGGCGAAGAAATCGAGATGCTGGCCGAACACGGGATTTTATTTCAGGTCGTGCCCGGCATCACCGCCGCTTCCGGCGTGTCCGCCTACGCGGGCATTCCGCTGACGCATCGCGACCATGCTCAATCCTGCATATTTGTGACCGGGCACCTGAAAGACGGCAGCGTGAACCTCGATTGGGACGCGCTGGCCCGCCCCAAGCAAACCATCGTGGTATATATGGGGCTGCACGGACTGGCAACACTCTGCACCGAACTCATCGCGCATGGCTTGCCTGAAAACACGCCTGCCGCGATCGTGCAGCAAGGCACCACGCAAAATCAGCGTGTCATGACCGGGACGCTTGCGACGTTGCCCGGAATCGCGCAAACCGAAAAACTGCAGGCTCCAACTTTGATTATCATCGGCGGGGTTGTTACACTCAGGGAAAAATTGGCCTGGTTCAATCCATCTGCGGCGACTAAAAATTCCGGATGAGAATAAAACTCAAATACAAAAGCGATATACCAAACTTCACGATGGGAGATTATTAATGGCTGAGAACGATACTTCGAGCGACACCGGGCGGCGGAATTTTCTGGTGGGATTATCCGCGCTGGTGGGCGGCGCGGGCGCAGCGGCGGCATGTATACCGTTTGTCTCCAGCATGAATCCGAGCTCGGACGTGCTGGCCAAGGCGACGACAGAATTTGATCTGGCCGGGATGAATCCGGGTGATATGCGTACCGTGGCCTGGCAGGGCAAGCCCGTATTTGTATTGCGTCGTACCGAAGAGCAGATCAAGGCGATGGCCGCATCCAGTGGAGGGCTCGATCCGGAGCCGGATCAGAAACGGGCCAAGCAGCCGGAATGGCTGGTCGTGGTCGGTGTCTGCACGCATATGGGTTGCGTGCCGAACAAGGAAGGCCCAGGCTGGACATGCCATTGTCATGGCAGCCAGTATGACGATAGTGGCCGCGTCCTGCGCGGTCCTGCACCGAAAAATCTGGACGTGCCTCCCTACCGGTTTATTGCGGCCGACAAAATTATCATTGGCGAGGCCTAGGAGAACACGATGATAAATAAAATTATTAAAGGTCCCAATCGAATCATTAAATGGATCGACGATCGTTTTCCGCTGACCAGTTTCGTCAAGCATGAATTGACCGGGTATCCGACCCCGCGCAATCTCAGTTACTGGTGGAACTTCGGTTTTTTGGCGGGTTTCGTGCTGGTGCTGCAAGTGGTCACCGGCATCTTTCTGGCGATGCATTACAAGGCGGATGTCGCGCAGTCGTTCGATTCCATCCAGCACATCATGCGCGACGTGAATTACGGCTGGCTGTTGCGCTACATGCATTCGACCGGCGCGTCGGCATTTTTTCTGGTGATCTACATTCACATGGCGCGCACCTTGTATTACGGCTCTTATAGAGCGCCGCGCGAATTGATGTGGTGGACCGGGCAGGGCTTGCTGCTGCTGTTGATGGCGACCGCCTTCATGGGCTATTTGCTGCCATGGGGACAGATGTCGTTCTGGGGCGCGACTGTCATCACCAACTTGTTTCGCGCCACGCCCTTCATCGGCGAACAAGTGGTCGTCTGGTTGCGCGGTGATTACACGGTCGGCGACGCGACGCTGACTCGTTTCTTCGCGCTGCACTTTTTGTTCCCGTTCCTGATCATCGGTGCGGTGGTGGTCCATCTGGTCGCGCTGCATACCGTCAAGAGCAGCAATCCCAGCGGCATCGATCTGGCCGCCAAGGACAACATTCCTTTTCATCCCTATTTCACGATCAAGGATTTTTTCGGTCTGGGTGTGTTCCTGCTGGTGTTCAGCGTGTTCGTGTTTTTCATCCCGAACAGTCTGATTGAGCCTGCCAACAACATTCCGGCCAATCCGATGGTAACCCCGAACCACATCGTCCCGGAATGGTATTTTCTGCCGTTCTATGCGATTTTGCGCTCGGTGCCGAACATGGTCGGCGGGGTGGTGGCGATGGGGTTGTCGGTGATGATGTTCGCCTTCATGCCCTTTCTGGATCGCTCGCGCATTCCGGGTGGGGCGCACTTTCGTCCGATATTTCGCGTGCAGTTTTATTTGTTTTTGTTGGACATGCTGGTGTTAGGTTATATCGGTTACATTCCGCCGACCAGCCAGAGCATCTTGATCGGGCAAATAGCGACACTCTGCTATTTCGGTTCGTTCTTTGTGATCCCGTTCATTTCAATAGCGGAAGAGCGCTGGCTCCATAAACGCGGCCTGCCGCCCGAAGTGGAAGCCCTGATCGCGAGCGAAGCCCATGAACTAAGTAAATTTCCGCATCGCCGCCGCAAAGGAGACATCGAGTGAGACGTTTGATGATAAAGCCTCTGGTCGTATTGATGATGACCACTTCACTGGCTTGGGCCAGCGAAGCAGCGCTGGAAAATATCCAGGTAGAGACCAGTGTGGCGGCAGTGGAGCGCGGCGCAGACAACTTGATGAATGACTGCCATAGCTGTCACAGTCTGAAATACATCAAGTATCGTGATCTGGTCACATTTGGCATCGACAAGAAAAAAATCGAAGCCTGGCGCGGTGACCAGGCGCTTGATGCACCGCTTGCCAGTCTGATGACGGACGATGCTGCCATGCAATCATTTGGCAAAGTACCGCCGGATCTGAGTTTGATGACCCGTGCGCGCGAGGGCGGAGCGAGCTATGTGTATGCCTACCTGTTGGGCTATTACAACACGCCGGACGGCGTGACCAGCAATCACCTTTTTCCAGAAACCAAGATGCCTGACGTGCTGGGAATCAGTGGCACGACCGAGCCTGCCCAGCGCGCCGAATTGCAGGGAAAGGCGCATGACATCGTGTCATTTCTGGCATGGGCCGCCGACCCGCACGAGGAGGAGCGGTACAGGCTGGGCTATTATGTCATCGGCTATTTGCTCATCCTGACTTCGTTGCTTTACTTCGTGAAAAATCAGATCTGGTCAAGGCTGAAATAAGTTGTGGGCTAACACCCTTGTAGGAGCGCAATTTATTGCGCGATTCTGTTGTGAATCTATCGCTATAAATAACGAATTATTTTAGGGAGTGCATCATGAAAAAAATAACATTGCTATGCGGCGCTATGGTTGCGGTACTTTTCTTGCCGGCGCTGGCCTTTTCCGCGACGGCGCAGCCCGATGTCAGCTTCAAGACCGATGTCAGCCCGATCATCCATGACTATTGTTTGAATTGTCACGAACCCGGAGGCAAGGGCTACGAGAAAAACGGGTTGGATATGAGTACCTATCAGAGCCTGATGAAAGGCACCCGGTTCGGTTCGGTCATCAATCCCGGCCATAGTTTTACCAGTATCATGATTCAGGCTGTTGAAGGGCGCGTCCATGCCTCGATCAAGATGCCGTATGGAATGAACGGGGGGCTGGCCAAGGATAAAATCGAGATTTTGAAAAAATGGGTGAATCAGGGCGCCAGGAATAACTGAGTAGCATGATCACCGAGTACCCGGTTTACTTAACATCTGGCTCAACTGAAAATCAGGAATAAAAATAAAAATTGCATGCTCTCATTTTCGCATTCAGCAGCAGGTTAATTGACAGCGGGGCCGATTTTTGCCAAGCTGCGCACATGTTACGTCTGTCCAGAAAATTTGTTGCCGTACTGCTAGCCATCTGGTTGCCGCTGTTCAGCGCCAATGCGCTGGCGGTTTCGATTTTAATGCAGACCACTAACGCCGACTGCCATAGCGCGCAACCCGTCTCCGAACACTCCCAGCCTGTTTCGGTTTCGCATCTGCATATGCATCACATGCAGCTTGCCGCGCATCAGGAGCAACAAAATAGCCAGCATGATCAACAAAACGCGGCCCACAAAAATTGCGGCGTATGCCAGCTTGCCTGTTGCGGCTATCTGGCTGCTGTCGCTGTCGAAGTAGCCGAAGCACAACCATCGGCACAGTCGTTCATGCGTCCTTCGACGCAGTTTCAATCATTCACTCCAGCACCGCTTGATCCGCCTCCGCTCGCTCGCGCCTGACGCGGGACGAGTCCGTCTGTTGTTTTCAAAATAGTCTGATCCTCGTCCCGCATCGTTCGGCGGTCGTTCGCGGCTGTCCGTTTGTAGTTCAAACTGGATGCGGAACATGAAAATAATTTTTTACTTGATGCTATATGCGCTCTGGCTCACACCAGCCAGCGCTGCGGAAGGGTCGCTGCACAGCAGCGGGGTACCCACCGGCGGTGACAATTCTGCATCGAGCTTGCTCGATAGCAGATTGCCTACCTCTGGTGTACCCCTTGCGGGTGCAGATGAGCCATTGCTGGGCAGCAATCTCGCCGGATTGCTCGACTATGCGCGCGAACACAATCCGGAATTCGCGGCTTCGCGCTATGAGGCCGAAGCGGCGCAGCAGCGGGTGCAACCAGCGGCTGCTTTGCCCGATCCGGTATTGCGCACCGAGCTGATGGACATCACCAATCAGGGCACGAACAAAGGCACCAGTTTGTTGCCGTCGCAGGTGGGCGGGACGCGCTATACGCTGATGCAAAGCGTGCCGTGGTTTGGCAAGCGTGACTTGCAGCGCGGGGTGGCCGAGGCGCAGGCCGCGCAATCCGATGGCCAGGTCGCCGCGACCTGGGCGGAGCTGGAGAGCCGAATAAAATCGGCCTACGCGATGGTTTATTACCTGTCCGGAAGTGAGCGTTTGACGCGCGAATCGCTGGAGCTGATGAACAGTCTGGAGCAGGTTGCGCAGACACGTTATGCAAACGGAGTGGGTGCGCAGCAGGAAGTGATTCGCGCTCAGGTCGAGCAGACCGGTTTGCGCGGCGAGCTGCTCGATTTGGAAAACGAGCAGCATCACGCAAGGAGCCGATTGAATACCCTGTTGTCGCGCCCCACGATGGCGGCATTGGCGGAGCCTGCATCGCAGCGCCGCCTGCCAGCACCAGCACAGCTCGACTATGCCGCGTTAGAGCAAAAGCTGCGCGCGCGCAATCCGCAATTGCTGATCGCCGATGCGCGCAGCATCGAGGCCGAGCAAAGCCGTGATCTCGCCTACCGCAACCGCTATCCCGGATTTACGGTAGGGGTAGCGCCAACCCAGAGCGGCAGCACGATCAAGACCTGGGACTTGATGCTCGAGTTCAGCATTCCGCTGCAACAGGGGTCGCGCAGCTCGCAGCAACACGAAGCGGAGGCGATGGTGGCGGCATCCAGCTCACGCAAGGAAGCGCTGCTCAACCAGATGCTGGCCGCATTATCGGAAAGCGTGTCCGGCCTCGAAACGGCGCGGCATATTGAATCCTTGACCGCGACGCAGTTGCTGCCCCAGGCCGAACTGACCTATCAGTCCGCGCTGACAGCTTATGAAAACGGCAAGGTCGATTTCGCCACGTTGCTGGATGCGCAGCGGCAAATCCTGAAAGCCCGCCAGCAGCAACTAAAAGTACAGCTCGAAGCGCAATTGCGCCTGGCGGAAATCGAACGTTTGTTGGGAGAAGAATTATGAGAAACATCAAATCACTGATTATCGGCACCATCGTTTTGCTGGGCGCAGGTGCAACCGGATATAGTCTGGGCACGCGAACTGCGCCAATGCCAGCAACGCCTGCAATCACTGCCAAAGCGGAACCCAAAATTTTGTATTACCGCAATGCGATGGGACTGCCTGATACCTCGCCTGTGCCGAAAAAAGATGCGATGGGCATGGACTATGTGCCGGTGTTCGAGGGCGGGGACGATGCCAGCGACGGCAAGCAGGTAAGCATCAGCATAGAAAAGGTGCAGAAGCTCGGCGTGAAAAGCGAGGCGGCCACACTGCGCATGCTGGATAAAAATATTCGCGCGATGGGACGGATCGAAATCGACGAGAAGCGCGCTTACACGATTGCGCCGAAATTCGAAGGCTGGGTGGAGCGCCTGTACGTCAACACCAGCGGGCAGTCTGTCAGCAAAGGGCAACCATTGTTCGATGTGTACAGCCCGGACTTGCTTTCCGCGTTACGCGAATATGCCATTGCCGCACAAGGCGAGGCGTCGCTGAAGGATGCGGGAGATGAAGCCAAAAACAGTATGAGTCAGCTCGCTTCTGCAAGCCTGGCGCGCCTGAAAAACTGGGGAATCACCGAAGAGCAAATCAAGGAATTCGGATCAGCCAAAGACAAGCGCAACCTGACGTTCTACGCGCCGATCTCAGGCGTCGTGCTGGAAAAGAAAGCGGTGCAAGGGATGCGCTTCATGTCCGGCGAGATGCTGTACCAGATCGCCGACCTGTCAATGGTGTGGGTCGTGGCCGAGGTCGCCGAGCAGGACATCGGCTCGGTCAATGTGGGCAGCATCGCGCAGGTCGGCCTGAGCGCCTATCCGGACAAGCATTTCGCGGGTAAGGTCGACTTTATTTATCCGACAATGAACAGCGCGACGCGCACCGTGCAGGTACGGGTGGAACTCGTCAACCCCAAAGGGCTGCTCAAACCCGCGATGTTCGCCAGCGTGGCGCTGGCCGTTTCTGATAGCACCAAGGTGCTGACCGTGCCGACCTCCGCCGTGATCGACAGTGGCACCCGGCAGATCGTGCTGGTGCAGCTGGCGCAGGGGCGTTTCGAGCCGCGCATCGTCAGGCTGGGTTCGCGCAGCGAGAATTATGTCGAGGTGCTGGAAGGTATCAATGAGGGCGAGCAGGTCGTGACTTCGGCGAATTTTCTGATCGATGCGGAGAGCAATCTCAAGGCGGCGTTAAGTGGCATGGATAGTCATGCGGAGCATCGCGCGCCTCCCGTAGCGCCCGTTCAGCACGAGGGCCACTGACATGCTTGCGAAAATTATCGACTGGTCGGCGCGCAACCGTTTTCTGGTGTTGCTCGCGACGCTGTTCATCACGCTGGCAGGCATTTATGCACTGATCAAAACCCCGCTGGATGCGCTGCCGGATCTGTCCGACGTGCAGGTGATCGTCTATACCGAATACTCTGGGCAAGCGCCGCAGGTGGTCGAAGATCAGGTGACATATCCGCTCACGACCGCGATGCTGGCCGTGCCAAAATCAAAAGTGGTGCGCGGTTTCTCGTTCTTCGGCGCGTCGTTCGTGTATGTGATTTTCGAGGACGGCACCGACATCTACTGGGCGCGCTCTAGAGTTCTGGAATATCTCAATTCCGCCGCAGGCCGTTTGCCAAAAGGGGTTGTGCCGCAACTCGGGCCCGATGCGACCGGCGTGGGTTGGGTGTACCAGTACGCGGTGCTCAGCGAGAAACACAATCTGGCCGAGCTGCGGGCCATGCAGGACTGGTATTTGCGCTATCAGCTGACCAAGGCGCACGGCGTCGCGGAAGTCGCCTCGATCGGCGGCTTCGTGCAGCAGTATCAGGTGACGGTCGATCCGGTGAAATTGCGCGCCTACAACATTCCGCTCGACAAGGTGTCGCAGGTGATACGCGATTCCAACCGCGATGTCGGCGGGCGCGTGATCGAGATGGCCGAGACCGAATACATGGTGCGCAGCCGTGGCTATCTGCGCGGCAAGGCGGACATCGAGGATCTGGTCATGAAGTCCGAGCGCGGCACGCCGGTGCTGCTGCGCGACATCGCGCGCGTCGAGCTCGGGCCGGACGAGCGGCGCGGTCTGAGTGAGTTGAATGGCGAAGGCGAAGTGGTGTCCGGCATCGTGATGGCGCGCTACGGGCAGAACGCGCTGGAGGTGATCCAGAACATCAAGGACAAGATCGCCGAAATATCTGCCGGTCTGCCTGAAGGCGTGAGCATCAAGGCGGTGTACGACCGCTCCGAATTAATTGGGCGCGCGATCGCGACGCTCAAGCGCACCTTGTTCGAAGAAGGCCTGATCGTAGCATTAGTGTGCATGGTGTTCCTGATGCACGCGAGGAGTGCCTTGGTCGCGATCGTGATGCTGCCCGTCGGCGTGCTGATCGCGTTCATCGCGATGCGCGTGCTGGGGATGAATTCCAACATCATGAGCCTGGGCGGCATCGCGATCGCGATCGGCGCGATGGTGGATGCAGCGATCGTGATGATCGAGAACGCGCACAAACATCTGGAGCGATTGAGAGAAGGCGAGTCGCGCTTTGAAGCCATGCTGGCGGCGTGCCGCGAAGTCGGCCCGGCATTGTTTTTCTCGCTGCTGATCATCACCGTCTCGTTCCTGCCGGTGTTCACGCTGGAAGCTCAAGAAGGCCGACTGTTCTCGCCGCTGGCGTTCACGAAGACCTTCGCAATGGCCGGAGCCGCGTTGCTTTCTGTCACATTGGTGCCGGTGCTGATGCTGCTGTTCATACGCGGTAAGATCATGCCGGAGTCGCAGAATCCGCTGAACCGATTCTTGATCTGGAGTTATCGCCCGATCATCTCCGCCGTGATGCGCCGCAAGAAAACCACTGTCGCCGTGGCACTGCTGGTAATGGGGTTGACGCTCTATCCCGCGTTGCGCCTCGGCAGCGAATTCATGCCGACGCTGAACGAAGGCACGCTGCTTTTCATGCCAGCGTCCTTGCCCGGCATGTCAGTCACCAAGGCGGCCGAGCTGTTGCAGACGCAGGACAGGATCATCAAGTCCTTTCCCGAAGTCGCATCCGTCTATGGCAAGGCGGGGCGCGCACAGACCGCCACCGACCCCGCGCCGCTGGAGATGTTCGAGACGGTGATCAATCTCAAGCCGCAGGATGAATGGCGCCCCGGCATGACCACCGACAAGCTGATCGCCGAGATGGACAAGGCTTTGCAATTCCCCGGCGTCGCGAACTCGTGGACCATGCCGATCAAGGCGCGCATCGACATGCTGTCCACCGGCATACGCACGCCGATCGGCATCAAGGTGTTCGGCAAGAATCTGGATGAGATGGAACGCGTAGCCCGCGAGATCGAAGCCGTGGTCAGGAAGGTTCCGGGCACTACCAGCGCCTTCGCCGAACGCCTCACCGGCGGCTTCTATCTCAACATCGAGCCGGATCGCGCAGCGCTGGCGCGCTACGGCTTGACGGTCGGCGAACTGCAGGACGTGATCGCCACCGCCCTGGGCGGCGAGAACGTCACGACCACCGTGGAAGGGCTGGAGCGCTTCGGCGTCAACGTGCGCTATCCGCGCGAGCTGCGCAGCACACCGGAGCAGATCGCGCGCGAGGTGCTGGTTCCCACACCCGATGGCGCGATGATCCCGTTAGGCCAGATTGCCCGTGTCGTCATCAGTAAGGGCGCGCCTTCGATACGCACCGAGAACGCGCTGCTCTCGGCCTACATCTATGTGGACATTCGCGAGCGCGACATCGGCTCGTATGTGGATGAGGCGCGCCGTGCTGTGGCCGCACAAGTGAAATTTCCGCCCGGCTATTACGCGACCTGGAGCGGTCAGTTCGAGTACATGGAACGCGCCGCTGCGAAAATGAAGATCGTGATCCCGATCACGCTCCTGTTGATATTCCTGCTGCTGTATTTGAACTTCAGGCGCGTCACCGAAACGCTGATCGTGATGCTGTCCGTGCCGTTCGCGCTGGTCGGCGGCGTGTGGCTACTGTGGCTGCTCGATTACAATTTGAGCGTCGCGGTCGCGGTCGGCTTCATCGCGCTGGCCGGTGTTGCAGCGGAGACCGGCGTCGTGATGCTGATTTATCTGGATCGTGCCTGGCAGGAAACTCAGGCGCGCTGCGCCGGACGCGCGCTCACCCGCGATGATCTGCATGCCGCGATCATGATCGGTGCGGTCGAACGCGTGCGCCCGAAGATGATGACCGTGGTCGCGATCATGGCCGGGCTGCTGCCGATCATGTGGGGCACCGGCACCGGGTCGGAAGTGATGAGCCGCATCGCCGCGCCGATGATAGGCGGGATGATCTCCTCGACGCTGCTGACGCTGGTGGTGATCCCGGTGCTATATGCGCTGGTCAAGATGCGGGAATTCAGATAACAGGATGCGTTAAACGTTAATTATTGTGTCGGCAAGTATTGAACTTGAATGCCGTTCGTGCTGAGCCTGTCGAAGCACAAGAATCCATTCACATTTCGACAAGCTCAATGCGAACGGACTCTTGGATAAAGAGTGCCGGATCAATAGCCATATTTGTATGGTGGGATATGGTTTGCAATTCAAAACGTAAACAGCTTGTTCATGTGTTACGCGGGGCGCAATGCGGCGTGATCACTGAAAAATTTGTGGTGCAAACGCAGGCATTGGTACAACGCGGGCATCGGCCACATTCAGGTGTCTTAATCTAGTCACCATTAGTCAAGATACCGTCATCAAGGGTATCTTGCCGCATTGGGATTTTATTATGTGATTGCAGACCTGTCCGGAGATACGCGTTTAGACGCATCGTAACTAATTGAATGTAGTTTACTAAATGCCATATTTTTTTGTAACCGATTTCAACTTGCAGCA
>JADGRL010000070.1 GCA_017880865.1 Gallionella sp.
TAGAATGCGCGCCCTTCGAGGTTTACTTATTGAATTTTTAGGAATTGTGGCTATGAAAACATTTTCCGCTAAAGCCGAGGAAGTCCAGCACGACTGGCTCCTGGTTGACGCAGCAGATCAAGTGCTGGGTCGTTTGGCCGCACAAATTGCTTCACGTTTGCGTGGCAAGCATAAAGCGATTTACACACCGCACGTGGACACTGGCGATTTCGTCGTCGTGGTCAATGCTGAAAAGCTGCGCGTAACCGGCAACAAGGCTGAAGGAAAGCTGTACCACCGTCATACCGGTTATCCGGGCGGTTTGTACACCACCAACTTCACCAAGATGCAGGCGCGTCATCCGAGCCGTGTTTTGGAAAAAGCCGTCAAGGGTATGTTGCCAAAAGGCCCATTGGGCTACGCAATGTTGCGCAAGATGAAGGTGTACGCCGGTGCGGCGCATCCGCATGAAGCGCAGCAACCGAAACTCGTTAATTTGTTGAAGGCATAATCATGAGCGTAACTTATAACTACGGAACCGGTCGCCGCAAGAGTGCGGTGGCACGTGTGTTTATGAAGCCCGGCAAGGGCGACATCATCGTGAACGACAAGCCAGTAGATTTGTTCTTCTCACGCGAAACAGGCCGCATGGTCGTGCGTCAGCCGCTGACATTGACCGAAACTCTGGGTAAGTTCGACATCATGGTGAACGTCACCGGTGGCGGCGAGTCGGGTCAAGCCGGTGCTGTGCGTCACGGCATCACTCGCGCATTGATCGATTACGATGCCACGTTCAAGCCCGTGCTGAAGCAAGCCGGTCTGGTGACTCGCGATGCACGCGAGGTGGAACGTAAAAAAGTTGGTCTGCGCAAGGCGCGTCGCAGGAAGCAATTCTCCAAGCGTTAAAGCCTGGATGTATCGAAAAGCCGCCTTCGGGCGGCTTTTTTATTGAGCGTTTGAGGTAGAATGAGTGGCCTTTTTTATGGAAACAACAATGATCAAAGTTGGCATAGTTGGCGGAACAGGCTACACCGGAGTTGAATTGCTGCGCCTGTTGGCGGCGCATCCTCAAGTTGCATTGCAAGTGATCACTTCGCGTGCTGATGCGGGTATGCCGGTCAGTCAAATGTTTCCGAGCCTGCGCGGTTACGTGGATATGCCGTTCACTCATCCCGATCAGGCACAGCTGGAAAAATGCGACCTTGTGTTTTTCGCGACCCCCAACGGTATCGCGATGCAACAAGCCCGCATCCTGCTGGATGCGGGTGTGAAAGTGATCGACCTGTCCGCAGACTTTCGTTTGCAGGACATCGCCTCGTGGGAAAAATGGTATGGCATGAGCCACGCTTGCCCGGATCTGGTTGCCGGAGCGGTGTATGGCCTGCCGGAAGTGAATCGCGCACAAATCAAGACAGCCCGGCTGGTCGCTAACCCAGGTTGTTACCCGACGGCAGTGCAATTGGGTTTCATCCCATTGATCGAAGCCGGCGTAATTGAGCCTGCCAGCTTGATTGCTGATGCCAAATCCGGTGTTTCGGGCGCCGGGCGCAAGGCCGAGATAGCAACGCTGTTTCCCGAAGCAGCAGACAACTTCAAGGCCTACGGTGTGGCCGGGCATAGGCATTTGCCGGAAATCAAACAAGGTTTGGCGCGCGTACTGGGTGCGGAAGTAGGGCTGACGTTCGTGCCGCATCTCACGCCGATGATACGCGGCATCCACGCCACGCTGTACGGCAGGCTGACACGTGAATTTGATTTACAGGCGTTATTCGAGCAGCGTTATGCCAACGAGCCTTTCGTAGACGTGATGCCGGCGGGTAGTCACCCAGAGACACGTTCGGTGCGCGGCGCGAATCATTGCAGGATTGCGGTACATCGGCCACAGGGCGGCAATACGGTGGTGGTATTGTCAGTGATCGACAATCTGGTCAAAGGTGCGGCAGGTCAGGCGGTGCAGAACATGAACATCATGTTTGCGCTGCCGGAATCCACCGCCTTGAATAACGTTCCGTTGTTACCCTGATATGTGGCGCGGAGTCGAACGTAGATTCAGTATTTCTGCACCGCAGATGTCGGTGCGACCTCACATCGCGTGGTATTTGCGCTGGGGTCTGATGTTGCCGTTCGTATTGGCTGCATTAGCATTGGCGTGGTGGGCATATGGCAGTGGCCTGGAATTGGCCGGTTTTCACCGTGGTCAAGCTGAGCAGGAGTTGTCCAGACTGCGTGATCAGGTCGCCAAATTAGAGGAAAAAAACTCTCAACTCAGCGACAAACTTGCGCAATATGAACGGGGAATTCAGATCGAGCAATCCAGCAATCAGGCAACGTCCGAACAGCTGAAAAGCCTGGCGGATGAAAATGTTCATCTTCAGGAAGACTTGGTGTTTTTCCAGAATCTTACCGCGACAGGCGGCAAAGATGGCGAGCTGGGAGTGCATCGTTTGACGCTGGAGCGTGACAAGATGCCCGGCGAATACCACTTGCGCATGTTGCTGGTCCAGAGCGGGCAGCGCGCCAAGACGTTCAATGGCAGCTATCAGCTGGTCGCCACGGTAGTGGAAAATGGGCAGAGCACCACCCATGTATTCCCACAGGCTGAGTCGGGGAATGCCCAATTCAAGCTCAGCTTCAGGTATTATCGGCGTGTCGAGCAAAGCATCCAGTTGCCGCCTGATGCAAAATTGGAAAGCGTGCAGGTGCGCATATTCGAACAAGGCGCAACCGAACCTAAGGTGCGGCAAAACGTGAGTCTCTCATAAGTTAAGGAGCAAAGAAATGTTCAGTAAAAAACACAGCAAACCACAAACCCAGATTGATTCGCTGATCGGTGCGGGAACCACGATCGAAGGCAATTTGAATTTCAGCGGCGGGATGCGCATAGACGGTCAGGTCAACGGTAATGTCGTCGCCGCGCAAGGCAAGCCGAGCACGCTGGTATTGAGCGAGCATGCGCGAGTGAACGGTGAGGTCAACGTCACGCATTTGGTCATCAATGGCGCAATTACCGGCCCGGTATTCGCCAGCGAGTATATGGAACTACAGAGCAAAGCCAAGGTCAATGGTGATGTGCATTACACTACGCTGGAAATCCAGTTGGGCGCAATCGTCGAAGGGCGCCTGATACATATCAGTAGCGCGGCACAGGACAAAGTAGTGGCGTTCAAGACTAGCAGTGGCGAATGATTGAGTAAGGAGCATAAAATGAATGCAATTGCAGAAGTGCAGGATCCGCTGTTATTCACCGACAATGCGGCCAACAAGGTAAAGCAACTGATTGAAGAGGAAGGCAATGCTGACCTCAAACTGCGCGTGTTTGTCAGCGGTGGTGGCTGTTCCGGTTTTCAGTATGGATTTACTTTTGATGAAGTTACCAATGAAGACGACACCGTACTGAATAAAAATGGCGTGCAATTGCTGATCGATCCGATGAGCTTTCAGTATCTGGTTGGTGCAGAAATCGACTATCAGGAAGGTTTGGAAGGTTCACAGTTCGTTATCAAGAACCCGAACGCCACGACCACCTGCGGTTGCGGTTCTTCATTCTCAGCGTAACTGAATCAGTTGGGTTTGAAAATATGGGGCGCAATGCGCCCCATAGCTTTTGTGGGTCTAAAGATAGGCATGCCCGGTTACAGGCGACTAATTATTGATTTGCATTAACGCACTTTTTCTAACCTGCCTTTGTTCTGGCAGGACGCGCTAATGGTTGCGATAGACTGCACCCAATAGACACGAGTGTTTTGCGCCGGTGACCAGCGGCAGGTTGGCGGACTTGCCTTGCAGGGCTTGTTGCGCCAGCCAGGCAAAGGCGATGGCTTCCAAGTAATCGCCATCCACGCCGAGAACATCAGTTGTGCTCACGCTAAAATCGGGCAACAAAGCCGCCAGACGGTCGTGCAGGGTCTGGTTATGCGCGCCGCCGCCGCATAAATAAATTTCTTTAGCGCCGCCGCATTGATTTTGGATTGCTTGCGAGATGCTGTGGCAAGTCAGTTCCAGCAAGGTAGCTTGCACATCTTCAGCGCGCTCAGTCCCTTTTAATTTCCTTTGCAGCCAGGCCATGTTGAATAGATCGCGCCCGCTGCTTTTGGGTGGCGGCAGGGCGAAGAATGGCTCGTCGATCATTTGTTCCAGCAGTGCGGGCAGCACTGTGCCGGACGCGGCCCATGCGCCGTTGCCGTCATAGGGCTTGCCCAGATGTTGCATACACCAGGCATCCATCAGCAGATTGCCGGGACCGCAGTCGAAGCCGGTGGTGGCGGTGTCTGGTGGCAGGTTGGTCAGGTTGCTGATGCCGCCGATGTTGACGATGACGCGGTGGATGTTTGGATGGCGCAGCACCTGATCGTGAAACGCGGGAACCAGCGGCGCGCCCTGCCCGCCTGCGGCGATGTCGCGGCTGCGAAAGTCGCTGACCACGGTGATGCCGGTCAATTCTGTCAGCAACGCGGCGTTGCCGATTTGCAGCGTGTAGCCGTGTTCGGGACAGTGGCGTATGGTTTGGCCGTGGCAGCCGATGGCTTTAACTTCCTGATTTGACGATTTTGCTTGAGCGAGCAATGGCGCAACGGCTGCGGCATACAGGCTTGCCAGCTGATTGCCGATGATCTGCGTTTGATGCAACTCGTTGTGGCTGGGCAGGTGCAGCGCCAGCAATACATTTTTCAGCGCGTCGTCGAAGGGCAGATAGTATTTAGCCAGTTGCAGCGGTTTGTGCTGGCTTAAATCAACCAGGACGGCATCGATGCCGTCCAGGCTGGTTCCCGACATCAACCCGATATAGAACTCAGGCACGGGTTAACTAGTCGAGTCTCGCGAGGTTGGTATTGCGCAGCAGGTTCAGGCGCGCAACGAAGTCGTTCGCCACGGGTTGAAACGCGGCGAGGTACGCACTATCGATGGGTTTCGCATCGGGCAAGGCCACGCGCAATGGGTCGTGCTGTTGGCCGTTCACCTTGAATTCGTAATGCAGATGCGGCCCAGTTGCCAATCCGGTCATGCCGACGTTACCGATGACTTCGCCTTGTGCGACATGTTGGCCCTTATGCAGACCTTTGGCGAAGCGTGACAAATGGCCATATACCGTTGTGTAGCGACCCTGATGATTGACCATGATGACGTTGCCGTAGCCGCCTTGTTTGCCGACCACGGAAACGATGCCGTCAGCGGTCACTCTGACTTTGGTACCCATGGCTGCGGCGAAATCCACGCCCTTGTGCGAGCGCCATTTGTTGAGTATCGGGTGAAATCGGGACAGCGAGAAACGGGAGCTTACCCGAGAAAACTCGATAGGAGAACGCAGAAAGGCTTTGTGTACGCTCCGGCCTTCAGGGGTGTAGTAATCGCCATGCTGCGCATCTTTCTGAAAATACACGGCGCGGTAAGTGCGGCCTTGATTGATGAATTCAGCAGCCTGAATGCGGCCCGTATGCAGTAATGCGCCGTTGCTATAAGTCATTTCATATACTACGGTGAATTTGTCGCCCCTGCGTAAATCATGATGGAAATCGATGTCGCCGCTGAAAAGTTCATTTAGTTGGTTGGCGGCGGCTTCCGGCATGCCTGCATCGTCGGTGGCAGCATACAAATTGGTTTTGATTTCGCCAGTGCGCACGAACAGACGATTCTCCAGTTGCGCGGCAAGCGTTTTGGTATGGAAAGCGCCGTCTTGTTTGTCGATCAAGATCTGCGCACTGTTATCACCGAGATAGCGCAACGCGAGCAAACCGCCAGAAGCCGTGGTTTCGGCTTGAATCTCGGTGCCGACCGACAATTTACGGAAAGATTCGGCTTCGGTGGATTTGCGCAAATAGGAACTGGCAAAAGCATCCTCAATACTCAGGCGGCGCAACAGTTCATCAACGGTATCACCGCGCTGCACGCGTTCGTTGCGCCAGTAGCTGACAGCAGCAGATTCGTCAACAGTGACTTTGGGCAAAGTGATTTCTTCGATGGCAACCATGTTCGAGGTCAAATCAAGATCGCTTTGCGGAACCAGGCCGAAAGCGGTAATCACGCCCAGCAACGGCAGGGTGGATAGGGCGACAAACCAGCGCAGCTTTTTTTTGCTTTCTGGAATTTTGCGTCCGTGGCTGAGCGGATTTTGGGTTAACATTCGTGACTCCTTGGGTTGCTTTGCTTTGTTCCGGCAACGTGTTGTATTAATGATAGCTAACCATTTTACCAGAAACAGCCCCTTCGCAAAACTGAACTGATGGGTGGTAAAACCCGACCGATGAATGGTTGAAAGAGCGACCATGAACACTTTGCGGCCTTATTTGTACTTGAATTGATGATGAATATGACTGAAATGACACAACCCAAATTAATGCCCGCAGACTCGACACCCGCGCTGGCGCAAATCAAGCGCGGTGCTCACGAGCTGCTGCTAGAAGAGGAATTGATAAAAAAGCTCGCGCTGGGTCGTCCGCTACGCATCAAGGCAGGTTTCGATCCGACCGCGCCGGATTTGCATCTTGGTCATACTGTGCTGCTCAACAAGATGCGCCAGTTGCAGGATCTCGGTCATCATGCGCTGTTCTTGATCGGCGACTTTACCGGGATGATTGGCGACCCCAGCGGTAAAAATACCACCCGCCCACCGTTGTCGCGTGAACAGGTGTTGGAAAATGCCCAGTCCTACCGCGAGCAGGTTTTCAAAGTGTTGGACCCGGAAAAAACCGAGATCGTGTTCAATTCGACCTGGATGGATAAATTCAGTGCGGTGGACTTGATTAGGTTGGCGGCCACACATACCGTCGCGCAAATGCTGGAGCGCGACGATTTTTCCAAGCGCTACAAGAGCAACCAGCCGATTGCGATCCACGAATTCATTTATCCGCTGGTGCAGGGCTACGATTCGGTGGCGCTCAAGGCGGACATCGAGCTAGGCGGCACGGATCAAAAATTCAACTTGTTGATGGGCCGCGAGCTGCAGAAGCATTACGGGCAGCCGTCGCAGTGTGTACTCACGATGCCGCTGCTGGAAGGGCTGGACGGCGTGAACAAAATGTCCAAGTCGCTGGGCAACTACATCGGCATTACCGATACACCGCAGGAGATGTTCGGCAAGTTGATGTCGATTTCAGATACCTTGATGTGGCGCTATTTGGAATTGCTGTCGTTCCGCAGCATCGGTGAAATTGCCAACTGGCGTATTGAAGTGGATGGCGGACGCAATCCGCGCGACATCAAGGTATTGCTGGCGCAGGAAATTGTCGCACGCTTTCATAGCCAGCAGGCTGCTGAATCCGCGCTGGCTGAATTCGAGGCGCGTTTCCGTCAGGGCGTGCTGCCGGACGACATGCCGGAAGTCGCTGTTTCTGCGCCTAGCGGCAGCATAGGCGTGCCGCAACTGCTCAAGCAGGCCGGGCTGGTTGACGGGACATCGGAGGCGATGCGCATGATCGGGCAGGGTGCGGTCAAACTGGATGGTGAAAAGATCAGTGATAAAGCGCTGCAACTCAAGGCGGGTATGGTCATCGTCGCCCAGGTCGGCAAGCGCAAATTTGCTCGAATCACCGTCAGCTAATGCGGCTTTTGAGGATGCGGCAGATTATGTGATGATGTGCGCATTTTCGTAAGACTGGGTTTCGTGGTTTTAAATAGCTTAACCATCCTATAAATGCTTTAGCGGAAGTGACCATTAAAAGCTAAACAGGGGAATGTGCAGGCATGATTGCTTCAGCTTACGGGCTGTAAGTGCAACAGGGCAGCTCAGCAGGCAAGTGAAAATTCGCCCGAATCATGGTTTAGTAAATTATGGTTGTGGGCGACGGGTAATTTTGCTAGAATCGCGCCCTCAATTTTTTAGTAGAAGGTAGTTTGTTCATGACAACAGTACGTGTTAAAGAGAATGAGCCGTTTGAAGTAGCGATGCGT
>JADGRL010000040.1 GCA_017880865.1 Gallionella sp.
GCAGCCTGCCGATGACACTTACATTTTGGGTGCCGCATGGGGGAGCCGCACTGCCTTCCGGACTGCCACTTGTATCCGGGCAGGGCAGATAACCGAATATCTGGCCACTGTGGGTGCCGTCGTAGGTGATGGCAAAACCGATCAGCGCGTCCCGGGCTTGTGCCAGCGCGGCGGCGGTGGTTGCCTGGCGCGTATTGTTCGCCGGGACCGTCGTCAGCGAATTCACCAGCACGGCGGCGAGACCGATGACCATAATCACCATCATGATGATCAATGCCGCGCCGCGCTGAGGCGCGCGGTGCAGATTGAAAATGGCGGTGCGTTGGGCGGACATGATTCAGGGCTTGGGCGCGTCGGGTTTAGTCGTATCCGGTTTCGACGTGTCGGGCTTAGGTGTGTCCGGGGTGGCGGTTGGACTCAGCAAGACGCGCTGGCCGACTTTGAGTTTGACGGACTTGGATTGGCCGGGTAGCGGAACCGACGAAATTTCCGGCGCCTTCTCATCGCTGGCCCCGGCCTGTTGCGGGACGCCGTTGATCCAGATCGTGCGCTTGCCGCCATGCTTTTGCACGATGCCATTGAGCATCAGTGCGCGATCGCTGTGGTCAGGTTTGGCTTCGCGCGCATAGTCGTAGTCGAGCTGCGCGCGTTGTTCCGGGGTGAAGAACAGCCGCCCCAGTTCTTCAGCACAAGCAGGCGTTGCAATGGTGAGTGCCAGGCTTATCAGGACAACTCTAAAAAACGTTGTGCCACACAATGGTACATAGGCTTCGGAGTGATTGCGCCTTGCGGGTACTGTAGGAGTGCAACTTGTTGCGCGATTCAATCGCCCGATACCCGCAGGGTACAAGAACCTCTTCGAGGCAAGTCGGGCTCCTACAAGAATGCGGTTAAGGAAGAGGCTCATGGCTGCGCGTTCCGGTTCTTCAGCGTAATCCAGCCGCCGCTGCATTCGGCTTTTAGGTGCGCGCCGTCTGCCGAGGCCGTATCCTCGGCCGTGGAAAGGCGTTGCAACGTGCAGCCTTCGAGTTGATACCAGCCCATGGTGTGGCTGCGCAGGGCGTTGAAAAAATTCAACAGCTGGCCTTCGTGCAGCAACTCGAATTGAAGTTTTGTTTCGCTGTAGTGGATGTCGAAGTTGCCGCTGTCGATAGCGGGCTGCGGCGCATAGTTTTTCTGCGGGGAGATGTTATAGCGAACATCGATGACCAGATTTTGATTGCGCAGCTTTTCCAATCCTTCCATCCAGTCCAGCCTGTGGTCGTCGCCGAGAATCTTTTTTTCTTCCAGCGCGGCATATTCCTGTGAAAACCCCGACAGGTTCTCCTGGTCCTGGCGAGCCATGGTCAGGCGATTGCGCGCATCCTTGATTTTATTTTGAGCCGCGCGCAAATCTTTCTGGGTGAAATCGGCATACTCGCTGCTGCTGTATAAAATGATTCCGCTCAGCAGAAGGGATGCACACATCGCGGCGACGCTCCAGCGCATCAGGTGAAAGTCTGAGTTGGAGAATTTCATATCGCGGGTCTCCAGACTAGTTTGAAAGAAAACCCGAGTTCATTTTCGTGTGCGTCGCGTGCTACGCGCGCTTCGCGTTGACCGGCCAGGCTACCGCTGGGGCTGACATCAAGCGGTTTGGTCAGCGCGGTCACTTGATAACCGCGCGTGCTCAATTCGAGTTGGAAGCGATCCAGATACGCCAGCGCTGCGCGGTAGTCATTGCCGAAACCATGCAAATCCCCCTTGAGCATGATGATCTGGGCGGGAACGTCGGCACGGGTGTTGCTCGCAACCGGCTCCGTCGCATTCGCTTGCCAATCCAACTCGTATACCTCGATTTGTGAAAAACGGTCCAGCGTCGCGCTGATCGGCTTCAGGATGATTTGCGGGACAGGCTCGTATTGATCCAGCCTGCGCATGATGGACACGCTGGCCTTCATGTCCGCAGCCGGGACGTGCGTGCCGGGAAAGCTCTGCGTGATTTGCTGGGCTTCTTTTAAGATGCGCTGTGCCTGGATCTTGAGTGCCCCGGCTTCAGTTGCATTCCCGCTGCTTTGCCAGAGGTTGGCAATCGCCCATAACAGGCTGGCCAGCAATAGCCCGCCGCTGCCCCAGGTGAGCGCGCGGCGCAGCTGCCACAGTGTGTAATAGTGGGTGTGTTCGGCGTTGGCGTAATCGGTGCTGGGATGGCTGGCGACCAGCTGGTACAGGAAGATTTGGCTGGCATCCGAATCGGTGAAGCGGTAGTCAATCTTGAGTTGTTTGCCGACTTCTTCGATATCAGTGAAGACATAGTGCATGTCCGCGTCGTCGGGTAATTTGTTCTGCAATTCGATGCGGTCATCCGCATGGCACAGGATGACCACATCGAGCATCTGTCCCGGCGGGAGCATGCTCAGGCTCTTCAAGTATTTGTACGTGCGGGTGAGCTCACCGACTACCGCATCCTGAAAAGTCAGTTCGGCGTGAACAGGCGTCAGCCGGGAAATTTGCAGACGATGCTCGTTAAAAAAGGTTTGGCGCAGCCCGGAATACTTTTCCCATGAAATCAACAGCAGATGTTTGGAGTGATGATTTTTGACCAGCGGCGCGCTGATCTGTGGCACCGAATAAATTCCCGCGAGCGGGGTTTGTTGCGCCAGCATGATGCTCAGCCAGGGCGTGATCAGCGACGGGTTGGTCAGTGCCGAAAACAGCATGTCATCGTCGCGTCGCCCGGTCGTTTGACGTTGCAGTCGGGTAGCCTTACGGAAAGGGGTGCCGCGATAGAACTGGTCGAACTTGCGTTGCAATAGCGCGGCTCGATTGCGACCGGTCAAGTGCGGGACGATTTCCTGACGAAAGTCCTCTTCGATCAGATCGGTCAGCAGGTAAGTAGGATATTTTTCGGCCAGCAAAAAAGACGCGAAATTTTTCCGCCCGTCCGGGGTGTCGGTGAAATCGCGTTGTAACGCGATCTTGCCGCCTGCCATGAGCTGCGCATGCAGACGGTCGGCGCTCAGGAATAGCAACAGAGAATTTTTCATCAGAATTTCACCTTGCCGATCAGGTCATAAATCGGCGACAGTACCGACAGCATCACCCAGCCCAGCAACGCGCCCAGCACGATGGTCATGGTCGGCTCAATCATGACTTGTACTTTTTTGATCGAGCTCTTCACGTCGCGATCATAAAAGTAGCTGACGTTGAGCAGCGCTTTGTCCAGCGAACCGGTGGCTTCGCCGACCTTGAGCATGCGTATCACCAGCGGCGGGAACATGCCGGTGTTCTGGAAGCTCTGGGTCAGATTTTTGCCGGACTCGATTTCATGCGTGACATCGTCCAGGCTCTGGGCAACGGCGCGATTATTGACCACATCGCGCGAGTTGGCGATGCACTCGAGGATGCTGATGCCGGAGCCGTACATCATCGCGAAGGTGTTGGCAAAACGCGCCAGAATAATTTTGCGCAGGATCGGGCCGATCACCCACATATCCAGTTTGAGTTTGTCGAATTTGAAACGCATCTCCGGGCTGTAGGTGAGGATCAACGAGCCTGCGATGGGCAGCGCGATGGGCAGCGCGATCAACACATACCAGTAGTTGACGAAGAACGATGAAGTGGCCAGTAGCATGCGCGTCTGGATCGGAATTTCCTGGCCCATGCCTTTGATGAAGCTGACCAGTTGCGGCACTAGGTAGATCATCAGGAAAAACGTGATCGCCACCACAATGGTGCCGACGAACGCCGGATAGAGCAGGATGGTCTTGGTGTGCGAGGCCATTTCATCCTGCCACTTCAGCGATTCGGTGATGTGTTCAAATACTTCGGGCAGACGTCCGCTCGCCTCTCCGGCATGGGTCAGGCTGACGAAAATTTTATCGAATGCATCCGGGTGCTGTGCCATCGCCTCGGAAAGTTTTTTGCCGCCTTCGATGGACTCGATCAGATTGGCGATGATTTCGCGAAAATGCTGGTCGTTCATCGTGTCGCGCAAATCGGCGAGACTTTCCAGCAAAGGCACACCGGCACGGGTCAGTTGTTCGAGATTGAAAAAAAAGGTGATCAACTCGGGACGCTTTATTTTGCGGCGTCCCCAACCCAAACTGCCATCATCGATTTTAGCATCGATCAAGTCCAGGCCGCTGCGTTTCAGGCGCAGTTCCAGATCGATTGGATTGGCAGCATCCTGCAAGCCCTTATGGGTCTTGCCGTGATCATCCATTGCCCGATAGGAATAGAGTGACATGTCAGCCCAGCCGGTCGGTCAGATCCACCATGCGGCTGACTTCCGCAAGCGAGGTGACGCCTTGATGAATGCGCCGGATGCCGTCCAGCGCCAACGGGCGAAATCCCTTGGCAAGAGCGGCCTCCCTGATCTGGCGGGCACTGGCACGATGCGAGACCAGATCATCCAAATCGTAATCCATCTTGAGCAATTCCATGATGGTCATTCGTCCCCGGTAACCCTGGTGGTTGCAGGATTCGCAACCGGCTGCCCGATACAGGGTGATGTCTTGTATGGCCGAGATACCCAGCAGCTTGCGTTCTGATGAGTCGGGCGTGTACGGGTATTTGCATTCCTTGCACAGTATGCGTACCAGACGTTGTGCGACGATGCCGATGATGTTGCCGGCCATGATGTCCGGCAGGATGCCGATGTCGAGCAGGCGCGGGATCGCGCCGATCGCCGAGTTGGTGTGCAGCGTCGAATACACCTGATGTCCGGTCATCGCGGCGCGAAACGCCATTTCGGCGGTGGGATGGTCGCGGATTTCACCGACCAGAATGATGTCCGGATCCTGACGCATCATCGAACGGATACCGTTGGCAAAATCCAACTTGGCCGATTCGTTCACTGAAGTCTGGCGGATCAGCGCGAGCGGATATTCGACCGGGTCTTCCAGTGTCATGATGTTGACCGACTCGGTGTTGATGTGGTTGAGCACCGAATACAGCGTGGTGGTCTTGCCGCTACCGGTTGGACCCGTCACCAACACGATGCCTTCCGGTTTGGCGATGATCATCTTGAGCATGTTGAGCGCGGCATCATCCAGACCCAGTTGATCGAGCGATACGATGCCTTTTTGACGATCCAGAATACGCAGCACCAGATTTTCGCCGTGCGTGGTGGGATGCGAAGCCACCCGAAAATCGATCGGCCGACCGGACAGTCGCAGCGAGATACGGCCGTCCTGTGGCGCGCGAGTCTCGGCGATGTTCATGTTGCTCATCACCTTCAGGCGCACCACCATCGCCGGCCAGAAGCTCTTGTGCAAACTGCGCACCTGGCGCAGCACGCCATCGACGCGATAGCGTATGCGTAAAAAACTGCTTTCCGGTTCGAAGTGAATGTCGGAAGCACCGCGCTGCACGGCTTCGGTGAGCAGCGCATCGATCAGGCGCACCACCGGCTGGCTGAATTCGTTCACGCCGGATTGCAGCGATTGGTACTCCATTTCGCCCGGCTCGATTTCGTGCAAAATGCCGTCGATCGAAAGTTCGAAACCGTAATACTGATCGATTGCGCGCAGGATGTCGGACTCGCTGGCGAGTTGGGTAATCAGAGTGTATTCGTCTTTTAGCAGGGCGCGCACCTGATCCAGCGCGATGATATTGTCGGGGTCGGCAACCGCCAGGGTCAGAATGCGGGCGACCAGGTCCACCGAGAGGGGCAGCAATTGATAGCGCCGCGCAACATCCTTCGGAATCAGGGCGAGTGCCGTCGGGTCGATGATGGTGGAAGTGAGATCGACGCTTTGCTGCCCAAGATTTTCCGACAAGACATCTCGAATCGTGGCTTCCGAGAGAAAGCCCAAGCGAACCAGCAGGCGACCGAGCGGCTGATGCGTCTTGCTCTGCTCTTGCAGGGCGATGCGCAACTGGTCGTCGCTGACCACGCCTTTGCTGACCAGTATCTGCCCCAATTGTTGGTGGGCTGGCGTATCCGAATTCGCAGACCGCGCAATCGCCGCGCTGAGTATCGATCCCAGTTGTTGGTGAAGCGGGTTGTCTGAAATCGGTTGTTCTGGCTGTTGATTGGTTGGCATGACGATTTAGTGCGTGAGCTCTTCGATGCGTTGTGAAATTTTCGCGTGATCAATGCCCGCGTGCTGTTCCGGATCAAGCTGCAAGGCGCGCTGGTAATGCTGTGCCGCCAAGCTTTTTTGTCCTAGGCGATCGAGACTGATGGCTAAATTGAAGGCCAGCTCGGCATTGTCGGGTTCCAGTAAGTAGGCTTTGGAATAGGCCTGTTGCGCCTCGCCCCAACGGGCTTGCTCTGCGTAATAATTGCCCAAGGCAAAATGCAAAGAGGGTGAATCCTGTTGTTCATTGAGCAAGGTTTTTAGACGGCTTTCGCGATTGCCGTCGGTGGTTAAAGCGGACATTCCCGCGTTGGCCACGGCATTGCGCGGATCGAGTGCCAGTACTTGCGCGTAATAGTGCGCTGCCAGGCTGTCTTCGCCACGGCGTTGCGCGATGGCGGCCATCCCGAGTAGTGCGTCGGTATTGCGCGCATCCAGCCTGAGCACTTGCTGATAAAGTTGTTGAGCCTGATCGAATTTTCCGCCGCGATAAGCCAGATAGGCGCTGCTCAGTAACGGATCGATCGGTTCATCCGGACGCTGCTCGACCAGCATCGGTTTGCTTTTAGGTACAGGGCTTCTTTTATGTGCTCGCAGCGGTGGGGCTATATGGGTAGTCCGGGTGTTCAGCATCGGCTGCGCAGTGTGATCGGGCTTGGGCGAGTCAACCTGGGCTGTAGCCACCCCAGGCACTAAATTATTTTGCGGCGTTGTTGCAAGTACGGGTTTCGCAAGCGATGCAACGGCTGGATGCGGCGGTTGGATGGCATACCACACATAACCCGCACCGAGAGTGAGTAGCAAAATTGTGATGCCCAGTGCGATCAACACATTGCGATTGATGCCGACGCGCGCAAATATAGGGGTACGGGATTTTGCATTGAACAGATTTTGTCCGGCAAGGCGGGTTTTATTATCGGGTGACGAGGTATTGGGCGTCGGGGCATCAGCCGAAGTGGAAGTCGTCGAGGCAGGCCGGGAAGTCGGGTGCGGCTCCAGACTGAGTTCACGCCCCGAATGGTTGACGTCACCTGCCTGCGCGGATTGCGCTTCTTGTGATTTTTTGCGGGCATCTAATAACAGGCTCATGATTGGGCTCCCTAGGGTTTGCCGCTGGCCGATTCTTGGAAAAACTTTTGATCCGGCAAGTTGTTGCGGAACTCGCTGAAATCGGCCTCCACACTGGCGCTCTTGATGACGACCGGACGCAGGAAAATTACCAGCTCGGTTTTGGTCGTGGTGTCATTCCTGTTTTGGAACAGATTGCCAAAAAATGGAATGCGGCCCAACAGAGGTATCTCACTGGTGTTTAAATTGATCTCTTCTTTGATTAATCCTCCCATCACAGCCATCTGACCATTTTCGACTTTGATGATGGATTCCATCTCGCGCGTCTGTATTTCTGGAATGAGGTTTTTAATAGCCGGGATAGTACAGCCCGTACTACCGAAGCCGCAGGGGTTGGCCAGAATCGGATTGGGGTCTTGTACCCCGAGCCCCACCAGGCTGGAAATGGATGGACGTACATTCATGGTGACCGTATCGGTATCGCTGATCTGAGGCGTGACGCTCATCGTCAAACCAACCGAGACGGAATTTGCGGTGGTAGAGTAACTGGCAGAAGCTGGACTTGTTAACGTTGCGGGGATGATGTCGGCTTTGACGGTGAAATACACCTTGCTGTTCGCTACTTTCAGAGAAGCTGTCTGGTTGTTCATCACGGTAAGTTTGGGGCTGGACAGCACTTTGACATTGCCAAACTGTTCCAGCAGCTGTACCGATGCGGCGATGTTGCCAAACTTGGAGGTGGGGTTGAGGTAGTTGACGGCCAGCGCGCCGGTGGTCGCGGCTATCCCTGTCGTGCCGGCTTGGCTCAACGTGAAGCCTTTGGCGCCGAGCATCGCGCGCGACCAATCTATGCCTTGCTGGTATTGATCGCTGAGCTGCACCTCGACGATAGTTGCTTCGATCAACACCTGGCGTTTCGCCGCTGACATGACCATATCAATAAATTCCTGGACTTTCTCATGCTGGCGACTGGTCGCACGCACGATCAGCACACCGGTTTCCTTATTTGCAAACACGCTTACAGCGGCTTCGTAAACACCTGTTTTTGCTGCTGCCGTGTTTTGATCATTTCTCGTGCTTCGTCCATCTAATGATTCATTCCCATTGCCTGTGAATGAATCATTAGAACCACGATTATTAGTACGGTTACCAGCTTGTACCCCGTTGTTGATATTTGTTGTATTACCACCCGTGCCAGAAGATGCTCTGCCGTCACCTGATGCGTTTACACTAGCTGAATAAGCCGATTGGGTTGAACTAACCGATTGGTCTTCAGTCTTGAATCTGAGCTTGTCCTCTTCGAGGATGATGTCGGTGACATTTTTGATCAGGCTCTCCATCAGATCATTTTTTGTTTCGCTCGTAACTATGGTAGAGGATGAGTTTCCGCCAGCTGTGCCAGTACTACTAGCGGCGGATGTAGAGTTGGTGGCAATCTGGCTGGATGTAGAGTTGGTGCTTTTTGCTGAACGAGCTATGTTGATGAAGTCAATTTTGTATGTTTTCAAAAACGGCTTGTCCGGCATCACGGTCAGGGTGCCGTTGTTCAGCTCATAGCGCATATCCACTTGCCTGGCGATGCGCGTCAGGATTTGCGGCAGCGTCTGGTCGATGGCGTTGACCGTCACCGTCCCCGGAATGCCGGATTTGATGTCGAGGTTGATCTTTGCGTCACGTGCCAGCGCGAATAAAATTTCCTGCGCCGGAACATTGTTGACCACCACGCTGTAGGTGGCGACTTTGCTGGCCGGTTTGGGCGGCGGCAGCACGACGCTGTCTTTGATGGGTTGCGGAAAGCTGCTGGCCGTTTCGGGCTGGATGTCCTGCCGCTGAATGTGTTGATCTGCCGGCTTGATCGGTTTCGTACCGCAGCCGGGCAGCATCACTCCGATAATGCAGAGATAAACCAGATTGAGTGAACGCATGTTTCTTCCCTCATTGTTATTTTGTTTGCAGCCTAGCAGCTTTGTGGGTATTGCTCAATAAGTCAATCGGTCATGTTTCAGAAAATGTAAGTGGATGTGGCGAAAGCTTCCTGATAGCGCGCGGGCAGATCTTTGACCGCGTTGTGTGCCGCATCGATCGAGGGGTATGCGCCGTAGAGTACGCGCAGCCCGTTCTTGCCGCCAAACTTGGCGGGCAGCAAATAAATCTCGGAGAGTTTGCCCAGCGCATTCGCGCGCTTCAGAAATCCTTCAATCCGTTCCGGATTGACATCCTCTTTGTAAAATAACTGGATGCTGGCTACGGGTCTTCCCTGTCCTGAGCCTGTCGAAGCGGCCTGTCCTGAGCTTGTTGAATAACCAGCGACTTGGCCGTTGTAGTTTGACGGCTTAGTCGAATGGCTAGTCGTTTCATCAGTGGCTTGCTTGAGCAAATACTTACCCGCCTCCAGACGCTGTTTAAACAGGCTTTGTGTTAGGGTTGCAGGGTTGGAGATGTTCGTGGACGAGGATGCCGTCTGATTTTCCTTTGAGGCAGACACCGGGTCATGCACAGCGTTCGGTTGTGCTGCGATTGCTTGTGCTGCCCTCACGGGGATTGCGGATGTTGCTGCAGGAATTTTCGGTTTATCCAGCATCCACCAGGCCGTCAAACCGAGCAAAAGCACTGCGGCCGTCGCGCTTCCCCATAACAGTTTTTTATTGGACAGCGTGCGGGCAGAGCGAAGTTCGCTGTCGCGCATAGCCGCTTTAACATGACGCGCTTCGATGTCGTGGGTGTCTTCCACGAAAGCGGCCAATAGTGATTTGTCCGCGAGGACATTGACGCGGCGCATCAGTCCGTTGGATGCGTCGGCGATCAGCTTGATGGCGCTGGGCGAGAAAATGTTCGGGCCGTGGTAGCCGGCCGCACGCATCCGGAACATCAGGTAGCTTTCCAGGACGTTGCGCGACAGCGGTTGCATGTGAAAGTGATGCACGATGCGATCCTTGAGCTGGCGCATGTTCGGTTGGTCCAGTTTGGCGTTCAATTCCGGTTGCCCGAACAAGACGATCTGCATCAGTTTGGCATCGCCGACTTGCAGGTTGTACAGCAGTCGCAGTTCTTCCAGAGTCTCCGGCGGCATCGCGTGGGCCTCGTCCACCAGCACGACGACACGTTTTCCCTCGCGTGCGCGCTCCTCGAGCCTGTTCTGGATGTTCTGCATGATGATGCCGACCCGCTCACCTTTGATGTTCAGCCCGAGCCCGTCGGCAATCGCATACAACATCTCTTCGCGCGACAAGCTGGGGTTGGCCAGATAGATGGTCTCGATGTTCGAGGGCAGCTTTTCCAGCAACATCCGGCACAACATGGTTTTTCCGCTGCCGACTTCGCCGCTGACCTTGACGATACCCTCGACTTCACTGATCGAGTAGATCAGCGCGTCAAGAATTTCACCGCGATTGGCACCGGAAAAAAAGAATACCGTGACGGGTGTGATTCTGAAGGGGG
The DNA here is from genome assembly GCA_017880865.1 of Gallionella sp. Lineage (GTDB taxonomy): Bacteria > Pseudomonadota > Gammaproteobacteria > Burkholderiales > Gallionellaceae > Gallionella. The sequence goes on from JADGRL010000040.1 coordinate 10,572, forward strand.
GTTCGGTGAGCCCGAAGTGCTCTAAATACATAATTGAACCCTATGCGTTGAGTTTTTCATGTGAGCCCATGCGACTGTGCAGTGTGGTGCGATTGATGCCGAGCAGCTTGGCGGCCTCGCTGATGTTGCCTGCGGCAAGTTCCAATGCGGCGGCGATGTATTGGCCTTCCTGTTCACGTAAGTATTGATCCAGACTGAATTTGCCCGTCTTGAGTTCGTTGAAGCGGCCCTGTTGAAGTTGTAGTTTTATCGATCCCGAGGATGCGCCCCCTTGGGTGAAGAGGGACGTTTCCATCGGATCAAACTCATCTTGCAATTGCGCCTGGTTGACGGTTTTTCCGGGATATTTCGTCGTCAGACGGATGACGATGTTGCGTAATTCACGGGTGTTGCCGGGGAAACTGTATTGTTCCCAGCATTGCAAGGCTTCCGGGAGTAATTCAAAAGGTGCTTGCTTGATTTGCTGCGCGTAAAAAGCGCGGAAATGGTTGAGCAGAACCAGCTTGTCCTGGCCCAGTTCGCGCAACGGCGGAACAGCGATCGAAAACACGTTCAGGCGGTAATAAAGGTCGCTGCGAAAGGTGCCGGCTCTGACTGCGTCGCGCAGGTTTCGATTGGTCGCGGCGATAATGCGTGCGCGACTTTTGCGCGTTGTGGTTTCGCCGACACGTTGATATTCACCATTTTCAAGCACCCGCAATAGTTTGGTCTGGAGTTCCAGCGGTATTTCGCCGATCTCATCCAGGAACAGTGTGCCGTCAGAGGCCTCTTCAAAAAAACCGGATTGTGCATTGGCCGCACCGGTGAAGGCTCCCTTGCTATAGCCGAACAGGGTCGGTTCGATCAGCGTGGGGGGGATGGCCGCGCAATTGAGCACTTTAAAAGGCGAATTGGGATTGCTGGCCAGTTTTTGTAAGGCGGCAGCAACCAATTCCTTGCCGCAACCCGACTCCCCCTCAATGAGCACTGGAAAAGGAATCGCTGCATACATCACGATCTGACTGCGCAGTGCTTGTATTGCAGGGCTGTGTCCGACGAGGCCGAGCAGATGATCATCCTGATCTTTGTGGCCCGATTCGCCGTCCTGAACTTTCAGCGCATCGTCCAGATACTTTCTAATTTTTTCCGGCGCGCAGGGTTTTGCGATGAAATCGACCGCACCCAGTGCGCGTGCATGGCGTGCGTTGCTTTGGTCATCCTGCCCGGATAACACGAAAATCTTGATTTTTGGTGAATGCGCCAGCAATTCGGCAATCAGGTGAAAGCCTTCATCAGGACGGTGCGGGACGGGCGGCAATCCCAGATCAATCAGTGCGAGTTGCGGTGGGGTGGGCAATTTGCGCAACAAGTCGATTGCCGCAACGCGTGATTCGGCTTGATAAATCCTGAAGTGATCGCCAAATGCAACCGCCAGTCCTTCGCGAATCAGCGGGTCATCGTCGACTATTAATAAGCTGGGCAGTATTTGTAGAGTATCCATTTGTTTCTTTATAGAGATACAGGATGGATACGCAGCATAACGGCAAGTGCACGCAAGCTCAATAGGAAAAACACCCGGAGTTCTATATTGAGGTCAATTAGTTGGGAATTGTTGAGCCAGTGGTTTAGAATGCGCCACTTGATTTTTTGGGCTATAAATTTTGTCTTCGTCCGCCTTGGTCGAAATTAGCGACCTGCATTTTGCCTATGATAAGCGCGCCATTTTGAAAGGCATCAATATGACTTTTCCGAAGGGAAAGTTGGTTGCCATCATGGGCTCGAGCGGTTGCGGCAAGACCACGCTGCTGCGCCATATCGGCGGGGTACTCAAGCCGACCAAGGGTTCTGTTAAGGTGGCCGGGCAGGTGATCCACGAGCTGGATCAGGATGCCCTGTATGCGATGCGCCGCAAGATGGGTATGCTGTTCCAGTTTGGCGCGCTTTTCACCGACATGACGGTGTATGACAATGTGGCGTTTCAGATGCGCGAACATACCGATTTACCGGAAGAAATTATTCACGATCTGGTGTTGATGAAGCTGCATGCGGTGGGTTTGCGCGGAACGCAGAATCTGATGCCTTCCGAGCTGTCCGGCGGTATGGCACGGCGCGTGGCACTGGCGCGTACCGTGGCGCTCGACCCGATGCTGATCATGTATGACGAGCCGTTTGCCGGGCTGGATCCAATTTCGTTGACGGTGGTGGGCGAGTTGATTCGCCGCCTGAACGATGCGCTGGGCGCGACTTCGGTGGTGGTGACGCACGACGTGCAGGAGTCGCTCAAGATTGTCGATTACGTTTATTTTATGGAAAATGGCGTGATTGTGGCGGAAGGGACGCCTGACGAAATTCGCGCTTCAGACAAAGCCTTTGTGCATCAGTTTGTGCATGGCGAGATAGACGGTCCGGTGCCGTTCCACTACCCCGGCGGTGATTACCGCCAGGATTTGAATTTGCGAGCCTGACCATGCCATTAGCCAAAACCATGAGAGCGATCGGACATCGCGCCATCAACGCGGTCTGGCGCATCGGCGTTGCGACGCGCTTCTTTTTGCTCACGCTGATGTATTCGGGCAACAGTTTTCGCCGCTTCCATCTGATAATCAAGGAACTGTTTTCCACCGGCGTGATGTCTATCATCATCATCAGTGTGGCGGGGTTGTTCGTCGGAATGGTGCTGGGTTTGCAAGGTTACGAAACCCTACAGCGTTTCGGTTCTGAATCGGCTCTGGGCGGGATGGTGGCATTGAGCCTGGTGCGCGAGCTGGGGCCGGTGGTGGCGGCGTTGCTGTTTGCCAGCCGCGCCGGTTCGGCGATGACGGCGGAAATCGGGCTGATGAAAGCGACCGAGCAAATCTCCGCGATGGAGATGATGGCGGTGAATCCGATCGCGCGCATCGTCGCGCCGCGCTTCTGGGCTGGCGTGATTTCGATGCCGTTGCTGGCCGCGATGTTCAGCGCGGCGGGTATATTCGGCGGCTATCTCGTCGGGGTGGTGCAGATCGGCGTGGACGAAGGTTCGTTCTGGTCGCAAATGCAGGCGGCTGTGGATTTTCGTGATGACATATTGAACGGGGTGATCAAGAGCTTCGTGTTCGGTACCGTGGTGACGGTGATCGCCTTGTTTGAAGGCTATGATGCACCGCCCACCGCAGAAGGTGTTTCCGGTGCGACCACGCGCACGGTGGTGCAATCGTCGCTGGCGATATTGATGTTGGATTTTGTCTTGACCGCAATCATGTTTAGAGGGAATTGAGTTATGGAACGCACTACACTGGATTTGTGGGTAGGCATATTCGTCGTGGCAGGTATCGCCGCACTGGTAATGCTGGCGATGAAAGTTGGCAACCTGAGTACTTACAACGTGTCTGAAACCTATCAGGTACAGGCTTACTTTGACAATATCGGCGGCTTAAAGCCCAAGGCGTCGATCAAGAGTGCGGGCGTGCTGGTTGGCCGTGTGACGGGAATTACGCTGGACACCGAGCATAATTATCAGGCAAAAGTCATCATGAGCCTAGATAAACGTTACCAATTTCCCAAGGATACCTTCGCCAATATTCTGACTTCGGGTTTGCTGGGCGAGCAATACATCGGCCTGATACCCGGCGGCGACACTGAGATGTTTAAAAATGGCGAGATCATCAAAAAGACCCAGTCTGCGGTGGTGTTGGAAGACTTGATCAGCAAGTTCATCTATAACAAAGCTGAAGAATCCGTCAAACCCAAATAATCGTTTCCATATAATCTTTAAAGATAAATAATATGACTGCGTTGCAAAAAATGATGTTGGGTGTGGCTATGTGCGTAGCCTTTGGTGTGGCACACGCCGAAGTGCTCGCGCCTGATGCACTGATTAAAAACACCGTGCAGGAAGTCATTGCTATTATCAAGCAAGATAAAGATATCCGAGCGGGCGACCCGAAAAAAATCAATGCGCTGGTGGATGCCAAGGTGCTGCCGCATTTTGATTTTGTGCGCATGACCCAATTGGCGGTCGGTAAATATTGGCGTACCGCGACCCCCGAGCAAAAACAGGCATTGGCGACGGAATTTCGCAATATGTTGGTGCGTACCTATACCAAAGTATTTACGGTGTATCGCGATCAAACGGTAGAGGTGAAACCGCTCAAGATGGCAGCCGAAGACACCGAGGTGACCGTCAAGACCGTCATCAGCAAGCCGGGTTCGCAGTTGATACCGGTGGATTATGAAATGAAAAAGGCTGCCGATGGCTGGAAGGTATTTGACATATCCATAGAAGGAGTCAGCATGGTGATGAGTTATCGTGGCCAGTTCGGTTCTGAAATTCAGGAAAGCGGAATCGATTCCTTGATCAAGACACTTTCTAACAAGAACGCCCATGCGGGCGATACGCTCAAGGCGGAATCGAAGTGATCAGGCGCGAAGCCGAAGAACATTTGGCCGGGCACCCGTCCGAAGAACTTTTGGCTGGGCACCCAGATGAGTGGATGGTGGTGGAGGGCAGCTTGACTATAGAAACCGTCCCCGCGTTGTTTGAAACCGGTTTGCAGCGTCTGGCCACTGAGGATTTTCAGGTAGATTTGTCCCAAGTCGATGCCGTCGATTCCGCCGGGGTCAGTATGTTGCTGGGTTGGACCCGGGCTGCCCAGCGCACCGGGCATGGCTTACGCGTGAAGGGCTTGCCAGAAAGCTTGCTGAGTCTGGCGCGTTTGTATAATGTGGACGATCTGCTGCCCCAGCAATCGGCTTGATCTGGATTCGATGATGGTTACCCCGGAAAGCATACAACTCAACATCGCGCAGGGCATGGCGACCGAACATTTAAGTGTGGTCGGCGATGGGCAGCACTTTGAAGCCGTGGTGGTCAGCGAGGCATTTACGGGCAAGAGCCGCGTGCAACGCCATCAGTTGGTCTTCCAAACTCTGGGCGACCGGATGCGCGAAGAAATTCATGCGCTGTCGATGAAAACCTATACACCGCAAGAGTGGGAAAATAGTCCTAAGACGTAAGTTGGTAGTTGTTATAGCGACTCAATTTACGTCTTACGTTTAACAAATAAATTTATGCAAAAATTAGCGATTCAAGGCGGCAATCGCCTCAACGGGGAAGTGCGAATTTCCGGGGCCAAGAATGCGGCATTGCCGATCATGTGCGCCGGGCTGTTGACGGCGGATGAATTGCGTCTGGACAATATGCCGGATTTGCACGATGTCGCCACGATGCGCAAACTGTTGGAGCAGATGGGCGTGACGGCTGCCGTCGAGCCGGGTGCGGTGACGCTGTGCGGCGCAAAGGTAGACAAGCTCGAAGCACCTTATGAAATGGTGAAAACCATGCGCGCCGCGATTCTGGTTCTGGGGCCGCTGGTGGCGCGTTTCGGTGAGGCGCGCGTTTCGTTGCCCGGCGGCTGTGCCATCGGTTCGCGCCCCGTTGATTTGCACATCAAAGGCCTTCAGGCTATGGGCGCTCAGATTCATATCGAGCACGGTTACATCCATGCGCAAGTGCCACGGGGTAATGGGTCGAGTAAGGGGTGCGGGCGGCTCAAGGGCGCGCGGATATTCTTTGATCTGGTCAGCGTCACCGGCACCGAAAATCTGATGATGGCGGCGGCATTGGCGGACGGCGTGACGGTGCTGGAAAATGCGGCGCGCGAACCGGAAGTGGTGGATCTGGCGCATTGCCTGATTGCGATGGGCGCAAAAATTGAAGGTGCGGGCTCTGATACCATCAGCATCACCGGCGTGGAAAAATTGCATGGTGCGAGTCACCGCATCATGCCGGACCGCATCGAGAGCGGCACGTTTTTGGTGGCGGCAGCAGCGGCAGGCGGCGACATCACGTTGATTGATGCGCGCGCCGACATCCTCGAAAATGTGCTGGAGAAATTGCAGGAAGCCGGGGCTGCCATACACGTGGCGGGCAGCACGATCAATCTGAAAATGAACCAGCGCCCCAAGGCCGTGAATGTGCGCACCTCGCCCTACCCGGCCTTCCCCACCGACATGCAGGCGCAATTCATGGCGATGAATACGATCGCAGAAGGCAGCGCGATCGTGATAGAGACGATATTTGAAAACCGTTTCATGCACGTGCAAGAGCTGCGCCGTCTGGGCGCGCAAATTGATGTCGAGGGAAATGCCGCCGTGATCAAAGGTTGTGCGCAACTGGAGGGTGCGACCATCATGGCGACCGACTTGCGTGCCTCCGCGTGTCTGGTGATCGCCGGGCTGGTCGCGCAGGGCGAAACTATTGTGGACCGCATCTACCATCTGGATCGCGGGTATGAGCATATCGAGGCGAAGTTGTCAGCGCTGGGCGCCCAAATTCGTCGACTTAAATAAGCAACCTTGTCGACACAAGCGCAGGTTGAAATAACAGCTACGGCAGTTGAAATAACAGATACACCGCATCAAGAAAATAGGATTTTCAAATGATCACAATCGCACTGTCCAAAGGCCGCATATTCGAAGAAACTCTGCCGCTGCTGGCGGCGGCTGGCATCACCGCGCTGGAAGACCCGGAGTCGTCGCGCAAGTTGATCCTGCCGACCAATCGCCCCGATGTGCGGTTGATCATCGTGCGCGCTTCCGACGTGCCGACCTACGTGCAATACGGCGCGGCGGATCTCGGTGTGGCGGGCAAGGATGTGCTGGATGAACACGGCGGCACCGGGCTGTATCAGCCGCTGGATTTGAATATTGCGCGCTGCCGGATGATGGTGGCGGTGCGCGATGATTTTGATTATGAGTCCGCGGTGCGCCAGGGCGCGCGCCTGCGCGTGGCGACCAAATATGTACAAACCGCGAGGGCTCACTTCGCCGCAAAAGGCGTGCACGTGGACTTGATCAAACTGTATGGCTCGATGGAACTGGCACCGCTGGTCGGGCTGTCGGACGCGATCGTGGATCTGGTGAGCAGCGGCAACACGCTCAAGGCGAACCACCTCAAGGCGGTCGAACATATCACCGACATCTCATCGCGACTGGTGGTGAACCAGGCCGCACTCAAATTGAAACATGATGTGATCCAGCCGATGCTAGATGCGTTTGCCAGCGCGATTGTGAAATAAAAGAGTGATTGCTAAATGAATATCAGACAACTCTCAACAAAACAAACCGACTTCGATGTGCAACTGAACCAGTTGCTGGCCTTCGAGGAAACGGCGGACGAAAAGCTCGAAGCGACCGTCGCCGGCATACTATCTGATGTGCGCCGTCGCGGTGATGCAGCGGTGCTGGAATACACGCGCAAGTTTGATCGCATGCAATTGGCCAATGCCGCCGAGATGGAATTGTCTCGTGCCGAATTGCGCGCCGCATTCGAAGGTCTGCTATCAGAGCAGCGCTGCGCGCTGGAACAGGCCGCACAGCGCGTGACCGACTATCATCAGAAGCAAGTGCAAGCTTCGTGGAGCTACACCGATGCCGATGACACATTGCTTGGACAGCAAGTAACTCCGCTGGATCGCGTCGGCCTGTACGTGCCGGGCGGCAAGGCGGCTTATCCGTCCTCGGTGTTAATGAACGCGCTGCCCGCCAAGGTGGCCGGGGTGTCAGAATTAATTATGGTGGTGCCGACCCCGGACGGCGTGAAGAACCAGCTCGTGCTGGCGGCAGCTTATCTGGCAGGCGTGGATCGCGTGTTTACGATCGGCGGCGCGCAAGCGGTGGCAGCCTTGGCTTACGGTACGGCGACGATACCGAAAGTGGATAAGATCGTCGGCCCCGGCAACGCCTATGTCGCAGCCGCGAAACGCCGCGTGTTTGGCGTGGTCGGCATCGATATGATCGCTGGCCCCTCGGAAATTCTGGTGATCTGTGACGGACAAACCGATCCTGACTGGATCGCGATGGACTTGTTTTCGCAAGCCGAGCACGACGAATTGGCGCAAGCCATCCTGCTTTCGCCGGATGCGAAATTTATTGAGGCGGTGGCACAAAGCGCGGATCGTTTGCTTGAACAAATGCCGCGCCGCGAAATCATCAAGATCGCGCTGGAAAATCGTGGCGCATTGATCCATGTAGCCGATCTGGATGAGGCCTGTACTATCAGTAACCGCATCGCGCCGGAACATTTGGAGTTGTCTGTGGCAGACCCGCAAAGCTATCTGCCCAAATTGAAACACGCCGGTGCGATTTTCATGGGGCGCTACACCTCAGAAGCGCTCGGCGATTATTGCGCCGGACCGAACCACGTGCTGCCCACCTCCGGCACCGCGCGCTTCTCATCTCCATTGGGTGTATACGACTTCCAGAAACGCAGTAGTCTGATTCAGGTCTCGGCTAAAGGCGCGAATAAACTGGGCGATATTGCTTCCATATTGGCGTTCGGCGAAGGCCTGCAGGCCCATGCTCAGTCGGCGTTATTCAGGAAGAATTAAGATAAGCTCTATTGAGCCGGGCGACAGTTTCGCTGCATTACTTCGTTGCCACTCGTTGATACAGTCGGTAATGTTCGCCCTTGTCACCCTTGCGGCTGCCCTCCCAGATCTTTTTCCAGTGCGTGTCGTCGAGCAGCGGTTTGGATAATTTGTCGCCCTGGATCAGGCGTAAATCGCAACGATGTTCGCGGTCGCGCTGTGTGATGATATTGCCGAAATAATGCAGCATCGCGCGTTGCCCGTCGCCCAAGTGTTCACCCGCAACGCATTGGTAGTGTTTCGGCAGCGCCTGTTTCAGCGCGGCAACCATGTTGCGATAACTCTTGCCGCTGTCCAGCCAAGGCATCCACAGCGTCATCGCGAGTATCCAGATCAGCGTGACACCGGATGCCCAATTCAGCGTCGCGCGCCGCATCGAACGGCCGACACGCCAGACCATGACGACCCATAACACGGTGGCGATGATCGCGATGACAAAGGGCGTGGTGTGCAATTCCGGCTCGAAGCCCGGCTGAAAATCTTTCAGCCAATGCGTGATCTTGGCCTGGTTATCCAGCAGCAAGCCCGCCCAACCCCACCACATCAGGATCGCGAGCAATGCAAAAGTCATGATTCCGAACCAGTCCAGCGCGTTGGCCGCACCGCGTTTGAGCATGGACAGCGAGGCGGTGGCCAGTAGCGTAATCGGCAGCAACATCGGCAGGGCAAACACTTCCTCGATGTTGGTCGCGAGGCTGAGGGTGATGAGCATCACCATAAAAATGACCAGCGGCAATTGCAGATCGTCGCGTTGTGCCAGGCGTTTGCGCGATTTCCATACTACCCAGATTGCCAGCGGCAGGGCAGGCCACGCCAGCCAGGGCAGGTTCTTCAGGTAGTAGAAGGAATCCATGCCGGGGCCCGTTTGGGCATAGTTGATCCAGTTGCCGATGTTGTGCGTCCACGCCCAGTCAGAAAATAATTGCGGGGAGTGAAGATACAGCAGCAGCGGCCAGATAGTCAGCCAGGGCAATGCAAACAGTAAGGCTACAACCAGGCTGAGATAATAATGACGCTTGCGCCAACTTTTAAACAGCAGCGGCAGGCTTGTCGCGATCAGCACGAACAGTATCGGCGAGATAAAACCCTTGGACATGAAGCCGATGCCAAAACCTGTGCCGATCCATACGCCGGCGCGCATCACGCGTTCCTGGCTGTAAGCAAAGCCGTACAGCATCATCGCGCAACCGGCCAGCAGTGCCAGATCGGTGATCATCTGGTGGGCGCGCACCAGCATGCCGAGGCAGCCGATCAGGATGATCGCCGCTGCCCATCCCCGGTTATCGCCATACAGCTTGCGACCCGTAAGGCCGAGGAACAGCAGGGTCAGCGCAGTGTAGAAACCGCTGGCCAGACGCGCGCCATCATGCAGGGGAAGTAGCTGCGAAAACAGTTTGGCGAACAGTGCGGCGGTCCAATAGAACAGCGGCGGCTTGTCCATGAAAGGCTCGCCCGCGAGGGTGGGCACCAACCAATCACCGCCTTGCAGCATCGAATAAATCAGCCCGAAGCTGGATGCATCATCCGGTTTCCACGGATCGTGTCCGACCAGTCCGGTACCCAACCAAATCAGGCACAGTAGTCCGAGCAGCACCGCCTTGGCGGGAGTGATCGGGTTGGGGTCGATGGGTTTTATAAAATACATGCGTCAGCTTATCCTAAATCCGGTGCCGAATAATCAGAGGGAATTGCCGCTACAAATGAAAAAGGCAGCAAACGCTGCCTTTTGATGGAACTGCTGCGCAAAGTTCTATGAGTGAACTGCTTTGCTTTACATCTCCATTCGCCTATGTCACCGAAAGACGGTGACATAAGTCGTCTGGTTATTACGCTGCAGCCTTGGTGCCGTATTTCTGACGGAACTTGTCGATGCGACCGGCAGTATCCATGATCTTTTGCGTGCCGGTGTAGAACGGGTGGCACTCGGAACAAACTTCGACGTGCAGGGCTGGCTTGCCCATCACGGACTTGGTCTTGAAGCTATGGCCGCAACTGCAAGTCACGGTGATTTCCTGATAATTTGGGTGTATATCTGCTTTCATTTTATTTCCTTGCGAGTAGTTTAGTGCGGCGGGCGTACGCACATCAGGTGAAGCATAAGGGCGCGCATTATCCATGAAAATAGGGGGTTGCGCAAATTCTTAACAACAGCGCTTTATCCCCGTCCATTTTTGCTGTTGTTCATGCGCAAACCATGCGCTGCGCGAAAGTGGCGTGGTGTCGGGGTGCGCGACGGCATGGAGCGACAGATAGCGATCAAAGCCGTCGTCGCCGCTGAGTTCGCGCAATGTGCGCCAGAATTTTATCCGGTTTGCATTAAACCATCGAAGAACCGTTGCGAGCAGGTCAAGATGCAAGGCGCGGCACAGCGAGCGACGAAGACATAACGCGAAGGGTTGGCTCGGAGTCGAGTGAGCACGCAACGCAGCATAACCAGCCACTTGGTTGCCGTTTTTTGGCGACCTAGTGGAATGGCTAGTAGTTTCATCAGATTGGCCGCGCAGTAGGTTATTCAGTCTCTTTGCCATGCTTCCTCCAGCTGCGTGACATGGTGCGGCGCTTCGGATAGCGGCGGCACTGGTTTGCCGCGCAAGTGGCGCGCGCAGACGCGCAGCATGTCGACTACGATCAGCCACAGCAGCAGCACAAAAAACAACACCAGTACCGCATCCAGTTGTTGGTTGAAAATCAGTTGCGGAGCAGTCGCCGCCTTGTCGGGTGGCAACGTGCCAGCGGCGAGTTTGTCGGACAGGCTGTTGGCGGCAGCGAGAAAACCGATGCGCGGATCACTGCTGGCGAGCTTTTGCCAGGATGCGGTTGTGGTGATGACCACCAGCCAGATCAGCGGCAGGGCGGTTATCCATGCATATTTGAGCTTGCCGGATTTCACCAGTATGCCGGTCGCGACACACAGCGCGATGGCCGCGAGTATCTGGTTGGAAATGCCGAACAGCGGCCACAATATATTGACGCCGCCGTTCGGGTCGATGATGCCGATGTATAAAAAGTAGCCCCAAGCCGCGACGACGATCGCGCTGGTGAACAGCACCGAGGGATACCAGGAAGTGCGCCCCAGCGGTTTCCAGATATTGCCCAGCATATCCTGCAACATGAAGCGCCCGACGCGCGTGCCGGCATCCAGCGTGGTGAGTATGAAGATGGCCTCGAACATGATCGCGAAGTGATACCACAGCGCCAGCATGCCCTGACCGAACGCGCTGCCGAAAATGCTCGCCATCCCCACCGCCAGCGAGGGCGCGCCGCCAGTGCGTGCGAACAGCGTAGCTTCGCCCATCTGCCGCGCGAGCAGATTCATCTGTTCGACGGTCACCGGAAAGCCCCATGCGGAAATCGTCGCTACCGCCTCGACTGCGGTCTTGCCGACGATGCCGTTTGGTGAATTGATCGCGAAATACACGCCGGGGTCGAGCACCGTTGCCGCGATCATCGCCATCATCGCGACCATGGATTCGAGTAGCATGCCGCCGTAGCCGATCATAGGAATATCGCGCTCATTGGCCAATAGCTTCGGGGTAGTGCCGGAGGCGATCAGCGCGTGAAAGCCGGAAATTGCGCCACAGGCGATGGTAATAAATACGAAAGGGAAAAGTTTGCCGCCGAAAATCGGTCCGCTGCCGTCGATGAATTGCGTCAGCGCAGGCATTTTGATGTCGGGACGCATCCACAAAATGGCTAACGCCAGCAACGTCACCGTGCCGAGCTTCACAAAGGTGGAAAGATAATCGCGCGGCGCCAACAGCAACCACACCGGCAGAATTGCGGCGGCAAAACCGTAACCGATCACCGCAAAAGCAAGCGTCAAACCGGGATGATTGAACCACTCGCGCAAACCGGCCTGCCCGTCAATCCAGCCGCCTCCCACGACGGAGAGCAGCAACAAAATCACGCCGAGCATTGATCCTTCCAGTACTCGCCCCGGTCGCAGTTTGTACATATACAGGCCGACCAGCATCGCGATCGGTATGGTTGCGGCCACCGTGGAAGTCGCCCACGGGCTGTTTTTCATCGCATTCACCACCACTAGGCCGAGCACCGCGATCAGGATAATCATGATCAAAAACGTGGCGATCAATGCCGCGACACCGCCGACCGCGCCGAGTTCGTCGCGCGCCATTTGCCCGAGACTCTTGCCGTCGCGCCGGGTCGAGAAAAATAGCGTCATCATGTCCTGCACACAACCGCCCAGCACCGCGCCGAATAATATCCACAGCGTACCGGGCAAGTAGCCAAACTGCGCCGCCAGCGTGGGGCCGACCAGCGGGCCGGGGCCGGCAATCGCGGCGAAGTGATGGCCGAACACGATCCAGCGGTTTGTCGGCATATAGTCGCGACCATTGGACAGCCGTTCGGCGGGCGTGGCGCGAGTCGCGTCTATGCTCAGCACGGTCGCGGCGATCCAGGCCGCATAGAAACGGTAGGCGATGGCGTAGATGCACAGCGCGGCAGTGATGAACCACAGCGCGTTGATGGATTCCCCGCGATGCAGCGCGATGCCGCCGACTGCACAAGCGCCCAGAAACGCGACGGATAGCCAGATCAAAATAGCGGTAATGTTGGTCTTCATGGTTTGTCGATAAGTGGGTGAGATTTTTTGTGCGACAATGCTACCGCAAAAAAGAGCGTGTTTGCTACGCTATTCGTGTCGGGTACAAAGGCAATTGTGGCCGGTGGCCCGTCGGCACAACGGCACCCATTTAATTTTTTCAGGACGAAAAGTGTTTTTAGAAAACCTCAAACAATTGCTCGCGGCGGACATGCTCGCGGTGGATCAGGTGATACGCGCGCGTCTGCACTCCGAAGTGGCTCTGATCAATCAGGTCGGCGAATACATCATCAACGGTGGCGGAAAGCGTCTGCGCCCGGCGCTGGTGGTGTTATCAGCCGAGGTTTTCGCTTATCAGGGAAAACGCCATCATGATTTGGCGGCGGTGGTTGAATTCATTCACACCGCGACACTGTTGCACGACGATGTCGTGGACGAATCCGAATTGCGCCGTGGCCGCGCCACCGCCAGCGCACTGTTCGGTAATCCCGCCAGTGTGCTGGTCGGCGATTTTCTGTATTCGCGCGCATTTCAGATGATGGTCGAGGCTGGCGAGATGCGCGTGATGCAAACGCTGTCCGATGCCACCAACACCATCGCCGAGGGCGAAGTGTTGCAACTGCTCAACTGCCACGATGCCGATGTGGACAGCGCCAACTACATGCGCGTGATCCATTGCAAAACCGCAAAATTATTTGAGGCCGCGATGCGCCTCGGTGCGATTTTGGGCCGTGCCTCGACCACGGATGAACAGGCGGCGGCCAAATATGGCATGCACTTGGGCACCGCGTTTCAATTGCTGGACGACGTGCTGGATTACTCTGCTGACGAGCAGCAAACCGGCAAACATCTGGGCGATGATCTCGCCGAAGGCAAGCCCACCTTGCCGCTGATCTACGCGATGCAACACGGCACAGTGGAGCAGGCCGCCGTGGTGCGCAGTGCGATCGAGCAGGGCGATGTCGGAAAATTTGCCGAGGTGCTGCAGATCATTCATACCACCGGCGCGTTGAATTTTACCCGCCAGCAAGCCATGCGCGAAGCCGAACTGGCGTGTGCCGCGATCACCTCGTTGCCCGATTCAAAATACAAGCAGTGTTTGCTAGAATTGGCGCACTTTGCCGCAACGCGGCAATTTTAATTCGGATTGTCCGTTAGGCTCTTAAATCCAATACCGTCGTCGTAGGAGCCCGATTTAACCAGCCACACCGTAGGAGCCCGATTTATCGGGCGATTGGCCTTCACAACAATCGCCCGATAAATCGGGCTCCTAACAAATTCCCCGTTTTCATCCTACAGTGGCTTAGTGAATTGCGCTCCTACGGGATGCAGGAGTTGGAGGATCGAACCCGCTCACACCGACCATAGTCGACAAATAAACTGTCCATGAAAATCCGTAACACATTTTTGTTATTGGAATACCGGCCCCACTTAATTTTCCGTGTTTTCCGTGGACAGCCTTTGCTGCTGTTGCAAAAAAACAACACACGGAGCGTTTTCGCTTGCCCTGTATCAGCGACTATGGATAATGCATCCCTGAATTCTCTGAACCTTGGGGGTTTTCAATAAGTCGCCGGTTCATGCTGACGACATAACGTGAAATCTTAATTTAAGGAGTTTTACATGCAAAAGAAAATTATCGCTCTGGCAATCGCCGCTGCTTTGACTGCACCTGCACTGGCTTTCGCCGATGCGACCGTATACGGTGTCGCTGACCTGTCTATCGACAGGGTAAACAATGGCGCCGCAACCAATGGCTTCACCACTAACCAGCTGGTCAGCAACGCATCGCGCGTTGGCGTGAAGGGTTCCGAAGATCTGGGCGGCGGTATGTCTGTTGTCTACCAAATGGAAGGCACGGTAGCTATGGACACGGGTGGTGTCACTATTCCTGCTAAACAAAACACTTCACTGTTCAACCGCGACACATTCCTCGGCCTGGCTAGCGCAGTGGGTACCGGAATCGTGGGTCGTCACGACACGCCTTACAAGATGGCCACTCGCAAACTGGACTTGTTTGCTGATTCCGCTGCCGATAACCGCGCATTGATGGGTAATGGTTATCAAGATGCGCGTTTGTCGAACGTGATCGCTTACGTCAGCCCGAATCTGGGTGGCCTGACTATCATCGGCGCAACCGTGTTTGGTGCTGAAACAGCTACTGCTGGACAAAAGAAGGGTTCGGCTCTGTCTCTGGCCGGTATGTTCGCGCAAGGCCCGATCTACGCAAGTTTGGCTTATCAAACCGTCAAGATTGGTGATCTGGGTACCGGTGATCTGGGTGCTGGTGCGCTAGGTTTGCCAGTAGTGGTTGACGACAAAGCTACAGCCATCAAGGCAGGCTTCGGTTTCACGATGGATATGTTCACGGCCAATGCGGTTGTCGAAAGCATCACCTTCACGACTGCAGCCGTGGCACCAGCTCCAGCAATGGATACGAAAAACACGAACTTTGCTGTTAACGGCAAGTTCAATATCACCAGCGCCGATGCAGTCAAACTGGCTTACACCAAGCAAGGCGACCAGACTACGGCTGGCGTTTCAGCTAAAACCGGTGCAAAGCAAATCGCGGTTGGTTACGACCACGAAATGAGCAAGAACACCACGGTGTATGCTCTGTACACCAAGACAACACCAAGCCTGGCAACAGCAACGACTCCTTCGGTTATTTCGGTTGGTATGAAGCACTCGTTCTAATTATGTAAGCGATCGTTTGGTCGCAGCTACGTAATGCAACACTTAAGCGGGCATCTTCGGATGCCCGTTTTTATTGGTGCGCCCGGCAGGGCGCACTTACTTGGAGGTGAAAGTCCTCTACTCGCCCTGCAAGGGGAAGAGTTAGCTGAACGGCAAGGGTGTCGTG
>JADGRL010000013.1 GCA_017880865.1 Gallionella sp.
CATGCACCAGCAGATCATCGGGACGCGTGTTGCGGAACATCCCGCGCGGCGCCTTGCCGACCGGTGTGCGGGTGGCGGCGACGATGTAGGCTTCCTGTATTTGTTTGCTCATGAATTACTCCTTAAATTTCTTTTGGATAAAGCTGATTAATTATCTCTGACACCATTTCAAATGTATGAAGCACCGTATGCTTTAATTCACCGCTGCCATGAGCATAACAATTTCGGATTTTTGGAATTACCTCTTGAAAGATGTCCAACCAGTCACAGTCCAAATCTTCCTGAGTCACAACCACTTCGGATTCGCTCCATTCCATACTCTCTATTCCAGCCGCCATCATTTCCTGCATCTTTTCGAATGAGTGTCGCATTTCTGCACGATTCCATGCCCAACGCTCACGAGTAGTGAATAGTTCGTTTCTAATATAGTTATTCTCAATTGCATGGCTTAGTAGTTTCTTTAAACCGAATCCGCGTTTCCCTGAATGTTCTTTTACGAACTCAGAAAACCTTTCTCGAAGAGCAAATTCAAGACTCGCCAAGGCTTGCTGTTCTGCCACAGGATAGAAGCGAAAAATAAACCACGCATACAAATACAAATTTTTTGCGGTCTCAAAATGTATCGCAACACTCGCCGGAACTGTTTCGTTGAGCTTAAAACAAGCTATTGCACTGTGTTGATCCTCAATAACACGCGAATAAACTTTTCCTGTACGCTTTTCTACTTTGACAAGATGTTTTGTTCGGCAATCCGGGTCGCATACACAATCAGGCGCTCGTAAGCAATCCGACACATCAATTTCTTGATTCATGTTATTCAATCACTATCTCAATTCCGCAACGGCTTGCCGTTCTTCAGCATGTATTCCACGCGATCACGGGTCTTTTGTGTCGCCAGCAGTTCCATGAAATTCTTGCGTTCCAGATCGAGCAGCCATTGCTCGTCCACCAGGCTGCCTGCGTCCACGTCGCCGCCGCATAGGGTCTCGGCGATGCGGCAGCCGATGTTGTAATCGTGTTCGGAGATGAAACCGCCTTCGATCATGTTGAGCATCGCGGCCTTCAGCGTCGCGATGCCGGTGCGCCCCGCGACGGGTATCTGGCGCTGTTGCAACGGCGGACGATAAGCGGTGGCGGTGAGCGCGCGTGCTTCTTCCTTGGCGACGTGCAACAGCTCGTACTGGTTGAGCACGATGCGATCCGACGGTTTGAGGTAGCCCATCTCTTTTGCCATCTCGGCGCTCTTGGCGACTTCGCCCATCGCGATGTTCTGGAAGTAGCGTTTGAGGTGCGGGAAGATGTCGCCTCCCACGCCACCCGAAAGATAACGCGCCTCGTTTGCCGCGCGCAGCGCCATTTCCTTGCAGCCGCCGCCTGCGGGCAACACGCCGACGCCCACTTCGACCAGACCGATGTAGGTTTCGAGAGAGGCGACAATGCGCGTGCAATGCATCGAGAATTCGCACCCGCCGCCGAGCGCCAGGCCGTACACCGCCGCGATCGTCGGCACCTGCGCGTATCTTAAGCGCTGCGAGACTTGCTGGAATTTGGCGACCACGTCCTCGACGCGCGGCACGTTGCCCGCTGCGGCGTTGACGATTTCGCCCAAACCACCGCCGCCCGCGATGGTGTATTTCACGCGGTTCGCCGCACCCTTGAATTTATCCATCAAGCCGGCGGACGGCGCACCGGCGGCTTCCTGCACGCCCTGCATCAGTTGCAGCAAATGCGCCCCGGCGGAGAACGGCGCTTCAGTCTGCCAGATGATGAGCGCGGTGAAATGATCTTCGGCCTCGTCAACTGCGCGCAATATGCCGTCCAGCACCTCGTTGCTGATCGCGTGCATCTTGGTCTTGAAGCTGAGGATCGCGATGTTGTCGCCGGTGTGCCACATTCGCACCGCATCGTTCTCGAACACGGTCTCGCCGTATTGCACGGGTTCGCCTGACAGTCGGTCGGGATAGGGTTGACGTTTGTAAACGGCGAGTGCGGAACGCGGCTGGTAGCTGTTGCTGGCGGGCGCAAAAGAGCCCTGCGCGATATGCACGCCAACACGAGTCTCATCCGTAGCCCAGGCGGGCAGCGGAACATCGGACATCGCCTTGCCGGTCTTGATGTCGTGCGCTATCCAGCCTGCGACTTGTTGCCAACCTGCCGCCTGCCAGATTTCAAACGGGCCACTGTCCCAGCCAAAGCCCCAGCGCACCGCGAAATCGAGGTCTCGCGCGTTGTCGGCGATGCTCTCCAGTTGCAGCGCGCAGTAGTGGAACACGTCGCGAAACGTCGCCCACAGAAATTGCGCCTGCGGATGCTGGTTGCGGCGCAGCCCGGCGAGTTTTTTCGCCCAGTCGCGCTCGCGCAATATTTCTTTCACCTCATCGTCAATTTTTGTTTCGGAGAGACGGTATTCCTGGGTGTGCAAATCGAGCACGTGGATCTCTTTACCGATCTTCTGGTAAATGCCGCGCTTTGTCTTCTGCCCGAGCGAGCCTTGCCCCACCAGATAGTTGAACCAGCCCGGCAGCTCGAAATACTTGTGCCACGGATCTTCGGTCAGGTTCTCGCGCATCGTGTTGACCACGTGCGCGAACACGTCGAGACCGACCACGTCCAGCGTACGAAACGTCGCGCTCTTAGGGCGACCGAGGTAGCGCCCTGTCAATGCATCGACGGTGTCGAAACCAAGATTGAACGATTCTGCGTGATGTTGGGTGGCGAGCAGCGAAAACACGCCGATACGGTTGGCGATGAAATTCGGCGTGTCCTTTGCGCGCACCACGCCCTTGCCCAGCGAGGAGACGAGGAATGCTTCGAGATGATCCAGCAGCGAGGCCTCGGTGCCGGTGCAGGCGATCAGCTCGACCAGATGCATGTAGCGCGGCGGATTGAAAAAGTGGATGCCGCAAAAACGGTGGCGCAATTTTTCCGGGAAGGCCTCGGCGAGCTTGTTGATCGACAAGCCGGAAGTGTTGCTGGCGAAAATGGTGTGCGCGCCCAGAAAGGGCGCGACCTTGTGGTACAGATCGGATTTCCAGTCCATGCGCTCGGCAATCGCCTCGATGACCAGATCGCAATCGCGCAATTTTTCCAGATGCTGTTCGTAGTTGGCGGCGGCGATGAACACAATCTTGGCCGGACTAGCCAGCGGGCTGGGTTCGAGCTTCTTCAGCCCGTCCAGCGCCTTGTTGACGATGCCGTTAGGCTCACCCTCTTTCGCGGGCAAATCGAACAACAGGGTCGGCACATTGGCGTTGACCAGATGTGCGGCGATCTGCGCGCCCATTACGCCCGCTCCGAGAACCGCAACCTTGCGGATATGGAAATTCTTGTTCATTACGTTCCTCCGAAAACAAAAAAGGGAAGGCTTGATGTCCTCCCCTTGCACACCCCGTTATTTAGAAAGTGTACGTATATTGCGCGCTCAGAATATCGACTGAGTTTTTATAAGTGCCCACCAAAGCGGGTGAAGGGTTGGTCTCATTAATATTGAAATCTTTCACGAACAAGTGTGCATAACCAAAATCGATCTTGCTGGCTGCCGATGATTTGTACTGCCCACCCAATGCCAGCCAGGTACGGTTATTATCGGGCAAGCGTGCGGTGAGGTAAGCGGCCGGAACCGGAGATTGATCGTAGGCCAGGCCCGCGCGCGCCAACCATTGTTCGCTGAAATGGTGCGTTGCGCCAACCGAGACGCGCACCGTATCCTTCCAGTTTTCAACGGTATTTGAAATAACCGCGCCGGAATTATTCACCACTTTAATTTGCTTGAACGAGCTCCAACCCGTCCATGTCGCATCCGCCATGAAATCCCACTTATCGTCAAGCTGGTGGAAACCGCTTAACGACAGTGTATCCGGCAGCTTTACATCCAACGACACCGGGGTGTTAGCGGAAGGAAGCGCAGAGGTGACGTTGCCATTTAATGTGTAACTGATCGCAGAGCGATAAGCAATACCCACACGTATGCTCGAATTGAAGTTATACAGCGCGCCCAGGTTGTAACCCCAAGCGTTGTCAGTGCCTTTTACAACCGTCGTGCCGAGCACACTATCAAAATTGCTTAATTCGCCGCTGATATGCTGGTAATCGAGTCCTGCGCCGATACTCAGCGCGTCATTCACTTGATACGCAACGGCAGGATTGATATTGATCGTTTGAATCTTTGATTTGATAGCTTGATAACGGCCGACCCAAGCCGGATCATAGTCAGTCTGCAAACCGAATGGCGCATTGACACCCAGCCCCACCTTCCAGTCTGGCTTTATTTCCATCGAGAAATAAGCATTAGGTACAAATGATGAACCACCCGCATCACCGCCCATATTTGAGCCGGAAGCGCCTGTCCCAGAAAATTTCGCCGACGGTGTAATGTCATGCACTGCAAAAACCACCTGCTTGCCGCTCAAACGCGACATGCCGGCCGGATTAAAGAACACCGTTGAAGCATCCTCTGCAACCGCCGCACCGCCCGCGAAGGCGTTCCCCAAGCCGCTTGCGCTTTGTTCGATCAGGGCAAACCCAGAAGCTGCTGCACTGCCCGACATCGCCAACATTGCACCTGCTACCGACCAACTGACCATCGTTCGTTTGAATATCATGATATTTTCCCCAAGTTGTAAAGAAAGCCCAGATTAAATTAGTACCAGCCTTTATTGGTCATCGCCTGTAAAACATAAAGCGAAAAGAGCGAATGCCCATAAGGGGTCGGATGAACTTTATCGGCAAACAAGTAATGATCTGCAGACAACACGCCCGTGGTAAGGTTGGTCGCATTACAAACCAGCGATGAACCCAGTGGATTGGGAGAAGGCTGGGTTAAATTACAGGCAGTGCCTGTGACATTCGTCAGATTGTATTTGCCCGGATTCGCGACTTCATCCTTGCTTGCGGAATACGCATCCACATTCAGCACATTGGCACTGTCCGGCAAGTCTGCTTTCAACTGTGCGTTAAAGGCCGACACCAATGTATTCATCAACGACGTTGTCTGCGTTAGAGCAGCTCCGGTAAGCAAAGTAACTTGAGGTGTGCTGGCAATGTCAGGCACATTGACCACGACAACGTACTTCGCGCCTTTGGCAATAATTTGCGTCTTCACTGCCGCAGCCAATTCGCTCGCAGCCGTTTGCACCGCCGCAACACCGCTTGCGGGCGCTAAGCCCCCACCGACAAGTGCAGCCTGCATGAACACATCATTCGCGCCTGCCATCACAAACACGATTTCATCACCTTTGAAGCTGCCGCCGTTGCCGGTGAGGAAGTTTTGTATTTGCGTCACAACAGGGATGGTCAACATTCCAAGTGTCACATTGGCTCCGCCTGTTAATTTATTGCCTACGCCGACGGGATTGGTAACCCGCGCGCCACCTTGAGCATAGCCGGTACATCCTGCGTGAGTTGTGGGCGGCATAACACTAAAGCCTTGCAACGGATCTCCATCCAGACCCGTCATTGCCGCACAAGGCGCAGCCAGACCAAATTTTACCGCGGTCAATTCAGTCCAATTTTCAGGAGCAGTGCCATTGATAGTGAATTGCCCGCCACCCAGAAGAGCAACAGTTCCCACTTTATAACTGCCCACATCGCTCAAGCTGTCGCCGAACGAAACTTGTGAGCTTAATTTTGGTTTGGCGGGTACATCGCTGCCTCCGCCACCGCAACCCGCCAGAATCACAGCCATCAACACTGTCGAACCAAACTTGAATTGACGCATTTGTACTCTCCCTGAAATAGTTGATCGGAATTTCAAAAACTGTAACGCAAATACTACGGTCCTGCAAAATTGTCGGGCAATAATGCGCTTAATCCTCCGGCGGCACTACCCTCGGCTTACGGTCTTCTCCCACCGCGACATAAGTCAGCGTCGCCTCGGTCACCTTCACGCATATTGGCTTGGCCGGATCGCGTTGCGCATACACCTCGACTTCGACGGTGATCGACGTCGTCCCCACCTTCACGATCCGGGTGTAAAAACTCACGATGTCGCCGACAAAAATAGGCTGCTTGAACACGAAGGAATTGACCGCGACGGTCGCAACCCGTCCACGGGCACGATGCAACGCGGGAATGCTGCCCGCGATGTCCACCTGCCCCATCAACCAGCCGCCGAAGATGTCGCCGGTATAGTTGGCGTCCGACGGCATCGCCGCGACACGGATGGTCGGTTCGCGTTGCGGCAAGGCAGTGTGCAGATGGTCATCCACGATTAATGTCCTTCATAGAGTTGCTTGATTTGTGCGGCGAATTTCGCCGCCACCTCAGTGCGCTTCAAACTCAGCTTGGGCGTGAGCAAGCCGTTGTCTATCGTCCACGGCTCTTGCAACAGCAGCACGCGATGCACGTTGGCATAACCGGGGAAGCCGCTCAGATTTCGCGCGATACGCCGCAGCACCTTGGCCTGCACATTGCTGTCCGTCAGGGATTCCGGCATGTCCGGGCGCACGCCGACTTTCTCGGCGATTTGCGACCACACCTCGGGATTGAGCACGGCCAGCGCGACCAGATAAGGACGCCCCTCGCCGAATATCATCACTTGGTCGATCAGCGGATCATGCAGTATCGCGATTTCCATATCGCCCGGCGGTACCTTTTCGCCGTTCGACATCACGATGATTTCCTTGATGCGTCCGGTGATATAGATGTGTCCGGTGTCGCTGATGCGCGCGGTATCGCCGGTATTGAGCCAGCCATCGGCATCTATCATCGCGCGGGTGGCATCCTCGTTGTTCCAGTAGCCCAGCATCACGTTCGGCCCTTTCACCAGCAGCGCGTTCTGCGCGCCGATACGCACCTGCACATCAAGCAGCGGTTGGCCGACGCTGTCGGGGAAATTGTTTTCCATGTGATTGCCGGTAATCACCGGGCTGGTTTCGGTCAGCCCGTAGCCCTGCACCACCGGCAGCCCCAGGCCGACGAACACCCTGGATATTTCCGGCGCGAGTGCGGCGCCGCCGCTGATCGCGACGCGCATTCTGCCGCCCAATTTATCGAGGATTTTTTGCGCAACCAGTTTTTGCAATACCGGCCAGAGCAAAAATGAGACCTTCCAGGAACCGCGCCCCTGCTCGTGCAGAAAGCGTGCCCAGCCAGTTTCCACCGCCAGTTGAAACATCATGCGCTTGATGGGCGAACCCTGTTCGAGCTTGACTTTGATCGCGCCGTAGACGCGCTCGTAAATGCGCGGCACGGAAATCAGCAGCGTCGGGTGGATGGTTTGCAAATCTTCCGACAGCAGCGGAATGGAACGCGCGAAGGCCACGGTAGCGCCCGTCATCACGGTCAGGTAATAGCCCAGCGTGCGCTCGAAAGTGTGCGACAGCGGCAGGAAGGACAGCAGCAAATCATCGGGGCGCATGGTGAAAGTACCCAGACACGCGTGGGCATTGCTGAGCATATTGGCGTGGCTCAGCATCACGCCCTTGGGCTTGCCGGTGGTGCCAGAGGTGTAGATGATGCTGGCCAGATCAACCATCTGGCAGGGCGGTGCGGGCTGCAATACTGCGGCAGGCGGCAAAAATTCCGCGCTGGATTTCAGGCGAGCATCTGACGTATCAGTCAATTGATCGATGCTCACGAAACACTGCACGCCCCCCAACTGGTCGCGCACCGTGCGCAAGGCTTGCCATTGCTCGGCATTTTCAAACAGCATCAGCTTCACGCCGGCATCGTTGAGGATGTAGGCGATGTTGTCCGGCCGGTCCACGGTATACAGCGGCACGGTGATGAGCCCCAACGACATCGCCGCCTGATCGAATATCACCCACTGCGGACAGTTGCGCAGCATGATCGCGACGCGGTCGCCGCGCTGCAACTTCAGCCCTGCCAGCGCCGCCTGCCAGCGCGTCACTTCATTCTGCATCTCCCGCCAAGTGAGGTCGCGCCAGGCCGGTGCCGGGCCATTTGTTGCTTGGACGTCCTGCTGAAAATGGCGATAAGCGACCTTATCCGGCGTGCGGCGCACGCGCTCCACGAACAAGCCGTGCAAGGTGCCCGCCTGCTCCGGTGAGATCACATCTTTTTGTTGTGCCTGCATTCCATCCCCCTTATTTATTCGACTGATGTTATTTCAATTCTGTTTCAAAGGTATAACCTAATCCACGAAAATGCTTTTTTATTGTAGGAGCGGGCCATGCCCACGAACATTATTATCGCGGGCATGGCCCGCTCCTACAGCTGTTCAATCAATAAATTAATTTTCATTTTGATCAAAATACTGGAATAACTCCTTTAACCCAGAAACAAATCGCTGAACAGCGGCGTGCCGATTGATACGGCATATTGCTCGAAATCGCTGACGCCCTCCGCGCGCAACACTTCATCGTCGATGAAAAAATTTCCGCTGCAAGTGCGGCTGTCGCGCGTCAGAATCGCATATGCCGCATCCGCAATAATCGCGGGTTTGCGCGAGGCGCGCAGCACCGCCTCGGGGAAATTGAATTCGATTGCGGCGGTGGCGATCGTGGTGCGCGGCCACAGTGAATTCACCGCGATGCATTTTTCCCCGCTGGCATCAGCGGAAAATTCGCGCGCCAGGCCCAGCGTGCACAGGCTCATGCCATATTTCGACATCGTATAAGCCAGGTGCGGCGCGAACCATTTGGCATCCAGATTGAGCGGCGGCGACAGGGTCAGAATATGCGGATTGTCTGCATGTTTTAGATGAGAAATACAGGCTTGCGAGGCCAGAAAAGTCCCGCGCATATTCACGTCCCACATCAGGTCGAGCCGTTTAGCGGGAGTTTCCAGTGTGGGGGTCAGGCTGATCGCGCTGGCGTTGTTCACCAGCACATCGATGCCGCCAAAATGCTGTGCCGCTTGTTCCACCGCCGCATGAATCGCATCCTCGTCTCGCACGTCAAGTTGGATCGCCAGCGCCTGCCCGCCTACTTGCACCACCTCATCGGCGACCGTGAGTATCGTGCCGGGTAATTTGGCATGTGCCGCGACCGTCTTGCCGGTAATCACCACGTTGGCGCCGTCGCGTGCGCAACGCAGCGCGATCTCGCGCCCGATACCGCGCGAGGCGCCTGTAATGAATATCGTTTTGCCGCGCAATGCACTCATCCGCGATTGGCTCTCAACTCTTCGGGTGCAAAATCATCCACCATGATGACCTTGCGGCGCAGCGCGTAGTCGCGTTCCAGGTGCCAGGCATCATCATCAGTGATGAGACCTAGCTTGCGCGCCTCATTGATGCGCTCCAGTTCGTCCAGCGACTTGATTTGACCTGCTTTGCGCGCGGTCTCGATCTTCGCCTGCAACGGTTCGCAAGCCAAGGTGCTGGCCAGCGCCGCTTCCAGTGCGCCCACGGCATCCTGTTCGTCATCGGGAATATAGATGCCCGCCGTCAGACGATCACGCACCGCACCCGGCTGCATCAACAGCGTGGCGATCTGGTGTCCGAGGTGATCGGAGGGCGGTGACAGTGACCGTCCCAGCGGGAATACCAGCACCCTCAACAGCAGACGCACCAGGATATTCGGGAAGTTTTGAATCACGCCATCGAATGCCTGCTGGATCTTGTACAGCGCATCCTGCATCGCCCAATCCAGCAGCGGCAAATCCGCAGCGGGGCGGCCATCGTCCTCGAAACGCTTCAACGCCGCCGAGCACATATACAGCTGGCTCAACACGTCGCCCAGGCGGGCGGAAATTTTCTCGCGCCGTTTCAGTGAGCCGCCCAACGCCGCCATCGCCACATCCGCGCTCAGCGCAAAGGCTGCCGAGAAGCGCGTCATTTGCTGGTAATAGCGATGAGTTTCATCTCCCTCCGGCGTTTCCAGGCCATGACCGCCGGTCAGCCCGAACACCAGGCTGCGCGCGGCATTGCTCAATGCGAAAGTGATGTGTCCGAACAGCGCCTCATCGAACTGGTGCAGCGCGCGGTCATGGTCAGTATCGTGTACCGCCGCAATTTCTTTGAGCACATAAGGATGCGCACGTATCGCCCCCTGCCCGAAGATCATCAGCGTGCGGGTCAGGATATTCGCGCCTTCCACGGTGATCGCGACCGGCATTTGCTGATAAAAACGTCCCAGGTAATTGTCGGGACCCAGGCTGATGCCCTTGCCGCCGTGCACATCCATCGCGTCGTTGATGACGACGCGGCAGCGCTCGGTGGCGTGGTATTTGATGATCGCCGAAATCACCGACGGCTTCTCACCCATATCCACCGCCAATGCGGTGAAGCGGCCCGCCGCATCCACCATGTAAGTGTGTGCGCCGATGCGTGCCAGCGCTTCTTCCACGCCCTCGAATTTGCCGATCGGCACCTTGAATTGTTTGCGCACCCGGCAATAGGCCCCGCTGGTACGCGCGACCAGCTTCATGCCGCCGGTGCTGCTGGCCGGCAACGAGATCGAACGCCCGGCTGCCAGACATTCCATCAGCATGCGCCACCCGTAGCCCACGCGCGCCGTGCCGCCGATGATGTAATCCATCGGAATGAATACATCCAGGCCCTGCGTCGGACCGTTCAGGAAAGCGGAATTCATCGGGAAATGACGGCGGCCGATTTGCACCCCTTTCGTGTCGGTAGGAATCAGCGCGAGCGTGATGCCGCGACTAACATCGCCTCCGAGCAGGCGTTCCGGGTCATACAGCTTGAATGCGAGACCGAGCAAGGTCGCGGCCGGTGCCAGCGTGATATAGCGTTTCTCCCAATTCAGGCGTATGCCCAAGACATTCGGCTTGCCCTGAAATTCACCAAAGCACACCACACCCTGATCGGGAATCGCGCCGGCGTCCGAACCTGCGAACGGGCCGGTCAGCGCGAAGCACGGCACTTCCAGACCGTGGGCCAGGCGATGCAGATATTTTTCCTTTTGCTCATCCGTGCCGTAGTGCAGCAACAGTTCGGCCGGCCCCAAAGAATTGGGCACCATCACCGTCACCGCAGCCGTGCCGCTGCGCGAAGCCACTTTGCTCACCACGGCCGCATGCGCCTGCGCGGAAAACTCCAGCCCGCCATAACGCTTCGGAATAATCATTCCAAAGAAGCCTTTGTCTTTGATGAATTGCCAGACTTCGGGAGGCAGATCGGCGCGCTTGTGGGTGATGTCCCAATCGTCCAGCATGGAGCACAGCTGCTCGACCTCGTTGTCCATAAAGGCTTGCTCACGGGCACTCAGCCCGCACTTCGGGTAAGCGAGCAACTTGTCCCAATTAGGGTTACCGCTGAACAACTCGCCATCCCACCACACCGTACCGGCGTCGATCGCCTCCTGTTCGGTGGCGGAAATTTGCGGCAGAATTTTACGGAATATTTTGAACGCGGTGCCGCTGACCACATTGCGGCGCATGAATGGGATCCCGAAGAACACGATGAACAATACCAGCGCGCCGCCGATCACCATCAGCACATCATCCGAGAAGCGCGCCATGATCGCGACCACCGGCACGATCACCATTGCGGCCAACACCCAACTGGTGATCGTGGCGCGGAAAAATGCGAGCATAACGAATATTGCCAGTGCTACCAGAACAGTTAAAGCCATGATTTTTGCATCCCCTGATTTATTTTTTCATGTGTCTGCACTTTAACGCGATACAACACCACAATGCAAGGGCAACGCCCGTGCCGCTAGCGCATCCGCTCCACGGCCTCTTCGACCCGTTCCACCGCGATGATTTCCATGCCCGCGATCTTCTGCTTGGGCGCATTGGCCTTGGGGATGATCGCGTGGGTGAAACCCAGTTTGGCGGCCTCTTTCAGGCGCTCCTGGCCGCGCTGCACCGGGCGGATTTCCCCGGCCAGACCGACTTCGCCGAATACGACCAGCTTTTCCGGCAGCGGTTTGTTCTTGAGCGAGGACACGATGGCGAGCAGCACCGCGAGGTCGGCACCCGGTTCGGTGATCTTCACGCCGCCCACCGCGTTGATAAACACGTCCTGATCGAAACACGCGATACCCGCATGGCGGTGCAGCACGGCCAGCAGCATCGCCAGCCGGTTCTGCTCCAACCCTAACGACAGGCGGCGCGGGCTGGGCGAATGCGCTTCATCCAATAGCGCCTGTATCTCGACCAGCAACGGGCGCGTGCCTTCTTGCGTGACCATCACACACGAGCCCGCCACCTGCGCGCTGTGCTGCGACAGGAACAGCGCGGACGGATTGCTCACTTCGCGCAGGCCTTTTTCGGTCATCGCGAACACGCCGAGTTCGTTCACCGCGCCGAAGCGGTTCTTGAATGCGCGCACCAGACGAAAACTCGAATGGGTGTCGCCCTCGAAATACAGCACCGTATCGACGATGTGCTCCAGCACGCGGGGCCCGGCCAGCGCGCCTTCCTTGGTGACATGCCCGACCAGGATCATCGTGACGTCGGTGCTCTTGGCGACGCGTGTGAGCTGCGCCGCGCATTCGCGCACCTGCGACACTGAGCCGGGCGCGGAAGTCAGTTGCTCGGAATACACGGTCTGGATGGAATCGATCACCACCACGTCAGGCTTTTCATGGGCGATGACCGCCTGAATTTTTTCCAGCTGGATTTCCGCCAGCAGATTCATTTCGTGCGCGTCCAGCGACAGCCGCTTCGCGCGCAACGCGATCTGTTGCGTCGATTCCTCGCCGCTGACATACAACACTTTTTTGTGTGAGGACAGATGCGCCAGCGTCTGCAACAGCAGCGTGGATTTTCCGATGCCCGGGTCACCGCCGATCAGCACCACCGCGCCTTGCACCAACCCGCCGCCCAGCACCCGATCAAATTCGGCAATACCGGTGGGCGTGCGCGGTACTTCCGCCGCCTCAACCTCGGCGAGTTTTTGCACTTTCCCTGTCGCCGTCAGCGCGCTGAAGCGATTCTTCCCGCTCACGGCTACCTCGGCCACGCTCTCCACCAGCGTGTTCCACGCCTCGCAATGCGGGCACTGCCCCTGCCATTTTGAAACCTGCCCACCGCATTCTGTGCAGGAATAAATCGTTTTTGCCTTTGCCATTTCGACCTTTTATTTGATGCGCCCAGATTTGATACGCCCGAAAAAACAACAGGCACGACTTAACGCTTGCGAAAGATGGGTTATTTGCCCAGCAACCCCTGCCCGATCATGTTCTTCACGATGACGCCGATGTAGTCCTGAATGAGGCTTTGATCCGATCCGATGATCCCGGTCTCCGACGAAGCGGCCCAGATCAGCTTGTTACTCTTCGCTTCATACAGATTGGTCTCGATGATTGCATATTCGTCATCGACGATATAACCCGGCGTGTACATGTAGTGGTAGCCCTGTCCGTAATAGTCCGGCCAGTTGCCATAATATGGCGGGGGGTAATAGAGCGTCCCCGGCACATAATATTGCACGAACTTTTTGCTCACCAGCCTCGTGACGAGCACCGTATCCGCCCCCAGTTCCGCCACTTTTTTCGCGATGGCCGCCTGGTCGCCCTGCTGCGCGTCGGGAATGACGGTATAGCTGGCGATCGCATCCGTCCCGCGAGATTTGAGTTGCCGGACAAACTCATCTTCAAATAGTCTGCGATTGAGCGGGATTTTGGTTACCCCGACCACCATGATTTTAGTGGGACGAGCTTGGTACGACGGGTCTTTCCAGACCGAGGTGAGTTGTGTCGAGGCGCATGCGGTGACCAGCACGGCTACGAGTATTAACAGACCAGCCGGATTTCGTAAATAACGTTTCATGTTGCTTCTCCTTCATTTCGAACAAATGGCAGCTCGCCCGTAGCGTGAAGGATACGCCACTTCACGCGCCCCGACCAACGCGCACAAGCGCGCTATTCCGGAATAGAAAATCAGGGAATTGTAATATTCGGCAAGGGTAAAACCAGGAATGGTAATATCTGCGTAACCAAACTCATACGCGCGGTTAAGCCTACGACCATGACCGATCAAAGCAGCCCGACCTCATCTGCCCCGCCCGGCAAACGGAACGCTATTCTGCTGCGCATCACCGCGCTGGCGCTGGCGATGCTGCTGGTTGTTTTTGGCTGGTGGTTCTTTTCCGCGCGCTGGCACAGCAGCACCGATGATGCCTATGTCGGCGGCAACATCGTCGCGCTGACGCCGCTGACCGGCGGCACGGTGATCTCTATTCATAGCGACACCACGCAAGCCGTGATCGAAGGCCAGCTGCTGGTGCAACTGGACGACAGCGATGCGCGCCTGCAACTGGATGGCGCGGCAGCCGCGCTGGCTGCGGCGGTGCGCGAGGTGCGCGGCCTGTATGCGATCAGCCGGGGCAATTTGCCGCTGATCGCACAGCGCCGCGCCGATCTGGCGCGGGCTCAGGCGGAACTGGCCAGCAGCGATGCATCGTTGGCACAGGCCAAAGCCGAATTCAAACGCCGCGAATCGCTGGTCAAGCAGAATTTCATTTCGGCGGAAAACCTGCAGATCGCGCAAACCGCACGGGATGCGGCACGTGCGCAGCACGATGCGGCGCTCAGCGCAATACAAGCCAGCACGGCTGCGATCACCCAGAGCGTGGATCAGGCCAGTGCTTCGAGCGCGCGTGTGGACAACACCTCGCTGGAAAATCATCCCAATGTGCGCAGCGCCGCGGTGAAGGTTCGCGAAGCCGCTCTCGCGCTGGCGCGCACCCGCGTGCTGGCTCCGGTCAGCGGGCAAGTGGCGAAACGCTCGGTGCAAATCGGTGAACGGGTCAAGCCCGGCGATGCGCTGATGGCGCTCGTGCCGCTCGACCGCGTATGGCTGGATGCCAATTTCAAGGAGACCGAATTGCGCGACGTGCGCATCGGTCAGCCCGTCGCGATCACTTCCGATTTCTACGGAGACTCGGTCGTGTTTCATGGACAGGTGGCCGGTCTGGCGGCGGGCACGGGTTCCGCGTTCGCGCTGTTGCCCGCGCAAAATGCCACCGGCAACTGGGTGAAAATCGTGCAGCGCCTGCCGGTGCGCATCACGCTGGACAGCAAAGAGTTGCAGGAACACCCGCTGCGCATCGGGCTATCCGTGGACGCCGTGATCGACACGCATGACCGCAGCGGCCCTGCGCTGACGATGTTGCCCAACACCACGGCGATCGCCGCCACCTCCGTTTATGCGCAGGACATCAAGGCCGCCGACGCGCTCGTGGCGCAAATCATCGCCGATAATCTGGAACGCAAGTGAGCGCATCGCCCGCCGCGAATTACAGCGCAGCCGGGCAACCCGCCGCTCTGAGCGGCATGAAATTATTTCTGGCAACGCTGGCGCTGGGCTTGGGTTCGTTCATGAACATTCTGGACCTGACCATCGTCAACGTGGCCGTGCCCACGATGGCCGGCGATTTCGCGGTCAGCCCGACGCAAGCCACCTGGATCATCACCTCCTATTCTGTAGCCGAGGCCATCATGCTGCCGCTGGCCGGATACCTGGCCGGACGCTTTGGCGCGGTGCGCAGTTTTGTCGCCGCGACCTTGCTGTTCACGCTGGCTTCGCTGTTGTGCGCGATGTCATTCACCTTCCCGATGTTGCTCGCCGCCCGCGTGCTGCAAGGAGTGTTTGGCGCCTCGATGATCCCGCTGTCGCAGACGCTGCTCACCGCGATTTACCCGCCGCACAAACGCGGACTGGCGCTGGGCATCTGGGCGATGACCACGGTGATCGCGCCGATCGCAGGTCCCCTGGCGGGTGGCTGGCTGACCGACAACACCAGCTGGCACTGGATATTTCTGATCAACCTGCCGGTCGGTCTGCTAGTCGGTATTTCCGTCTGGGTAATGTTGTCGCATCGCGACGCGCTGCAACCGGGCAAGCGCGATCAGAAAATGGATTGGGTCGGGTTGTCGCTGTTGATTGTCGGTATCGGCTCGCTGCAAATCCTGCTCGACAAAGGCAACGAGCTCGACTGGTTCAACTCGGGCTTCATCATCACGCTGGCGGCACTGGCTGCGTTCGCGCTGCTGGTATTCGTGATCTGGGAGCTGGATGATCCGGCCCCGCTGGTCGATTTGCGCCTGTTCACCCAGCGAAATTTTATGGTGGGGACGGTGTGCCTGTTGATCGGCTCGATGGCTTTTTTCGGCGTGGTCGTCATCATCCCGTTGTGGCTGCAAACCTTTCAGGGCTACACCTCGATGTGGGCGGGCAAGGCCGTGGCCTTCGGCGGCATACTGGCGTTCTTTCTGGGGCCGATCATCGGCATCAACATCGCCCGCGTCGATGCGCGCGCCATCACCACGTTCGGCTTCATCGTATTCGCGCTGGTGGGTTTCTGGAGCGCGAACTTCACGCCGGATATCGACTATTGGTCGATCGCGCTGAGCCGTTTATTCATGGGCATCGGCATCAGCTGTTTCTTCCTGCCGCTGGTCACCATCAGCCTGTCCGGTCTGCCCCCGGAGCGGATCGCGGCGGCCTCCGGCCTCACGAATTTCATGCGCAATCTGGGCGCCAGTTTTGGCACCGCGATCACCACCTGGCTGTGGAACAGCAAGGCTGCCGAATACCACGCCAGACTGTCGGAAAACATCCACCCCTACAATCCGGTGTCGAACGATTATCTGGACCAGTTGCATAGGCTCGGCATGCCGGACGATACCGCCTACGCCTATCTGGAAAACCTGATTTCCATCCAGTCCTACACGCTGGCCACCGATCAGATCCTGATGATTTCCGCCACGGTGATGCTGTCATTGATCACGCTGATCTGGTGGGCCAGGCCGCCGTTCGTCGCCAAGCGCGGGGAGCATTGAGCGCATATCCACAGCGCTACATTGCTCACGCCATCTTGGAAGGCAGCTTGATCGTATCGCCCGCTACCATGAACACGCCCTTGCCCTGATGATGCAGCGTACGCGGGTTTTTCTGGGCGGGATCGATCCAGGCCGCGACCACCTCCAGCACGAAGAAGTTGTACTTGTTCACCATCCGGGTATCGACCACACGGCATTCGAGGTTGGCGT
This sequence comes from Gallionella sp., assembly GCA_017880865.1. Taxonomy (GTDB): domain Bacteria; phylum Pseudomonadota; class Gammaproteobacteria; order Burkholderiales; family Gallionellaceae; genus Gallionella. The sequence goes on from JADGRL010000013.1 coordinate 16,869, forward strand.
AGCACTCGGCGATCAGCGGCGCGACAACCATGGCTGAGGGCAGCGGCGTCAGCTTGAATTTCTTGAACTTGTCCACCTTATCCCCCGAGCAGTTGCCGATGCCCACCACCTGCTTCGCCAGATTTTCCGCCGGTATGGCGATCACACATTCCTTTGTTTTTGTAAGCGCATCGAAGCTGTAGTTATTCCCGCTGATCACACAGCCCACCAGCGGCGGCACAAACTCCATCATCGTGTGCCACGACTGGGTCATGATGTTCGTCTTGCCCTTGTGCGCGGTGGTCACCAGCACTACAGGCCCCGGCTCCAGCAGGCGGTAAACTTTGGATAAGGGAAAAGATTTTTTCGTCATCGCAGTGCTCCTTTCATCAAAGGAAATTCGAGGCTGCCCCCTTTAATTTTCTCCAAGGGAATTGGAAGCCAACCCTATAGCTAGTCACAGTGATATACAAATACTGGCAGTCGAAATTAAATACCTAATACTCCATGCCAGAAAGAAAATCGACGTTCAACCCAATTTCGCATCATCTTTTGAAATAACAATTGTATTTTTAGGTTTCTGTTTGAGTTGTTTTTTAAGCGTTACGACCAATTCCTTATCAGTAACTCGATCAAACTCGAGTTTCCCAATACGTTTTAATAGTTTCGATCTATCCGCTAGGAGACATTTTAGATATTCACGTACATCAGGATCGCACGCCTTGAGTTTTTTTTGAAGTTCGATAGATGAATTCATGATCATCCTAATATGGTATTAATGTTACGTTGCAACGGATATACGGGAAAATTTATACACATGATGGACTTGGTCGAAAAAATCAACGTATTCTCGTACACACGTAAAGCCATGAGACCGCAATAGAGCAACAGCTTTCGTGTTTTCGGGGCACACAGTAGCAAAGCATTCGTCATTACCAAGGCGATCTAGCCAAGCATGCTGCAGCATGCTCAAGACTTCACCACCGTAGCCACAGCCTTGGTACTCTGGTAAAAAAGAAATGAGCATGTCTGTTTCGGGGATGTCTCGATTCGGCACGAAGCCACAGTAACCGAGTGATACACCATCGGAAATAGATTCGATGACATACATGCTGTTCGTGGCAGGACGTCCTGCCAGCTTAGTAACGCCCTCAACAGCCTCTGTCGCTGTCAGATTCAGGCTGGGGCCGAGGAATCGCCGTACATCGGCCTCGTTACTCAGCCTCATGTGCAGGCGCGCATCGTTGGGCGTGATGAATCGCAATCGAACACGATCACCTTCCCAAGGCATCGACTTAGCCAGCAGCTCTTGCCACATAAAATATGTTATCCAACGTCATCGTTTATGTATGGGTTATATTGCTCCGTGATGCCGTTGTTATTGGAGTCGATTTATTTTTCATCAAAATAATTCATCATTCCAAAAACAATTCGACTCCGGCAACAATCCACGCCTTATTCTACTGGGCACACGCATTGTCTGAGGAAGATACGCAGATAACCAAGCCAGTAACACTAAAGATAACCCACCTGGTACCATAATTCCAGCTGTTAAAATGTTGCACTATTGGACGATCAAACCACATTATTTTTGCCCTTGGCTCTCCCACTAATGACTTCACCTCAGCCTCCGTCATCCCTCTCGTAATGAGCTGTTGTACATCTCTTCCCTTGCTTTCGATAAGAGAAACAATCTCCTGTTTCTTTTGTTGTAGCGTATCAATTTCCTTAAATACTACTATGCGCTCTTGGCGTAGCGAAACGGCTTGTTGACTCGAAGCTGATGCCATTTGCGTCTGAATTTTCAATATATCTTGCTCAAGTTTTTTTAGCATGGCTTGTTGGTCTTGAATCTGCTGCTTTGCTGATGGGTCAGCATTAATTCTCGCGATGTCCTGCTTTAGTTGACTCTGGTTGACCTTTGCTTTGACTACGCAATCAACAAACACTTTCCCATTATTAAATCCTGTGTCGGAGGACACCATTTCTGCTGACACCAGTGCAGCAGCTATGGTTTTCATGTCGCTACGCGCGTCACGTGACTTTTCTGTTTGGGTTATTTGGACGGTACTTTCGACATAAATGCCTGCATACTCAATCGCCTTTCGCTTGGCTTCGAGAAAGCAGATTGTCGTCGCGTCCGATTTGCTGTCGTTGTCGCCCATGGTGTAGCGATGCTTGGCAGTAATCGTATCTCCGGCGGCTGTGACATCAGGAGTTTCTGCACCCGCAACTTGTGTAACCGATGCAAGCACCATACCTACAATCAATAAAAGTGAAATATTATGGGGCATATTAGAGATGTTCATAGTATCGGCACCAGTAAGTATAGTTAACGTGGCGAGAGAGCATTGATGCGTTGGTACTGTTAGTGGTTATTACTTGGAGTACCACTTGATGATTTCCAGTGTCGCCATAATAATACTCAATACGATTGCACTAATAGCTATTCTTGTTGCTCGCACGGAATTACTTAGGGCTTTACGTGAGATAGACAAATTTTCTTCTTCTCGTTTTTCGCCGCGAGCAGCGGCGGCGGAAGAGCGCGCTTCCTCTTTGCGACGGAGCCATTCTTGAACTATTGGAACCTGCTCAGAATGATATTCACGGCGAGCCAGACGTTCACGAACCTCTGGTTCATTATTGTGCTTGTCAAGTTGCGCCAAGAGTGGAAGTTGTGCCATGCAATCCTTAATGTGTTAGCTCAGAATCAAATGGGGCGGATTCGATATATTTTCAGTCTGCGCCGAAACTCGAAATTCCACCCTTCCCCTACGCGCTCGCGTAAAATCGCTGCCGCACTATAGCGCTGACTTCAGCAAATAACCACACTCCATATCAGCCCGAATTATTTCGCCCCCACCGTGACCGCCGAAGTCGAACGATTTTTTTCAGAACAAAGCCCGCTCGCCACCGAAGTCGCGGCCTTCCGTCCGCGCGCGCAGCAGCGCGAGATGGCGCTGGCCGTGGCCGAGGCGATACGCGACAACGCGATACTGGTGGTCGAAGCCGGCACCGGTACCGGCAAGACGTTCGCCTATTTGGTACCCGCACTCATGGCGGGCGGCAAGGTGATCATCTCCACCGGCACCAAGAACTTGCAGGATCAGCTGTTCCAGAAAGACCTGCCGATGGTGCGCGATGCGCTCAAGGCTCCGGTGTCGGTGGCGTTGCTCAAGGGGCGCTCGAATTACGTGTGCCACTACCATCTGGAGCTGGCGCAATCGAACGGTTTGTTCAAGACGCGCGAGGACATCAAGCATCTGGGCAAGATTGTGAGCTACGCCAAGATCAGCGACTCCGGCGACAAGAGCGGCATCTCGGACGTGCCGGAGAACGCGCCGATCTGGATGCACGTGACCTCGACGCGCGACAATTGCTTGGGGCAGGAATGTCCCAGCCACAAGGAATGCTTCGTGCTCCGTGCACGCTCCGAGGCGATGAAGGCAGACATCGTCGTGGTGAACCATCATCTGTTCTTCGCCGACGTGATGCTGCGCGACGAGGGTGTGGCGGAACTGCTGCCCGCCTGCAACACGGTGATTTTCGACGAGGCGCACCAACTGCCGGAAACCGCCAGCCTGTTTTTCGGCGAAAATATTTCCACCTCGCAACTGCTCGAACTCGCCACCGACACGCGCATCGAGGCGGCAGCTGGCGCAAAGGACTTCGCGCCGTTACCCAAGGCCTGCGACGAGCTGGACAAGGCTGCGCGCGATTTGCGGCTGGTGTTCAAAAAAGAAGGGCGGATGCCCGCTCTCGCACTGGATAGTTTCAAGGACTGGCCATCTGCGCTGAAGATGGTGGGTGACAAGCTGAAACAATTGTGCGACTTGCTGGAGAAACAGGCCGCGCGCAGCGAGGGCCTGGAGAACTGCTGGCAGCGCGCGCAGGCGTCAATGCTGCAACTGGCTAAATGGCAAAAAGAGGACGAGCCGGATCAGGTCAGATGGCTGGAAGTATTCCACCACTCGCTGCAACTCAACACCACGCCATTATCGATCGCCGAGATATTCGCCAAGCAGATCGGCGGCCACGCGCGCGCGTGGATATTCACGTCCGCGACGCTCGCGGTGAAGCAGGATTTCTCGCACTATCAGGGCGAGATGGGCTTGCTCGATGCCAAGACCGCCTGCTGGGACAGCCCGTTCAACTACGCCGAGCAGGCGCTCTTGTATGTGCCGAGCGGCCTGCCGGAGCCGAACAGCGAGGGCTATACCGAAGCGGTGGTGCAGGCAGCACTGCCGCTGATCGAAGCCAGTCGTGGCCGCGCCTTTTTTCTGTTCACCAGCCTGCGCGCGATGGTGCGCGCCCATGAGATTCTCACCGCCGAATTCGACCGCAAGGGCCTCACCTACCCGCTGCTACTGCAAGGCGAAGGCTCGCGCAACGAACTGCTGTCGCGTTTTCGCACGCTCGGCAACGCGGTGCTGCTCGGCAGCCAGTCGTTCTGGGAAGGTGTGGACGTGCGCGGCGAAGCGTTATCGCTGGTGATCATCGACAAACTGCCGTTCGCGCCGCCCGACGATCCGGTGCTGGCGGCGCGCATCGCGCAGCTGAACAAACAGGGGCGCAACGCGTTCATGGAATACCAGTTGCCGCGCACCATCATCACGTTGAAACAGGGCGCGGGAAGATTGATACGCGATGAAACCGACCGGGGCGTGCTGATGATCTGCGACCCGCGCCTGATTACGAAACCTTATGGGAAGCGCATCTGGCAAAGCCTGCCGCCGTTCAAGCGCACCCGTGTTGAAGCGGAAGCGGTAGCTTTTTTTAGCGCGGTGAATTCAGCACAGCAAACATCCAGCTAATCAATTTTCAGACGGCAACACCAGCTTGGCCACCAGTCCGCCTGAGGCACTCTCTTCCAGAATAAATTCGCCGTCATGCAACCGTGCGGCACGGTCGACGATGGCCAAGCCCAAGCCTGATCCGGTCGAATTGCTGCGTGCGGCATCCAGCCTGATGAATGGACGCTTCGCGGCTGCGCGCAGCGTTGCGGGAATACCGGTGCCTCTATCCGCGACCGCCAGGACCACCTTATCTTGCTCACGCTTGAGTTGCACGCTGATTTCGCCTCCGCCGTATTTGATCGCGTTATCCAGCAGATTGCCCAGCGCGCGCTTCAACAGCAGCGGCCTGACGGTGAGTGCGCTCACCTCACCCAGATCGAGCGACAGCGATTTCGCTTGTGCGGAAAATTGTTGCGCGACTTCCCTAACCAGCGATTTCATATCCGTCGGCAGCTTAGCTTCGTTTTCATCGAGACGCGCATAGTCGAGGAATTGCTGGATCACGCCATCCATCTGTTCCACATCGGCGGCCAGCCCCTCGCGCAGTGAATCGTCGGCGCTCAATTCGGCCGCGATGCGCACCCGTGCCAGCGGGGTACGCAAGTCATGCGAGATGCCCGCCAGCACCAGCGCACGCTCGCGCTCGTTGTTGGCCAAATCGGCTGACATCTGGTTAAACGCCCGCGATACCGTGATGATTTCCTGCGCCCCGCGTTCCGGCAACGGTTGCGGCCAGGTTCCCTGCCCCACCTGCAGCGCCGCTTGTGATAGCCGTTTCAGTGGCCGCGCTACCTGGCGCGCGATGAAATAAGCGCCGGGCAAGGCCAGCGCTAAAACCAGAACACTCCAGGGCAACAATACCCGGTTTACCGAACGCTCAATATGCCCCTTGGGCAGCGCGATCCAGAACTCCTCATTGCCGATAAAAAAGCTCACCCACAAGGCTTCCACTCCATTTCGCTCTGATGCGAAGCGCGTGTTGGCACCCAGGCTCGCGCGCACTTTCTCCACCATCATGCGAAATTCATCCGATTGCTCAGGCATCGGCTTGAGCACATCGCCAACATCTGCCATCTGCACGCGCAGCCCTTCTGCTTCGGCCAACTCGGCCAGCAGCGCACCACGCCATTCGGGTGCGGCAGACAGCACAGCAGCCCGGGTGAGATTGACCACCGACTCGACCAGCTGCGCCATCTGTTGCGCGCGTGGCTCCTGTTGGACATGGCGGAAAATCGCTACCGAAGCCGCGAGCGACAGCACCAGCAAGACGACAATCAGCAAAAAGGAACGGGCGAGCAGCGAGCTTGGTAAGCTAATCATCAAAGGAACCTTCAAGACTTGGCTCCATCAGGCACAAACACATAGCCGTGCCCCCACACCGTCTGGATGAAACGCGGCTTGGCCGGATCAAGTTCGACCAGCTTGCGCAGGCGCGAGACCTGCACATCGATGGCACGATCAAACGGATCATGATCGCGGCCGCGCGCCAGCTCCATCAGTTTGTCGCGCGATAGCGGATGGCGCGGATGGGTCACCAGAACTTTGAGCAGCGCGAATTCTCCGGTCGTCAGCGAAATCTGCGCACCGGACCTGATCAGCACGCGCGTGGCGAGATTCAATTCGCAATCGCCGAAGGCGATACTCTTCTCCTCGATATCGGGTGCACCTGCGGGCTGTACACCTTTGCGGCGCAACACCGCATGGATGCGCGCCACCAGTTCGCGCGGATTGAACGGCTTGGGCAGATAATCATCCGCGCCCATTTCCAATCCGACGATACGATCGACTTCGTCCCCCTTGGCGGTGAGCAAAATCACCGGGACGTTCTCGCCGGCCCCGCGCAACCGGCGCAAGATCGCCAATCCGTCTTCACCGGGCAGCATCAAATCCAGCACCAGCAAGTGATAGCGCTTCAGTGCCAGGGCGTTGTCCAACATCTTGCCGTCGCCGACCGCCTTGACTTCGAAGCCCTGCTCGGACAAATAGCGCAACAACAACTCGCGCAAGCGGGCGTCGTCGTCAATAATTAATATGCGTTGTGCAGTGGGCATGGCGGCATGATACACAGAAGACGGCGGAGCTTGGGAGGGGTTGATAGATTGAAACAAACATTTACATCTTAGGCTCTGGCGAAAACACTTTGCTTACAGTTAAATATTACTATGCGCTTGATGCAAGTCGTTAAATATTCTGGAGAGCATTCATGAACCACATTTTGAAAGCGATTACTTTGGTTGGCATCGTCGCAAGCCTGAACGCCATGGCTGCCGATGTCTCCTCTGCCAAGGATGCCCCTTCTGCGGCTGTTTCGGGCGCATCTGGTCAAGACGCAAATGCCGAACACAAACTCAGCATTCAGGAACGCATCGAGCGCATGAAATCCATGACGCCGGAACAGCGCGCCCAGGAACGCAAATTGATACGCCAGGAACTAAAAAACCTGTCGCCAGAGCAACGCGCCGAACAACACAAGGCGATGCGTGCGCAGTTTGACAAAATGTCCCCCGAAGAGCGCCGCAAACATCACGAAGAAATGCGCAAGGAATGGGACGAGATGACTCCCGAACAACGCGAGGAACGACGCCTGGAAATGCGCGAACACTGGGAGAAAATGTCCCCCAAAGAGCGCGAACAAATGCGCAGTCGGATGGAAGAGCATTGGAAGGACATGCCGCCGGAAGAGCGCGAGCAGCGCCGCCGTGAAATGCGCGAACACTTCGAGAACATGTCACCTGAAGAACGTCAGCGATTCAAACGCGATATGGGCAAGCGGGATGACATGCCGCCGGTAGGCGATCACCCCAACGCAGATGGCGCAACGCATCCAGCCAAGCCATAGTCAATCTTTCCCCCGCAACCGGGTATCAAGATTGGATGGAGTAAAGTCAGCGCCTAGCGCCAATGCCGCATCGAATACCCGCCAATCAGCGGCCGCTGCACCGCGGCCTTGAAGATTTGCCGCCCCCAGTTGAATTCCTTGTACAGCACGACGAAGCGCCACATATCGCGCAAAACACGGGCGCGGTCGCGCCAGCCCAGCGCCATCAGCGCGGCGGGGAAGTCGGCTTCATGGGGCCGGTCGAATGCGATCTTCAGCGGGTTCCACTGGTCGGTCGTGCGGCGCACTTCCGAGGCGATCATTTTGCGGTACATTTCCTGCACCGGGCGGTTGCGCAGCCTTGCCTCCACGATCGCTTCGCCGCTGATCGCGCCGGAGTGCAGCGCGCAGCTCATGCCCTCGCCTATCATGTTCAGGAAGCCGCCCGCCTGTCCGGTAATCAGCACATTGCCCTTGCCGAACACGTAGCGGTTGACCAGTGACGGCCCGAAATTTTCCGCGCAGCCTTCATCGTCCAGCGGTTCACCCAGGCGCACGCCGTGTTTTTCGCCAAGGTAATTCACCACGTTCGCATGCTTTTTCGCAAAATTGTCGCCGCTCTTGAAACCCACGCCGACGATCTGCCGCCCGTCGCGCGCGTGGCTCCAGGTGTAATGCCCCAGGCCCGGATGAAACCAGAAATGGAAATACTGTTCATCCAGCGGGCATTCGATGATCTCGTGGAATTTCTGCCCGACAAAAAACCACGGTATCGATTGCGGATAGTCCGGGTAGATCGCGCGAGTCACCGGCGAACTCGGCCCATCCGCGCCGATGACATAACGTGCGCGGTACTCGACCGGCTCGCCATTCTTGCGCGCCTGCACGATCACATGGTCGCCGTGATCCTGCAGCCCGATGAACGAAGTCTGATCATGCACTTCCGCCCCGCTCTGCTTAATCGCCCAGTGGTCGGAAAATTTGCGGTGCAGATGCGGCGTCGTGCCGCCGAAAAAATCCATCGGCATCGACACCCCACTCGGAAAATGAAATGTCACGCCCCGGCACGAGACCGGATCATGCAGCACCTCGCGCGGCAACGGGCCGAAATTCTCCAGCAGAAAACGATGGCCGCGCGGCGACAGAATGCCGCTGCAAATCTTGTGGCGCGGCAGCTTCTGCCGCTCCAGCACGAGGGTCTCCAACCCCGAGTCCACCAGACGTTTGGCGGCTGCGGCGGCTGACAGACCGGCCCCGACGATAATGACATCAACTGTACGCATTAGAATAAAATTCCTTCAATAAACTTTTTTCGCTTGCGCGAAAATATTTTTTCTCAAACATCGGAGATGCCATCCGCCAACTCTGCCAGATGTACTACCGGAATATCGCTGACCTTTTCAAAGGCGGCGCGATCTTCCAGGCTCTCGACCACGATGCGGGTGATGCTGCGGCCATGCAGCACCCAGCGCGCATGCGCTTCATCATCATGCGCTGCCAAGCCCAGCCGCTGCGACAGATTGCGCGCGGTGGCGGGGATCGCGATGCGTTGCAGATCGAGGTTGAAGGCGCAACCGTGATTAACGCGCAAACGGTCGTAGTGCTTGACCAAGCGCTGGTAATCGGAGTGGTAGGCGCGCGGCTCGATCACATACAAGTCTGTAGTGCGCAGGCTGCGGCGCACCTCGGCGTGGCCGCTGAGCGCCTCGCCCAGGCTGGCGATGCGGGCCTTCGGCAACCACAGCTTCAGGTGGCGCAACAGCAGGCCATCGGCGACGATGATTTTTTTATGCAGCCTGAGCGGCGTTAAAAATTGTTCGAGGCATTGCGCCGGAATGTCCGCACCAACTTCTAATGCCTGCGAGATGTCCGAGCCGTCATCGTCGGCGACCGAAATATTTTTGTCTCCGAGCAGGATAGTGACGCGCGCCAGCGTGTCGGGGTGCGCGCGCAGAGCCGAGTCGGGCAACAGCGTAGTTGATGCGGCTGGTCGTGACGCAACTGGGCGCGAGGCTAGTCCGGTCATATGGGCTTGCAACTCATCCCGTGCGGATGTCGGAGCCTGTAGTCGGCGCAGATCAAGGATCATCCCGACCTGGTCTATTTTTTCCGGACACACCGGTTCGCAGGCCATGCATAGCGTGCAGCTCTCGACCGATGCGGCATCAACCGCATCACCATGCTGCATCGCCTTGGCGCGGCCATGCGGGGTCAGGCTGATGTCGCGACTTTGGCGCCACACCGGACACACCAACAGGCACAGGCTGCAACCGCTGCAATCGGCATGGTCGCGGCGCGATGTGAATGCATTTTTAATAAAGCCGAACATCAGAAAATAACCTCGCGATTCAAGATCATCGCGGGATCGGCACGGCGTTTCATCGCCAGGTGACGATCCACCACTTCGTCGCCAAACACGCGCCGGATATAGCCTTTCATCATGCCGCCGAAGCGGTAATAACTGCCGCCCAGCTCGACGCCGATATCGTAAATCGCATTCTTGAACGATTGCAAATGATCGCGGCTGTATACATGTCCATCGATCATCGGCTCGAACTCGCAACCGTAGGCCCATCCTTCGGCATCGGACGGAATGCACGACATTTCGTAATGCGGCTTATGCTCGGGACGCAGCTTGATGCCGACCAGATACAGCGTGTAGTGCGGAAAGTATTTTCGGCAAACCTGGTTGCCGCGCTCCACCGCCTCGACGAACTTATCCGCTGAAGTCGCGAGATCGGGAATCACCATCTGTTTGCTGCCCCAGAATTTCCACACCGCGCGCGAAAACACCACGGTGCGATCATGCATCAGGCCGTCGCGCAGATACTCGGAGCGGCGAAACTCGGGAAATATATCGCGCTTGCGTTTGAACAAAAACCACGCCTCACCCAGCTTCCACGGACGCAATGCGTAGCGCAGCGCCATGCGCAACGCAAAGCCGAATTCGCCATGACCGCGCAATTTCGGTTGCCAGTTCGCTTTGAATGCGGCTTCGCGCTCATCGGAATCGAAGGCCACCAGCAGGTTCACCGCGCAATCCATGATCGTCAGGATGCCCGAATAATCGCTGGCATCGTTCCGGTTCAGCAACTGCATATCTTCGATCGCGGTTCGCAACGAGTCGTAATAAAAATAATGCATACGCAGCGGCGTGTAGCGGCGGATTTTCAGCGTGGCTTCGGTAATCACGCCGAACTGACCGTAGCCTAAAATTACGCGTTGAAACAGTTCGGCGTTGTGCGTATCAGAACACTCGACGATGTCGCCGGTCGGGGTGACCACCTGCAACGCCAGCGCCTGATCGGCGCTGCAACCCAGGCGCGGCGAATTCACGTCTATGCCGCCCACACCCAGCGTACCGCCGACCGAGGAAGTCAGGTTCAGCGGCGCGGAAAGATAATCCATATTCACGCGGCGCAATTCCTCGGCCAGGCTGTGCCAGAAAATCCCGGCTTCGGTGCGCACCGTCAGCGCTTCGGTGTCGATGTGCAACACGCGGCTCATGCCGGTCATATCGAGCAACACGCCGCCGAACGCGACCGACTCGCCCTCGGTGGTCAGCCCGCCGCCGCGCACCGTGACCGGCACGCGGTGCTGTTGCGCGGCCTTGAGCAATAAAGACACCTGCACCGCACTGCGCGCGATCACGACGCCATGCGGCAAGCCATAAGCGGTGCCGCCCGCATCGGTGGCAAAGGTGCCGCGCGCGGCAACGCTCTCGCGCAACTCGATGCCGAAGTCGCACAACGCAGCGGCGAATGCAGACCAGCTTTCACCTTTCCAGCGGCTGGGGTTGGTCTGCTGGCGCTTGATGTCGATCAGGGAATCGGGGCCAACATGGCAAGGGCCTATCGTGCCGTGTTCAATTGAAGTGCGTTCGGAAGTTGCTGTGGTCATAGTATACAATTTAAATATTACGAAACGATCTCCGCCCACAGATCATGTTCATCGGAATCGATGATTTTCACATCGACGAAATCGCCAACCTTTAACTGCGAACCGTTTTCGATATACACCTGGCCGTCGATCTCAGGCGCGTCTGCCGAGCTGCGCGCAACCGCGCCATCAATGTCCACCTCGTCCACCAGCACGGTGATGGTCCGGCCGATCTTGCGCTTCAAACGTGCTTCGCTGATTTCCTCCTGCAGCAGCATCAGGCGCGCGAGGCGTTCCTGTTGCACTTCGGGCGGCACATGGTCAGGCAAGTCGTTGGCGGCTGCCCCTTCCACCGGCGAATAGGCGAATGCACCGACGCGATCCAGTTGCGCCTGCCTCAGAAAATCCAGCAGCTCCTCGAATTCGGCTTCGGTCTCGCCGGGGAAGCCGACGATGAAAGTGCTGCGCAGCGTCAGGTCAGGGCAAATCTCGCGCCACTGTTTGATGCGTTGCAATACGTTGTCGCTGCTGCCGGGGCGCTTCATCAATTTCAGGATGCGCTGATTGGCGTGCTGGAACGGGATGTCCAGATAGGGCAATATTTTTCCCTGCGCCATCAGCGGAATCAATTCGTCCACGTGCGGATAGGGGTAGACGTAATGCATGCGCACCCATACGCCTAATTCACCCAGCGCCGCTGCCAGTTCGGTCATCCTGGTCTTGAGCGGCCTGCCGCCCCAGAAGCCGGTGCGGTATTTTACGTCCACGCCATAGGCGGAAGTGTCCTGCGAAATTACTAATAATTCTTTGACGCCAGCGTCGACCAGCCTGCGCGCCTCTTCCATCACGTCGCCGACCGGGCGGCTGACCAGATCGCCACGCAGACTGGGAATGATGCAGAAGGTGCAGCGATGGTTGCAGCCTTCTGAAATTTTCACGTAAGCATAATGCTTGGGCGTGAGGCGGATGCCCTGCGGCGGCACCAGGTCGGCGTATGGGTCGTGAAGTCGCGGCAAGTGTAAATGCACGGCTGCCATCACTTCGTCGGTGGCGTGCGGGCCGGTCACGGCGAGCACTTTGGGATGCGCCAGTTTCACCACATCGCCCTTCGCGCCGAGACAACCGGTGACGATGACTTTGCCGTTCTCGGCCAGTGCTTCGCCGATCGCATCCAACGATTCTTCGACTGCGCTGTCGATGAAACCGCAGGTGTTGACCACCACCAGATCGGCGTCCTTGTAGCTGCCGGAAATCACATAACCCTCGGCGCGCAGACGGGTGAGGATATGTTCCGAATCGACGGTGGCCTTGGGACAACCCAGCGAGACAAAGCCGACGCGCGGCGGAGTGTGTTGCTTGCTCATTTATAAAACCTCAACTTGAATGTAAAACGCCATCCCGTTCAATGGGTGGTAGGGGCGCGATTCATCGTGCCCGACTTTAATGCATGAACAGTTCAGGGCGCGATGAATCGCGCCCCCAGAGATTTCTTATTTCGACATCAGCATTTCCAGCAACCCGCCCACCGTCGCGACACCCAGCACGATCAGCCCGACCTGCTCCAGCGTGTCGCGCAACTGGGCGCGTTTGTGCAGGCCGGGGATCAGGTCGGCCACCGCAACATAAATCATGCTCGCCGCCGCCAGTGCCAGCAACGACGGTATCCACGATTGCATGGTCTGCAAGGTGTAGTAACCCAGCACGCCGCCCGCCACCGAGGCGAAACTGGAAATCAGATTCAACTGGAATGCCCGGGTCTTGCTGTAACCGGAATGCAGCAGAATCGCGAAGTCGCCGACTTCCTGCGGAATCTCGTGGGCGATGATCGCCAGCGCGGTGACGACGCCCAGATGCCAATCGGTCAGGAAAGCCGCCGCGATGATGACGCCGTCCACGAAGTTGTGAAAAGTATCGCCGACCATGATCATCATGCCGCTGCGCCCATGATCCCCGTGACCATGAGTATGTTCGGATTCGAGCAATTCATGCGCCTCGCAATGTTCATGGTGGCAGTGCCGCCACAGCACCAGTTTTTCCAGAACAAAAAACAGCAGGATGCCGAACAGCACCGTGCCGCTCAGCACGGCGACGTTGTGCGTGAGCCTGATCGCCTCTGGCAGGATATCGAGGAACACCGCGCCGAGCAGCGCGCCGATCGCATAGCTCACCATCGCGTGGAGGTAATGCTGCGCACGTGGGTTGAGCGCGAACGCCGCCGCACACACCACGCTCAATGCGCCGCCTGCGATACTGGCGGTGATGATCCACAGCAAAACGCTCATCGGGATTTATTCAGAAATCAAAGGACGCGGATTATATCACCCGCCGTACCCGCAAGGATTATGCCGCAAGACGCTGCCTAGATCTCCCTGACTGCACGATTCCCCGCCCTGCTTGAGAATCTGATCATGCAGTTTTGTACTTCGATCTCGACCTTTGCCGGCCTTCCTCCGTACACGCTGCTCTTTAACCAAACAACTTCAGCCTTGATCGCCTCATCCCCCGTCACGGTGGTGTGCCAGCATTTTTTTTCGCCGTCCCATCGATATGCCCGGGCCTTGAGCGTATCCTTGGTCTCAAAAGGCGATCCAGTCGCATAGACCTTATAGCTTTTCTGACCCAGACTATTCAATATGGATTTCAGAACCAATTCGCCAGATTTTGGGAGTGGTTGCTGGAGTATCTCTAACAGGGCGAAACAATCCACCTCCGCCCGATGCGCATCATAGAAAAATCCGTATTGGTAAGCGATGTAATCGAGCTTGGCTGATCCAATGCCTTCACCATTCCAATCGACCTGGGCAAAAGAACACCCCCACGGCAGCGACTCAAAAATGGGCAAACGTTTTTCAAGAAAGACCCGATCGAACTTGGAGTTGTGCGCGATAACCAAACTGACGCCCTCCAGAAACTGCGCCACGCTTGCATCATCTATTCGCTTCCCGGCAACCATTTCATCGGTAATACCGTGCACGGCCGTTGATTCTGGTGGTACGGGGAAGCCCGGGTCTTCCAGTTGATCGAATGATTCCAGGATTCGGTACGCGCTGCCGGTTTGGGGATCGTACTCGAACAGGATCATTCCGAGCTCGATGATTGCGTCCTTATCGGGATTGGTGCCCGTCGTTTCCGTATCGACAATGAGGCCTTTCGACAAGACTCGGCCATCGTTCTCGGCAAATGCTTTACGGGTTGATATTCTACGAATGACCTTGTAGTCGGGATGTGCGTCCAACAGCCGTTTTGCATCGGCGGTGGCCGGGTCGTTGAGTATGCTCGACATCGCGTTATTGAGTGTATCCGGGTGAAATGACCCGGACGAATGATGGCACGTCGATCATGTCTCTGTGAACCAATATTTTCCTTCCGTCCTTACGCAGATGGGTAAGTTCGTGACCGTCTGCCAGAAAAAATCCGAACCTGCCCCCTTTAACTTCCAAGAAAAGAAGCCACTCGCTTCCAAAAAACTAGAGGGAGTGGCTTTTTATTTTTGAATTTGAAGAAAAGTTATAGAGAGGTCATGCTATATAGCTAGACCCAAAGTTTCGGGATTATGCCGCCGTAACCAGCGACTTGATCGCCGTCTTTTGGCGGCCTAGTCGAATGGCTAGTAGTTTCATCATTGCATCAGCTAAGCCTGAATCGTCAGATCAATTTATGCTTGTAGTTCTAATCACTGCCTGGGCCTCAGGATGAGTTTCCCCACTTGATGTTGAGCTGGATCGTAATCAAGGTCACCCTCTGACTGTGCATGCCATGCCATCACATATGCGTGTGGCTCCACGCTTGCATGTATCCAGTTCTTGGCAACTTTCATCATTGGTTTAACCAATCGGCTGATGAGGCTGGCGTAAACGACTCGACTTGGAAATGTAACTGATCCATCGTGTTCGGTGCGACGATCCTCTTCATGGTCCTCTTGTTCGAGACCGTAGTGTTGCCAAGTCTGACGAACGTGAGCATTTGGTATTAGTTGACCAGATAAATCGGTGACTATGATTTTCCATTGCGGTACGACGGTCGATGGATAGGGCAGCAACACTAAGATTAAGATGGTCACAATAATTGCGAGGGCTGAGTAAAATCGCTTCCTACCGCCCGGCTCAAATCGCTGACGAGTATAGAGCAGCAGTTGCCGTGAAACCTCAATGAGTACAACTACACAGAGGAACCACACGAACCAAGAAAATCCGGTAATCGTAAGCCAAGCAAAGATACCGCTCTCTGATTCAAAGAGAGTCGACGTGGAGGTAATGACGAGCGTCCAGCCGGGGAGTTCGAGATAAAAGTCGAAAAGTTGAGCGAACTCACGCACGCTCGGAATCTGCATCGCCTCTTTGAGAGCAAACATCGCAATAAGACTGAGGATACCCGCGACAAGATACCAACGAGGGCGTGTAGAGGACAGCGATCTAATATTTATCATGAAATTCCCAGCGGACTAAAAGTTTAGTCTAAATTTGCCAAAATGTTTTGATAAGACGAATGCTCAAAATGCTAAGTTGTTATTCGATCCAGATGAACGTACCCATGCGCCCAGTCACGCCGTCGCGGCGGTAGGAAAAAAAACGCTCGGCATCGCGGTAAGTGCAATAGTCGCCACCGTAAATCTGCGTGATGCCCAGCGCGTTCAGACGCAGACGCGCCAAGGCGTAGATGTCGGCCAGCCATTTCCCGTGCTGACTTGGCATGAATGCCGCTGCGGCTTGCGGGTCGGCGTCCACAAACAGGACGCGCACTTCATCACCGACTTCAAACGCCTGCTGACTGATCGCAGGTCCCAGCCACGCCATCATATTTTGCGGTGCGACGTTCATCGCCTGCACGGTGGCCTCTATCACTCCGGCGGCCAAGCCTTTCCAGCCCGCGTGTGCTGCGCCGACCGCGCTGCCTTGCGCATCGCACAACAACACCGGCAGGCAATCGGCGGTCATCACGACGCATACCGCCGCGCGTTGCCGCGCGATGCAGGCATCGGCCTGAGGTCGGCAACTCGCGCTGTCAGCAATGGCGACGACGGTGCCGTGAACTTGTTCCAGCCATACCGGTTCGCTGGGCAGCAGCGTGTTGAGCGACATGCGGTTGCGCGCAACAGTTAAGGGCGCATCGCCGACATGGTCGCCAAGATTGAGGCTGTCGTAGGGCTTGCAGCTTGTGCCGCCCAGGCGCGTGGTCTGCAGGGCTTTGACATGGGCGGGAGCGGGCCAGTCGGGGATGATCAAATGGCCGGGAATATTCGAATGAACAGAAATATTCAAATGATCATGCTGGCTCATCCGCAATCGCCTTGATCTGTCGCAGCAATTCCACCATATCCTGCGGCAACGGAACATGCCATTCCATCAGCTCACCGGTCACAGGATGCTCCAGCCCCAGACGGGTGGCGTGCAGTGCTTGCCTTGGAAAACTGCTCAGCAATTCACGCAGTTTCGGCACGCATTTTTGCGGGCCTTTGAGGTACACGCTGTCGCCCACCAGCGGATGGCCGATATAGGTCAGATGCACGCGGATCTGGTGGGTGCGTCCGGTTTCCAGACGGCAGCGCAGCAAGGTGCAGCTCGGGAATTTTCTTTCGATCTGATAATGCGTGACCGCAGGTTTGCCTTTTTCCACGACGG
Organism: Gallionella sp.; assembly: GCA_017880865.1. GTDB lineage: Bacteria > Pseudomonadota > Gammaproteobacteria > Burkholderiales > Gallionellaceae > Gallionella. Next base: position 33,959 of record JADGRL010000013.1, read on the forward strand.
CCATCTTGACGCGCTGGGTGGGATGACGACCGATCGGCGCGTCCACCTTGCCGGCTCGGGTCAACTCGCCATGCACCAGTGCCAGATATTCGCGCTGCACGGTGCGCGCCTCCAACTGACGCACCAGCGCGGTTTGCGCGGGAATCGTTTTGGCGACCACCAGCAAGCCGCTGGTGTCTTTGTCCAGCCGATGCACGATGCCGGCGCGCGGTACCTCCGCCAATTGCGGTGCGTAATGCAACAGCGCGTTGAGCAACGTGCCTTCCCAGTTGCCGCTACCCGGATGCACCACCAGCCCGACCGGCTTGTTGATCACCAGCAGCGCATCGTCTTCATAAACGATGTCGAGCGCGATGTCTTCGGCCAGATAGGGCTGCTCAGTCGGATGGGATTGTGGAAACACTTCCAGCTTTTCGCCGCCCCAGACTTTTTGTTTGGTCGTGGCAAACTCGCCATCCACCTTGACTTGCTGCCCGGTGATCCATTCCTGCAATCGGCTGCGCGAATACTCGGGAAAAAATTTGACCAAGGCCTGATCAAGGCGCAGTCCGGCATATTCATCGGGGACGGTGAAATGCTCCGGTTCGGTGAGGGAGGGGTTTGCGCTATAATCGCGCAAAATATTTTCTGGATTTGTCATGCGCCCTATTTTAGCCGTATTTCTGTTGCTTACGTTAATTGCTTGTAGCTCCCATTCGGGACCGGATGCCAACAATCCGGCAAAAACAGCTTCCGTCGAGGTCATGTATAACGATGCAAAGAAAAGCCTCAACGACAACAGCTATGAGGAAGCCATCAAACAGTTCGAATCCCTGCAATCGCATTACCCTTACGGGAGTTACGCGCAGCAGGCGCAGCTCGAAATCGCTTACGCCTATTACAAGCAGAATGAACCCGAATCTGCCATTGCAGCCGCCGATCGCTTCATCAAGCAGTACCCGAACAACCCGCATGTGGACTATGCCTACTATGTGAAAGGCCTGGCCAACTTCAATGCCGATATCGGTTTGTTCGGCAGAGTAAGCGGGCAAGATCCCACCGAGCGCGATCCGAAAGCGGCACAGGATTCGTTTGCCGCATTCAAGGATCTGGTCACGCGCTTCCCCTCCAGCAAGTACGCTGCCGATTCAAGATTGCGCATGCAATATCTGCTGGACGCGCTGGCGAAATATGAGATCCATGTCGCCAGCTATTACCTGCGTCGTGGCGCGAACATCGCAGCGGTGAACCGCGCCAAGGAAGTGTTGACGCAATATCCGAATACGCCCGCGATACACGATGCGCTACTGATACTGGTACTAGGCTATGACGCCTTGGGCATGAAGGAACTGCGCGACGATGCGCAGCGCGTGCTGGACAAGAATTTTCCTCAAGACGCGTCGACCAACAAGAATACAGAGATACCCCGGTAGGGATCATAAAAATAATGCATCTCCCAGCCCCTAACGTGGAATTTTACCGCGCATGAAATTTTGCAGCCTGTGCGGTGCCCCGGTCGAACTGCGCATCCCGCCGGATGACAGCCGCGAGCGCCATGTGTGCACCAGTTGCGGCGAGGTGCATTACCAGAATCCCAAACTGATCGTCGGTGCCATTCCGGAATGGCAGGACAAAATCCTGCTGTGCCGTCGCGCCATCGAACCTCGCCACGGACTATGGACACTGCCCGCCGGCTTCATGGAAAACGGCGAAACCACTGCCGAGGCAGCCACCCGCGAAACGCTGGAAGAAGCCAATGCGCGCATTGCGATCGATGACTTGTATTCGATGTACAGCCTGCCCTACATCAATCAGGTACACCTGCTGTTCCGCGCCAAACTGCTCGATCTGGATTTTAGCCCGGGTCCGGAAAGCCTGGAAGTCAAACTGTTCACCGAAGCCGAAATACCGTGGGATGAAATCGCGTTTCGCCCGGTGCGCTACAGCCTTGAACATTTCTTTGCCGAACGCAACAGCGGTAAATTCAGTTTCCATATTGGCGAACTATCTCCGCCCACGCCGAGTTAATATATGTCGCTGATTACTGGAACATACCAGCCCCAAACTCATACAATGAAAAATTTACTGCGGCGAAAATATTAATGAACGCCATACGCACTCTTATCGTACTCACTGCCGTGGCGATGTCAGGTTGTGCCTCGATCCATGCGAATAATCCGGCCGACCCGCTGGAACCGATTAACCGAGGCATCTACAAGTTCAACGATAGCGTCGACAAAGCGGTGGTCAAGCCCGTCGCACGGGGATACAAAGCGGTGATGCCGACGGTCGGCAGAGTCATGGTATCGAATTTCTTTTCCAATCTGGACGATGTCGTCGTCACCGCTAACGATTTACTTCAGTTCAAGATGGTGCAAGGTTTTTCTGACGGGATGCGTTTTTTCGTGAATTCCACTATCGGCGTTTTCGGGCTAATTGACGTTGCATCCGTTGGCGACTTGAAAAAACATAATGAAGATTTTGGCCTGACCTTGGGCAAGTGGGGCGTCGGCAACGGCCCCTACCTCGTCTTGCCAATATTAGGACCCAGCACGCTGCGTGATGGCGCTGGATTGTATGTAGACGGCTTCGCAAGCCCGATGTACCAGCTGAAAAACATGAGTACACGCAATCAGGCTTACCTGACCAGGGGGCTCAACCGGCGTACCGAACTGCTGGATCAGGAAAAAGTATTGACTGAGGCGATGATCGACCCCTACGAATTTTTTCGTGATGCCTACTTGCAGCATCGCCTGAGCCAAGTGTATGACGGTAACCCGCCGCGTCAACGTTACGATGATGAAGATAGCAGCGATACGACCCAACCGCTGCCCTCACCGGCCACGGCGACTACGGAAAATTCAACCAAAGCACCCCAGTAGTCACGTCACAATTCCGGCTCTTGTCACGAACCGGATGCAAACCCGATGATCGCCGATCTCAACTCCTGCCTGAGCAGCTTTTCGGCTTCGATCAGCACTCGCGAACGTGCGGTCCTGGCATCCCGTGCCGAAGCCTTGATCGGCCATGTTTTGCTGCCACGCACACGACCCGACGCCTTCTCTGCCCCCGAATTCTTCTCCACCAAGGACACTTCGACCGTACCGCGCACCCAATACCAGTTGTTTTGTTGGTCCATATCACTCAAGGTCAGCTTGCCGATCAGCACGAAGTCTGCCTTGTCAGAACCCTGCGCCAGAAATCCCGCCGCCGCCAAACCACCCTTGAGGATAGTAGAAAACTCCCGGGCACCGGCATGCTCTGCGTCATCAGGCGCCACTTCCGGCGCAATCTTGATGCGCAGCAGCACATCATCGATCTGCGCCAGGACTTCCATCTGCGGAATCGGTGCTTCGATGCCACGCCCGGAAGTATCGATTACCTTGAGCGATGCCTGGAAACCGTCACGCTTGATGGCGGATTCCATCGCGCGTGCCAGCACGGCTATCTTGAGCAAGGGGTCGCCGGCTTCCTTGGCGGCGTTCACGTCCCGCTGCACGCCATCGTCTAAATTACCGATCTCCTCGCGCAAACTGGCCGCTGCCTGTGAGCGTGAAAGCACGGCTAGCGCGTGAAACTCTTTCGTTTCCGGATCACGCCAGATTTCGGCAATATTGATACTGCTGATCACCTTGTCGGTCTTCGCAGACACCTGTTGCAAAGCCTGACTGTCGACCTGCTCTTTACTGCCCGATTTTGCCACCGTGGTAGTATTTTCTGTCAACACCTGAACGCGCACCTCGAAGATGGTCGCCAAATCGCCGCGCGCACGGTTCTGAGCCTCTTCCGCTGTCGAACCAGCACCGCGACCGACCAGGTACATTTCAACGGGATACATTTTCGCGTTGCTGACTATCCAGTCCGGCGGAGCGGCCTGAGCCACAAGCGATATCAGCAAACTGGCTGTCACAATGACAGCTTTAAAAATACTGTGAACCATGCCCATGTCGAACCTCCGTTAATTCGCCTTTAGGTAATAATCCGACACAAATGCTTTCCGTCCGGCCCGTACTTTGACCGAAGTATAATCGCGTGTGGCAAGGATGTTTCCGTTACTACCATAGAAGTTGACCTTGAGATTATGCGTGCCTGCAGGCAAAGACAAACGCGCCAACAGGATATTGCCCGGCAACAACGACCAGCTTCGAGTATCGGCGCGTTCCGATGCAAAGGCACCCACGTCACTCACCAAGCCAATCAACAGCCCGGCGGCACCGGCGTTCTCGCTTTTTTTCTTGGTTTCCTTCACCGCAGCATTCTTCACCACCAGTCTCGCCACCGCCCGTCCCGTAATCATCGGCAGGCGATCATCCAGACTCTTCCTGGCAATGGCATTCACATCCTCGACGATTTCCGAAGAGGCCGATTGTGAACCCTCGCTCAACTCGAAACGGGCTACCGGCACCGGGCGCTGGACAAACTTGGGCAATGCCACACTCAAGATCGTGGAGCCATTTTGAGGGTTAGGGTTTAAAACCATCACGTTGTTTTCAGCCAGTGACGGTCCCAGTCCGTTGTGCAGGATGAACACGACTTCGCCGTTATCGCGCGTGTCTTGCAGTTGCATTGCAACCTGACCCAATTTGCGTGCAGGGACGGCGCGGGATGACGCATGTGGAGTTTCGAGCCTGTCCAAGTCTGCCTTGAGTGCTGCCGGTACGCCGAATCCAGTAACGCCGCTCTGCGCGGCGTAGCCATCAACTGCCTTACGGTAATCAATCCGCGCCGAGTCGCTCTCGCCCGCCTCCTCATATACCATGCCATTCAGATAACGCACAAAAGCACCGGAGAGGTAGGTCGCAGAAGTATCTTTTTCGGCGATCAAACGCTGCTTGATATCGAACTGTCTGGCCTCCACGGCCGCATCATCGACATTGCCGGATTGCAGATAATTGAGTTCCTTGAATGCATAGACCAGCAGCTGTTCGTTGCCGAGGCCTTCATAAGCCTTCATGGTGTCATTCACCATCACCGAACCCGTCTGCTCAGCTACGCTGGTCGCGCTGAGCATTTCCATCAAGCGCTTGGCGGATTCGAACTGCTGATTGGAAGCGGCATAGTCTCCCTGAAAACGGAGCAAGGTGCCTTTATTGAGGTAATTCAACATCTGGTCGGCACCACTAAGCTTCAGCTTATCAAGTGCCTTGAGCGCAGCTGCCACATTGCGTTCGCTGGTTTCATGTTCGACATTGGCAATACCGACACTATAAGTGGCGCAACCCGGCAGGACAAAAACCGCCAACAGAGCCAGCAGCCCAAAGAGCTGCCGACCCAGCCAGTTAATGGTGAGGCTTAACATCCTTGCTAGCGGAACTTGGCATTCTTGATATCTTTCTTCAACTTCTTCTGGCCGTTCCATGCCTTGCGATTGTCGGCAAGACTCACCAAGGTTAGATCAACCTGATAGAAACGAACCTGCTCGCTGTCCGATGCATCGATGATGGTATTGATCGAACCGATCAACATGAAATCCGCACCGGCTTCTTTACCCATTTCTTTACGGCTGGCCTCACTGGCGTTGAGATCCATATCAACACGTTCTTCGCGTATGTCGCCACGCTCATTTTTCGATGCTACTACATCGACACGGCCCGAATTGACAAAGGCACGTTCAAGATCATTTACAAAGGTATTGGTATTGATATGTTCTTGCGAGAGGTTACGAATATTGCCGATGATGACCGCAGGTGCTTTCTTTGAAGTCATGCCAAAGCGATCGATCCAGCCGCCGGAAAGAGAATCGCGTATCATTTCTTCCGACACTAAGCGTGAGTCAGTGTCGTTCCAGGTACCGGAAATATCCCTTACCTCTTCTACCCCTACCCGCTTCACCTGAGTTGAGCAACCCGCCAAGATCACTGCAGCCACAACGGCCGCTACCATCACCCAAGCCTTTTTCTTCGCTATCATAATGCCTCCATGAGAATCAACAAATCAACATCACCAAAAAATAATCTGCGCATGATAATATTTTTTGAATTAAGTGAAAAATAAAACGGCCACCGTATGACTCTGGATGTGAGCAGGTCAAGGGGTTAATCCGGCCAGACACACAGACTTTCCGCGCAACATTATAATCACAACGGGCAGGTTAACAACAATAATTCAATTGTCATGAAGGGTACGTTCCCCGCCCCGTCAGCATTGATGCGCCGGCTATAAAATCGGCAGCTTTCCAAGCCTCATTGCTAACTTTGCCCGCTACGCAACGCGGCGATACGCTCATCCAGCGGCGGATGGGTCATAAACATCTTTGCAAAAGCGTGGCCGCCGGAAATGCCGAACGCGGCGATTTTTTCCGGCAGGACGGTCTGCTCATGATTGACCTTCAGGCGTTCCAGTGCGGCGATCATCTTGTTGCGTCCGGCCAAATGGGCACCGCCCGCATCGGCGCGGAATTCGCGCTGGCGAGAGAACCACATCACGATGACGCTGGCCAGCACACCCAGCACCAGTTGCGCCGCCATTTCCGCAACGAAGGCGCCGATGCCGGGGCCGCTGCGGCCATCATTCTTGAGCAACACGCGATCCACGAAGAAACCGAACAGTTTGGCAAAAAAGATCACGAAGGTATTTACCACGCCCTGAATCAGCGCCAGCGTCACCATGTCACCGTTGGAGACATGGCTCATTTCATGTGCCAGCACCGCCTCGATTTCATCGCGGCTCATGCTTTGCAGCAAGCCGGTGCTTACCGCCACCAGCGCGTTGTTGCGATTCCATCCGGTGGCAAACGCGTTCACATCGGGCGCATCGTAAATCGCCACTTCCGGCATACCGATGCCCGCAGCCCCCGCTTGGCGGCGGACGGTATCCACCAGCCAGCGTTCGGTCGGATCAATCGGGTTTTCGATGACCTGCGCACCGACCATACGCTTGGCCGACCATTTTGACATCGCCAGCGAAACCAGCGAACCGGCAAAGCCGATCACGGCAGACAACACCAGCAGCGCGGTGAAGTTGATGCCGCCGCTCTCGTTCACCCAGCGATCCACACCGAGCAGACGCAGCGTGATGTTGATCACGAACACCACGGCCAGATTGGTCAAAATAAACAGAAAAATTCGCTTCATAAACTCATCGCCTCCCATATTAAAATCATGCCGAGCAGTCTACCATTACAGCCACCCAGCGTCGTGAACGTTGGGCGTTCGTTGCCAGATTTCAAGAGCTGCTGCACTAGTGGTAAACTCGCGTTCACTTCGATGACCCAGAGGAGAATAAGTTGCAAGAACTGCTCAACCATCCCGCCGTACAAGCCGGCTTGGCCCCTTTTCTGGTCGCGCTGATTACCGCCGAACTATTCCAGCGCATCAGATTGAGCGGCCTGGCCATCATCGCAGGATTCGCTATCACCGTTTATCTGGTCAGCGACTTTACGATCGAGCCATTCACCGCCGCGCGCAAAATCGTGCTACTGGGATTGATCGGCGCAGCGCTCGGTCTGCTGCTCAATGTGTTGCCATTGCGCTGGTTTAGTATGCTGCTGCCAATACTCGGTGGTGCCGCTGCCGTTTGGGTAGTCGAGCGCGTTCTCCAGCACCAACCACCCCAAACAATATTGCTGTGGGGCGCGGGGTGCGCGGCTTATGTCGCGATTTTAATCTGGGGTATGGATAAGCTTGAGAATGAACCGGTACGCGCCGCCAGTGCGGCTGCCGCGCTGGGCATCGGCACCGGTGTTGCCGCACTGGTCGGCGCATCGGCCTTACTCGGCCAATTCGGGTTGGCGCTCGGCTCTGCCGCCGCCGCGCATTTGCTGATCCAGATGATCAGCCACCATCCCTTGCCTGCCGGGCGCGTATTCACGCTGCCCCTCGCGTTGATCGCCGGACTGACCGGCTGCGTAGCCGTGCTCAGCGCAAAACTTCCGTGGTACGCGCTGCCTATTCTTGCGGTGATTCCGTTAGCCGCCTGGCTGATGCCGCTGCCAAAGCAATCGTCCCGGATACAAATCCTGCTGCTCTCGCTGCTGACTTTCGCCCTCGCTGCTGGCGCGATATATGTGACATGGCGCGTGGCCGGAGACGTTCCGTTTTAGCTTTACAGGAATAATTCCGATTGCTACGATGACCACCCGTCAAACGCTCGTTTGATTTTTTACAACCACGTAAGGAACGACTATGCGCAAATCAATATTCACAGCCCTCGCCATCAGTGTTGCACTCCCGATTGCAGCTCAGGCTGCCGACAGTTACACGATAGATCCGCTACACACCTTCCCTCATTTCAGCATCAGCCATCTGGGCTTCTCGACCATGCAAGGCCGCTTCGACAAAACCAGCGGTACAGCAACGTTGGATCGCGCGGCAAAAACCGGTTCGGTTGAAATCGCCATTGAATCCGCATCGGTCAGCACCGGTTTTGCCAAGCGTGACGATCATTTAAAATCGCCTGATTTTTTCAATGCGGCAGAATTTCCAAACATCAGCTACAAATCCACCGCGATGCATTTCAAGGGCGACACACCTTCCAGCGTGGATGGCAACCTGACCATATTGGGTGTCACCAAGCCGGTGACATTGACGATCGATGCATTCAACTGCGGCACGAACCCGATGAGCAAAAAAGACGAATGCGGTGCGGCGGCCAGCACACAAATCAAACGCTCCGACTTCGGCATCAAATATGCGCTGCCGGCAGTGGGCGATGACGTGAAGCTGGTATTCGAGATCGAAGCGATCAAAAACTGATTCAAGTTTTTTGCGCTGCAAAAAGGGCAGTCCAAAAAGGATTGCCCTTTTTTTACATCGCTGCAAACAGGACAAAATGATTATTTTATGACAATAAAGTCATGAACACGGGTAACGGAAAATCAATTGGTTAACGCAGAAACATCCAGTCAAATCCCCTTTGAAGTCTTGAATAATAAACGCTTACCATAGTGATGATCATATTATTTCACTGCCTGACAGCGGACGCTCACCAAGTACATCTTCTGGCATGAAGTCGCACACCATGGTGTATTTCTGGATTTCTGAAAGCAGTCACTGTAAGTAAGATCGTCATAAGCCGAAACGCTAGAGTGTTCGCTTGAATAGCATTATCGCAGCCATCATCATTACAACCATGAAAACCATAAGGAAGCCGATGTCTGCCAAAACGGTGGTCAATCCCGCGTTCTTGAAAAGCAACGCCTTCAGCGCATCTACGGCATAAGCTTCCGGGTTGACCATGGCGAAGCTTTTTAACCAACTCGGCAAACTCGCTGTCGGGTAAACGGCACCGCTCGGAAAGAACAGGATCACATTCATAAATCCACTCAACACACCAACAAGCCTCGGATGGTTAGCCCTACCGAGAAGAACGAACATCAGACTTTGCAGGCAAAGTGTGGTGAGTATGATGACGACGAGCAATGATGCCAGCGACCCTATGTTAGTCGGGAATGGAATGCCGGTCATGAGCATGCCTACAGCGAGCACTAAAATAGACACCGAAGTCGTAATGGCCAGGCCGCTCAAAATGAGTCCGCCCACGATGTTGGCCTTGGTGAGCGGGGTCAGGAGATAGCTTTCCTCAATGCCCAGAAACCGGTCCATGACCACGTTAAATACGCCCGTAGTAAGAGTTCCCAGAAAGATTGCCATCACCACCACACCGGGAACCAGAGATTGAAAATAATCCACGAAACGGTACAGGTCGGCATCGCGCACATGTATTTGGTCAGATGCTTCCCGAATAGCAACGTGACCGGAATGAATCGCCGCGACGGCTCCATTTACGACCCCTGTTATCGTCCCCGAAGAAATGGCATCGGTGTTATCGAGGAAGAGCCCCACTTCGGGTCTTGATTTTAGAACCACCCGCTTACTGAAATCGGACGGAATGATGAGTGCTGCTTTATATTTGCCATTACGGACATCGGCGACTGCCGCCTGTTCATCCTCGGCTTGAAAAATGGTTATGGTCGCCGGGCCGGCTTCGATGGCACGCAGGTTGTCAAAAAGATCACGCGCCTGTCGTCCAGAGTCATGGTTGATGACGATAAGAGGCAGCGATTGCAGCTTCCCTTGAAACGAATTGCCCATAATCACCAGATAAATGATCGGCATCAAAAAGCTCATGCCGATCACAATTGGATTGCGAATAAATTTCCTGATGTCCCGATCTATCACGGCGGACAGTCTCAAGAGGGTTTCCGAAAATGCGTTCATTTTCTTCATCGCTGCGGCACCCCGGCACCTATAAAAAGGCTTACTTTTTTCGCCTCTCCCTCGCGAATCGATTTTCCGGTGAAATGGATAAACACATCTTCAAGAGACTGCTCATGGATGCTCGCGGACACTATCCGCCCTCCAGAAGACCTGATCGCATCCATCAATGCGGGAAGGCTGGTTGCCCCGCTGTCGACAGAAACACGCAGGGTCTCATCCTCTACCAGCAGATTGCGCACGAATGGCAATGCCTTTACGAAACTGACCAACCCTTCTGACAGTCCATCAACCGTAATCGAAACGATGTCACTGCCGGGAATCTCTTTTTTGAGTTGAGTCGGGCTGCCCAGAACAATCATCTTGCCCGCATCGATAATGGCAATCCGGTTGCACAAGGCATCCGCCTCTTCCATGTAATGAGTCGTCAGAAACATCGTCGTCGAGCTTTCTTCCCTGATCTGCCGCAACAACTCCCACATCACGCGTCTCGATTGAGGATCCAGACCGCTCGAAGGCTCATCCAGAAAAAGTATTTTGGGTTTATGTACCAAGCTTCTGGCGACTTCGAGCCGCCTCCTCATCCCGCCTGAATAGGCTGCGACAAGTTCGCCCGCACGAGAACTCAGTCCGACCATATCCAGTAGGTACTTGATCCGCTCTTTTCTTTCACGTGCAGGAACTCCATAGAAACGCCCGTAGATATCCAAGTTTTCATAGCCGGTAAGGTCCAGATCGCTCGTCATCGCTTGAGAAATGACGCCTATTTGACGCCTCACATCGGCGGAATTTGTCTCTACATCAAAGCCAGCAATTTTCGCGCGTCCGCTAGTGGGAATGACCAGCGTCGTCAGCATCCGTATCAGCGTCGTTTTGCCCGCGCCGTTAGGTCCAAGATAGCCGAATATTTCACCGTCGGGTACCTCGAAGCTCACATTATCAACGGCCGTAAACTCACCAAACTTCTTTGTCAGTCCGGTCACTTCGACGGCTTTGCTTTCCGCGCTCATTGTTCTGTTTTTTTCGCTATTTCGACGTCCACCGTCATTCCTGGTTTCAGTAGTCCAGCTGGTTCCTGAAACGCAATTTTGACGCGGAACGTTTTAATGTCCTGTCGACCGCTCTTTACGTCCTTTTGGGTTGCGAACTCGGCATACCGCCCAATCTCTGAAACTTGCCCTTTGAATTGTTTGCCTGAAGTACCTTCAGTTTTTATCGTCACATCACCACCGACCACAATCTTGTCCACCAGCGTCTCATCGACGTCCACACGCACGTATAGATTGGCGAGGTCTACCACAGTCAACACCGTCACACCGGAGCTGACGGTTTCACCCTTCTCCAATGCTTTGAACACCACTGTGCCTGAAATAGGGGTCTCAATGATCATATCGGCGAGCTTGGCCTGGTTATAAGCCAAGGTTGCTTGCGACTGTTTGAGGTTCGAACGAGCCAGTTGAAGTTGATTATTTGTGGTGCTTAACTGCGCGACGACCGCATCTCTCTTGAACTGCGCCTCAATCAGTTTCGACTTTTGAGAAGAGTAATCTGCCCCCAACGCGGTATGTGCCGTCGTGGAGGTATCAAGTGCTTCCTGCGAGATAAAATTCTTTTGGAAAAGAACCTGTGCCCTCGCCAGCCTGGAGTCGGAGTCATCCATCTGAGCCTTGGCTTTTTTGGTGTCGGCTTGAACGGCCTTGATTTCGGATTCTGCGGTCTTAATATTTGCCCGCGCATAGCTAATCGATGATTCCGCAACACCAATATTTGCTTGCGCCTGCTCTACTCCAGCTTTCGATTGCTCGACTGCGGCAGCGAGGTCATCGCTTTCGAGCCGGATGACGACCTGATTTTTTTGAACGCGGTCACCTTCGTTGCAGCAAATTTCAGAAATTCGCCCGGGAGCCTTGGGTGCAAGATTCACTTCCGGCCCCTCTATGATTCCAGACGTGCGCACATTAGTGTCTGCCTGTTTGGATCCATAGATCGCGTAATACGCCACCCCAGCTATCAACAGCAGAGCCGCAGCTAAACCTAGAGATTTTTCCCAATTAGGCATGGAGCACGCTCCCCAAAGAATATACCTAGGAATGATTATAGACACAATTCATCATCAGCACTAAAAATTGGGCATCCTGAATGATCTGTTCTCTGATTCGAGCCTATGTCGGAGGAGTTATCCAATACTCGAATGTTGAACGGCTATGTGGGAAATATTTGACCGTCCGCTATTGGCACGATTTACACAAAATTTTGGACATCCCCGACGTCTATATTTACGCGAAAGCTGTTTCTCCACTACTTATTTGCCACTATCCAACGCTCGAACCAGTCGGTCAAAGCGCGGATTTCGCCAAGGCCGGCGAGCCGGTGATCAATGGCATCCTGATTGCCCCACACCACGTCGACCAGGGCACCATTGGCCACACGGGATTCGATGTCGTGGCAATAAAGCCCTTGGTCGCGCTGCACGTAGAAGCCGTAGGTGCGGCACGCCACTGGACGCTGAGTATAGACAGGACAGGTGCCGGTAGAAATGTCCAGCAGCGGGCAAATGACGGGGCGCGACGACTGGCTGGTCAAGGCGGCCATGTTCCTGCGGATTTCATGGAGCCGTTCTGGCGGTAGGTCTGCCAAGCCCTCCCGCAGCAAGTCCCATTCTGCTAACGTTAGTCGAGGCACGTCGGCAAGCCGCCGACAACAACTATCGCACCCCTTCCCGCACAGCCAGTCGGAACAATCTCCTCGGATGGTTTGTACGCGCACGTCAATATCGACATGGAGTTGGGCTAGCGTGGTCATAATTTATCGCTTAAATTGTACCGGCTCGACTTACTTTGGCACGAGAGGTTTCAGAATTTTGTGTATTTAAAGTTAAAATTACCAGCCCGATTCGCGCTCCGCTGTCGCCGTGATTTTATGGACGCTCAAATCGGTACCGTTAAATTCTTCCTCGGCGCTCAGGCGTATGCCAACCAGTTTCTTCAACACACCATACACCGCATAGCCGCCTATGAAAGCGATGGTTATGCCGAGCAACGTGCCGCACAGTTGCGACATGAAGCTCACGCCGCCGATGCCGCCGAACGCCTTGAGGCCGAATATCCCCGCTGCGATTCCACCCCATGCGCCGCACAGGCCGTGCAGCGGCCACACGCCGAGCACGTCATCAATCTTCCAGCGGTTTTGCGTCAGCGTGAACATCACGACGAACAGCGCCCCCGCCACGCCGCCGACGAACAATGCGCCTATCGGGTGCATCAGATCGGAACCCGCGCATATCGCCACCAACCCCGCCAACGGGCCGTTATGCACAAAGCCCGGATCGTTCTTGCCCATCCACAATGCCGCGAGCGTACCGCCCACCATCGCCATCAGAGAATTCACCGCGACCAGCCCGCTGATGTTGTTAATCGTTTGCGCCGACATCACGTTGAAACCAAACCAGCCCACCGTGAGTATCCACGCGCCGAGTGCAAGGAACGGGATGCTGGAGGGAGGGTGCGCCGAGATACGCCCTTCCTTGTTATATCGTCCGCGCCGCGCACCGAGCAGCAGCACCGCCGCCAGCCCGATCCAGCCGCCCACCGCATGCACCACCACTGAACCTGCGAAATCATGGAACTCCGCACCGAAGGTCGCATTCAGCCAGGCTTGAACACCGAAATGATGATTCCACGCGATGCCTTCGAAGAACGGATAGACGAAGCCGACCAGCATGAAAGTCGCAGCCATTTGCGGCTGGAATTTGGCGCGCTCGGCGATGCCGCCTGAGACGATGGCCGGAATCGCGGCCGCAAAGGTCAGCAGGAAGAAAAATTTCACCAATTCATAACCGCTTTTTTGCGCGAGCTCTTCCGCGCCGGTGAAAAAGTTCACGCCGTAAGCGATCACATAACCGACGAAAAAATACGCCAGCGTAGACATCGCAAAGTCGGTCAAAATTTTGACCAGCGCATTCACCTGATTTTTCTTGCGCACCGTGCCCAGCTCCAGAAAAGCAAAGCCTGCATGCATCGCCAGCACCATGATCGCGCCGAGCAAAATAAACAAAGTGTCATTATTGATTCTTAAATTTTCCAAACTTCTCTCCAATGGTGCGAACCGCACGAGGTACGCAAGATGCGTTCCACTTTGCTAAGCGACTGATAGTTATAGAATGCGGGAAGCACTGCGGACAAATAGCTGTTTCAATAAATCCAAAATGGTGCATGAATTTTATGATGCACCACATCATTGCACCAGAGCGGTGCGCTCCTTTATCCATTTTTCAAAGGAGGGGTTAATGCCAGTCCTTGAGGTACTTCTCCAGCCAGAATAAGCCGACGATCGTTTTGCTCTCGTTGATTTTGCCCAATCGTATCCACTCGATCGCCTCCGGCAGAGACAACTCGAACACCTCCAGAAACTCGCCGTCATCCAGACGGCTCCCCTGATGAGTCAGACCGCGCGCCAGAAAATATTCCATGCGCTCGTCTGCATAGCCGATGCACGGCCAGGCGGTCGTGAGATGAATCCACTCGCTCGCCACATAGCCGGTTTCTTCCAGCAGCTCGCGTTTTGCACAGAGCAGAATGTCTTCACCGTGGTCGATCTTCCCGGCGGGCAATTCGATGAACTCGCGTTGCGGCGCATAGCGAAACTGCCGCTCCATCACCAGATTGCCGTTATCCAATATCGCCAGCACCGCCACCGCACCCGGATGGGTGATGTATTCGCGGCTGCTCACCGCACCATCCGGCAAACGCACACTGTCTTTATGCACACGCATAAAGTCGCCCTGATAAACCAACTCAGTCTCAAGGCGAGTCTCTTTCAAATCCCAAGTTTCTTTCAAATCCAAAGTCTCCATAAAATCCATAAGGGGAAATCAACTGCAAGCAACTATTTATGCAACATCCTTGACTAAACTTGAGGCCCTATCCTTCTGGACCGCCTTCGAGAAAACCGAAAGCATTTCTGCCTTGATTTTTTGCGTTGTACATGGCCCGATCGGCATTTTGCATCAGTTCGCCAGCGTCCTTTCCATCTCTCGGAAAAATGCTGATCCCAATGCTGGCATGGACGGGCAGTTCGTGTCCGTCCATCTGCATGACCTGCTGGAAGCGATCATGTAATTTCTGCGCGACTGTCATGACGTGCTGCTGGCCGTCGATCGTGTCCAGCAGAACGACGAACTCGTCGCCGCCCAGACGCGCCACGGTATCGACCTCGCGCACCGAAGCCATCAACAGGATTGCAACGTTTATCAAAACCTTGTCACCTGACGCATGACCGAGCGTGTCATTGATTTCCTTGAAATGATCCAGATCGACAAACAGCACGGCAAGCTGCTTGCCGCTACGCCGCGAATTGGCGATGGCATGTTCCAGCCGGTCGAAGAACATCCTGCGGTTGGGCAGGCCAGTCAGCGTGTCATGTTGGGCCAGATGATCAAGAGCCTTTCGACTCTCGTTCAGCTCGGTTAAATGCGCCATGATCTCCGTCTGCATATCGTAAAAACTGCGCGAGAGCAGGCCGAGTTCATCATTGCGTGTAAGTGGTAATGTGCTGATGACACGCTCTTTCGAGAAGTGATTGATCGCGCCGACCACGGCATGCAATGGGCCGGTAACGACGCGGGAAACCAGTGCGGAGAGGATCAGCGCAAGACCGCTGAAAGCGAGAATGATCTGTATGGTATCCAAGCCCAGCTTGGTAGTTTCGCGCACGATGTTGTCCAGCGGCTGAGACAAACCGAGAATCACAAAACGCTTTTCGATGGTATCGCCAAAAGGCAGGCGAACGAAGGCCGCAACATGTCCGCCCTGTTTTTTCGGCCCTGCCTCGACATTCATCACAACACTCGTACCCTTACCCTTAATCAGCGTCGATACAGGCTCGAAGAAATCCTGGATCAAAATGCGCCTGCCCTGATCAAAGCCGAAGGTTTGAGTGGCATCAGGGTGAATTAGCAAGTCGCCCCATTGATTGCTGAGATATAACTGATAGGCAATCGGCAGATTACTTTTCAAGATACTGGAAAGCCCGTTCAGGTCGATGTTGATTACGATCAGGCCGAGTGTCTTGCCACTGCGTGATATCACCGGAGTGGAGACCGTCACGGTCGGTTTGTTCAGGCCGGAATGCGCCCCCTTCTCATGGTTGATCGTGATATCCGATAAATAAATATCTCCGCGTCCCAATCGCAACGTATCGAAAACATAAGGATAGTGTGCTTTTTCCTGCAAATTGGCAGCCAGCACTCGTGTCAGTACCCGGCCATCACGATCGATGCGAACCAGCTCCAGACCATGACGAATCGCACTAATCAGCCGAATCTGGAAATATTCCGGATGCGCCGATAACATCGCAGTGAAAGTATCGGCCAATATTTTTTTGTCACGTTCGGCGGTCAGATCGGCCGACGAGTTAAACACATTGCGTGTCTCCGGAATGGCCGCCAGCAACTGCGCGTCCTCGGCAATCACGTCGATGATGATTTTCATGTTCCGGCCCACTACCTGCGTGGCCGTCAGCAGGTCGCGCTCCGCCGCACTGGTCAACATGTTCCGGCTGGACGTGTAAAAATAATAGCCGGTCAGGCTCGTCGCGAGGATGCCAAATGCGGCCAGCAAAAAACCCAGCTTGAAGCCGATACCAATTTTAATGTGGTCAGGAAATTTCATCGCGCAAGAAACTTTTCCGGCTGATCGCCCGAGATGATTCGGCTCCAGAGTGTCGCTCTGCGTTGGGCATTCTCCACCGGCTTGAGCCAGATGATCTTGTCTGCGTCGCCTGTCAGCGGGCTGGCTTCAAGCGTGTTCGCCAGGCCCTGGCGCCGGGTCAGCTCCCCGCTGACATCGGCTTCCAGCGTATAGTTGATCCAGCTTTCCGCGAGGCGCTGATTTTTTGCTCCGCGTGTAATCGCCCAGCAGTCCAGCCAAGCCAGCGCACCTTCGCGCGGGATGACATAACCGACATCGGCTCCTGCATCGCGTAACAGTTTGAGCTGCTGGCTGCCATAATTGGCGAACAGCAGTGCTACCGAATGTTCACGGAACAGCCGCACCGATTCTTCCGGTAGCGTATAGAAAGTCAATACATTGCGGCGCAACGCGATCAGATGCTCAGTAACCCGGCCAAATTGCTGGCCCTCAATCAAAAAAGGCGAACCTCCAAGCAACAATGATGCAATCGAAAAGTTGTGGCTGCTGGTATCGAAAGCCAGCACCCGCCCTTTGTATCTGGGGTCCCACATCGCGGCCATCGAGGTCGGTGGTGTCCTGAACTGTTTGCGATCATAGATCAGGCCCATTTCCGAAAAGGTGTAAGGTATCGCGAAAACCTGCCCCTGACGCGTAATGCCGGGAATAGCCTGCAGATCGCGGAAACGCGGTAGTTGGTACGCGGTATTGGGAATGCCAGAAAGCCGCAACGGAACCACGAGCTGCTGAGAAATATAGTGTTGCATTTCTGCGGTGTTGGCAGCGAAGACATCAAAGTCTTTGCCCTGATGGGCGCTGATCTTTTCACGGAGCACGTCGTCGGAGCTGACCAGACTCACTTCAACATGCACATCGAAACGCGCCTCAAAAACCTTGACCAGATCGCTGTCGGCATAGCCCGGCCACGCCAGCACGCGCAACGTTTCCACGGCATGGGCTGGGAGACTTAGCGCGAGCGATAGTGCGGCGAACAGTCGGCAGGCAAGGCGAAGCATTGGCATGACGGGTAGTTAACTTAAAGCCATTATACATCTCGTATTAAATAGCTGAACCGCTAAAACCCCCGTCGTTCGCCAGATTAGCAGCGCGTTGAAAAGTAACTTTCTGTTGCGCTAACCGACATTCATTCTCTCATTCACGCTCGACAGGTTCTTGCGTCCGCCCTTTAGGAGTAGAATCATCGGCAGCTACCTCAATGCTTGAAGAATAATTCTGACCGGTGGACGGAAGAAAACATCCTGCCGCGTCGTTTGAACCGATGGTGGCTACGCATTTCTTTTTGGGGCATCTTGTTTATTATGGGGGTTGGCATGTACCGTAATAACTGGTCAATACCCGCCGTTTGCATCATCTTCCTGTTTGGCTGCGCGTCATGGAACAAAGCCGCGACCACGAAACCTCCTAGTGAGACCACCCAAGCCGCGAAATCGAAACATGCCCCATCAGCAGCGAAATCAATCGTGCGGGCAGTGAAGTCTGCGGATGGATTGGTCGATGGGGAAATCGTCGGTACGCCTGCCCCCGGTAGTAAATTTGCGCAACTGCAAATCGGCATGACGCTGTGGCAAGTCGAAAATTTGATTGGTCAACCGAACGATACCGATAGCCGTATCACAGGAAAACAGTTCCAGCCGTTTTACTTCGGTGGAGATACGCTGCGCACAGAGGCCTTTTATAAAAATGAGGGGCAGCTGACCTTTTCGAATATTTACCCGGACAGTGCGGCAGATACGCTGATTCGAATCATGGTCAATCCCAAGGCCACCCGAAATAAATATCCCGCACCTTGACCACAAAAAAATGAAACCGTAATGCGTAGCATTTCATGCATCGTTCCTTGCGCATTCATCGGGTAAAACTATTGCGGTGCGCCCCCTTGAACATCTTATCGAACTCATAAAAAGGGGGCGCTGAACGCGCCCCCTTGATCCTACGCTGTGCTGATTTTACATCAGCATGCTCATGCTTAATATTGCTTTACGCCGTGTATGACTTGCGGAGCCGGTACCGTGGTAAACACGGGCTTTGTTCCGGCCGATGGCGTCGGATCAATCCAGTTCGCGGCTGTCGGCAATGTCACGCTGCCGATGGCTGGCGCTAACAAACCTGCACCAGAACAAACAGTCGGCAACACATGAGCAAGACGAACTTCCTTGTCCAGCGGCTTGACCAGATAAGTCGTCGTGCCAGATGTCACCACGCCGATTACCGGGTCATACGGAATGCTGAAATCCGGTGTCCAGCGCTGATTTAGCTGAGGCGTGGGCGTTCCAACCAGTGCTGAAAACACACAGGGCAAGTTCGTGGTCACATCAATGCACACGCTGGGAATACCCCACAAGTCACCGAAGCCGCCATATTGCAGCGAAATGGTCGCCCCCTGATAAAGGCCATATTTCGCGCCAGTTGGCACCACAAAACTAACCGGCAAGGGCGGGTCGAATACCACAGGGGCAGGCGTGGCCGCTTGGCTCATCAGGATGGCGATTTGATTTCATGGCTGACCACCGGTCTCCCAAACATAGTAACTGGAACCCGCAGGCAGTAAATCCACATCCTGCTGGGTGTATGAACAACCATTAGCACCACACACCTTCGTGCGTATGATTGTAGCCAAGTCTGTGGTGTTGACCATCCGGCCACCCCTCACCCCATTCGCATTGTTGCCCGTAATAACCGCGCTGACCACGGGTGCAAGAGCTGCATCGATCAGGTTACCGGTCGCAGGATCCAGCGTGTAAGGGACAAATGATGCTTGAGAGACTGCTGTCCAACCCTGGTTAATAAATGGAGTGATTTGCGCAGGGGGAACTGCCGCATTGGATGCCGAGATCAATGCCGCAGTCGGGCAGTCGTTAATGCAGGTCAGACCACCGATAACCGCAAACTGACTCGGATAGACAATATCCTGCATCTGGGTGAGCACGGGTGTCGTGGAGAGGTTGGTGGCCAGAAGAATAAAATCCGGCCCCTTGATGCCGAACTGTCCGCCCATCATTTCCGACCAGCCGAATAAACCCCAGGGATTGGCGGCGGCCATATCGGCATTCGCAACCGGCACGACGGGTGTGATGGGCTCCATATTGCCCGTGTTGGGGTTCTGTTGGCCAGAGACAAAAAACTGCTTCAGCGCATCATCCCAGTACAGCTCATATTGGGAGTTGGCCGTCATGGGCGCAGTTGTAGGCATGCTAGCTTGAGCGAAGTACCAGAACGTGATCTTGTTCAAGGCCGCCAAAGTCTTGGTCGCCGTGGTGTATTTCATCAACTTGCCGCCCGTCTGAAGCAAGGTATACGGGGTTTTGGTCGGCGGATTAGTGTAAGTAATCTGGTTCACCGTCGCACCATTCGGCACCGCAACCGGCATCCACATACCGTTATAGCCGACGTAGCCATTGGAGGTCACGCCAGCGGCGGTATACTCGATCGGGAACCCGGATTTCCGGGTGATCTGCGCGCCGGTCGTCGCATCATAAAGACCATAGCGCCAAACCGATTCCTCGGCATTGGTGGCCAAACGATCAAAGCACTGCGGGGCCACCCCATCAGTCCGAACAAAGTTGCCGGCATTAAAGGCAAACGCAAAAGTGGTCGTGACCTGCGTTCCCGTCCTTGAATTGGTCGCTTGCATGACCCCGCTACCTGCGGCTGAGCTGGTCGCATTGAGCTGCAACTCAGTCAACTCGGGGATACCATTTCGCGTGCCACCCGAGAAAAACGCCAGCCCGCTGGTCGTGGCATTGATAAACCCTTTATCCACTACGCAAGCGGCGCCGCCTGTTTGAGTAGCGCAATAGTCCATCCGAAATTTGCAAAATGACGCTTGATTTACCTAATGATTATCTGGCATTTTTTATGCTTCACGAATTCCGTCCAGAGAATCTCGGCGTAAGACAGGCGGCCTTTAGTTTTCATTGACAGGCAGTACCAAAGAAAACTACATTCCCTCACTCTAAATTTATTATCACACCCTCAACCACCATCGCTATTCGGGAGCTCGTATGTCTAACATCGAATCGGTACTGAATGAAATGCGCGTTTTCGAACCCTCGGCCGAATTCGTCGAACAGGCCAATGTATCCGGCATGGATGGGTATCGGGCCCTGTGCCAAGCGGCGGAACAGGATTACCCGGGCTTCTGGGCCAAGCTGGCGCGCGAGACTTTGCAATGGAAAAAACCTTTTACCAAGTCGCTGGATGAGAGCAATGCGCCGTTTTACAAGTGGTTCGAAGACGGCGAGCTGAATGTTTCCTACAACTGTCTGGACAAGCATCTCGCCACGCAGGCGGATAAGACGGCGATCATTTTCGAGGCCGACGATGGCGCAGTTACAAAAATCAATTACCGCGATTTGCACGCGCGCGTCTGCCAATTCGCCAACGGCCTGAAATCGCGCGGCATCAGAAAGGGCGATCGGGTCGTGATCTACATGCCGATGAGCATCGAAGCGGTGGTGGCGATGCAAGCCTGCGCGCGCATCGGCGCGATTCATTCGGTGGTGTTCGGCGGCTTCTCAGCCAAGAGCCTGCATGAGCGCATCACCGATGCAAGCGCCTGCGCGGTGATTACCGCCGATGCGCAAATGCGCGGCGGCAAGGTGATGCCGCTGAAACCGGTGGTGGATGAGGCCTTGGCGATGGGGGGTTGCGGCATCGTACATAGCGTCATCGTGTATCAGCGCGCAAAACCCGATACCGCTTGGAACGCGCAACACGATGTCTGGTGGCATGACGTGGTGGCGGGACAAAGCACGACTTGCGAACCTGAATGGGTCGGCTCCGAACATCCGCTGTTCATACTCTACACCTCCGGCTCCACCGGCAGACCCAAGGGCGTGCAGCATTCCAGCGGCGGCTATCTGCTCGGCGTGATGCTGTCGATGCGCTGGGTCTTCGATTACAAGGCGACCGATATTTTCTGGTGTACCGCCGACGTGGGCTGGGTCACCGGCCACAGCTATGTGACATACGGTCCGCTGGCGATGGGGGCGACGCAGGTCGTGTTCGAAGGCATCCCGACTTATCCCGATGCCGGACGATTCTGGAAAATGATTCAGGATCACAAAGTCACGACCTTCTACACCGCACCCACCGCGATCCGTTCGCTGATCAAACTCGGCGGCGAGTTGCCAAAGCAATATGATCTGTCCAGGCTGCGTCTGCTCGGCACGGTCGGCGAGCCGATCAACCCGGAAGCGTGGATGTGGTATTACAACACCGTAGGGCAAGCGCGCTGCCCGATCGTGGATACCTGGTGGCAGACTGAAACCGGTTGCCACATGATCGCCCCGCTACCCGGCGCAATGCCGATCAAACCGGGTTCCTGCACCCTGCCGCTGCCCGGCATCATCGCAACCGTCGTCAACGAAGCGGGCGATGAAGTGCACGACCAGCATGGCGGATTTCTCGTCATCAAACGCCCATTTCCATCGCAAATCCGCACCATCTGGGGCGACCCGGAACGCTACAAGAAAGGCTACTTTCCCGAAGAAATGCGCGGCTATTATCTGGCGGGGGATTCCGCACGCCGCGATGAAGACGGCTATTTCTGGATCATGGGACGCATCGACGATGTGCTGAAAGTATCCGGCCACCGTCTGGGCACGATGGAAATCGAATCCGCGTTGGTCGCCAATCCGCTGGTGGCGGAAGCCGCCGTGGTAGGCAAACCGCACGACATCAAGGGCGAAGCGATCGTCGCCTTCGTCGTGCTCAAAGGCGCACGCCCCGCCGACTCGGCCGTCGCCGCACAACTGGCCGAAACCCTGCGCACCTGGGTGGGCAAGACCATCGGCCCGATCGCCAAACCGGATGAAATCCGCTTCGGCGACAACCTGCCCAAGACGCGCTCCGGAAAAATCATGCGCCGCCTGCTGCGGGCCATCGCAAATGGCGAGGAAATCAGCCAGGATGTCTCGACGCTGGAAAACCCCGCCATACTGGAACAGTTAAAAAACCCGGTGCGCTAATTCTCGCCTGTTTTGTTAACTAAAAAACGGTTGATATTGCGGTTTCCTGTTGTTTATCTGCAACATATCCGACTATTCTGATTGACCTTGCCGCCACATCTCGTTACCATCGCGACCGTATAGACCTAACGGGAGGCATGCTTGTGCCATTGATTCGACTAATTTTTTCTGTGCTGTTCGCCCTTTGCGCAGCCACCCTGCCGGCATATGCTCACGCAGCCGAAGAACTTTTAATAGAACCCACAGCCATTCCACTGGACTGTCAAAAGACGCCTGCCAAGTGTCAGGTTAAGGCCGGGCAACCGGAAGAAACGCTCGCGCTTAACAGCCCTTTGACGAGTGAAACTGCGCCAGTTGCAACAACTGCATCAGCTCCAGTTGCACCGGCGGCGACTGCGGTAACAACTGAACCGACTGTGATAGCAACACCAGTTGTAGCAGAAGAGCCCGCACCCGAATGGCTGCCCTCAGCACGCGATGTCAAAATCGAGCTGATCCCGGAAGCGGATCTGAAGGCGCATGACCTGTGGCCGCGCATACGCGGCGGTTTTGCGATGGGCGATCTGAATTCCAAACTGATCGCCCATCACGAGAAATGGTACGTCGACCATCCAGAATATTTCGCGCGCATGACCGATCGCGCGCGCCTCTACCTGTTCTACATCACGGAAGAAGTGGAACACCGCGGCATGCCGAGCGAAATCGCGCTGTTGCCGATGATCGAGAGCGCCTTTAATCCGGGCGCCTATTCGAGAAGTCGCGCTTCCGGCATCTGGCAATTCATGCCGTCCACCGGC
The DNA here is from genome assembly GCA_017880865.1 of Gallionella sp. GTDB lineage: Bacteria > Pseudomonadota > Gammaproteobacteria > Burkholderiales > Gallionellaceae > Gallionella. The sequence goes on from JADGRL010000013.1 coordinate 57,565, forward strand.
AAGAAATTCGGTATGCAGCAGAACTGGTGGTATGACGGTCGTCGCGACGTGATCAATGCAACCAACGGCGCGCTCGACTACCTGCAAAAACTGCACGACATGTTCGGCGCCTGGGATTTAGCCTTGGCCGCCTATAATTGCGGCGAAGGCGCTGTGCAACGCGCGCAGGCTCACAACCGCAAACACCACTTACCCACCAATTACGCCAGCCTGAAGCTGTTGAAGGAAACGCGCAATTACGTACCGAAATTGTTGGCGATCAAAAATATCATTGCCGACCCAGCCCGGTTTTCGCTGGCATTGCAAGCCATTCCCAACGAGCCCTATTTCGCCTCAATCGCCACACCCAAACACATCGACGTAAAACTGGCCGCCCAGTTTGCCGACATCACGGAAGAAGAGTTTGTCGCGCTCAATCCCGCACACAACCGTCCGGTGATCTTGCAAGGCAGCAATGATCTGATTTTGTTACCGATAGACCGGATGGAAACCTTCCGGGCCAATCTGGAGAGTTATGCCAAACCCCTGGTCAGCTGGCAATCCTACCAGCCCAAGAAGGGTGATCGTCTCGACCAACTGGCACCGCGCTTCGGCCTGTCGGTTGAAAACCTAAAATCCGTGAATGGCATCACGGCCCATGGCAATATCAGCACCGGACAAACCCTGCTGGTGCCGCTCAACGGCGAAGCATCCGCCAGCGAATTCGAAGCCTTCAACATGCAGCTCGTTCCCACCGATAGTCGCTCGGGAACCAAACACCGGGTGCGCAGCGGTGAAACGCTGGGCGGTCTGGCGCGCCGTTATCATGTCAGCATCGCCCAGTTGAAACAATGGAACGGGACGCTGAAAGTAATCAGGGTCGGTCAAAACATCGTTATCGCGCAGGGCGGCTCCAGCCAAACTGAAGGTCACCGCCACAAATCAAAGGATCGCCCGCGCAAAGTGGCGCAAAACGACAGCAACAATTCTTGATAGGAATTTAGTCGCGCGGCAATGCTGAAAATAAAGAACGGGCTAAAGTGAAATAGCGGTAGCCTTTCCACACCGGCCACACCACGCTCACCAAACCGGTTAAGCCGGGACGGCGGATCACGATAAAAGCCACGACTCCTGCAACCAGCAAAGGATGGCGACGCAACAAACGCACGGCTGCCACGCCCTGATCGGCCAGTGCCAGCGGAGCCCGCCATTGCGCTCCGATCTGGGCCACCTGCTCGCGCTCTGCGGCAACTCTTGCCAACAACTCAGCGCGGCGTTGCCTCAGCGCAAACATTTTTTTATTCATGGCGTTCCCGTGGCTCCAGCTGCTCCCTGTCACGGGACAACTCGGCGAGACTGGCAGAGAACAGCTTTGATCTGGACCGCGCCATATTGCGCCACAACATCATCATCAGCGCACCCAGCGCGAAGAACAGCATGCATAGCCCGCCCAGCACGGCGAACCTGTGGTCATCCCAGTACAGCACCACGATGAATACCGTGAGCAACAACACGCCCATGCCAAAACAAAATAGTGCACACACATAAAAAAGGAGCATCTGCGCTAAACGCAGACGCTCCTCTTGCAGCTCATTCGACAGCAATTCCAGCCGTGTCGCCACGATGGAAATCAGCGTCGAAGCCAGCCGCTTAACCGACCCGATCAAGCCTGAATTTTCATCCGGCATGGCTTATTGACGGCGTGAAATCAGCATACCCAAAATCATTCCGACACCGGCACCGATGCCCACGGCCTTCCATGGATTCTCGTGCACGTACTCATCGGCCTCCCCTGCCGCCTCGCGGGTTCTGGCGATCACGGCATCCTCGGCGACAGACAGACGCGCCTTGGCAGCCGCCAGATTATGCTGGATGCGCTCACGCGCTGCAGACACTTTTTCGCCGGCCTGACCGGCTGTCGCCCGCAACAACTCTTCTGCATCGGCCACGACCAGATGAAAATCCCGCATCAGTTTTTCCGTGCTGACTTCGATTTCAGTTTTTGCTAATTTTGCATTCATGATTCACTCCTAAAAATAAAAATAATCGTGGTCAATCACCACTCAAATCTCCATTTGCTGCCAGAGAACCAGCTTTCCTTGTAAACCTAATATATCCGATCGTCAACCTTGATTACCGGCATACAAATAACAATGCACTTGATGGGTTGACGAATGATTCGTCGCTGGCGGATAGCTCGCGCGGCATTGTGCTGTTACATGCGAACAGCGCGGGACAAAAGGGCAACCTTGCGGTGGATTGGCCGGTGACGGCAAGTCGCCCGCAAGGGTGATGCGCTCCCCTCGCACACCGTCGATGCGCGGCACGGCGGACAACAACGCCTGGGTGTAGGGGTGTTTGGGTGCGCGCAACACCTCCTCGGAGGTGCCGCGCTCGACGATGCGCCCCAGATACATCACGCATACTTCATGCGCCAGATATTCCACCACCGCGAGGTTGTGGGTAATGAACAAATAGCTCAGATTCAGTTCCTGTTGCAACGATTTGAGCAGGTTCAAAATCTGCGCCTGCACCGACACGTCCAGCGCGCTGGTCGGCTCATCGCAGATCAGCAGTTGCGGCGACACCGCAAGGGCGCGCGCAATCGCGATGCGCTGCCGCTGCCCACCGGAGAACTCGTGCGGATAACGCCACTTGGTGCTCTGCGCCAACCCAACCTGATCGAGCAAGGAGTCGATATGCGCCTGACGTGCCGGGCTGTTGCCGCCGATATTCAATGCGGCCATGCCCTCTTCGAGAATTTCCGCGATACGCATTTTCGGATTCAGCGACGCGTACGGGTCTTGGAACACCATCTGCATCGCGCTGCGCTGGCTGCGCAATTCAATCGCGTTAAGCCCGACCAACTCGCGACCTGAAAACTGCACGCTGCCTGAGGTAGGCTTAATCAATTGCAGCAGCGCCTTGCCCAGCGTAGTCTTACCGCAACCGGACTCGCCGACCAGTGCCAACGTGCGCCCCTGCTGGATCTCAAGCGCTACGCCGTCCACCGCTTTCACCTGGCCGACCACACGCTGCAAAATGCCTTTGCGAATCGGGAAGTGGACGCGCAAGCCGGAGACTTGCAGGAGCGAGGTGCCAGCAAGTAGGATGGGTGGAGTGTAGCGATACCCATCGCCAACATTTGTAGATTGATGGGTATCGCTACGCTCCACCCATCCTACGTTTGCTTCTTGCGTCTTGTCCCTTACTCCTTGCCCCTCATAGAGATGGCACCTCACCCCCTGCCCCTCTGCCACCATCGTCCACTGCGGCGTTTGTTCGCTGCACAATGCCCAGGCTTGATCGCAGCGCGCGGTAAAGCGGCAGCCTTGCGTGATGCTGCCTGGCGGCGGCACGCTGCCGGGAATCGCTGCCAGCGGCTGTCCGGCGCACGCGGCACTCGGCAGGGCTGCGAACAATTTTTGTGTGTAGGGATGCAGCGGCCGGGCGAACAATTGCGCGCGCGATGCCTGCTCGATGAGCTGTCCGGCATACATCACGCCAACCCGGTGCGCCATTTCCGCCACCACGCCCAGATCGTGCGTGATCAGCAACAGCGCCATGCCGGTCTTGTCCTGCGTGTCGCGCAGCAGTTGCAGCACCTGCGCCTGTATCGTCACATCCAGCGCGGTGGTCGGTTCATCGGCGATCAGCAACTTCGGGCTACCCGCCAGCGCCATCGCGATCATCACGCGCTGCTTCATGCCGCCGGATAACTGGAACGGATATTCGTGCACGCGCCGCGCCGCATCGGGTATGCCTACCCCATCGAGCAACTCGACGCAGCGCCGTTGCGCCGGCGCACCGACCAACCCGTGATGCAGCGCCAGCACCTCATTAATTTGTTGCCCCACCGTCGTCACCGGATTCAGGCTCAGCCCCGGCTCCTGAAAAATTATCGCCATCTTGCCGCCGCGCACGTCGCACATCTCGCGCTCGATCAAGTCGAACAGTTCTACCCCGTCCACCCGCGCCGTGCCGCCCGCATGCACCACGCCGTCCGGCAGCAGGCGCATCAGCGACAGCGCGGTCATCGACTTGCCGCAGCCGGATTCGCCTAGCAGCGCAAAGGTCTCGCCCGCCTTGAGGTCGAACGAAATGCCATCGACGATGGGAACGCCGTTGCGCAACGAAGTGGTTAAAGAATCGACTGAAAGAATTGCGCTCATTGCATCACCTGTCTAACGGACTCACCACGCCGCGACCACCCTTGTTCAGCACATGGGTGTAGATCATCGTCGTGGAAACATCAGAATGACCGAGCAGCTCCTGCACGGTGCGGATGTCGTAGCCTGCTTGCAGCAGATGGGTGGCGAACGAATGGCGGAAAGTATGAGGCGTGGCGGGCTTGGTCAGCCCCGCGTCGCGCACCGCCTGTTTCACCGCGCGCTGCACGCCCTTCTCGTCCACATGGTGGCGGCGCGTGTTGCCTGTGCGCGGATCAACCGACAAATTCTTCGAAGGAAACACATATTGCCAGCCCCACTCGCGCCCGGCATTCGGATATTTTTTGTCCAGCGCGAAAGGCAGATAGGTCTCGCCATAACCTTGCAACAAATCCTCATCATGCAAGGCTTTCGCCCGGGCCAGATGCGCCTTGAGCGGCGCGATGACGGACTCCGGCAACATCGTCACCCGATCCTTGAAACCCTTGCCTTCGCGCACCACGATCTCACGCCGCTCGAATTCCACATCCTTCACCCGCAAGCGCACCGCCTCCATCAGGCGCATCCCACCGCCATACAGCAACGAGGCGATCAGTAAATGTGTGCCCTTGAGCCGCGACAGCACGGCCTGCACCTCGGCGACCGTCAACACCACCGGCAACCGTTTGGGGGCTTTGGCCTGCGTGATGTTATTCATCCACGGCAAATTAATTTCCAGCACTTCGCGGTATAAAAACAGCAGCGCGCTCTTGGCCTGATTCTGGGTGGAGGCCGCGACCTTGCCCGCTACCGCCAGATGGGTCAGGAACGCTTCCACATCCCGCGCCTCCATGTCTTTGGGATGGCGCTTGCCGTGAAACAAGATATAGCGTTTAATCCAGTCCACGTAAGTTTGCTCGGTGCGAATACTGTAGTGTTTTACTCGCAGCTTATCGCGGACTTGATCCAATAATTTGGGGGGTTTGAGCGTGGTGCTTTTATCAGAAAAATTAGGGGGTGCCATAATTTCACCTCAAATAAAAACAAGGCATTGCGGGATGGATGCCAGATTATACACCTCCAAGACGCCTTTCACGACGCGTTTTAGGGTGTCTACTTAACGTTGAACTTGCCCGGCTTTGCCGGGGGATGCATCGCCCATCTTTTAGTGGCAGAATGTCCGCATGGAGCGGACAATTTCATCTGTCATACGCCACACTTTTCCAGTCCTCGCCCTCCACCACAAACTGCCGCTGCACCAGCATAAAGCGGCATCGCTGATCGCCCGCTGCGGGCGGTCCGAAATGGGCGGGCATCTGGAGCGCTGCCCTTGCGCCCGGACCGAGCGCATCGTCTGGCACAACTGCAAACACCGCCTGTGCCCGCGTTGCGCCAACAAAGCACGCGTGATCTGGCTGGAGCACGAAAGCGCGCGCCTGCTGCCCTGCGCCCACCACCACCTCATCTTCACCTGCCCGCACGAGCTGCTCGGCATCTGGCGCTACAACCGCGCGCTGATGACCGATGCGCTGTTCCGTGGTGCCGCCGACACGCTGACCGAGCTGCTCGCGGACCCGCGCTATCTCGGCGCGATGCCCGGCATCCATCTGGCGCTGCATACCTGGTCGCGCGCCATGGCGCTGCACCCGCATATCCACGCGCTGGCCACCGATGGCGGCATGCATGACGGCCAGTGGCGCACGCCCCGGCGCGGCCACTTCCTGCCCGCGCGCGTCGTCAAGGAGCTGTTTCGGGGCAAGCTGCTCGCGCGGTTGTCCGAGTTGTTTGCCTGCGGCCGGTTGAAGCTGCCGCCGGATTGTTCGCCCGAGCGCTTCAGGAGTCTGCTCAACCGACTCGGGCGCATCAAGTGGCACGTGTGGTTGTGCGCGCGTTACGCCCACGGCCAGGGCGTGCTGGCCTATCTGGCGCGCTATCTGCGCGGCGGCCCACTACGCGACTCCCAGCTGGTCGCGGTCGATGACCGGCATATCGTGATGCGCTACCGGCCCCACGATGCGCCGACCGCCACCCTGTCGCTCGCGCCCGAGGCGTGGCTGTTGCGCTACCTCGAACACGCGCCCATCTCCGGGCAGCACCAGTTACGCCGCTACGGCCTGTACGCCACGACCTGCCGCGCCAAGCGCGAACTCGCCCGCGAGCGGGTGCCCCCGGCGGTGTCCCGCGCACCGCGCCGTGAGGCGCTGTACCTTTTGCTCGTGCCGTGTTGCCCGCTGTGCGGGGAGCCGCTGCGTTTCGTGTGCCGCATCCCGCCGCAGCGCGCGCCGCCATGACGTATCCGGCCCTCATTCTTTTTGTGGCGGGTCGCCATCGCGCGGCGACAGGCGCGCTCTTGCGCATGCTTCAGGCAGATACCCGGTTGCGGCGCGCCCGGACGGTGTCAGCGCCTCGCACGGTTCACGCGCACCGTTTCACCCCTCATTTTTTGCAGCGGCTCGATTGCCGTTCACCACTTGCGGGCTCTTTGCGGCATAATCTGCCCAATTGAATTTCCCGGAGCGGTATAGCCGTGCATGTCCAACCCACCGTTGAAGCCGACCTCCGCGCGAGCGGCCTGCGCCACTCGCCGTGTGCGTTAGCGCGGGCGTCGCTTAACTAAACGTTGGGCATCAGTAGAAAATGGGGGCAGTACAATGAAAAGCGTCATTACTTTTTTCTGCTTGATCGTCTTTTCTGCGCAACTTTATTCAGGCGAATT
>JADGRL010000041.1 GCA_017880865.1 Gallionella sp.
ATTACAAATAGCAGTCGCTATCCAGATAGGTTAAAAGCCTGACGCTTTTATGTCGGAATTTCTTACATGTGCAATGTAGCGCCTAAAGCTGATGCCCCAGACGCACTTCGATCTGCGGATGTTCCGCGACCAGATTTTTCAGGCGCTTGAGGTTGAGCAGATTGCGCGCGTTGTCATCGGTAAAATCGCCCGGCTCCACCGTATGCTCCCAGCCCCAGCGCGTATGACAGGTGTCGCCAGTGAGCAGCACCGGGCCGTGCGTTGTGCGCACCAAAAAGACCACGCTGCCTGCGGTGTGTCCCGGCACACTGATGGCGAACACCGAGCCGTCTTCAAACACATCCACGATGCCTTCAAATTTATTTTGCTGGTCAGGTTGAAAATTCCATTCCTGTAGAGGCAGCTTGCCTTCCAGCATTTGATTACTAGTGCTGCGCGTGAACATATTTTTGAAACTGCTTGCCGATGATTCCGTTGCGCCAATATACAGCGGCACATCATCGGGAATATCCGGCATGCCGGAAATATGATCGAGATGCAGATGGGTTAAGAACACCCCGGATAATTTTCCATCCAAGCCTTGCAGTATCTGAGCGGTGCTTTTTTCGATGTGCATTTTTTCGATGTGCATCACCTTCTGTATCAGCCAATTAACGCCCGCCTTGCCGGGATCATCCACCAGCTTTTGCGACACGCCGGTATCCACCAAAAAGTTGCCGAACTTGGGATGCTTCAGCACATGGGCATACACTTGTATCGGCTCATCGCGATCTTTCAGCCCGGCCTGCTTTGCTGCCGGGCTGTCCAGGTTCAACAAACCCGCCAGCGATGCCGACCAATCCGCGCTGTTGATAGTTTCCAGCTGTATAGGCCCCGGCACCTCGATCAGGCGCTCCATTTCCACGCTGCTGGAAGCCTTGCCCGGCGCGGGTTTTCCTATGATGTGGCTGGTCGCGGAGCAGCCTTGCAACAACAGCACGCAGCAGAATACAGATAACAGGTATTGGTTTTTCATACTTTCCTCCAGATTTTTATCTATACTCACACAGCAAATATCAACCGGCAATTGGCGAAATTCGGATGAGGTCATCCGTTATTAAATGGGGCTGCGATAAGCATGAATTTGCGATGGGATGATCTGAAATTATTTCTGGCGGTGCATGAGTACGGCAGCCTGAGCGGCGCTGCGCGCGAATTGAAGCTGGGCCAGCCAACCTTGAGCCGCCGCATCGCCGAGCTGGAAGAGATGGTGGGCGAGGCGTTGTTTGTGCGGCAAAGCCAGGGTGCCAGCCTGACCGCCGCCGGGCAGAAATTATTGCCCGCCGCACAGAGCATGGCCGAATGGGCGAACGAGGCCGAGCTCAACATGAAAAAGCAAACTCATCTGCCGGAAGGCAAGGTGCGCATCGCAGCCCCTCCCGGCATCGCATACGATGTAGTGGTACCGCTGGCCGCCAAGATACGCAAACAACACCCGCAAATACAAATTGAAGTGCTATCCGGCGTGGAAATTTTGAACCTCGGGCGCGGCGAAGCGGACTTGTCATTGCGCACACAAAAGCCCAGCGATGACGATCTGGTGTGCATGGACGAAGTTTCCAGCGCCATGCGCGTATACGTCAGCCAAGCCTATGCCGCCAAGCTACCGCCGCATCTGCACATCGCCGATTTGGACTGGGTATGCTGGACGGCTTCTTATAGCGGGATGCGCACCGAACAGGAATTAAGCGCGCTGATCCCCAACTTCAAACCGGCGTTCACCTCCGACGATTTCATCGTGCAAATGGCCGCCTGCAAGGCAGGTCTGGGCGCGATGATCTTGCCGCAAGCCACGCATCACTACGCGGGCTTGGGCGAATTGAATGCATTGCAGGAGCTCGACATAGACTTGGGGCAGAATGCGGTCGGCACCTTGTACATGGTCTGCCACAAACGCCACCGCCATCTGCCCAAGGTGCAACTGGTGATGGACTTTATTTCCAAGGAGTTTGATATTCTGCGTCAGGCAAAATGAGCTCAGCCATCATAGTCGCGTCAGCAAGTGTTCAATGAATGCGCGGATGACTGGTTTGGTATTCGGATCATCCCGATAGACGGCTACACATCGCTGCGGCTATCCGACTGGCTCTTTATGGTCGGGAAGCGACCTTCAGACATTCTACTCGCCAATGCCCGCTTTGCTACCGATAGCAGTCATGCAATTTTATATAGATGAAGTTCCGCAATTGGCACAGAGTACTCATTCATCACCACGAACTGCCCGCCACAAAGCTGCCGCTGGGATTAAAAAATTCGCATTACCATGAAGCTGCAGTTGGCCAACTCACACTATCGACACACTGCTGCCCTTGGCGAATGTCCGCTATCCGGCAAACAATTTGGCAGGATTAATTTCTCCAACCCAAAGCGGACAGTTGAGATGAATTGCAAAAGGTAAACGCATTCAGCAGCCAAGACGCCACCACACTGCCGCGCCGCCAGACTTCCGCGATCTGCGGCAGATCAAACTCATATTGATAAAACTCGGGCTCCCGAAGCGGCGTTGTTTCGGCATCGCTTTCCTGCAGGCGATTGCCGGCGTTGGCGTTGTGCAGGATGTTCATGCCTTCGGCGTACGCCGCCATGAGGCCATACTCAATGCCGTTATGGACCATCTTGACGAAATGACCCGCACCCGTCGGTCCGCAATGCAGATATCCCTGTTCTGCCGGAGCCGGGTCGCCCTGCCTGCCCGGAGTGCGCGTTGTGGCATCTACACCCGGCGCTATGGTTCTGAAAATCGGATCCAGCTTGTTCACGATTTGTTTTTCGCCGCCAATCATCAGACAGAAACCGCGCTCCTGACCGAACACACCGCCGCTGGTGCCGCAATCAATGTAGTGGATGCCCTTGGCCTTGAGCGCTTTCGCCCTGAGGATATCGTCGCGGTAATAGCTGTTGCCGCCATCGATGATGATGTCGCCGGCATCCATGCGCGAAGCCAGATCCTCAATGGTTTTCCCCGTTACCGCTGCGGGCACCATTATCCAGACTGCACGGGGTCTGGATAGCTCCGCCACCAATTCATCCATCGTGGCCGCACCCTGAATGTCGTGGCCCGCGAGTTTCTGCACGGCGGCGGCATTCACGTCGTAAACGACGCAGTTGTGACCATCCTTGCTCAAACGCCGCACCAGGCTGGCGCCCATTCTTCCCAATCCGATCATGCCTAGTTGCATTTTTACTCTCCTTGTTTATCGGGTAGCGCCAATGGCGCGAGCAGCGCGGATTCCACCAGTACATCGACACCTGCTTCCGGCCTGATTGCCCGTGCCGGAATATTCTTGCCGGCACGCCAGTTAGCCACCGCTGTGTGCTTGGACTCTCCGCTGACCAAAAAGATCGCTTGCCGCGTTCGGCACAATCGCGCAGCACTTAACGACACACGCTGTGGCGGAGGTTTCGGTGCATCGAACACCGCCAGCGCGTCCCACGAGCCGGGTGCTGTTCCCCAGTCATGACCGGGAAACAGACTGGCCGTGTGGCCGTCCTCGCCAAGTCCGAGCAGCACCAGGTCGAAGTCGCCCACTGCGCGAAGCATTGCGGCATATTGTCGTGCCGCTTCGTTGGCGCCCAGTTCGCCCGCGATCACATGCAACTGCAGCGCGGGAATCGGTACGTTGTTGAACCAGACCTCTTGAGCCATGCGCGAGTTGCGCGCCGGATCAAACTGCGGCAGACAGCGCTCGTCGCCGAAGTAGATGTGCCACGCCGACCAATCCGTTTCGGCTGTGCTCAGGCTATGATAGATTTCACGCGGCGTATTTCCGCCTGCCAGTACGATATGAAATTGGCCGCGTTCCTGTATTGCCAACGCAGCACTGTCAAGAAGAGCGGAAATCGCCGCGCGTTGTAATTCATGTGCATCGCTAACAGCATGCCAGCGACACAGTTCAACATCGATGAGAGTCATCTTGTTCATCCCCGTTTCCTCTGGCTGTCGAATCATGAATCATCGTTGCCACAGAATATGATTCTCTTCGAGAGGGATCGCCACGCCATCGCGGTGTGGTATGAGTCGCGCCGTATAGTCTGAAGCCGGACGCGCTGCAGACACTCCTGCGCGATAGACATAGCCGTTTATTGCGCCCACCAGTTGCTGCCCACGCTTCATTTCCACCCGCTCCGGTGCGGCACCGTTAATGCCTGTAGCATAAAGCTCGACCCGCACTGTCTCCGGATCCAAACCATCCAGATGCATCTGCACTTCAAATATGTGCTGCTCGCCGGCCGTCTCTACTTTCACCTCGCCGAAGCGCAGCGCGTCCCATTTTTTTTCCAGCGCGTGCCGCCAATTAACCATCTGCACACCGAACGCACCTTTGTAGGCGCTTCGTTCACGATAGGCTGCGGCCGCCGGAAGGTAGTGTTGTTCGGTGTATTCGCGCACTGTCCGGTTGCTGGAAAACCGCGGCGCCAATTGCGCCATGCTTTCCCGCATGCGGTTTACCCAGGCAGTGGGAATGCCCTGATCATCACGCGTGTAGAACTTGGGGATCACATCTTGTTCGAGCAGATCATAGAGCTGCCCGGCTTCGTGTGCGTCCCAGTCCGGATCATCGCCATGCTCCTGACCGTCGCCCAATGCCCATCCCACTTCCGGCGTGTAGGCTTCATCCCACCAGCCGTCCAGTTCGGACAAATTGAGACCGCCGTTGACCAGCACCTTCATGCCGCTGGTGCCACACGCCTCCCACGGGCGGCGCGGCGTGTTGATCCAGACATCGACCCCCTGCACCAGATACTCGCTCAACAGCATGTTGTAGTCACTGAGGAAGATCACATGGCGGCGCGCTTCTGGCCGGCGGATGAACTGTATCCATTGCCGGAGGAGGTCCTGCCCGGCACGGTCTTCGGGGTGCGCTTTGCCCGCCAAAATGAGTTGAACCGGACGTTGCGGATTGCTCAACAGACGCAGCAGTCGCTCCGGATCGTGCAACAGCATGTTGGGACGCTTGTAAGCGGCGAAACGACGTGCAAAGCCCAAGGTCAATACGTTGGGATCAAAAAGTTGTCCCGCCTCCGCCACCGCTGCGGGCGTCGCACCTGAAGTTGCCAGTTGAATGGACAAACGCTTGCGCACGTAGTCCACAAAAGACTGGCTGGCCTCAGTGCGAAACTTCCAAAACCTGGCATCGGATACTCGGCGCATGTTTTGCCCCATGATTTCCGCCGTCCCCAGCCAGCGGTCTTTGCCGCAAGCCTCGGTCCACAGTTCATCCGCCTCTGCGGAGTCCCAGGTCGGCATGTGGACGCCGTTGGTCACGTGTCCGACAGGGACTTCTACATGCGGAAATTTCGGAAACAGCGGCCCAAATAGATGTCGACTCACCCTGCCATGCAAGCTGCTCACGCCGTTCACTGCGCCGCTCCCGCGTATCGCCAGATAAGCCATGTTGAATGGCTCTGTCGAATCGTTCGAATTTAGTCGACCAAGTGCCAGCAGGTCGTGAAGTGTGATGCCAAGATGCTTGGCGTAACCGTCGAAGTATTGCTCGATGAGAGCCGGCGCAAATCGATCGAAACCGGCGTCCACTGCCGTGTGCGTAGTGAACAGGTTGCCGGCCCGGGTCACGGCCAGCGCCACGTCAAATGGCTGGCCCGCTTCCTCCATAAAATCCCGTGCACGTGCCAGTACCGCGAAGGCTGCGTGTCCTTCATTGAGGTGACAAACTTCCGGCTGCAGGCCAAGTGCGCGCAGCAAGCGCCACCCGCCGATCCCGAGCACCATCTCTTGTTTCAGGCGCAACTCCGACCCACCGCCGTACAACTCGCTGGTGATCCCGCGATACGTCGGGTAATTCGCGACGTCATTGCTGTCCAACAGGTACAGCTTCACGCACCCGATCTGAACCTGCCAGGTACGCAGCCAGATCGAGTAACCGGGAAACACGACCTCTAATCGCAACCATTCCCCATCCGGTTTGCGCAAAGGCGTGATCGGTAATTGCCCCGGATCGTTATATGGGTAGAGTGCCTGCTGTGCACCATCCCGATCAATCACCTGGCGAAAATAGCCTTGCTGGTAAAGCAGCCCCACGCCGACCACCGGAACGCCCAGATCGCTGGCGGCTTTGAGTTGATCGCCCGCCACATTGCCGAGACCGCCCGAGTAAATGGGCAGCGCTTCGCTCAACATGAATTCCATACTGAAATATGCAATACAGTTCAGCGGCGATTGCGGATAAGCTTGCTGAAACCACGCGGGCGCATCTTCCGCACGTTTCTGGGACTGTACAAGGGCGTCTATCTTCTTGCGGAAAGCCGGATCGGCGAGCGCGTTGCGCAGCTTTTCGCGCGAGACCGTCTGCAGGACATCGCACGGGTGATGCGTCTGATCCCACAGCACCGGATCTAGCTGCCGCCACACTTCGTCGGTGGCATGACTCCATGCCCAGCGCATATCCAGGGCCAGATCGACTAGGGATTCGAATCCCTCGACGTCCGTGGGCAGCAGGTTGTATAGCGGGTGGCTGACGGGTGTTTCTTCGCTCATGCTTCATCCTTCAGATTTTCTCAGCTTGCACCGAAGTTCTTAATCACCACCTTTATCGCGTGCTGCTTCGCGGCGTTCGCAAATGTGTCATACGCTTTAAGGATTTCCGACAGTTCAAATCTGTTTCAGCCGGATCAACAGATATTCGACAACCGTGATTTCAGGGCTGTTCAATTCGCTAACTCCATTGCAGCCAGATATTCACCGCGCTGCGCTGCGCCATTCAACCTAGTCCGTTTCAGCAGCGCTTGTTGTGCTGCGGCAACGTTCTCTGCTTTGCCCTGCCAGGCTTGCAACACCGGCTGTTGCAGGGCGCGACCGTAGGAAAATGAGAGCAACCATGGTGCGCCGGAAAAATCGGCATTCATGGCGTTGAGGTTGGCCGTCGCATCTTCCGGACTCAAACCCCCGGAGAGAAAATTGATACTCGGCACCGCTGCCGGTACGGTGCGCCGGAACACGCGCAGGGTCGCCGATGCGATCTCTGCAGCGCTGGCTCTGAGGGGATGATCCTTGCCCGGAAGCACCATGTTGGGTTTTAGTATCATGTGTTCCAGCACGACATGGTGGCGATGCAGCGCATGAAAAACTCCCTTGTGCACCGCTTCAGTCACCTCGGCGCAACGGGCCATACTGTGACCGCCGTCAATCAATACCTCCGGCTCGACGATGGGCACAATGCCCTGTTCCTGGCATGCCGCCGCATAGCGCGCCAGCATTTCGGCATTGGCCGCGATACCCAGCGCCGTTGGATAGTGTTCGCCTATTTTGTAAACTTCACGCCACTTGGCGAATCGCGCGCCCTGACTTTTATATTGAAGCAAGCGCTCCGCCAAACCATCAAGGCCGTAGGTAATCAGATCGCAGGGCGATAGCGCCAGCGGCCCTTTGCCTTTATCTACCTTGATGCCGGGGACAATGCCACGCTGTACCAGTACCTTCGGCAACAGCGTGCCACCACCATCGGACTGCGCAAGCGTGTCCTCGAATTCGATTACGCCGCTGATGTAGTCCTCTATGCCGGGGGCGGTAAACAGCAGGGCGCGGTAAGCGCGGCAGTTCTCTTCGGTGGCTTCCACGTTGATAGATGCGAAGCGTTTTTTAATCGTGGGTTGGCTCTCGTCTGCGGCGAGTATGCCCTTGCCACTTTGCACCATCTGCTCGATGGTGGCTTGAAGTTCATCTGCAACGGTCATGGCTCATCTCCTGTTTTACAGCAACTTCAATCGAACTCGATCAGCGCATGCCCGGTCATTTCGGCGGGTTGCGCCAATCCCATAATTCTCAGCAACGTAGGGGCGACTGTTGGCGCGCACCATGCAGAGATTGTCGAATTCGCGCGTCAGGCGTGAGGCCGCCTTCGCTGCGTCCTTTTTTCTCGATGAGAGAAAAAACTTGCCGATGACCTTTGTGCCGGTATTGCGGTCTTCATACAGGTACACGTCGTTTGAGCCATTGAGCCCGAATACACGGTACTTCGAACTGCTCGATGCGTCATTGATCTGCGGATGAATGCCATGCTGGAGGTAGCCGTGCAGAGGGTCGTGTTTCGATAGTTTTCAAGATAAATTCTGCTCATTTTTGTCCTAATGCCTGTTGAACCAATGGATGGCACACTTTAACTATAGGGAATTATCAAGAATTCTTCTGTGCGCTAACGTACACGGTGGCATTCCGAGAAATCAACTCAATTGGTAGCATAGGCAGACTGAACTTTGTCCCCAGAATATCTGTGAAGATATTGCAAAAGCTTCAAATCTTGGGTGACTGGTTCTGGCACAGAGTACTCATTCATCACCACGAACTGCCCGCCACAAAGCTGCCGCTGGGATTAAAAATTCGCATTACCATGAAGCTGCCGTTGGCCAACTCACACTATCGACACACACCAGACCTTCAAGGTGGAATATCTGAGCGACGGCTTTGCAACCGAAAGCAGTCGTTCAATCTTGCATACATCTGTCGGCTTGACCGTAGGAACAAGTTGACCACGGCAGTAACAGGTTTTGCTTTGCCGACTAGTCATATCTCGACGCAAATGAGTGAAACAAGGTGCTGTTTTAGAAGTTACCTAATTGTTCGTCATCCAAAAATTGACTTGATGCGTTTTCCACAATTATCGTGGATGACCATGTGGAAACCCTGTGGGTAAGTGGACAATCCCACGTCAGGACAGTCAGATACACGAACGCTCAATTACTACACATGATGAAAGGTGAACCTAAATATTGTAAATGGGTTTTCTCTACTGCTGCGGTATCCGTTCTTTGCGGTTTCAGCTTTGGGAAGTTGTTGGTTAGTTTAGTCATCATCGTCATCCTCAACCATTTGCCGACGAGGTACCGTAGCCGGATCAGCGGTGATGCCTCGGTAAATCTCCACTCTATCGCCTGACTTGAGCACTCCGTCAAGCTGGGTTACTTTGCCGAAAATACCCACCTGATATGTTTCCAGATCAATTTCGGGAAACTTGCACAGAATACCGGACTGTTCAATGGCATTGAGCACCGTGGAATCCTCCGGCACTTCGATGCGCAACCATAGCTGTTGCGTTGGTTCGGAATAGGCGATACCGACTTGCATGGGGTTCTCCTTAATGGCAACTGACTGAAGGCACTGCAACCTGCACGGGTTCGGTCACCGAAGCACGACGGCGGTCGATAACCCTCTTGGCTGCAATCAGGAAACCCACCGCCAAGAACCCACCGGGCGGCAGTATCATCAGCAGGAAGCCCTTGTAGTCAGGGATGAGTTTCAATTCCATGAAGGAAAATGCTGATCCCAGCAACAGGTGTGCATCGGCGAACAGCGTGCCCGCGCCCAATATTTCTCGAACTGCACCGATGGTAGTCAGCGCGAAGGTGAAACCCAAACCCATCATCAGCCCATCCATGCCGGACGGCAGTATCGGATTTTTGGCTGCGAAGGCTTCGGCGCGCCCAAGTACGGCGCAGTTGGCCACAATCAGTGCGATGTACAGCCCCAACACTTTGTACAAATCATGCGCCCAAGCATTGATACTCACATCTACCAGGGTCACCAGCGTGGCGATAATGACAATGTAAACCGGGATACGTACCTCTTCGCTGACGGCATGGCGAATGGACGATATGAGCATATTTGAAGTGACCATCACAGCCGTGGTGGCGAGCCCCATGCCCAGACCATTCGTGGCGGTGCTGGTCACCGCCATGGTCGGACACATGCCCAGGATTTGGGCGAAAACGATATTATTGTTCCACAGACCGTCGCGGGTGATGCGCGCGTAGATGTTGCTCATGGTTTGTCTCCTTCATGTGCCCGGCCAAATGCTTCTCGGAGTGGTGCCGCCTCATCAAGCAATTGCGCACGCTGCTTGTCGAAAAACTCCAGACCGCCCTTGACGGCCTTGACCACACCGCGCGGGGTGATGGTGGCTCCAGCGAATTGGTCGAACACGCCGCCGTCCTTCTTCACCGCCCATTTTTCAGCAGGAGGATCGCCCAGACTTTTGCCCTCGAATTCATAAATCCAATGCCCCTTCGCAGGTTCAATCTTGTCGCCCAAACCTGGGGTCTCTTTGTGTTTAATCACGCGCACCCCCGTCACATGCCCATTGCGATCTATGCCCATCATGCAATCTATCGGGCCAGCGTAACCATTGCCGCTAACTTTAAATACCACCGCCTCCACCCGCCCCTCCCTGCGCGCCCGGTACACGGTAACTTCACCGTTTGGGCCATTGAGCACCAACGTGTCTTTGAGCAAATCGTTGTCGAATTTCCCCGGCAACACTTGAGTCAGCGACTGCTGCATGTCCCGTGCCTGTGCGTCAGCGATATCGGCGGAAGTCGCCTTATCGGCGAGCGCCAGTGCGGCAGTAGTGAGCAGTGCTACGCCGCCTAAAAGCGCACCCTGATAAAATAATTTTCCGCGCAGTTGCTCCAGATTCATCTCACGACTCCTTCCCGATTGGTGCAATTGGGCTGATGGGTGCAGCGATGGGCAAGGCCACTCCCTTGCGATCCCGCCCATAGATACGCGGCTTCACATAATGGTCGATGATGGGTGTGGCCGCGTTCATCAGCATCACGGCGAAGGCCACGCCTTCCGGGTAGCCGCCCCAAGTGCGGATGATCCAGGTCAACAACCCGCAACCCAGCCCGAAAATAAATTGCCCGGTGACGGTGTTCGGCGAGGTCACCGGATCGGTGACGATGAAGAACGCACCCAGCATCAAACCGCCCGACAGCAAGTGATAGACCGGCCCGGCATAATGACCCGGATTGACGGCACTGAAGATCAGCGCGGGAATTGTCACGCCCAACAACATCGCCACCGGCGCGTGCCAGGTGATGATGCGTTTGTATATCAGAAACAGCCCGCCTGCCAACAGGAATAACGCCGCTGTTTCGCCCAGACTGCCTGCGCGATTGCCCCACAGTGCATCGAGTGGCGCGTAGTAACCGGATAATGCTTGATCCAATCCTATCCCGCGCGTGAACTCGGTCTTGACGTGTCCGAGCAGCGAGGCACTCGCCATGCCATCCACATGAACGCCCGAAAATGTGACTGCCAAACTTTCCAGCCAACTGGGCGCATGAACGGAGCCGAAAGGAGCTGGCGCGATCCACGTGGTCATTTCGACGGGGAATGAAATCAGCAGCATCACCCGCGCGGCCATCGCCGGATTGAACACGTTCTGTCCCAGTCCACCGAACAATTGCTTGGAGATGATGACCGCAAACAAACTACCCAGCACCGCGATCCACCAGGGTGCCCATGGAGGCAGCGACACAGCCAGCAGCCATGCGGTAAGCAGACCGGAACCATCCATCAATACCGGACGCACTGCACGTTGTTGCCAGCGCACCACCATTGCTTCCCCAAGCAACGCGGCGAGCAGTGATACTGCCCATAGATTGATCGATGGCCAGCCGTACAACCAGAAGCCGAACAGCGTGGCCGGTGTCAGCGCAATCATCACCAGACGCATCACCTTGTTGATGGTCAGCGGCACGTGGGCGTGGGGGGAATGTGCTATTTGTGTCATACGACCTCCTCTGTCGCCGGTGCGGCTTTTTCATTCGGCGCCAACGTAGTTTTTGCCAGCGCCGCTTTTTCTTTCGCTTCGCGTGCAGCTTTGCGCCTTAAAGCCGCTTCCTCGCGTTCGCGCCCGATGCGCTGCATGCGGGCAATACGTTCATCGGCCAGTTTTTTGGTAGCTTCCTGCTTGAGCTTGCCGCGTTCCTGTGCCGCCAAGTCACCCTTGGCGTAGTTGAAGTAATGCACCAATGGGATGTGCGCCGGACAGACATAGGAACACGAGCCGCAGGAAATGCAGTCTTTCAATCCCAGCTTCACCGCGCCGGACAAGTCGGCCACGCGGATATGCGCCGCCATTTCCAGCGGCAACAGCCCCACCGGACAGGCGCGCACACAGGTTGAACAACGGATACAGGGCGATGCTTCGGCCTGCCCGATCTCATCAGCAGTCAAAGCCAGCACACCGCTGGTGCCCTTCACCACCGGCACGGCAGGATTAGTGATTTGTTGTCCCATCATCGGTCCGCCCAACACCAATCGTGCCGGTGCTTGCGCATAGCCACCGGCAAATTCGATCAGCTCCTCTGCGGGTGTACCGATCAGCACCTCCAGATTGCACGGTTCCTTGATTGCGCCACCGCTGACTGTAACGAGGCGCGACACCAGCGGTTTACCGTAGCGGATCGCCTCGGACACGGCGAATGCCGTGCCGACGTTGTGCACCAGTATGCCGATATCGGCGGGACGGCCTGTGGCGGGAATCTCCTTGCCGGTCAGCACCTGAATCAGTTGCTTCTCCGAGCCCATCGGATACATGCTGGGAATCTCCACCACTTGCACCGCACTTCCGCTCGCTGCGGCACGCATCGCCGCGATCGCTTCCGGTTTGTTGTCCTCGATGCCGATCAGCACTTGCCTGGCGCCCACAGCATAAGCGATCAGCTGGATACCTTCGACGATCTGTTCGGCGCGCTCGCGCATGATGCGGTCGTCGCAAGTCAGATACGGCTCGCATTCGCCGCCGTTCATGATCAGCGTATGCACACCGGTTTTGCGGCTGAGACTCAGCTTCACCGCTGCCGGAAAAGTCGCGCCGCCCAGACCGACGATACCCGCCGCGCCGACGCGAGTGGAGACTTCTTCTGATGACAACTCAAACGGATCATTCAGTATTACCGTTTCTATCCAACGATCGCAGCCATCGCTATCCAGCGTGATAGTCGGTATGGTCAAACCGGAAGGATGCGGCGCAGGATATTCGCCAAGGGCTACGATCACGCCGGAAGTCGGCGCATGTACCGGCGCGGATACCACACCCTGACTGGCCGCGATGAGCTGGCCTTTGAGTACGTGATCGCCCACCTGCACCACCGGTGTGGCAGGCGCGCCGATGTGTTGCTGCAACGGCACAAACAAACGTTTGGGCAACGGCAATATGCGAATGGCGCGCTCCGCAGAAAGTTCTTTTCGACCTGCCGGATGTATCCCGCCGCGCAATTTGAATAGTTTCATCTGTGCCTCACGCCAATTGTGCAGCTGGTTTATTCCAACGCCAGGATTGCAATGTCGCCGGAATCGGCTGTAGCTTGATCGACTCGGTCGGACAGACTTCCTCGCACTTGCCACACGCCGTGCAGGCTTCGCGGAACACCACATGGATCTGTTGTGCTGCCCCCATGATGGCATCGGTGGGACAGACTTTGAAACAGCGCGTGCAGCCGATACATATCTCTTCCTTGACCTCGGCCATCATCGGCACAGTTTCTTTCATCCCGGCCAGATTCACATCCGCACCCAGCTTTGCAGCCAAGGCCTCCGCCACGGCGCGCCCGCCCGGCGGACACAGCGTCACCGGCGCATGTCCCTCGGCTAATGCTTGCGCGGCACCGGCACAGCCGGGAAAGCCACACTGGCCACACTGCGAACCGGGCAGTATGTCCTGCAACTGGGCCGCCAGCGCGTTGCCCTCCACCTTGAACACGCGAGCAGCCACGCCCAGGATAAGTCCCAGGATCACGCCCAGAATAGTCAGACTCGTCAGTGCGGTAATCATTTTATTGTCGATCCTCTATAGCTTAATGCGGAACCAGCCCGGCAAAGCCCATGAAGGCCAGAGCCAACAGCCCGGCCGTGATGAAGGCGATGGGTGTGCCGGCAAAAGTTGCCGATATGGTTGCCAGTGCGAGGCGTTCACGCATCCCCGCGAATAGCACCAACACCAGCGTGAAACCGACCGAGGAACCAAAGCCGCCAATCAGACTGACCGCAAAACCACTTTTCTCCTGCACGTTGAGTAGCGGCAGACCAAGCACGGCACAGTTGGTAGTAATCAGCGGCAGATAAATGCCCAGCACTTGATACAGTGCGGGACTGACTTTGCGGATCACCATCTCGGTGAACTGGACCACAGCCGCAATCACCAGGATGTAAGTCAAAATACGCAGGTACTGAATACCCAACGGCATCAATAACCAGTGCTCCAGCAACCAGGAACCGGCGGTGGTAAAGGTAATCACAAAGGTAGTGGCCAGCCCCATACTCAAGGCCGTGTCCATCTTCTTGGAAATACCCATGAACGGGCATAGCCCCAAGAACTTCACCAGCACCACGTTATTCACCAGTGCGGTGGAAAGCAGCAACATCAGGTATTCGCTCATATCGATCAATCTCCTGCCGTTCTACATTGCAAACGTCATGCCAACAAACACAAACTGATTGGACCTGCACGAAATCAAGCCATTGCCGCATGAGCGCACCAATTGCGGGCGAAAAACATTTGTCGATGTCGGGTAATACGCCACAACGAATGTCGCAAACATGACAACAAATCCAATGATTGCGACGCTGTAGCGAAATGACAAAATCACGGGCACAGATATTGCTGACTAGCTATTCATCAAATCGTAATCGGATGAATCATGGCAAAGTTACCCCCTGAAAAGAACATGAGTATTTCCACTGAAGAAGCCACTGATTCCGTGCCGCCACAAATCTTTCGGCTAGTGGTCGAGCAGTCTGCGCTGGCGATTTCAATCACGGATGAGAAGTCGAACATCCTGTATGCCAATCCCGCCTTTGGGCGCACCACGGGTTATTCAAAGCTCGAAATCCTGGGACAGAACCAGTCCCTCCTGTCCTACCGTGTCACACCAAAGCTTGTGTACGAAACTATGTGGGCACAAATCAAACGGCAGCGCCCGTGGAATGGTCTGCTGGTAAACAAGCGTAAGGACGGCAGTCGCTACTTGGCCGAGCTGACCATCTCACCGGTGGTGAATGAAGAAGGCAACACCACGCACTATCTCGGTATGCATCGCGATGTCACCGAAGTGCACAGGCTGGAGAGACAGGTTCAGAATCAAAAGACGCTGATCGAATCGGTAGTGGATGCGGCGCAAGTCGCCATCGTATTGCTGGACGAAAATGAACGCGTATTGCTCGACAATCAAGAATACAAAAAGCTGATCGGTGATCTGGGTAAAGAGCCTGCAACCGGTCTGCTCGCCTTGATTCGCGCGCAAATGGACAATGCTTTTGAACAGGCGCAGAGCAAACACCACAACATCGCAGCCCGCGAGGTTTGCGTAGAATTCCCGAATCGCACCGCGCGCTGGTTCTCCTGTGCCATCTCCTGGTTCGAAGAACAGGATGTCGGCGCGGATGCTTTCTACGAACCGCTGCGCCGTCATTACCTGCTGCTCACAATACAGGACATCAGCGAACTCAAACGCCAGCAAGAAGCACTACGCATCAACAGCCTGCGCGCGCTGTTATCGGAACAAGAGCGCATCCAAGGCCTGCGCGAAACGCTGGCCGGTGCAGTTTATCAACTGGAAGGCCCGCTCAACATGCTGGCCGCCGTGACCAACATGCTGGAGCGTCGCCGTGAGCCGGGCAGCGAATTACCCGCCGCCACCGCACTGGAAGAAGCCCTGCAGAAAAGCCGCGAAGCACTGGAAACCTTGCGCGCCTGCATTCCAGACCAGGCCAAAGAGACGATGCAATCGGTCAACCTCAACGAGATATTGTCGGATGTGCTCAAGCTTTCCACCGCCAGCCTGCTCGGTGCGGGAATCGTGGTGGAATGGCAACCCCAGGCAGACACTGAAACTGTCCCTGATTCTGAAATAGTTTTGGGGCACCCCGCGCAACTCTCCAATGTGTTCAAGCAGCTCATCGCCAACGCGGTGGAGGCGATCAACGAGCAACGCGGCTCACGTCGCGAATTGCACATCGCCTGTTTTACTCGCCCCGATTGCATGGAGGTGTTCATTGAAGACAGCGGATCGGGCATCTCAGACGAGTTACGCTTCAAAGTATTCCAACCATTCTTCACTACAAAAGGTGCTGCACAACAACATCTAGGCTTGGGGTTGGCAATGGCACAAGACGTCGTGGCGCGTCACGGCGGAACCATAGACATTGATCCGGATTTCCGACACGGCTGCCGAGTGCGCGTGCAACTGCCGCGTGTAGCAGGAGGTAAGCATGTCTAATGAACCGGAAGTATCGAACGCACAGCGGGAGGGATGGTCGGAACTGGAACTGGAATTACTGCGCACCGAATTGGAAACGCTGTATCAGGTCAGCCGTGTGCTGTCACGTTCGCTCAACCTGAAAGAAACGCTGGATGGCGTGCTGCATGCCCTGCATGAAAGCGTTGGACTAGAACGCGGCATGGTCAGCCTGATGGACGCCGAGAGCGGCGAGTTACAAGTCTCTCTGGTATATGGCGTATCTGACAAGGTCACCGAAGAAGTCAGTTATCTACCCGGAGAGGGCATTGTCGGCACAATATTAAAAACAGGCAACAGCATCATGGTGGAACGTATCACAGACGAGCCGCGCTTCCTCAGCCGCCTCGGCATCTACAATCCGATGGGTGCGTTCGTCGGCGTGCCGATCCGGATCGGCAAAAAAGTGGTGGGCGTGCTGGCTGCGCAACCCGCACCCGGCGCAGAAATATTGCTGGGTGAATACGAGCGATTTCTTAACATGGTTGCCAACCTGATCGGCCAAAGCGTGCGCCTATCGCTGGATGTGGCACAGGAAAAAAGCGTACTGACCGAAGAACGCGACGTGCTACGCCGCACCGTGCGTGGGCAATTCGGCTTCGACAACATCATCGGCCACAACCAGGCCATGCGCCGAATTTTCGAACAGGTTCGACTGGTTGCCAAGTGGAACACTACGGTACTGATACGCGGCGAAACCGGAACCGGCAAAGAATTGATCGCCAACGCCATTCATTACAACTCTCCGCGCGCACGCGGCAGTTACGTCAAACTCAACTGCGCCGCCCTGCCGGAAAGCCTGCTGGAATCGGAACTATTCGGCCACGAAAAAGGCTCATTCACTGGCGCGGTCGCGCAACGCAAAGGCCGCTTCGAACAAGCCGAAGGGGGCACGGTGTTCCTCGACGAGATCGGCGAAATCTCTGCCCCGTTCCAAGCCAAACTGCTGCGCGTATTGCAGGAAGGGGAACTGGAACGCGTTGGTGGAACGCGTACGATAAAAGTCGATGTGCGCGTAGTCGCCGCCACCCACCGCGATCTGGAAGCCGAGGTTGAAGCAGGCCGCTTCCGCGAAGACTTGTATTATCGCCTCAACGTCATGCCGTTGTTCTTGCCGCCATTGCGAGAACGCATGGAAGACATTCCTGACATTGCGCGCTTTCTGGTAGAAAAGGTTGGCACACAACAAGGCCGTCCACTCAACCTGACCGATACCGCACTGCGCGTATTAATGCACCACGACTGGCCGGGTAACGTGCGTGAATTGGAAAATTGTCTTGAGCGTGCAGCCGTGATGACCGAAGGCTGCGTGATCGACCGCGATGCCATCCTGCTCACCGGCATCGATGAAAAAATATCAGCAGGACGCGGCACCATCCAGAACGTCAACCTGGACGACCCCAATCTGGACGAGCGCGAAAAAGTAATCGCCGCGCTGGAGCAGGCGGGCTGGGTGCAAGCCAAAGCCGCTCGCCTGCTGGACATGACCCCGAGGCAGATCGCCTATCGCATCCAGACGTTGAACATTAAGGTCAAGCAGATATAAAGTACGTGCGGCCGAATGGTCGCCCGTATATTCTTTATACTAAACTATGACTAACAAATTTATGACTAACAAATTTTTTACGATGAACAACATGAACAGCAGCTCTATCCTGTCGGACATGGGTATTGATGCAGATGAGATCGAGACACGTCAGCTATTTCTGGAATTTACCGAAACGGACGCAGCGTTACTCAAGGAATTGCACGAGCAGCTCACCTCAAAACAGGATATATTCGGCGATTCGTTCTACGCACACCTGCAAAGTTTCCCGGAGATGCTGCCGCTGCTCGGCGACAACGCAAAATTGGAGCGACTGAAACGCACTCAGGCCAAATATTTTAGCCAACTGACCGAGGGATGCTATGACCAGCACTACATTGAAAATCGCCTGCATGTCGGACTGATTCATCAGCGCGTCGGGTTGACGCCAAAATGGTATATGAGCGCGTATTGCAAGTATTTGAGCGACACTCTCCCGGTGATTCTGCAATCGAATGACATTCCAGCCCAGGATGATGCCAAACAGAAAAGGCGACTCGATAGTTTCCGTGCCTTACTGAAAATAATTTTCTTTGACATGGGCCTGGCGCTGGACACTTACTTCTACGCCGAACATCAAGAACTCGCGATGGCGCGCGGTTACACAGAAAAAATCGTTGCCAATATGCCGATTGGTTTTGTCGTGCTCGACAGCGAACACAAAATCCGTCTGGCAAACCATGCCGTACTGCGCATGTTCGACATGGAAGAGGATACCGCTTGGCAGGGGCATCGGTTAGCGGATTTTCTCGGCGTTGCAGCGCTGACTGACCAGATCGCGCGGGTACTGAAGAGCGGCGAATCCTGCAACGATTTCGGCTTCGAGCGTTTCGATTCGAACGGCCTGAAATCTTATCTGGCTGACATTTCCACCGTGCAGCTGGGTGGGGAACGCGTCATCCTGTTTATGGCGCAGGACATTACCTTGCGCAAACAATCCGAGGGTGAAATTCACCGGCTGGCCTTTTACGACGCGCTGACCAAACTGCCCAATCGCCGCCTGCTACAGGAACGCCTGATACAAAGCATGTCTATCAGTGCACGTAGCGGAAAATACGGCGCGCTGATGTTTCTCGATCTCGACAACTTCAAGACGATCAACGATACACAGGGGCATGACGTTGGAGATCAACTGTTGCGCGAAGTCGCCAGCAGACTCGGCAACAGTGTACGCGAAGGCGACACGGTGGCGCGACTGGGGGGAGACGAATTTGTCGTGGCGCTCGAATCATTAAGCTCAAATTCCACAGAGGCCGCGAATCAGGCCGAACTGGTTGCCGAAAAGATTCGCTTCGAACTCAGCCAGCCGTACCTGTTGAATGGCAATGAACATCACAGTTCTCCCAGCATCGGTGTCAGCCTGTTTCGCGGTCATCAAAACAGCCTTGATGAAATCCTCAAACAAGCGGATCTCGCGATGTATCAGGCTAAAGCCCGTGGCCGCAACACGGTGTGCTTCTTCGATCCGATGATGCAGGCCGCGATGGAGAACCGTGCCGCGCTGGAAAATGATTTGCGTGTATCCATCCGGCAGAATCAGCTGGTGCTGTATTACCAGATACAGGTAGATGAAACGGCGCGCATTCTGGGCGCGGAGGTATTGTTGCGCTGGCTGCATCCCGAACGAGGCCTGGTTCCTCCCGCAGAATTCATCCCGCTTGCGGAAGAAACCGGCATGATATTGCAGATCGGCGATTGGGTGATAGAGCAAGCCTGCAAACAGTTGAAGGCATGGGAAATGGATCCGATCATGCGCCATATCGAACTGGCCGTGAATGTCAGCCCCAGACAATTGGGCCAACCCTACTTCGTCGAACAAGTGAAGGAAGTCATCGAAAAGACCGGCATCAGACCTTCCCGGTTAAAACTGGAACTGACCGAAGGATTCATCCTGAATGACGTGGAAGATGCCATCGAAAAAATGCTGGAACTGAAAGCCATCGGCATTCGCTTTTCGATGGATGACTTCGGCACCGGTTACTCTTCGCTGTCCTATCTTAATCGCTTGCCGCTCGACCAGATTAAAATCGACCAGTCCTTTGTACGAGACATCACCAACGATAAAAACAGCCGGGTGATGGTGCGGACGATCATCAGCATTGCCACCAACTTTGGCCTGAATATCATTGCAGAAGGTGTTGAAACCGACGCACAACTCGCCTACCTGATGCAGTACGGCTGCAATGCGTTTCAGGGTTATCTGTTCGGCAAACCTGCTTCTTTGCAAGAGCTTGAGCAGTTGTGCCATAAAAAATGATCGGAGCAGAGGCATTCCGGCAGGCATGGTATTTGCTGTCCTGTATACAAGGCTGGAAAAGCAACAATTCAACCGACAGCAAAGTCGGGAGGCAGGACTTCCCGATATTTTTCCTAACCCAGTAAAACTATACGAGACCAACATGGCCATCAAAGACATCAAAGCCTTCGCCGACAAGGCCCGTTCCGAACCCACGCTGAAAGAAAAACTCATCGCCTGCCAAAAGGTGCGCGAACTGCTCACGCTTGCACTCGAAAACGGATTTCAATTCATCGAGGATGAAATGTATCCGCCGAATGAACCGCAATTCACCGCCGACCAACTTTCCGAAAAGCTCGGCAAGGCATTGTTGCGCGCCTGAGTTGCAAGCGACACAAAGACCTGCAATCTATCTCAAATGATGTGATGTTTGAGAGGAACAAAATAAAAACTCCCTTGCCCTTTACAGGCAAGGGCATTTTTATTTATCTGGAACAATTTCATTTTTACAAAATATTTATATTAACCCGTGGGTCAATCCAATAACTGGTGGTCGCTTTTTACCAATTTCCAGCACAAACTTCCAACATGAAACAACCTCCACTCCTTCAACGCTTGAAATTAAAAAAACGCAGCCAGTCACTCCTGGTAGGTGTCACTTGGTACACCGAGGAAACTTGGGCTCAGGTAAAGGCTTCTGCATCAGACCCTGAATGTTTCGACGAGTCATTTCAAAAATGGAAAGCAATGGCAATCTTGGCTCGCAGAGAGTTTCAGCGTTCTGGTGTTCGTGCAGTTGAATTCCGCATAATCCCTCAAGAGTTTTTTGCGTGGTGCGAGTTGAACAACCAGGAAAACAACGCTACATCACGGGCCGAGTTCGTATCGGAAAAGTTGAGTGCCGCCCATGACGCCTAAAACAAGCAAAAATATAATGCCAACGCCAAACTGTGACTATTACATGCGTAGGTTGTCGATGTAATTAACAAATCAGAATACAGACCCCCTGCCCAGCTCAACCTCACACCCCAAGTTGGCACCCCAGATGATTTTGTCGCCTTCGCGACAAGCCGCTCAGGATGTCATGTGTTGTTTATAACAGCCTGCCACCAATCAAACAGAATTTCAAAATAAAACAGTGTATTGAGCAAGCATTCCGTTCAGGCACGCAGTTTGCTGTTAGGTAATCAACCCATCCAGGAGCATCTAACGTGGAATTACCTGTCCTTAACAACATTGCACCTGACACTAGTAAAGACGGTTGCTCGGCCGGTTCCTGCGGCAGTACCTCCGACCAGATGAATCACCTGCCGGAACATATCCGCGAAAAGGTGTTCAACCACCCATGTTATTCCGAAGAAGCTCACCATTACTTTGCGCGCATGCATGTGGCGGTCGCTCCGGCTTGTAACATCCAGTGCAATTACTGCAACCGAAAATACGACTGCGCCAACGAGTCACGCCCGGGTGTGGTGTCCGAGTTGCATCATCCGGTGCAGGCGGTGAAGAAAGTGCTGGCTGTCGCGGCGACCATTCCGCAGATGACCGTGCTGGGCGTCGCCGGTCCCGGCGACCCATTGGCCAACCCGCAACGTACTTTCGAGACGTTCCGCATGCTGTCCGAGCAGGCGCCGGACATCAAGCTGTGCGTGTCGACCAACGGCCTGACGCTACCCGAGCATATCGACGAGTTGACGAAATACAACATCGACCACGTGACGATCACCATCAACTGCGTCGATCCCGATGTGGGCGCGAAAATCTATCCGTGGATATTCTGGAAGAACAAGCGCATCAAGGGACGCGAAGCCGCAGCCATTCTGATCGAGCAGCAACAGAAGGGGCTGGAGATGCTGGTGGCCCGTGGCATCCTGGTGAAAGTAAACTCGGTGATGATCCCTGGCGTGAACGACAAGCATCTCGAAGAGGTGTCGAAGATCGTCAAAGCCAAAGGTGCTTTCCTGCACAACGTGATGCCGCTGATCTCTGAAGCCGAACACGGCACCTACTACGGCCTCACCGGCCAACGCGGCCCGACCCATGACGAGTTGCAGGCGTTGCAAGATTCCTGCGCGGGCGACATGAACATGATGCGCCACTGTCGCCAGTGCCGCGCCGATGCGGTCGGGCTGCTGGGAGAGGATCGCGGCTCCGAATTCACGATGGACAAGATCGAGCAGATGGACATCAACTATCCGGAAGCGATGAAGATGCGCGCCGAGGTGCATGCCGCCATCAACGAAGAGCTGGAAAGTAAACGCTTGGCCCGCGAATCCAAGGTGCAACTCGTGAACATCCAAGGCGTCCAGAATAAAGAAGTGACGCGTCCGGTGCTGATGGCAGTCGCAACTAAAGGCAGCGGCGTCATCAACGAACACTTCGGTCATGCGGGCGAATTCCTGATCTATGAAGCTTCGCCTGAAGGCGTGCGCTTCATCGGCCACCGCAAGACCACGCCCTACTGCGAGGGGGGTGACACCTGCGGTGACGGCGAGAGTGTGCTGGACAAGACACTGAAAGTGCTGGCCGGATGCGAAGTCGTACTGTGCAGCAAAGTCGGCATTGAGCCCTGGGGGCCGCTGGAAGCCGCCGGCATCCAGCCCAACGGCGAACATGCGATGGAGCCGATTGAGGACGCGATACTGGCGATGTATGAAGAGATGCGTACTGCCGGCAAACTGGTACAGAAATCTGCCGAACAGCAGATGGCGGCATAAAGGGAGAATCATCATGGCATTTGAAATCATCGAGTCTTGCGTCAACTGTTGGGCATGTGAACCGCTCTGCCCCAATCAGGCGATTTACGAAGCCCGTCCGCATTTCCTGATCAACCCGGACAAATGCAATGAGTGCGCAGGCGATTTCGAGGAATCGCAATGCGTCAGTATTTGCCCGATCGAAGGTGCGATCCTGAACGATCTGGGCCTCGCCTTGAATCCGCCCGGCTCGCTCACCGGCATTCCGCCGAAAAAGTTTGCCGAGCTACAGGCCGCGCAGCGCGCTGCGTAATTATGGCTACCGTCATATTTTTTGAAAAACCAGGTTGCGGCAATAATACCAAACAGAAGGTGTGGTTAGCCGCATCCGGGCATACGGTGATGGCGAAAAATCTGCTCAAGGAAAAGTGGACTGCTGAACGGTTGCGCGCCTTCTTCGGCGAACTGCCGGTCGCAAAGTGGTTCAATCCGAGTGCGCCAAGCATCAAATCCGGCGAAGTCGATCCAACCACATTTGATGCTGAAACCGCACTCGAGATGATGCTCGCCGAACCATTGCTGATCCGCCGTCCTCTGATGGACGTGGATGGCGTGCTGCGCGTCGGTTTCGATGCCGATGTGGTGCGCGCGTGGATCGGCCTCAATGAAGCGAAACCGGGCGACCCCGATGCCTGTCCCGTTTGCCGCCGTTCCGAACCCTGCCCTGATAAAACTACTAGCCATTCGACTAAGCCCGCAAGCGGGCAAGTCGCTGGTTAGCACCCGGAGAACACAACCATGCCTAAGGCCAACGTCATCTTTGAAAACATCGGCATCACCGTCACCGTACCGGCCGGTACGCGACTCATAGAAATTTCCGAAAAGGTGAGTGCCGGAATTACCTACGGTTGTCGCGAGGGCGAGTGCGGAACCTGCATGATGCGCATCGTCTCCGGAATGGAGAACATGTCAGAACGCTCGGTGCTGGAAGACAAGATATTGCAAGAGAACATGGCGGGACGCAACCACCGTCTTGCTTGCCAGGCGCAAGTGCTGGGCGGCGATGTTGTGGTACGTCCCGGCTGAGCATCAGCACATCATGCCAGCTGCCTGCCTACGCCCAACTGCCCCGCCACAGGCTAACGATCTGTATAGCGAGTTGACGGCGCGCGCAACAGGCTTACCGAACGACGAGTTCTTTGCGCAAATGCTCTCCAGCCAAGACGGGGATGTCGGCACGCTACCGCCCGGATTGGGGCTAAGCAATGCCGATTTTTCCGCACTGCTGGAAAGACATTATCCCGGCATTAAACTGGTTGCGGATTTCGAAGAAAACATCGCCGATCCTCGCGAATTGGAACGCGATGATGTGCTCGGTCTGTTGCTTAAACATCGCGCCGGGAAAGACCTGTCGGAACGATGGGTGGCGCAGATCATTGCCGCCGCATGCTTGGCCAGCGATCATCTCTGGCAAGACCTCGGGCTGTGGTCGCGCTACGATCTCAGTCAACTGATGATGCAGAACTTTCCCGCGCTCGCGGCGAAAAATATCCACGATATGAAGTGGAAGAAATTCCTCTACAAGCAGTTGTGCGAACAGGAAGGCATCAACGCCTGCCGCGCGCCATCATGCGAATACTGTGTGGATTATTTAAATTGCTTCGGGCCTGAAGACTAACCATTTCATGATCACCGCCGACCGAGCCATCGCAGCCTATCTCGGCCTCGCCATCGGTGATGCGCTGGGGGCGACGGTGGAATTCATGACCCCGCACGAGATCGCGGTGCAATATGGCATACATGACACGCTGCACGGTGGCGGCTGGCTGCGCCTCAAGCCGGGACACGTCACCGACGACACCACCATGTCACTGGCGCTAGGCAACGCCATCCTCGCACAAGGCAGCGTGGATGCTCTCGCTGCCGCGCAGGCCTTCGATGCCTGGATGCGCGCCAAGCCGGTGGACATCGGCAACACCGTGCGGCGCAACCTGTTGCAATTTCGCAAGACCGGCAACCCGGAAGCACCCTATTCCGACCACGACGCGGGCAACGGCGCGGCAATGCGCATGTTGCCCGTGGCGCTCGCCACCTTCGGCCAAACAGAACAGACCGTGCGCACCGCCTGCCGTGCACAGGCCCATGTCACGCACCACAGCGCCCTCTCCGATGCCGCCTGCGAATGCCTTGTGTTCATGGTTCAGGACGCATTGCGCGGCGCGGACAAAAACTACCTGCTGCACCAACATGCGCATCAGCTTGCCGCACGGCATCCTGCATTCAAATTCCGCGCGATAAAACCCGCCAGCAACCCAAGTGGCTATGTCGCAGACACGCTGCAAGCCGTGTTCCAGAGCTTTTTCGATACCAATGATTTCCGCGATTGCCTGATCGACGTGGTTAATCGCGGCGGCGATGCCGACACGACTGGGGCGATAGCCGGGATGCTGGCGGGCGCGGTGTATGGACCGGAAGCAATACCCGATGCGTGGCTGAAAGCACTGGATGCAGACATCCGCAGCTCATGCGAGGCTCAGGCGCTAGCACTGTTGAAAATGGCGGGCGAATCGCCCAAATAAAAACGGCCCCTTTTTACAGGGGCCGTGAGGACTGGGTCTGCTACTGCGCTAATTTAACCTGCAGGATTAAAACTCTTTCCAGTCCCCGTTTTGGTCCGACTTGGCTTTGACCAGCTTGCGCTTGGAAGCGGCGACAAATTTTGGGGCTTGCGCGGCGTGCTTGGCAGCATGTCGGGCAGCGGGCTTGGCAACGTGTTTAACAACGGCACCGCCGTTACGGTTATCCAGCTTGAACGTGCTCATCGCCTCGTCCAGCGCGTTCGCCTGTTCC
>JADGRL010000042.1 GCA_017880865.1 Gallionella sp.
CATTGGCCGGGTTCAAGGAAGTGCAGCCGCAGGTGTTCGCCGGACTGTTCCCGGTGGAATCAAACCAGTATGAAGCACTGCGCGATTCGCTGGAAAAGCTCAAGCTGAACGATTCCGCGCTGCGCTACGAGCCGGAAGTATCGCAAGCTTTGGGATTCGGTTTTCGCTGCGGCTTCCTCGGGTTGCTGCACATGGAAATCGTGCAGGAGCGGCTGGAGCGCGAGTTTGATATGGACCTGATCACCACCGCGCCGACGGTGATTTACCAAGTGGTGCAGCGCGACGGCAAGGTGCTGGTCGTGGACAATCCGTCCAAGATGCCGGACCCGTCCAAAATAGAGGAAATTCGCGAGCCTATTGTCACGGTGAATCTGTACATGCCGAACGAGTATGTCGGTTCGGTCATCACGCTGTGCACCCAGAAGCGCGGCACGCAGATCAACATCAGTTATCACGGCAAGCAGGTGATGCTGGTCTATGAAATGCCGATGGCGGAAATCGTGATGGATTTTTTCGACAAGTTGAAATCGGTGTCGCGCGGCTACGCTTCGATGGACTATGAGTTCAAGGAGTATCGCGCGGCGGATGTGGTCAAAGTGGACATGTTGATCAACAACGAGAAGGTGGATGCGTTGGCGGTGATCGTGCATCGCGCCAACAGCCAGCGTCGCGGGCGCGAAGTGGCGGCCAAGATGCGCGAGCTGATACCGCGCCAGATGTACGACGTGGCGATCCAGGCGACGATAGGCTCGAACATCATTGCGCGCGAGAACGTCAAGGCGATGCGCAAGAATGTGCTGGCCAAGTGTTATGGCGGCGATATTTCGCGCAAGAAGAAGCTGCTGGAAAAACAAAAAGCCGGCAAGAAGCGCATGAAGCAGGTGGGTAATGTGGAAATACCGCAGGAAGCTTTTTTGGCAATTCTGCGCGTGGAAGATTAAGGAGTAACAATGGATTTCGCATTAATTATGTTTGTGTTGTTGCTGGTCACCGGCATCATCTGGTTGCTGGATCGTTTCACTCTGGCCGCCAAGCGCGGCAGCGGAGTTGCCGAACCATGGTGGGTGGAGTATGCCAAGAGTTTCTTTCCGGTCATCCTGGTGGTGTTTTTCATTCGCTCCTTCTTGATTGAACCGTTCAAGATACCCTCTGGCTCGATGATCCCGACGCTGCAAGTCGGCGACTTTATTCTGGTGAATAAATTTACCTATGGTGTGCGGCTGCCGGTCATTAATCAAAAAATAATTCCGCTGAGCAATCCCCAGCGCGGCGATGTGATGGTGTTCCGCTACCCTGAAGATCCTTCGCTCGATTATATTAAGCGCGTGGTCGGTCTGCCTGGTGATACTGTCGAATATCGCAACAAGCGGTTGACGATCAATGGGGTCGAACAGCCGCAGCTGGCGGATGGAGATTACAATTACGTCGAGACGGGTCTGAACTTCGTGCATACCGAAAGACGACTCGAAACATTGGGAGAGCGCAAGCACGCGCTGCTGATCAACCCTGAAATGCCAACGTTGCATCTGGGTTCTGTTACCGAATTCAGCGGACGCGAGAATTGCAGTTATGACAACGAGATGGTGCGCTGCAAGGTGCCAGCAGGGCAATACTTTATGATGGGTGATAATCGCGACAACAGTCGTGACAGCCGCTATTGGGGATTTGTCCCGGACAACCAGATCGTCGGCAAGGCGTTTTTCATTTGGATGAATTTTTCCGATTTGAAGCGCATCGGTTTGTCGGTCAACTAAACGAGGAGGAAAAATGAATACAGCAATGCAACAACGAGGTGTGAGTTTTGGTGGGTTTCTGATTGGGGCTTTTCTGCTAGTGATTTTTGGTATCACAGGGCTTAAACTCATTCCGGCTTTCATTCAGGATGCACAAATCAAAAATCTCTTCGTCACGATAGCCCATGATCCTGATATGCAAAAGGCTACGCCACACGACATTAAGGCATCGTTCGAAAGGCGCACTGTGATCGACAATATCACTGCAATCAAAGCCGATGATATTGATATTTCCAGCGATGGAGGAAGACCGGTCTTGAGTGCCAGTTACGCCGTCAAAGTTAAGCTGTTCGGCAACGTCAGCTTTTATATCGAATTCAATCCGAGCAGTGAAGGAAAATAAAGAACACCAGAGTGTGCCTCGCGGCAATGTGCTGTGCAATAAATTGGGGTATGAGTTCAACCAGCCGCAACTTCTGCAACGTGCGCTGACCCATCGCAGTTATGCGCCGGAGCACAACGAGCGATTGGAGTTCTTGGGCGACAGCATCCTGGGCTGCGTCATTGCCCAACACCTGTATAGATGTTATCCGCAGTTGAGCGAGGGCGAGTTGTCACGATTGCGCTCCAGTCTGGTCAGGGAAGAAACGCTTGCGACCCTCGCGCAGCAACTCGATTTGGGCAGTCATTTGAGGCTGGGCGAGGGTGAGCTTAAAAGCGGCGGCTTTCGTCGCCCCTCGATATTGGCGGATGCCTTGGAGGCCCTATTCGGCGCAGTCTTGCTGGATGCAGGCTTCGCGGCGGCGGAACAGGCTGTGTTGAATCTGTATGTGCCCTATCTTGAAAAGGTTGATGTGCAGGCGCTGGGCAAGGATGCTAAAACCTTGTTGCAGGAATATCTGCAAGCCAGGCGGATTCCGTTGCCGACGTACAGCGTTATGGCCACGCAAGGCCATGCGCACGAACAATCATTTGAGGTGGAGTGCGCCATCCCAACATTAAAAATTTTCACGCGCGGGTCGGGAACCAGTCGACGTAATGCCGAACAACAGGCGGCACAGGCCGCCTATCAGATAATTCAGAGCACATAATCAGGAATAAGCCATGACAGACCAGCAAGATTTTACGAGCATCCCCGATACGGATGGACAGCCTGAAGGGTTTCGCAGCGGCTTCATCGCCATCGTAGGCCGTCCCAATGTGGGCAAGTCCACGCTGCTCAATCACCTGATCGGACAGAAGATCAGCATCACTTCGCGCAAGGCGCAGACCACGCGCCATCGTATCCACGGTATTTTCACCGATGAGCACAGCCAATTCGTGTTCGTCGATACGCCGGGGTTTCAGACCAAGCATCTCAATGCGTTAAATCGCGGCATGAATCGCGTCGTGACCAGCAGCCTGCGCGACGTGCAAGTGGTGCTGTATGTGCTCGAAGCATTGCGCTATGACGAGCGCGACCAGGAAGTGCTCAAGCTGTTGCCGGACAACCGACCGGTATTGCTGGTGATCAACAAGATCGACGAGGTGGCGGACAAGGGGCAGCTATTCTCGTTTGCCGAGCGGGTCGCGAAGGATTTCAAGTTTGCCGAAATCGTACCGGTCTGCGCCAAGACGGGCAATAAGCTGGATGAATTGCGTGTGGCGCTGCGGCGTTTCCTGCCGGTGGGCGAATTGATTTATGACAAGGACGATATCACCGATCGCAGCGAACGCTTTCTGGCGGCGGAAATGTTGCGCGAGAAGGTATTTCGTTTCACCGGCGAAGAGCTGCCGTATTCGGTCAGCGTGGTGATCGAGCAATTCAAGCTGGAAGGCAAATTGCGTCGCATCAGTGCGGCGATCCTGGTGGACAAAGAAGCGCACAAGGCAATGTTGATCGGCAAAAAAGGCGAGAAGCTGAAAGAGATCGCCACTCAGGCGCGACTGGACATGGAAAAGCTGTTCGACGGCAAGGTGTTCCTTGAAGTGTTCGTCAAGGTGCGTAGCGGTTGGGCGGATGACGCACGCGTGTTGCGCACCTTGGGTTACGAATGACCGCAACAAGCCGGAACAAGCAGCAGGACGAGCAGGCCTTTGTTCTGCACAGCTATCCGTTTCGCGAAACCAGTCTGATACTCGATGTGTTCAGCCGATCACATGGACGGCTGGCCATCGTGGCGCGCGGCGCGCGGCGTCCCAAGTCCAGCCTGCGCGGCCTGCTGATGAATTTTCAACCGTTGTTGTTAAGCTGGTTCGGCAAGGGCGAAGTCCGCACTTTGCACAGCGCGGAGTGGCAGGGCGGACAGCCCTATTTGCAAGGCACGGCGCTGATGTGCGGGTTTTATCTGAACGAGCTGCTGCTCAACCTGCTGGCACGCGACGATCCGCATGGACAATTGTTCGACTACTACCGCGCCACCTTGTACCGCTTGGCGCACGAAGCCGACCATGCTGCCACGTTGCGTTGTTTTGAAAAACATATGCTGCAGGAGTTGGGCTATGCGCTGGTGCTGGACCGCGAAGCCGGCAGCGGTAAGGCGATACAGACCGAACTCTGTTATCGTTATGCCGTGGAGCGGGGGGCGCTGCCAGATGACGGTGATGTCAGGGCCGGTTTGCCTGTGCTGGGCAAGACCATGCTGGACATGGCGGTTGACGATTATGCCGACCCGATCACTTCGCAGCAGAGCAAACAACTGATGCGCGTGTTGCTGAACCATCATCTCGGCGGCAAGATATTGCACACCCGTGAACTGATTAAGGACTTGCAGAAACTATGATCAAACTAGGACTGAACATCGACCACGTCGCCACGTTGCGCCAGGCGCGCGGCGCGCGTTACCCCAATGTGGTTCGCGCGGCGCTGATTTGCGAGGAGGCGGGGGCGGACGCGATCACGCTGCATCTGCGCGAGGATCGCCGCCACGTCCAGGACCGCGATGTGGAAGTTTTGCGCGACATGCTGCAAACGCGCATGAATCTGGAAAGCGCCATCACCGACGAGATGCTCGACATCGCGCTGCGCATCAAGCCGCATGATTTGTGTCTGGTACCGGAACGTCGCGAAGAGCTGACCACCGAAGGCGGGCTGGACGTGGTGCGCTATTTCGATACCATCAAGGTGGCGTGCGAACGCTGCGCCGCAGCGGGTATCCGCGTGTCGCTGTTCATCGATCCGGATCAAAAACAGATCGATGCGGCGCGCCGCACCGGTGCGCCGGTGGTGGAATTGCACACCGGCAAATATGCCGATGCGGACAGTGTGCCGGAGCAGCAGCAGGAGCTGGCGCGTATACGCATCGCGGCGGAACACGCCCATGCGCAAGGGTTGCAGGTGAATGCCGGGCACGGCCTGCATTACCACAACGTGCAGTCTATCGTGGCCATCCCCCATCTGGTCGAACTCAATATCGGCCATGCGATCATTGCCGAGTCGTTGTTTATCGGGCTGGATGCGGCGGTAAAGAAAATGAAAGCATTGTTGGCGGGCCAGCAGTGATCTTTGGCATCGGCACGGACATCGTCGAATATGCGCGCATCGAAATG
Source organism: Gallionella sp. (assembly GCA_017880865.1). Lineage (GTDB taxonomy): Bacteria > Pseudomonadota > Gammaproteobacteria > Burkholderiales > Gallionellaceae > Gallionella. The sequence continues at coordinate 5,262 of JADGRL010000042.1, forward strand.
ATGTGGGCGCGCTACGGGGTTCGTTTCGCCGAGCGCGTGTTAAGCGAGCGCGAGTTACCGGAACTTCACAGTCATGCCCATCAGGCGCGCTTTCTGGCGAAACGTTTCGCGGCCAAGGAAGCGTTATCCAAAGCGGTCGGCAGCGGATTGCGCGATCCGGTCAGCTTGCGCCGCATCAGCGTCACACATGACGGCCTCGGTAAACCGGTGCTGCAATTCGACGAAGTGCTGCGCGCTTATTTGGCGCAGCTGGGTATTAATGGACATCATCTTTCCATCAGCGACGAGCGCAGCATGATCGTCGCGTTCGTGGTGCTGGAAACCAATTAAAAGAAGCTGGGAGAAGTTATGGGATTAGGCCCCGTGATGCTGGATGTGGTCGGTACAAAACTGACCGCCGAGGATGAAGCGCGTTTGTGTCATCCGCTAGTCGGCGGTGTGATTTTATTTGCGCGCAACTATCAATCGCCCGGCCAGTTAGCCGAGCTCACCGCCGCGATTCATGCGCTGCGTACTCCGCCATTGCTGATCTCTGTGGATCACGAGGGCGGCCGTGTGCAACGTTTCCGCGAAGGCTTCAGTAAAATTCCCGCGATGCGCGAACTGGGTAAAATTTGGGACACGCATCCGCAGCGGGCGCGCCATCTTGCACAACAAGTGGGCTATGTATTGGCGGCGGAATTGCGCGCCTGTGGCGTGGACTTCAGTTTTACACCGGTGCTGGATGTCGATTACGGGCAAAGCAGCGTGATTGGTGACCGCGCGTTTCACGGCGACCCGCAAGCGATTGCCGAACTGGCGCACAGCCTGTTGTTGGGATTGAAGCAGGGCGGGACACACACGGTGGGCAAGCATTTCCCCGGTCACGGCTTCGTGCGCGCCGACTCGCATCTGGACATCCCGGTGGATGATCGCGAATTCGTCGATATCGAACTGTGCGATTTGATCCCGTTCCGGCAAATGGTGAATTACGGTCTGACCGCCGTGATGCCCGCCCACGTCATTTATCCAAAAGTGGACAGCCGGCCGGCAGGGTTCTCGCCGGTCTGGTTAAAGAACATCTTGCGCGGGCAACTGGGCTTCGAGGGCTGCATTTTTAGTGACGACTTGAGCATGGAAGGGGCCACCGTCGCAGGCGGTATCGTGCAGCGCGCTACAGCTGCGCTGAATGCCGGTTGCGACATGGTGCTGGTGTGCAATAAGCCGGAATCGGCGGATGAATTGTTGCAGGGTCTGCATTGGGAAATGCCCGCCGCGAGCCGCGCACGGCTCGCCCAGATGCGCGGAAAGCCGCAACCGGAGTCTCTGGCACAACTGCATGAGCAACATCACTTTCTCAAGGCCTTGGATGAGGTTGCCGCTATCGGCATGAGCAACGCTGAATTGCCGCTGGTCTAGTTAAGGGTGAGAATTGTGTCAAGCGCGGGCTTCGAATCGGCGGCCAGATCAAGCCACCAGATCAAGCTACCCGATAAAACCATCCTGCTCTGGCAATGGAAAGCTGGTAGCATGAAACCAAGTGTCTGGTGAGACGGGCCACAATATCAGGCAAGCGCAGAGTGCACTTAACTCGGATATTGAAAATACAGGAACAGATCAAAAGATGAAAAATATATTTAAGGCTGCATCCGGCAAAGGGTATGAATTGAACCAAAACACAGACGGAACAATCGATATTCGTTTTCGCCAACAGATCATGGATCCGGCCATGATGGCCATTTTTATATTTCCAACCCTATTTTTCACATCCTGCTCGGGAGTTTTTGCGGTGGGCAACACTTACGGTATGCCGGGCGGGATCATCACTGCGATATTTCTTCTCGCCGCAGTCTTTATCGCCGGATATATCGGGATCGGGTTTTTTAACAGCAAAGAATCACGAATTAAAATTATCCCCGGACAAGCAATCGAGTTCGGGAACCAGACACTGACCCATTCGGACATTGAAAAAGTGGGCACCCAATCAGGAAATATGGGCGCCAATAGCTTCAGGGTTTATGCATTGTCCGGAAGTGAAAAAATCTTTATCACGGAATATGTGCCTGCTGCGACGGCACGGGCTATTCAAAATGGAATTCAGGAACACCTGAACAAAATCTAGCAAGGGTGGGTGGCGTGCTGCACCCACAACATCGTTGCAATGAGAGTATCGCCGCTGGAGAGTTTGGCGCCGCGCTCAAGGCTGGACATAAAAGGCAAAGGATAAAGAAGTGGACACGAAACCTCCTCCCCGGTTAACGCGATAAAGGTTGCTGCTATGAGGCTGTTCAACTTGATCTTGTCCCTGATAATAATCGTCGCATCGGTTATTTTATGCCAGCAAATTATTTCCAATTCAATTTCAAACCAGCAGAACAAGACCGATTATGCTGAACTTAACCATGTCAAATACGGGCTTTTTAGTGTTGATGAATGGAAGCGGCAAATCACCGTCATTCTGGCCGAAGAGATCAATAAGCTGTATTTGTCAAAAGCCAATGAGCGTGTACTCCGAAAACATATCGAAGTTCTGTTGAATACACTGATCGATAAAGTTGACAAGAATATCAGGGCTGATAACGCAGACACTGCAGGGGGGCGGCTCACACAATCTTTCATAGATATGTTTGTCAAGCTGGACGACATCAAAAAAGGCATTCCTGAATATGCGGACGCCGTCATTCATGAGATGACGAAAGCGAAAACTAGGCGCCAGATAAAAGCCGTGTTGAACAAACAGCTTGATCAATATGCCAACAAAACCTTTGACACACAGCTTACATCCCAGCTGGCCAGCATCCTTCTTCGGACTGATTCCCGGGATATCGAAACGGCGAGGATCAAGCTCGATCAGGAAATTTCGGTTAAGCATGAGCTGATTTTCAAAGAGGTTATCCTGTTAATCATTCTGTCGGTGATCCTTTTCGCCTTGTCCGGTTTCAGCCGGCAAACCCTGGCCCCCTCCCGGTATGTCATCCTCATTCTGTCTCTTGTCGTCCTGCTGATAGCCGGCGTTACCACCCCTACGATCGACATGGAAGCAAAAATCTCACAGATGAGTTTTATGTTGCTGGGGTATCCCGTACATTTTGAGAATCAGGTATTGTATTTTCAAAGCAAAAGCATACTGGATGTGTTTTGGATCATGATCACTCATCCGGATATTCAAATGAAATTAGTCGGGGTCTTGCTGATCACCTTCAGCATAATATTTCCGCTGTTAAAAATAGTTTCCTCAATGGGATATTATTTTAATTTTCACCATGCAAGGGAAAATCCGGTGATCAAGTTCTTTGTCTTGCAATCCGGGAAGTGGTCGATGGCCGATGTCATGGTGGTTGCGATATTTATGGCCTATATCGGATTTAACGGGATTATTACCAGCCAGTTCGGTCAATTAAGTTCAGTAGGTCAAGAGCTGGTGATCTTGACGACGAATGGCACCTCCCTGCAGCCGGGGTATTACCTGTTCCTGACATACACCCTGCTGGCGTTATTTTTGTCTGGATTCCTGACCAGAAAATCTCCGGCATAGCAACGCAAGAATCAATAGGCCTCACACGTGACTTGGGCCCGATTTGCGAACGGGTCGGTTACTTTGGCATTGCCGGAGTCAGAGGAGGGTGTTGAGTCGGTCTTGGGCGTGAGATAATCCGCGCCGTCTTCCAGATTTTTTATGGTTCTCCTATGAGCGAATTACAAGCAGCCTTGCTGGCGATCGGTTTTGGCGTGATCGTCGCGGTGTATGCCCTAGGCTGGTGGCAGCAAAGGCGTTATCGGCGCAGGTTCGGCGCGGCATTCAAGGCGAGTCACGCGGATGCGTTGTATGCCGAAAAGCTTTTGGCCGGGCACCCGCAGGAGAGTGGTGCCAAACTGTCAGGTCAGGTTCAGCAATCGGCCTTGGTGGGCATGGTCGATGACGCGATGGACGGGGCGTTGCCCGCAGCTGGCAAGGCCTCAGGGGTTTCTGTCACTGATGCTTCAGCCGCAGCTTTGTCGAACGAGTCCTGCGCGTTGTTAAATGGGCGCAGCGATTTCATCATTGAATTGCGTCTGGCCGAACCCAGCCCTGCTGCCGTGCTAAATGGTTTGTGGCAGCGCAAGTTCGATTTTCGCAAGCCGGTGCAAGTGTGCGGTTTGACACTGGGTACAAAAAAATGGGAACGCGCCATCGCCGATAGTCAGGTGCTCTATGCGCGCTTTCGTATCGCGCTGCAACTGGTGGACCGAGGCGGCGCAATCAGCGAAGCAAAACTGGCGGATTTTCAGGATCTGGTGCTGGGCGTCGCCAAACACATCAAGGCGGATACCACCGTTCCAGATATTCGCGAAACATACCAACATGCGGTTGAACTGGATGCGTTTTGCGCCGAGGTGGATCAGATGGTCGGCGTCAATCTGGTGCCGTCCGACGGGCGTTTATTGCAGGGCGCAAGCATCGCACAAGCTGCGGCCTTGCAAGGCATGACGCTGGAATCGAACGGTGCGTTTCATTTGCTGGGTGCGCAGGGGCATAGCCTGTTCAGCCTGATCAATCAGGATGCTAAGCCGTTCCAGCATCACATGCTGGAAACTTTCACCACGGCGGGCATCACTTTGTTGCTGGACGTGCCGCGCGTGGAAAATCCCGGCAACCAGTTTGATCAGATGATGGACGTTGCGCGCGTGTTGGCACGCGAGTTGAGGGTCAATGTGGTGGACGATCATCGCGTGGCTCTGAGCGATAACGGTCTCGCGCTGATACGCGCGCAGATTGCCGGGGTCGAAGCGAAAATGCGCGATCACGAAATCAAGCCAGGCAGCGCGCAGGCGCGCAGGTTGTTTTCCTGATGGTAAACGTAGAGGTAACCCGTCGCGCTGCCCATTTGCGCAAGCAGATCGTGGAGTACGACTATTGGTATTACGTGAAGGATTCACCACGCATTCCCGATGCGGAATACGACAAACTGTTCCGCGAACTGCAAACCCTCGAAGCGCAACACCCCGAACTGTTGACCGCCGATTCTCCCACGCAGCGCGTCGGCGGCAAGGTTCTGGACGGTTTTACCCCAGTGCGCCACGCCGTGCCTATGCTGTCGATACGCACCGAGACCGACATCAGCGACCAGGGCGCAATCGCCTTCGATGCGCGCGTGCGCAAGGAGCTTGGGCTGGGCGAAAGTGATCCGCCGGTGAAGTATGTCTGTGAACTGAAATTTGACGGACTTGCGATTAATCTGCGCTATGAACAAGGTGTGCTGGTGCAGGCCGCCACGCGCGGCGACGGTGAGACCGGCGAAGATGTGACGCAGAACGTGCGCACCATTCATCAGATACCGTTGTCATTAGATGGGGGATGTCCCAGTGTTTTGGAGGTGCGCGGCGAGGTGTACATGGCCCGCCCGGATTTTGAGCGTTACAACGAACGGCAGCGAGAGCAGGGTTTGCCCACGCTGGTGAATCCGCGTAACGGCGCAGCGGGCAGCATCCGCCAGCTCGATCCTGCATTGGCCGCGCGGCGGCGGCTAAAGTTTTTTGCTTACGGGCTTGGCGAGAAGGTGGAAGGCTGGGGATGGCGCGAGACGCATAAAGAAGTGCTGAACCAATTAGAGGCATGGGGATTCCCAGTAAATTCTGAGAACAGGGTAGTGCTAGGCGCACAAGGGCTGGTGGAATTCCACCGCCACATTGAAGCTATGCGCGACCAACTGCCGTTCGACATCGACGGCGTGGTGTACAAGGTCAACAGCATCGCCTTGCAAGAGAAGCTAGGCTTCGTATCGCGCGAACCGCGCTGGGCGGTGGCGCACAAATTCCCGGCGGAAGAGCAGATTACCGTGGTGCGCGATATAGACATTCAGGTCGGGCGCACCGGCAAGCTCACGCCGGTGGCCAAGCTGGAGCCGGTGTTCGTCGGCGGCGTGACGGTGACCAATGCCACGCTGCACAACGAGGACGAGACGCGGCGTAAGGATGTGCGCATCGGCGATACGGTGATCGTGCGCCGCGCGGGCGATGTGATACCGGAAGTGGTGGGCGTGGTGCTGGAGAAGCGTCCTTCGGATGCTGGAGAGCAGTTTGATTTGTTCAAACGCCTGAGCGGCAAATGCCCCGTGTGCGGAAGCCGGATCGTGCGCGAGGAGGGCGAGGCCAACTGGCGCTGTACTGGCGGCCTGTTCTGTCCGGCGCAACGCAAGGAGGCACTGTTGCACTTCGCCAGCCGCCGTGCGATGAATATCGAGGGGCTGGGCGACAAGCTGGTGGAGCAATTGGTTGAGCAGCGACTCGTGCATACGCCAGCCGACTTATACCGGCTGGATTTGACTACCCTCGCAGATTTGGAACGCATGGGCGAGAAGTCGGCCAACAATCTGCTTGAGGCGATAGCACACAGCAAGCACACCACGCTGGCGCGCTTCATCTATGCGCTCGGCATTCGCAATGTGGGCGAGACCACGGCGAAAGATTTTGCACGGCACTTCGGTTCGCTGGATAATCTCATCGCTGCAGACGAAGCGCGGCAGCAACAGGTGCCGGACGTGGGGCCGGTGGTGGCGAAAAGTATCACCGCGTTTCTCGCTGAGCCGCACAACATCGAGGTGATCGCGCAATTGCGCGCCAGCGGGCTAAGCTGGGCGGAGCATGAAGGGGAGCGCGTCGAGACGCTTCCGTTGAGCGGAAAAACTTTCGTGCTGACTGGTACACTCCCATCCATGAGCCGCGACGAAGCAAAGGAAAAACTCGAAGCGCTGGGCGCGAAGGTGGCGGGCAGCGTATCGAAGAAAACCGATTACGTCGTGGCCGGCGCGGAAGCGGGAAGCAAGCTGGACAAGGCGCGTGAGTTGAATGTCACGGTGCTGGATGAGCAACAATTTTTAGCGTTGATGGAAATAAAATGAAAAAAATAACGAAAGCTGTTTTTCCGGTAGCGGGCATGGGCAGCCGATTCTTGCCGGCCACCAAAGTCAGCCCGAAAGAAATGATGCCGATCGTGGACAAGCCGCTGATCCAGTATGCGGTGGAAGAAGCGGTGGCGGCGGGTATCACCGATATGGTGTTCATCACCGGACGCAACAAGCGCTCGATTGAGGATCATTTCGACAAGGCCTACGAGCTGGAAGCCGAGTTGGCGATGCGCGGCAAGGAAGAGTTGCTGCGCATCGTGCGCGAAGTGACTCCCTCACACATCAACTGCATTTATATCCGCCAGACCGAACCGCTGGGATTGGGACACGCGGTGTTATGTGCAAGACCGGTGGTGCAGGATGAGCCGTTCGCGGTGCTGTTGGCGGACGATCTGATCGATGGCGAGCCGCCTATTATCAAGCAGATGGTGGATGTATTTCATCAGTATCAGTGCTCGATTCTGGGCGTACAGAATGTGCCGCGTGAACAGACCAGCCAATACGGTATCGTCAGCAGTGTGCCGCTGGCAGCCAATCTTGAGCAGGTGAATGGCATTGTGGAAAAGCCGGAGCCAAAAAATGCACCCACCACGCTGGCGGTGGTGGGACGCTACATTCTCACGCCGCGAATTTTTCATCATCTGGAAAAAGTGCAGGCAGGTGCCGGTGGCGAAATTCAGTTGACCGATGGCATCGCCGCATTGATGCAGGAGGAGAAAATGCTCGCCTATCGCTTCAACGGGACGCGCTACGATTGCGGATCCAAGCTGGGTTATCTCAAGGCGACGGTGGCGCTGGGACTCAAGCATCCCGAGGTGTGTGACGAGTTTGCGGCGTATCTGCACAGTTTGAAATAAACAAACGGACAGCTTGAAATAACCCATGACAATGTCCATCCAGCGCGCGCGCGACATTTTGCAACAGGCGGAACTACTGTATTCCGCAGAGCAGGTGCAGGCGGCCTTGCATAAGGTCGCGCAACAAATCAATGTCGCGCTTGCAGATGCGCATCCGCTGGTGTTGTCGGTGATGGGCGGGGCGGTGGTGTTCAGCGGGCAGTTGTTGCCGATGCTCGACTTCCCGCTGGATTTCGATTACGTGCATGTGTCGCGTTATGGCGATGCGCGGCAAGGCGGCGCGATGCAATGGAAGGTCGAACCGCGCGAGAATGTGCGCGGCCGCGTGGTGTTGCTGGTGGACGATATACTGGACGAAGGCCACACACTCGCGGTGTTGCGGGAGCGGGTGCTGGCGCTGGGTGCGGATAAATGTTACTGCGCGGTGTTTGCCGACAAGCTGCATGGCCGAAAAAAACCCATACACGCCGATTTTGTCGGAATGGAATTGCCAAATCGCTTTGTGTTCGGCTATGGTATGGATATCGAGGGGGCGTGGCGCAATTTGCCCGCCATTTACGCAGTCAAGGAGTAAATAAATATGTTGGCAATCATAGGCGGTCGCGGTCTGACCCAATTGGCGAATCTTAAAATCACGCACCAACAGGTGATGCGCACACCTTATGGAGAGCCGTCTGGTGCGTTTCTGTTCGGCACGCTGAATCAGCACGAGGTGATTTTTCTGGCGCGTCACGGTTATGGTCACACCATCCCGCCGCATCTGGTGAACTATCGCGCCAACCTTTGGGTGCTGCGTGAACAGGGGGTCAGCGAAATCATCTCGGTGGCGACCGTGGGCGGTATCCGCGCCGATCTCAAGCCTGGCGTGATTGTCATGCCGGATCAGATCATCGATTACACCCATGGCCGCGATGCGACCTTTTTTGAGGCGCGCGATAAACCGTTCAGTAATGCCGATTTCACCTTTCCCTATAGCACGTCATTGCGCAGCCGAATTTTGCGCAGCGCGCAAACCGCGCAACAGCCGTGTGTGGACGGCGGCGTGTATGCGGCCACGCAAGGGCCGCGTCTGGACAGCATCGCCGAAATCAACCGCTATGAACGCGATGGGGCGGATATGGTCGGCATGACCGGCATGCCGGAAACCGCGCTGGCCAAAGAGCTGGATCTCAATTATGCGGCGATCGCCGTGGTGGCGAATTACGCGGCGGGTCGCGGCGACAGCGCTGCTGGCATCAATATGGAAAGCGTTAACGCCACCGCTAGTGCGGCGATGGCGCGGGTGCGCAGCATTCTCGAATGTGTGGTGAATTGTTCGGATGAAAGCTAAAAGTGGCGATTAAACCCGTATTGCGCATGGGCGATGCGCGCTTGTGGCAGGTAGCCAAACCGGTCATTCATTTCGACACGCAGCAATTGCACGAATTGGTGCTTGATATGCGCGACACCATGCAGGACATGAACGGCGCGGGTCTGGCCGCGCCGCAGATCGGGGTCGGCTTGCGCGTGGTGATTTTCGGCGTGCAGCACAACTCGCGGTATCCCGATGCGGAAGCGGTACCGGAGACGGTGCTCGTCAATCCGTTCATCACATCGCTTGGTGATGCGCTGGAAGAGGACTGGGAGGGTTGTCTGAGCGTGCCAGGACTGCGCGGTTTGGTGCCGCGCTTCGCTCATATTCGATATCAGGGTCTGGATGAATACGGTGCCTTGATCGACCGCACCGCGAGCGGATTTCATGCACGCGTGGTGCAACATGAATGCGATCATCTGGACGGGATTTTGTATCCAATGCGCATTCAGGATATGACTAAATTCGGCTACAACGAAGAACTGTTTCCCGATCAGGAAATGCAGGACGAATGAGCGAGGCAGGCTATGTGCAAGTTCAGGTCATTTTCGGCTGAGACGCGCTGCTTGCCCAAAAATATTACCGGTTGCAATATGATATGAATCCTCTGGCTTACCTCTCCTACCATCTCAGACGCGGTCTGGGCATCCTGTTTGCGCTGCTGGCCAGAAAATGGAAGTCCGGCTTCTATCTCTATCTGGCCGGTTTGTTCTCCGTGCTGATCGTGGCCGATACGGCTTTCCTGCATCTGACCGCCAACATGAAGCAGGGGGCGTTCGACATGATGGTGCGTTACCGGATGGTCGTGCCCAAACCTGACAAAGATATCATCATCATCGATATCAACGAGGCGAGCCTCGCCGCGATGTCTAAAGATTATGGACGCTGGCCGTGGCCGCGACAGGTACTGGGCGAGTTCGTCGAGCAGATCGAAAAACAGCATCCGCAGGCAGTGGTATTCGATATTCTGTTCAGCGATCCGGATGTGTATAACCCGGATAGCGATGCCTATTTTGACTCGGCCATCGCCGGGACGGACAACACCTTTTTCCCGATGCTGCGCCTGGACCCAGCCGACGATGCGTTAAGCCAGGTCAAGCCGGGCATGATACCGGGCGTGGTGCCGCTGGGTGAGAATGCGCAGCCCGAGGCCACGGTGGCCATGGTGCTGCCGTTCTTCAAGTCGGTGCTGGCGGGGGGCCGTCTCGGGCTGCACAATATCTATCCGGATACCGATGGCATTGTCCGCCAGTATCCGGTCTACCGCGACGACTACGGATGGAAGATGCCTTCGTTGCCGCTACGCATCTCTCAGCAGCTGAAGTTTTCGCAACCGGATGCGCAGCACGTGCTGCTCAACTGGCGCGGCCCGCCGTTCACTTACCACTCGGTGAGTTTCAGCGATGTGTACACCGACCTGAGCAGTAAAAACAAACAGCGCCCGCAGAATGAATTCACCGGAAAAATCGTGATCATCGGCTCGACCGCACCCAGCCTGTTCGACATCAAACCGACACCGCTTTCCCGCATGCATCCCGGCGTGGAAATCCTGGCCACCGCGATCGACAACTTCAAGCATAACGACTTTCTGCGCTTTCCCGATGCGCGGTTTGCCTATCTGCTGCTGACGCTGGCCGTGATATGGTCAACGGCCTGGGGCTTTTACCGAGACACCGGGCGCGACAAGATCGACCGCCTGTTCGGTTCATCGCAATTTATTTTGATCGGCATTTCTTACGCCAGCATTAATTTCACCACCACTTACATCAACCTGACCGGGCCGGTCACGCTCGGTCTGGCCTTTTTCACGATCGCCAGGTTATACGACTTGGCCACCAGCAAGGCGCTTGAGCAAAGTACCGTGCGAGCATCGCAACGATCTGGCGGCGAGATGCACGGCGTGCTGTTGTTGATCCGTCTGGGCGGGCAGACGGGTGCGTCGAACGCCAGTATGCGCAATGCCAGTTTGCTCAATGACAGAGTGCGCGAAAAGATCCGTCTGGGTATGGAAAAGACCGGCAGCAAGGCGAAGAGTGTCGAGATACTTAAGGGTAACCAGAAAGGCCTCTGGGATTTGTTTGAGGATACGCTGGCGATTTCCTGGTTGCACCCGGCGAATGACGAGGATGTCAGGCTTGGCATCACCCGCGACATCGAAGCCGCGCAGCAGGCGATCTTGCCGCTGTTGCAAAAATATTGCGCAGCCACGGATAATGACGTGGACTGGTTCGTCCACGAAGGGACGATAGACGGGGGCGATGCCGCACGCGACAGCTGGCGCGCGCTGTTTGCCGAAACATTGCTGCGATGGAATGAAACCAAAAAAGGAAAATCATGAAAAATACGATACGTGCTTGCCTGTTAGCGGCGCTGCTGTTGATGATACCGCTGACTTATGCAGGCGAGAGCGGTGCCGCGATCAAGGCTGATGAACTGAAAGTTGAGCCGTTTCGCGATGCCCAAACCGTCGGTAAACTGGTGGTTGGCGACAAGGTTAATATCCTGAATAAAAACGGCGGCTGGCTACAAGTTAAAAGCGCCAAAGGCAGCGGCTGGGTGCGCATGCTCAGCATTCGTCGCGGTGAGGCGCGCAAATCTTCGGCCGGTGCCGAAGTGACCGGATTGGCGGGGCTGGCATCGGGTCGTGCAGGTACCGGCCATGTGGTCGCCACCACCGGCATACGTGGTCTCAACGAGGAAGAGCTCAAGGCGGCCAAATACAACGAGTCTGAAGTGACGCAGGCGGAGTCCTATACCACCAGCCGGACGGACGCGCAGAAGTTTGCGAACGAAGGCAAGCTGGCACCACGCCCGATGGGCTACCTGCCCGACCCCAACCTGCCCGCGAAGAGCACAGGAGAGGCACGATGAACCGCATAACATTTATATTCTTGTTCGGGGCAGGCCTGGTGTTAAGTCAAACCCCGGCGCAGGGCTTCGATTTAGGCGGGCTCAAGAATGCGGCGAGCGAGTTGCAGAAACAGGGCAAGGCTTCCGGGTTGGTTGGTTATTCCGAAGAAGAGGAAGTCGCCATCGGTCGGCAGATCGCGGGCAACCTGCTCGGTGCGGCGCCGCTGGTGAAGGATAAGCCGCTGCAAACCTACGTCAACAAAGTCGGACGTTGGGTCGCCAGCCAGAGCGAGCGGCCAGATCTGGCCTGGCATTTCGGCGTGATCGAATCGAACGACATCAACGCCTTCGCCGCACCCGGCGGCTACATCTTCGTCACCCGTGGCCTGTACCGGGTGCTCAACGATGAGGCCGAGCTGGCGGGCGTGCTGGCGCACGAGGTCGGTCATGTGATCCGCAAGCATCACCTGAAGATTTTGCAGCAAAGCAAGATGGTCGATTTGGGCGGAACGCTGTTGACCAAGCAGGTGGGCGGTGACGATAAGATCGGCAACCTGATCGGCAACGGCGCGGAGATCGTCTCGCGTTCGCTCGACAAGAGCGCCGAATTCGAGGCCGACCGCATCGCCGTGGTGCTGGCGGCGCGCGCCGGTTACAACGCCTTCGGCCTGCCCCAGGTGTTGCAGGAAATCGGCCATACCAGCAGCAGCGATTCTAGCGTGGCGTTGCTGTTTAAGACCCATCCACATCCAGATGAGCGACTTGCCAAACTGGGCGATGCGATGGATAACCGTTTCGACGGGATCAACGGGCTGGATCTGGCGGAGCGGTTCTACCGGATCAAATAACGGGCACATGGCGTAACCGATGCCAACCCTGAAATACCTCGCAGGCTATTCTAAGCAGGTCAAAGCCCAAGTGCAGCAACTGATCCGGCAGGACAGTCTGGGCGACCTGCTGCTGAAAAAATACCCGGGTGCGCACGACATCCGCACCGACAAAGCGCTGTACGATTATTTTTTCGAGTTGAAGAGCCGCTATCTGCGCAACGCCGCAACGATCAATAAAGTCGCCTTCGATAATCGGATCAAAATAATCCAGCACGCGCTCGGGCTGCACACCGCGATCTCCCGCGTGCAGGGCGGCAAGCTCAAAGCCAGTCGCGAGATTCGCATCGCCTCGCTGTTCAAGAAAGCGCCGCCCGAGTTCCTCAAGATGATCGTCGTGCATGAACTGGCACACCTGAAAGAGCAGCAACACGACAAAGCCTTCTATCAGTTGTGTCTCCACATGGAGCCCGACTATCATCAATACGAATTTGACCTGCGCCTATACCTGACGCAGATCGAATTGTGCGGCAGCTGGCCTGAGCTTGGAGCGCAGGATGCGCCTCGGCCACAAGCGGACATGGGCGAGTGACAGGAACGTGCCATTTTCGGACGGTCGAGGTGTTAAATATCCAGCAACAAAGCTGACGCTCATGACCAGCAACAACGTGCCAAAAGAGAAATTCAGCACTGCCCTCTAAATCGCTTGGGACTATATCTATTTATGTAGTAGAGGCGTAGATTGAAAACTATGGAAGCTTAGGCCGACTATCTGCGGGAATTGGTGGCTGATACCATCTAATGTTTCCCGCAAAAAAGGGGCGTTATTTATGAAAAATGTTCACAAATGGTTGAAGCTAATTCTCTGCTCTGCTCTGCAATGCTCGTGCTGCTCGTTTCTTGCGCAACTGTACTACCTAATAAAAAGTACATACCCAACGACATTTCGGTGCAGAACATTAGCGTCGAAGATGCGGCTAAGGTGTTCTTGTCTGAGATCAACATGACGCATGTGTTTGTTGATAACCAGTGGCGCCTGACCAAGAAACTACTAATAAATCATGACAGGTTCATTGTCACAGACGAGGCAGGCAAAGATAGCATTTTTTTATTTAGCAAGCTTCCCCAAATATCCGGGAGCAATCATCAAATCGAGTTGGCGGGTCAACCTACATTCAGGATATTGCCCCTTGATCCTGCGCCTGTTGTTAATGCCCTTTATGTGCTCAAGCAAAACGCTATAAAGAACGAAAAAGATGCAGATGAAATGTTTTTGCGGTTGGTCAAGCTCTACAGAGGAGAGCTGGGCGGTATAGGCTTATCTCTGAAGATGCAAGATGACATACCCATAGTAGATGCTGTGTCCGAGGATGCACCGGCTTCAGGCGCAGGGGTTAAGGTAGGAGATAAAATTTCAAGAATAGGTGATAAGCCTACAAAAGGCTTGAAACTAAATGAAGTTGTAAATCTTGCAACAGGGAATCCTGGCACGGTGATAATGATATCCATCGTGCGTAATGGTTTTGATACACCCAAAGAAATAACTCTCACGAGGGCTACGATAAAGTTCGTCTTTTCAGAAGATGCGCGTAAATACAAAGTGCAAGCCGAAGGCGCGGTTCGTGATAAGAAGTTCAATGATGCAGCCAATCTTTATGGAGAAGCTCTGAAGGTCGCCCCTTGGTGGCCGGAGGGGCACTTTAACCGGGCGTTGGTGCTAAGTGAGACTGGCGATTACGATACGGCCATGCGCGAGATGAAGCATTACCTGCAACTTGCGCCTGATGTGCCCAACGCCCGCGCCGCACAGGACAAAATATACGATTGGGAACGGCGGGCATCCAAGTAGATGTTTAATGAATAATATGACGGCACTTATAGAATATATGGTCATAAAACGAACCATGGATTTATTTACTATTTTCTTGCTGGCAATACTTTTTGCATCCGCTCCGGCAAAAGCGGATCCCGTGGGAAGAGACATGGGGTGCAGCCCTACTGTCGCAAACCCTTGCTCCGGTGGATCTAGCGGTAGTAGCTCAAGCGGCAGCTCAGCAGGTGCAGCTATAGGTCAAGCGCTGGGGCAGGCGATAGGCGAGGCGCTTCGCGGTAACCCGGAAGAGGACGCCAGGCGAAAGGCAGCGGAGGAGGCTGCAAAGGAGGCAGCACGAAGCCGCGCCGAGGAGCAGACACGCAAAGCCGAAGAGCAGGCACGCATACTGGACGAGGAGAAGAAGGACAGGCTCATGGGCAGCATGATGGACGTTGGTGATTCATCGAAACTTGATCTGAAGCCGATGGTGGGTGTCGATTCCGGCGCAGGGCTCAGCCTGATGCCGGATAGTGCATCCGTAAATACACCTCAAACCAAAGGCGCGCCTCCACAGGCTGACAAGAGCACGAATAATGCCAAGTCTACGGCTTATTCCAAGGGTTTTGAGCACGCAAGCCAGTGCTTCTCTCAGAGTGCTGGCACATCCTGCGTTGGTTCGACCGCCGCACAGCAACAGTCCTGCGTGGCCGATTATCAAACCGGTTACGACTCGGGCAGGCTACAAAAAAATATTGTTCTGCAGGAGGCCTATCAGACGGGACAGGGCGTCGCAGCGCAGGGTGAACTCGCCAGCGCTTTATCAGACCAGCGCGCCCAA
Organism: Gallionella sp.; assembly: GCA_017880865.1. Taxonomy (GTDB): domain Bacteria; phylum Pseudomonadota; class Gammaproteobacteria; order Burkholderiales; family Gallionellaceae; genus Gallionella. The sequence continues at coordinate 20,661 of JADGRL010000042.1, forward strand.
GGGCCTTGCCAGATAGAGTGGATTGAAAGCTATAACCGGGGTTATTTTCAGGGGAAGAATGCGAAGGCACAACAGAAGTAAATTCAGTTTGGGGGAAATGACATGAAACACATTCAGAAATGGCTGGCAGTTATTATTATTTTGATGTGCGCTCCGGCATTTGCTGATAACGCAAACGATCCTTTCCGGGAGGTTGCCGCGAAGTATCTGGCGGCAAACCCCAAACCACAATTCCCCGAAGAGGCGCGCAAGTATAAGGTGCAGGCCGAATTTGCTGTGCAGGAAAAGCAATTCACGAAGGCGGTGGAGCTTTATGGCAAGGCATTGGATATCGCACCATGGTGGCCAGAGGGACACTTCAATCGTGCGCTGATTCTCGGTGAAACCAAAAAATATTGGGATGCAATGCGTGAGATGAAGCGTTATCTGCTCCTTGCGCCTGACGCAACCAACGCACGCTCGGCGCAGGACAAAATTTATCAGTGGGAAGGTATAGCTGGACCGGAACAGGAGATTGGCAAAGTATTCAAGGACTGCCCGGACTGCCCTGTGATGGTCATCCTGCCTGAGGGCAGCTTCGACGTGGTTTCGGCAGCTAGCAAAGATACTGCTAGCGCTTCGTGGAATTTGCTTAAATCTCCTGTTGCAGCTGTTGTAGATGTTTTGATTAAACCTGCTGATGCAGGTTTAGGTTTGTTCCGTGATCCTGAAGCTAAAAATACTGCACACCGTATTACCATCCCTAAACCCATCGCGATGGGAAAATTCGAAGTAACCCAAGCCGAATGGCGTGCGGTGATGGGCAGCAACCCGCCTGAGTTGAAATTCACAAATTGCGGCGACACCTGCCCAGTGAAGAATGTGAGTTGGAACGACGTTCAGGAGTTCATCCAGAAGCTCAACGCCAAAACCGGCAAACAATACCGCCTTCCGACCGAAGCAGAATGGGAATACGCCTGTTATGGCGGCGTTCAGAGCGAATACTGTGGCGGCAATGACCTTGATGCTGTGGGGTGGGCTGACAGCCCATTTTCAGGAAAAACCCACCCGGCGGGCCAGAAGCAAGCCAACGGTTACGGCCTGTACGATATGACCGGCAACGTGTGGGAATGGACGAACGACTGCTGGGAAGGCGACTGCACAGAGCACGTTCGTCGCGGCGGCGCTTGGGAGGCTAATCCGCAGCAGTCTCGCGCGGCATACCGCTACGGGGCCAGTTCGGCGCGCCGGGGCTACGCCTTCGGTTTTCGACTTGCTAGGTCGCTGCCGTAGCTCGTCGACTCATGACAGTCTGTGTGGAGCTAGCTTGAACCTTTCTTCTTATACCCTTGATAAGGTTCACGCGAACCGTGAAAAAAGAAACGAGCTTGATGAGAAGTTTGGAGGCGCAGCTCCGCCGCACGATTTTTGACAATATACCTCATGCGTATTGAGCGTTTTCTTTAGAGCAAATTGTAGCTCTGCTTCGTGTCGGTAGTGTGAATTGATCAACGTCCGCTTCACTGCGTTGAAAATATTTTTCGCCAGAGTCAGCTTTATTGCTTTATATTTCTGGGCATGGAGGGCGGCTGCGTGTCGATAGTGTGAATTGGCCAACGGCAGCTTCATGGTAATGCGAATTTTTTAATCCCAGCGGCAGCTTTGTGTCGGGCAGTCCGTGGTGATGAATGAGTACTCCGCAGCCAATAGCGGACGGTCAAGTATTTTCCCCATAACGGATTCTCGTCGCAAGTGCTCTCTCCGTGCGCTAGCACACAGAGAAGACAATATGGAAGGGTGATGATCTGTGGGGCGTTCAGGAACGTGGCATATGGTTGAGTTCTAGGTTCGCGTTGATGGGAACATAATCTGTTGTCAGATGCGCGGTAAACATCGGCGCGCTTAAAAAAAAAGTACAACATTTTTAATGCCCCCTGTTAACGCCGAAGAAATTGCACTGAGGAGAAATAGCATGCGTATCGATATGCCTGTGACCAACACCGAGTATGTGTTGAAGGATGGCTTGCGTCTGCGCTGTACGAAGCCAAACGCTCGGGGCGCAATAAGGTCTGCACTTCTCAGTATTCTCTAAATGGCTATTCACCTCAAATAATTTTGTTTTAACAGGAGGCTATCAATGAAAGTTACAAAGAACTTCGGGTTGCTGTTGTTGGGTATCTGGCTCATTGCCACTGGACTAATACCCCTGCTTAATTTTAGCTTTTCGGGGCTAGGTACTCTCATGGCTTGCGTGGCGGTTGCAACTGGCGCCTTGATTATCGTAGGCCGGTAACATGGCAGTCTAGAGGGGCTGCGCGCTTTTGCGCGTCCCTGTTGACGCGCTTTATGCGTTCCTACTTTTCCAGCTAGGGACGCGAGCGATAAGCTTATTGGGAAAGAAATGCCGTGCCAAACATCCCGTCGATTTTGTATTCAACGAAGCCATTGCTATATGAAAGAGGTTACAGCGAATACCATCACGGTGCTGTTCGCGGAAAAGGTTCAGCCAAAACTTCGAATAACTGTTAACTAGAATTGGTTCCATTCGCAAATTAGTTCTACGTTACGCACATGCTGGCGGTTCGTGTTGTTCCGGCACTGCCATAAAATAAACCAGATGACGAGGGAGAGATGATGGTAAGTAGAGAAACCGTCCTGCAAACGCTGAAATGCTCACCGAACCAATACCCTCAGATACTTGGGGAAGAGTTTCCTCATATCCTGGAAAAAATTGTCCAGCTTTGGAACTCGCCTGATGGCGAGGCTTATTTAGCCAACCTGTTGCATCCCACCTATAGCGGCGGCAGATTTGACCGCAGCGGATTCCCGGAAAAAGCTTGGCAGGAGATATTGCGATTGAATGAGCTCTACAGAAAACCGCGTCCAAAATCAGCAAAGTGACCGCAATGTGTCGGCAACAGCACGTCGTGAATGTCAGCAATCCCGCAGGCTGATATACTGGCGCGAAAGACTCGAAGAGCAGCTTTCTGGCGGTGTATTATGGAAGCTAGGTATTAGCTGGGTGCCAATAGCGGAAGTATTGTCTGGTTGCGGTAAACATCGAAATGCCTGTCATGATCGCGCAATGACAACTCACACACAAAAGGTAAATTCATGATTATTAGCGACAGGCCATCTGGATTAAAACTGTTTTTTATTTTTCGCGGTTCAGTATTGAGCCAGATATGGATCGTATTATTGGTGAACGTTGTCCTTGCCATTTTGGTAACAATAGCGCACGGCGCCTGTTTAGCCATAAGATCACGCTTACCGCCATTCCCTTTACGTTGATCGGCCTGCCGTTAGCCATCTTCCTCGGTTTTCGCAACAGCGCGGCTTATGACCGTTATAGCGAAGGTCGTAAGCTGTGGGGTGAAATCGTGTTGCAGAGTCGAAATTTCGCGCGCCAATGTCTGACACTTATTGAACATACGGAGCCGCTAAAGCCCAGACTCGAATTGAGTGATGTACGTGTACGGATGATTTACCCACTATCGCTTTCTCCCACGCACTGCGCCATCTGCTGCGTGGCTCTGATGCTACCGCCGAGATCAAACCGCTGCTAATACAAAACGAGTGGGAGCAAAGCGGTATGACGACAAATATTCCCGATTACCTGATGCGCCAGATGGGCAATGACTTGCGTTTATGCCTTGATGAAAAACGGCTCGATGGTTGTCTGGCGTCCAACATCGACGCGACAATGTCTGCCATCACAGCGGCGGCCGCTGCTTGCGAACGGATCAAAGGCACTCCAATCCCTTTCTCTTACACGCTGATGCTACACCGCACGGCTTATCTGTATTGTTTCTTGCTGCCATTCGGTCTCGTCGATGTGATTGGTTTTATGACTCCGTTTGTAGTCGGAATCGTTGCATACACATTCTTTGGGCTAGATGCCTTGGGTGATGAGATCGAGGAGCCCTTCGGCAATTTACCCAACGACTTGGCACTGAATGCGATCTGTCGTGGGATAGAAATCAATCTGCGCGATACGCTGGGTGAGGAGCATGGCTTAATACCGTTGAAGCCGGTAAATTACTGTCTGATGTGAGGGTGTAAATTTGTGTGCAAACGTACTGAAGAACGTCTGCTATTGAAAATAGACCGACTGAATCGGGTGTAAACCGGCAGGTCACGAAGGACTGCTATCTGGAAATCCGTAGTTCTGGTTTGTGTCTGCTGCCAGTGACCAACGTCAGCTTTGCTGCGATGCAAACATTTTTCGCCAGTGTCGGCTTTAGTGCTTTATATTTCTGGACATGAAGGGCAGCAGCGTGCCATGAGCCGACTGTTGAGGTGTAAAGCAGGCAGCAGTAATGCGGTCGCTGGCGACCGACAACAGTGTGCCAAAAGCGGAACCTGGCAACCGGATTTGAAAACTATTTTGGTTATTTGTTATTGAACGGGCCGCCTCGCTGACAGTCCTTGCTTATGTGCGACAACGTACAGAAGGATTCATGACCAACCCCCATCATCCATCAGTGAGTGTTGTGTAACAACTACGACACTTCTGAAAAAAAGACATCAAGGTCGCTAATCATGGGAAATTGACAAAGGAGCTACTATGAATATCAAATTTA
>JADGRL010000071.1 GCA_017880865.1 Gallionella sp.
TGCTGCAAGTTGAAATCGGTTACAAAAAAATATGGCATTTAGTAAACTACATTCAATTAGTTACGATGCGTCTAAACGCGTATCTCCGGACAGGTCTGAGATTCCCTATATAAACAAAACGAATGCAGAAGCTCGGAAGCTCGGGCCAAGTTTTTCATTATCACATCTTCCTTAAGCCGCCTTGAGCATGAAGTCCACGTGGATGGCGTCAAACGGAAAGACGATCATGCGTCGTCGGTTTTTGACAGCTGTCCGGCGTTAAGCAATGCGGTCACGTCGCCATGCACGGCTTTGATGTCGCGCTCCACACGCCGCGCCGCCTCGCGGAGGTGTTGTCAATCAATCCAACATAGCGCCGAAACCTCCGTTACGAAATTCAATTCAACGTCTGCCGGCATGGCCTCACAATAATTCCTCTGTCGCCGATGTCTTTCTTTTGTATCGTTGTCATTTCTTTTGTTTCGCGGCCATTACTTTTCCCTCGCGCCGCTATAATCCCGCCTTTCGACTTTACTGAAAATTACCGTGTCTGATCGCATAGCCGTGTTACCGCAATACCTGATGCCCAAGCAGCTGCTGACCGTGCTGGCCGGCAAGTTTGCAGGCGCCCGCCTGGGTGGACTGACCACGGCGGTGATCCGCCGCTTTGTGGCGCGTTACAAGGTGAACATGCAGGAGGCGGACAATCCGGATATCGCAAGCTATGCCAGTTTTAACGACTTCTTCACGCGCCCTTTGCGCGAGGACGCACGCCCGCTGGCGGACGCCGATTTCATCTGCCCGGTGGATGGGGCGATCAGCCAGTTCGGCGCGATCGAGTCCGACAATATTTTTCAGGCCAAGGGGCACAGCTATACGACGACGGCGCTGGTCGGCGGCGACGCGGATCTGGCCGCGCAATTTGCCGACGGCAGTTTTGCCACGCTGTATCTGAGCCCCAAAGACTATCACCGCATCCACATGCCGTGCGACGGGCGCTTGCGGCGCATGATCTACGTGCCGGGCGAACTGTTTTCGGTGAACCCGACCACGGCACGCGGCGTGCCGGGTCTGTTCGCGCGCAACGAGCGGGTGGTGTGCGTGTTCGATAGTGAATTTGGGCCTTTCGTCTTGACGCTGGTCGGTGCTACCATCGTCGGCAGTATGGCCACGGTGTGGCACGGCGTGGTCAACCCGCCACGTTCGCGCGCCATACGCGAGTGGCACTACGATGACCAGGAGATCACCTTGCAGAGGGGCGATGAGATGGGGCGCTTCCTGCTCGGCTCCACGGTGGTGATGCTGTTCCCTAAGGAGTCGCTGAACTTCAATCCGGCATGGCAACCGGCCAAGGCGTTGCGCATGGGCGAAGCGATGGGGAGCAAGCCGGTTTAAGGGCGCTGTTGGTGGCGGCGGAGGGCGTTTGGGGCAGCTGAGGCGGTAAGGCTAATCGAAGAAAAATTTAAAACCTGATTTCGACCGGCATCCTGTTGTACCCTTGCGATGCACGGCTTATTCCGAGCCGGTCAAACAGGACGAGACATGAACGCCATACAGCATTGCGAGCTACCTCAGGAGGCGCTGTTAGGAAAGTACCGGCAAGAAGGCGCTTACACGGATTGCTATTTTGTCGAGCTGCCAGGTGTGTTTACTCAGGCGGAATATGTGGAGGCCTTCTACACCACCAGATTGATCAAGGCCGAGCGCTTGATTCTTTCGCTGCTCGTATCGAAGCCCTCATCCGACAGGCAAGCAAAGCAGCTGGCTAAAGGTGAAACAAAAACATTTGCAGCCTGGAGTGTTGAGAATCAAACCGGGAATCAACTGTTGCTCTGCGATTTTCTCGGGCGCACAAGATCGTGGCTGATGAGCGTTGTTGACGAGAGCGGCAATTCAAGCAGAACACGCCTGTACTTCGGTTCCGCCGTCGTGCTTAAAGTGAATGCGGAAACCGGGCAAGCTTCCTTCGGTTTTGCATTTCATGCTCTCCTGAGTTTTCACAAGCTCTATTCGCGAGCCCTCTTGAGATCGGCGTCTTCTCGACTGGCTCGATCTGAGCATGACCTGAAGTGAGCGTGTTTCGAAAACGCAAACAGTGCCATTGAGTAAATTTTGATGTCGAAAGATTTAGCCTGCTTGGGGAAATTCAAGTTCAGTCCCTGATTTCGGGCGGAGCGAATTTGCCCGGGATGCTCACTCCCGGCAGATATTCAATTCCCCACTTGAGCATGGCACGCAGCACCGGGGCGAGATCGGCGCCTCTGGTGGTGAGAAAGTATTCGGCGCGCGGCGGGTTGTCCTGATACAGCTCGCGCTTGACGATCCCTGCAGCCTCTAAACGTTTGAGCCGGTCCGCCAGAATATTGGTCGGTATCCCCTCGGGCGAGATCAGGAAATCGCCATAACGGTGTTTGTTCAAAAAAAGATCGCGCACCACGACCAGCGTCCACTTGTCGCCCAGTATGTCCAGCACGGAGGCGACCGGGCAGGAGGAGCGAAATTCGCCCGGGAAGGTCGGTGTATCGGTTTTAGGTTTCTTCATGGCGCTCACTGTAACTTTGCCACTTGCGTTTTGCAAGTAACTCGATGTAGGATACTATAACTTGCGATTTGCAAGTGTCTCGCATGTGCGAGTTAATAAGGGAGGGAAAATAGATGAGTGTTCAAGGTGAAAACTACAGCGTCGAGCAAATCGGTTCTTTTGAAAAGCTGCTGCAACATGAATTTAATGGGATCAAAGGCAAGCGCTTTATCGGCAAAGAATTGGGGTTGACCGGTTGTGAGGTCTCGCTCAATCGTCTGCCTTCTGGGAAGGGAATGCCCTTTGTGCATGCGCACAGGAAAAACGAGGAGTTGTACATTGTGCTGCGCGGCAGCGGAATATTTTACGCGGATGGGAAAGAGTTTCCAGTTCAGGAAGGCAGCCTGATTCGGGTCGATCCCAAGGGCGAACGAGCTTTGGCGGCAGGAGATGAAGACCTTTACTTCATTTGCATCCAGGCCGAGGAGGGCAGCTTGACTCAAGCTACATTCGAAGACGGGTTCAAGGTCGATGCCAGAACGTCGTGGATGAAAAGCTAGCGTAATGGGTGCACCCATAATTCACCTGTGAAATGTTCACCTCAAATCGCTTCTGCTTATCGCAGCAGGCTATGCTCTTATTTAATCGCTCAGGCGCATCGCACTTTGGGCATGTGTGTGATAATTCCAGCATACCTTCTTAGATCAACTGGCATAGGAGCATTCAGTTATGAATCTTTTTCTCAGGCTGTTTTATGTGCTGGCCGCATCGTTCTTTCGGCCACGGCTTCCGGTGGGGCAAGCGACCAGCGAACTTACGCTGCTCACGCTGCCCAACGACCTCGATATCAATATGCACGTGAATAACGGGCGCTATTTGACGCTGTGCGATCTTAATCGCGTGGATCTCTTCATCCGGTCGGGTCTTGCGCGGGTGATGCTCAAGCGCGGCTGGATGCCCGTCATCGCCGAACACACCATGAACTACCGCAAACCCCTGGGCGTATTCAAGAGATTCAAGGCGACGATGCATTTGACGCATTGGGATGAAAAGCATTTCTATATGACGCACCGATTTTCGATCGGCGAGAAAACCATAGCCGAAGGCACTTCGAAGGGCGTGGTGAGAGGAAAGGCGGGTGTGATCGCACCGGCGGAGGTCATAGCCGCCATCGTCGCCGCTCGCGCCCAGATTGGCGCATGACCGGTAGCCAGGCTGTGGCAGAAGCAGACTCACTGTTAACCTGGGCGCAACATCCAAGGATGAGCGCGTGTACATGCCAAAACAATTCGAAGCGATGCGCGCCGAGCTCAATAGGAAATGGAAAGTGAGAAAGAACCGCTCATCGCAAGACCGGGTATCAGTGGTCGAAGAGCTGCTTAACCGTACTCGAAACAAGAGGGCAGAGTTCATTCAAGTCAATGGCGACAGTGCGGCATCATGAGGGCGTCAGTCACGCCGATCGCCGTGCCCAGTTCCAGCGACATCGCAAAAATGTTGGATGGAGCCGATTTTGCCGACGCTTACGAAATGGCACTTGAGCATGAAGGACGCTCGGCGCTGGAAATCTATCTGCGCGTCATCAGCAAGACACCAACATGGGTAAATTCCCTGATGGACGTTCGCAATCGCATCGTTCCTCTCGTGGGGCTTAAGAACCTCGGACGACTGGACGATGGTACGCAATTCAAGGAGACATCCGCTTATCGAATCGGTGATCGCGTGGGTATCTTCACCCTGTTATCCCTATCCGATATCGAAGTCATCCTCGGGGATTCCGACAAGCATCTGGATGTGAAGGTCTCGATCTGCAAACGTGTTAATGGAACGCATGAATCCGTGGCGGTATCGACCGTCGTCCATATTCATAATCTATTAGGACGCGTGTACATGTTTTTCGTGACCCCGGCACACAAACTCATCGTGCCAGCCGTTCTCGCGCGGGCACGTGATGCGAGCACCCGGACGAATTCCATCATCAGTTGAGTGGGGCGGGCTTCGCGCATTAAGCCTGGCTGGTTTGCGTAGAATGGTAAACCGGTTTACCATGCGCGCCTGTCCAACAACGTCAGGGAAAAATCATGTGGAGTAAAACATACAGCAAGAAGGTATATGGTTTGAAATCGGAGCACGTATGGAAAGTATGGACAGATTTAAATCAATGGCATACCTGGCAAAGCGATATTGAATACGCAAAGTTGGAAGGCGAATTTAAGGTCGGCAATACTTTTTTGCTCAAGCCCCGTGGCGGACCGCGAGTCAATATCGAGATCATCAAGGTAGAGCCAAACAGGCAATTTACGGACTTGACGCGTTTCCCCGGCGCCAGGATGTATGGTTCCCACGAGTTTGTTATCCACGGCGATGAATTGGAGATAAAGACCACGATGAGTATCGAAGGGCCGTTGTCCTTTGTGTGGAGAAAGCTCGTCGCGGAAAATGTGGCTAACGGAATGAGGGAGCAAACGGAGAACTTGATCGAAAAAGCGAGAAATGGCTGATTCCTCTCCCTTCAAGCATGCCAAGGCCGATGACAGCGCAGGGTTCCTGCTCTGGAAAATTACTGCGTTGTGGCAGAGACGGCTTTCGGCAGTGTTGGGCGAGTTCGGGATCACGCAGACCCAGTATGCGATCCTGGCCAGCTTGAGGTGGTTTGAGGAACAGAAAGAAGCGACCACTCAGGCTCACATTTCCGAGTATGCGAGAATCGACAAGATGACGCTTTCCAAGGCCATTCGAAAGCTTGAAGAAGACGACCTTGTCGTAAGGGATCAGTCAGCCACGGATAGCAGGGCGATCAATGTAAGGTTCACGGTCAAGGGGAAAAAGGTGATTCAAAAGGCCGTTGTGGCAATCGAGCAGGCCGACGATGAATTTTTCTCCTGCCTGACGGAGCGGCAGCTTGAGATCTATAAATCTCTGATGGTTTCGGTTATATCAAAAAATGGCTGACAACATCTCACTCGAACTGAATGTCTGCATCGGCACACTCCATGCTTACCTGTCTGACCTGCGGTGGATTTCCACCCATGCAACGGGATGGCCTGCATGATGTACATCGGAAAACTCGCACAATTGACCGGCGCGACGCCCAAGGCCATACGCCTTTACGAGTCCATCGGTCTTATTCCCATCCCTCTACGCGAGGGCAAGTACCGCGTCTATTCGGACAAGGATGTGGCTCTCGTACATATGATCCGGCGCGCCCAAGCGGTCGGGTTTAACTTGGCCGAATTAAAAGAGCTGGTCGCCCTTAAAGCCAGAGACAATCGGTTTCCGATAGAGATAGCCAACGAGCTGATCGCCACGAAGCGGGAAAAGTTGCGCGATGACATGGACAAGATTCTGTCGTTCGACCAAGCGTTGATCGAACTTCACGAAGAGCTGAACCGGACTTTCGGCTAATAATCATTCTCACGCGCGAAATTTCTCAGCCACTGCGCTTGACTCTGTCCCTTAGGACAAGGTTTACGCTTCTGCCTCCATAGTGAGATCAAGAGGCTAAACCATGAGTAAGAAATTTTTTGCAGGCAGCACCGTTCTGGTCACCGGCGCATCGTCGGGTATAGGCGAAGCGTTTGCACGCAACTTGGCGAATAGAGGTGCCAATCTGATTCTGTCAGCGAGGTCGGAAGATAAGCTGGCCCGGCTCGCCGATGAATTAAGGGAGGAGTATCGAATCTCAGTTCATGTGTTCCCGGTGGACCTCATTTTGCCGGAGGCGCCTCAACAACTACTCGTAAACATCAAGGCGAGCGGACTATCTGTTGATGTCCTGGTCAACAACGCCGGCTTTGGGAAGTGGGCGCATTTTCTCGGTGAGAGCCTAGATACGTATGACCAAATGCTGTCGCTCAACATTGATGCGCTGGTTAAGCTGACTTACCTGTTCCTGCCCGACATGCTGGCGCGAGGGAAGGGCGGTGTGATCAATGTAGCGTCAACCGCCGCATTCCAACCGGCTCCATACATAGCTGTGTATAGCGCATCCAAGGCGTTTGTGCTGAGCTTTACCGAGGCGCTCGCAGGAGAATATCGGGAACGCGGCGTTCGCATCTTGGCGTTGTGTCCCGGCTATACGGACACCAATTTTAATTCGATCGCCAATGTGAACGCGGAAGGAGTACGATTTGCCAGTCCCGAAGCCGTTGCTGAGGCAGGACTGAATGCTTTCGTGCAAGGCAAAAGTTATCTTGTTCATGGAGGCCAAAACTATCTGACTTCGCTGCTGCCGCGCATCTTGTCGCGCGCCAGAGTGATAAAGATTGTGGCGAATATGTTCAAAAGTAAAGTAACCCCATGGCCAGCGTGATGCATTTTACTGCCCAATCGAAGCGTAGATCATCATGAAGATATTGGCCATATCCGGTAGTTTGCGCGCGTCATCGAACAACACGTCATTGCTGTGTGCGGTTGCGCGCCTGGCTCCCATTGACATAGGCGTTGAGCTGTATCGCGATCTTGGAAATCTGCCGCTGTTCAATCCCGACATTGAGGCCACAGATCCACCCGTCGTAGCCAGCCTGCGTGCCAGATTGATCGCGGCCGACGCGGTGATCATTGCCAGCCCGGAATATGCGCACGGGGTCACGGGTGCTCTCAAGAATGCTCTCGACTGGCGTTCACGGACACATAAGTTGTCTTTTTGGACATATAAAATGTCTCTGGCGGACAGATAAGTTGTCTCTGGATCGTCAGTAACTCTGTCGCAAGAGCTTA
>JADGRL010000043.1 GCA_017880865.1 Gallionella sp.
CGGGTGTGCAGAGGACTTTCACCTCCAAGTCACTCAACTGACCACCACAGCCAGTCGAGTTGCGCTTTCGCGCAACGCGCCATGCTTGGCGCACCAAAATAAAAAAGGACACCCTTGCGGATGTCCTTTTGTGTTTGGCGGAGAGGGTGGGATTCGAACCCACGGTGACGTAAACGCCACGCCTGATTTCGAGTCAGGTACATTCGACCACTCTGCCACCTCTCCGGGTGAGTCGATAAACAGCGGTGCGCATTCTACCAGCAAGCTCCGTTTTCGTGCAGAATGTTCACATGCGGAACCCGACTCGTTATGTGCACACAGTAATTACCAGCTTTTGTTTGTTGCTGGCCGCCTGTGATCAGCAGGTTCCACCGTGGAATTCGGGCAAGCTGGTGGTGGCGGTGCCGGAATCCGCACAGGGGCCGGAGGCGGAATTTGAGCGCGAATTGGTGCGTTTGCTCGCCGAACGCTTGCATGTCACGCTCGAAACGGTTGCGCTGCCGCAGGATGAAGTCCTTCCCGCATTACGCAAACATCAGGCCCATCTGGCTGCCGTTCCGCTGCGTAGCGAGAACAATCCGGTCGAGTTGCACTTTGGCCCCAGCTACCTGAGTGTGCGCGAATTAGTGGTCTGCGATGGCGGTAGGCCCGCGATAAAGAATCTGGCTGATCTGGCGGGCAGAACATTAGCGGTGACCGCCGGATCGGCCCATGAGGCGGCGCTGCGGGAAGCACAGGCCAGTTTGCCCTCGCTGCAATGGCAAACTGGTCTGCATCTGAACACGCAAGACCTGTTGGCCGAGGTCGGCGAAGGCAACTTTGATTGCGCGGCGGCCAATGAACTTCAGCTTGCCGATGCCCGCAACTATCACCCCAATCTGGTCGCCTACGTTGAGATTGCCCCGCCTTCCAAGCTCGCTTGGGGATTCCCCGAAGATGTCGATCCCGACTTGCTCGAACAAGTACAAGTTTTTTTCACCGGCATCCAGCAAGACGGCACGCTGTATCGCCTGCTGGATCGCTACTACGGTCACAACAACCGGCTGGACAAGATGGATGCGGCCGCCTTCATCAGCGGGATCAACACCGTGCTGCCGCATTACCGCCGCATGTTTGAAGAAGCCGCAGCGCTGACCGGACAGGACTGGCGATTGCTGGCGGCGCTGGCCTATCAGGAATCGCAGTGGGACCCACTCGCCACCTCATACACCAATGTGCGCGGCATGATGATGCTGACCGGGGATACCGCCGACCAGATGAATGTGAGCAATCGTCTGAATGCGCATGAAAGCATCATCGCCGGCGCGGAATATCTGCTGCTGCTCAAGGAACAAATGCCGAGTCGCATCAAAGAACCTGATCGCACCTGGCTGGCACTGGCCGCCTACAATCAGGGGTCAAGTCATCTGGAAGATGCGCGCATTCTGACCCACCGCGCTGGTTTAAACCCGGACAGCTGGTCGGACGTGAAGAAAAAGATGCCGCTGCTGAGTCGGTCAAAATATTACCGGACACTGAAACACGGATATGCGCGCGGCGGCGAGGCGGTGATTCTGGTGGAAAGCATACGCAGCTACTATGACATGCTCAAGCGACTGGAACCCGGCCAGCCGACCTCGCCGGAGGAAGTTTCATATCGGCTGGTGGCGCCGATGCAGCGCCTGTTACCCTAAAAAATACTTAGGGAAACGCAAATTAAATAAAAAAAATGGTTCGATACATTTCCCGTTCGTCCTGAGTGCCGTGCGCAGCACGATGTATCGAAGGAGCGAACGTAAAAATACTCACCACGAACGGATTAAATCGGCGTTTCCTTAGCTATCCTTGGCCGACTGCCGTTCATCCAGCCTGCGCTCGATGCGCTCCAGACGTGCGGCTATGTCCTTGAGCAGGCGGTCGGTTTCTTTTTCTTCCCGTTCGACTTTTTCCACATCGCCGCCGATAAAGAACGCGGCCAGATTCGCGGTCAGCAGCGAAAGCAGCACCACACCGAACAGAATCAGCAACGATGCAAACAATCTCCCGGCCGCGTTATGCGGAACCACATCGCCATAACCCACCGTAGACATCGTCGTCCACGCCCACCACATGCCATCCCAGACGGTGCCGATGGAAGGATCGAGGCGTGAAATAATCACACCGGACATCACCATCGTGATGAAGGCTGCCGCCAGCGTGTTACCCAGTTGATGGCGAGTAAGCAGTATGCGGACAGATTTGGATAAACGCGCCAGCAGCATCACTACCAGCACCAGCCGGAAGCTGCGCAACAGGCCTACCAGCGGCATAAACTGCCAGAGCAGCGGCACGCCTCCCACGATGATGACCAGATTCATCCAGTTGCCGCGCAGGTAGGCGCGCTTGTTCCTGACCAGCGCGCTCAACAGCATGGTCTCGGTGAGGAACGCCAACCATACCAGCCAGTCGGCGATGCTCGCCAGCTTTGGCGCAATCTCCTGCATTTCTTCCAGATACCATTGCAGCGGAATCCATAACGCCACAAACATCATCGGCCATTCCAGCCGCCGCCCCCACAGTCGCGCGGCGGGTTGTTCATGCGACTCGACCCCGGCGATGCCGAGCAGATGGACGATTTTCATCTAGGGTGTGAGCTTTTCCTTGCCGCCCATATAGGGACGCAGCACTTCGGGAATCACCACGCTGCCGTCGGCTTGCTGATAGTTCTCCAGCACCGCGACCAGCGTGCGTCCGACCGCCAGCCCCGAACCGTTCAGGGTATGCAGCAGCTCCGGCTTGCCTTGTACGTTACGGAAGCGCGCCTGCATGCGCCGCGCCTGAAACGCCTCGAAGGCGCTGCACGAGGAAATCTCGCGGTAGGTGTTCTGCGCGGGCAGCCACACTTCGATGTCGTAAGTCAGCGCGGCGGAAAAACCCATGTCGCCGGTGCACAGTTTCATCACGCGATACGGCAAGCCCAGCTTCTGCAAGATCGTTTCGGCATGGCCGAGCAACTGTTCCAGCGCGGCGTAAGACTCGTCGGGGTGCACCATTTGCACCAGCTCAACCTTGTCGAACTGGTGCTGGCGTATCATGCCGCGCGTGTCGCGCCCGTAGGAACCGGCCTCGGAACGGAAGCACGGCGTGTGCGCGACGAACTTCATCGGCAGTTTTTCCAGCTGAACAATCTCGTCGCGCACCATGTTGGTGACGGGGACTTCGGCGGTAGGGATCAGGTAAAAATTTTCTTCGCCCTCGCCCATTTGGCGCGGAACCTTGAACAAGTCTTCCTCGAATTTCGGCAACTGACCGGTTCCGCGCATTGAATCTGCATTCACGATATACGGCACATACACTTCGGTGTAGCCGTGCTGGTCGGTATGTGTGTCCAGCATGAATTGCGCCAGCGCACGATGCAGCCGTGCCAATCCGCCCTTCAACACCGAGAAACGCGCGCCGCTTATTTTGATGGCGGTGTCGAAATCCAGCCCCAGCTTTTCGCCCAGATCGACGTGATCCTTCACCGCAAAATCAAACTGCGGAATAGTGCCGACCTTGCGCACTTCTTCATTGTCCGCTTCGGATTTTCCCACCGGCACGCTCTCGTGCGGCATGTTGGGAATCACTTCCAGCAATTGCTGCAATGCTGTTTGCACCTCAACCAGTTGCACTTCCGCCTGCTTGAGTTCGTCGCCCAGTGTCGCCACCTCGGCCATGATCGCCGAGACATCCTCGCCCTTGGCCTTGGCCTGACCGATCAGCTTGGACGAACTGTTGCGACGGGCTTGCAGCTCCTGAGTGCGCGTCTGAATAATTTTACGTTGCGCTTCCAGCTCCTGAAAACGCGCCGTATCCAGCACAAAGCCGCGCGTCGCCAAGCGTTTCGCCACACCGTCCAGATCGTTTCGTAATGCTTGTATGTCTAACATCTCATCCTTGCTCCATTGTAGGTCGGGTTTTAACCCGACGCGATAATGATGTCGGGTTAAAACCCGACCTACCATTATTATTTGTTTTTTGCCTTTGCATCCAGCTCACGCAAGTGCGCCAGCTTCTCGGCGATCTTCGCTTCCAGCCCGCGCTCGGTGGGCTGATAAAAACTAACGATCGGCATGTCATCGGGGAAATAATTTTCACCCGCCGCATACCCGCCCGCTTCATCGTGCGCGTAACGGTAATCACGGCCGTAATCGAGATGCTTCATCAGCTTGGTCGGCGCGTTGCGCAAATGCAGCGGCACTTCGCGTGAGCCATCCTGACTGACGAATGCGCGCGCGGCATTATACGCGACATACCCGGCATTCGACTTTGGCGCGCAAGCCATGTACAGCACCGCTTGCGCCAGCGCCAGCTCGCCTTCGGGTGAGCCCAGCCGCTCATAGGTTTGTGCCGCATCCATCGTCAACTGGATCGCGCGCGGATCGGCCAGACCGATGTCTTCCCAAGCCATGCGCACGATGCGCCGCGCCAGATAGCGCGGGTCCGCGCCGCCGTCGAGCATGCGCACCAGCCAATACAGCGCGGCATCGGGGTTGGAACCGCGCACCGATTTGTGCAGCGCGGAAATCTGGTCGTAGAACGCCTCGCCGCCCTTGTCGAAACGGCGCAGACTTTGCGCCAGCGTGTTGTCGAGAAACTCGGCGGTGATATGCGTTACCTTGGCCGTACTCGCCGCCGTACTTAACTGCTCCAGCACATTGAGCAGGCGGCGCGCATCGCCGTCGGCGTAACCGATGATGCGCTCACGCGCATCGTCATCAAACTCCAATTCCTGCAACGCGACCTGTTGTGCGCGCTCGAACAACGTGCCCAGCTCTTCTGCAGACAAGACGTGCAGCACATACACTTGGGCGCGCGACAGCAGCGCGTTGTTCACCTCGAACGACGGGTTCTCGGTGGTCGCGCCGATGAAGGTCACCAGCCCCTGCTCGACGAAAGGCAGAAAGGCATCCTGCTGCGACTTGTTGAAACGATGCACTTCGTCTACAAACAAAATGGTGTGACGGCCACGCTGTTGCAACACTTGCTGCGCCTGCGCGATGGCCTCGCGTATGTCTTTCACGCCGGACAGCACCGCCGACAGCGGCATGAACTCGGCATCGAATGCCGAAGCCATCAGCCGCGCCAGCGTGGTCTTGCCCACGCCCGGAGGACCCCACAGAATCATCGAGTGTAATTTACCAGATTGAAACGCCAGACGCAGCGGCCTGCCCTTGCCCAACAAATGCGACTGGCCGATCACCTCGTCGATGTGCCGGGGGCGCAGCCGTTCCGCCAGCGGCGCTGCGGGATTCGCGGCTTCGAACAAATCGCCCATTATTCGCCCAGCACGTCCGCGCCCTTGGGCGGCACGAACTTGAACAAAGCTGGCGACAACTGCGGGTTGCGCTGCATCGCGGAAAAACGCAGCACGGTCTTATGCCCGAACATATCGTTCAATTCCATCACGACCAACCCGGCTTGCGCGTTGAACGCCATGAATATCTTGCTGAAGCTACTGTCCTGATCTTTGCCGGAACTTTTAGGCGCGGCTTGCAGCCATTCCAGACCATCCTTGTTGCCGTTTTCCGTCAGCGTAAAACCTCGCTCGATTTCGTTATTGCCCGAAAGCAGCGCGGCGGGACTGCTGCCCAGTGCCGCATCCAGTTTTCTGACCGTCACCTGATTCAGGTCCACGTCGTACAACCAGAACTGCGTGCCATCTCCGACGATCAGTTGCTCGTAAGGCTTCTGGTATGACCAGCGGAATTTGCCGGGACGCTGAAACTGCATCGTGCCGGACGCGCTCTGAATGCGCTTGCCATTCTGGTCCAGCACCTCCTGGGTGAAATTCGCCTGCGCGGAATGCGTCGCGGCGATGAAGGTCTTGAGTTTTTCGATAGCTGCTGCATGAGCGTTGAGCGGCAAAACAGACAGCATCAAGACAGCAAAAATATATTTCATCATTTTCCTAACATTAATAGGGCTGAGGCGCGAGGGCTAAGGACTGAGTTTAAAACGGAGCGGAGGGTTTACTCAGTCTTCATTCCTGCCTTGCGGGCGCGAGCACTTCGCGGTTGCCGTTGCTTTGCATCGCAGAAACAATTCCGGCCGCTTCCATTTGTTCGACCAGCCGTGCGGCGCGGTTGTAGCCGATGCGCAAATGGCGCTGCACCAGCGAGATCGAGGCACGGCGATTTTTCAGCACGATGTCCACCGCCTGGTCGTACAGCGGATCGGCTTCTGCATCCATGCTCGCGCCTGCAGCGCCCCCCTCTTCCGAGGCTTCTTCCAGCGAATTGAGCACGCCGTCGATGTATTGCGGCTCGCCCTGCGCCTTGAGATATTCGGCGATACGATGCACTTCCTGATCGGACACGAATGCGCCATGCACGCGTTGCGGATAACCGGAACCGGGCGGCAGATACAACATGTCGCCCTGCCCGAGCAATGCTTCCGCGCCCATCTGATCCAGAATCGTGCGCGAATCAATCTTGCTCGACACCTGGAACGCCACGCGCGTCGGCACGTTGGCCTTGATCAGTCCGGTGATCACATCCACCGACGGGCGCTGTGTGGCGAGCACCAGATGGATGCCGGAGGCGCGCGCTTTTTGTGCCAGACGCGCGATCAGCTCCTCGATCTTCTTGCCGACCACCATCATCAGGTCGGCAAGCTCGTCGATGAACACGACGATCAGCGGCAACTCCTCTAGTGCCTCCGGATTTTCCGGGGTGAGCGTGAACGGGTTGGTGAGCGGCTGGCCGATTTTGATCGCATCGCGCACTTTCTGGTTGTAGCCGGCGATGTTGCGCACGCCCAGCGTGGACATCAGCCGGTAGCGTTTATCCATTTCCTGCACGCACCAGTTCAGGCCGGATGCGGCCTGGCGCATATCGGTCACCACCGGGGCGAGCAGATGCGGGATGCCTTCGTACACCGACAGTTCCAGCATCTTCGGGTCGATCAACAGCATGCGCACTTGTTGCGGCGTGGCCTTGTACAGAATGCTCAGGATCATCGCGTTGATCCCCACCGATTTGCCCGAACCGGTAGTGCCCGCGACCAGCACATGCGGCATCTTGGCCAGATCGGCGACCACCGGTTTGCCGGAAATGTCCTTGCCCATCGCGATGGTCAGCGCGGAGCCCATGTCGGCATACACCTGGGAATTGAGTATCTCGGACAGGCGCACCACCTGCCGTTTCGGATTGGGTAACTCCAGGGCCATGTAGGCCTTGCCGGGTATCGTTTCGACCAGGCGTATGCTCACCACCGACAACGCGCGCGCCAGATCCTTCACCAGATTGGTGATCTGGCTGCCCTTCACACCGATCGCGGGTTCGATCTCATAACGCGTGATGACCGGGCCGGGATAAGCCGCGACCACTTTGACTTCCACACCAAAGTCTTTGAGCTTGCGCTCGATCAGGCGCGAGGTGAATTCCAGCGTGTCGGCAGAAACGGCTTCAACCTGCTGTGATGCCTGATCCAGCAAATGCAGCGGCGGCAGCGGCGAGTCGGGCATATCGTCGAACAACGGTGCCTGTTTTTCTTCTGCGGCTCGCCTGGACTTGATCACTTCCATCAGCGGCATTTCGATATGGATAGGCTGGTGGTCCTCGACGCGTTTCTTTTTTTCTTCTTCGACGACGGCGACCCGCACATATGTCGCCTGCGTACCGATGCGTTTATCCTGACGCGTCTGCCAGGTCTGGCGACCCCACAGATATGCATTTTCCAGCAACTCGCCCAACCAGTCCACAAAACGCAACCAGGACAATCCGCTAAACACGCTGAAGCTGGTGGCGATCAGGGTCAGCAGCAGCAGCGTCGCACCGGTAAAGCCAAACACGCGTGCCAGCGATTCACCCAACACCATGCCCAGCATTCCGCCCGGCGCCAGCGGCAGCGGGATTTTCAGCGCATACAGGCGGATCGCTTCGAGCGCGCTGCTGGCCAGCAACAACGCCGTGAACCCTGCGACCGAGACCCACAAGGTCCGCTTGCAGAAAATGCTGTCGGCGCGCAAATTGCGGTATCCGTTCCACACCCGTTGCAGCATGAACAGCACCCACCACCATGCGGAAAATCCGAACAGGTAGAACAGCAGGTCGGACAGATATGCGCCCAGCACCCCGCCGGGATTGCTGGTCTGCGCGCCGCTGACACTGTGCGACCAGGCCGGGTCGGCCGGATCATACCCAAACAACGCGACGGTAAAATACAGCGCGCCTGCTGCCAGCAATAGCCAGCGCGATTCGCGCAGCAACACGAACAATTTATTGGTTGGAAAATCGCCGCTCATTTCAGCCATGATATGCACCCATCAGGAACGACTGCCCAGCAAAATGCAACGTGACATATTCCAGCCCGGCGATTTGTTTATTGCGCACCTTCTCGCGGAATGGCAAATGCTCATCCACCAACAGCATTTTCATGACGATTTTCCCCAAGCAGATATGATTTTTATTAAACGTATCAATGATACCGCAGCCCGTCAACGTGTGCTTGCCAACAGGGCGGGATTTAGTCTTGCTCCAAAAGCTCCAGATCGAGACGCCTGACTACGACGAACGCATCCACCTCGGCCAGGTAAGGCACCACTCCCAGCAACGGCGCGGCGATCCGCTGCTGCAGCGCGGCCACGTTTTCCTCGACTGCGTTCATGTCAGCCTCGACGACATTAGCCACCCAACCGGCCAGCTTCAAGCCGCGCACGGCGATCGCCTCCACCGTCAGCAGCGCATGGTTCAAACAACCCAGGCGCATGCCCACCACCAATATGACCGGCAGGCCCAATTCCACTGCCAGATCGGCACTGTCCTGTCGCGCGTTAAGCGGCACACACAAGCCGCCCACACCTTCCACGATCACCACCTCGGCTTGTGCCGCCAATTTTCGATAGGCCTCGGTGATATACGAAAATTGAATCTCGATCCCGGCGTGCTGAGCGGCGAGGTGCGGGGCAATGGCTGGCGCAAAACTGTAGGGATTGATTTGCTCTTTGCTGGCGGGAATGTTGCTGGCGGCGCGCAATTGCAACACATCGTCGTTCTGCCCGTCCGCGTCGCATCCCGCACTGACCGGCTTCATGCCGACTACGCGCCTGTCTTGTGCGGCAAAACCGTGCAGCAAGGCGCAGCTGATCAGCGTCTTGCCGACATCGGTGTCGGTGCCGGTGACAAAAAAATTCATTTCAATTGTAGGGGCGTATGGCATGGGAGCCCCTCATTTCAATTTGAACGAAGTCTGAATGATGGCCGCGCCGTCGCGGGTCACGCGCGGCTGTGGCTTCCAGGCATGGCCGTACACCACTTCAAAAGTCGCGGGCAACTTGCCGTTGCTGCGCAACCGCTCGTAATTGTCGATCAGCCGCGCCCAGGCATTTTTTCCCATCAGCCCCGGGCTCCTCCCAGCGGTGGCATTGTGCGCGCCTATCGTTTTGAGGTCTTGCAGCACGCCGCGCACATCGTCGTAAGTCAGCGTGATGTATTCCATGTCCATCACCGGATCGGCAAATCCGCCGTGCACCAGCATGTCGCCGATGTCATGCATATCCGTAAAACGATTGATATGATTGTGCTGGTCTACGCCGTTGAAAGCCTGTCGCAACTCTTTGAGCGTATCCGGGCCGAAGGTGCTGAACATCAGCAGCCCGTCCACTTTCAGCACGCGATGCAGCTCTATGAGCACAGCCGGTAAATCATTGCACCATTGCACCGCCAGATTCGACCACACCATCTCGACGCTATCGCTCGCCAGCGGCAGGGCTTCGATATCAGCACACACCGGCATCTGCTTAGCCCCGCCGAACAATTTTTGCCACCAGCCTGAACGCCCACGTGCGGTTTGAAGCATGCCGATCGCGATGTCCAGCGCGATGGTCTGCGCACCCGGATAGCGTTGCGTCAACTGGCGCGTTCCCCAGCCGGTGCCGCTGCCCGCGTCCAGTATATGCGCGGGTTGCAGCTTGATGTAGTCCAGCCGCTCCAGCATTCGCGAACAGACTTCGCGCTGCATCACCGCCGTCGCATCGTAATTCTGAGCGGCACGGCTGAAGGCGCGGCGCATCTGCCTTTTATCAATTAAGAATTCATTCATGCAGAAATTTCATCATATGTTTCATAAATTCGTCCGGATGCGACAAAAACGGCGCGTGCGCCGCGCCTTTGATTAACGCCAATTGTCCATTCGGTGTGTGGCTCGCCAGATATTGAGCGGCCAGCTGCGGCGTGAGCGTATCGCGTTCACCGGCCATCACCAGCACAGGCTGCATGACGTCCGGCAATGCGCTCCTCAAATCAAGGTCCCGCAAAATTTCCAATCCACACTTTAAGGCAGCCAAGTCAGGTTCGCCCCGGCTAAATAATGCATCGCGCAATACCGTTAGCCATTCGCGTTCCTGCTCTCCGCCGCGCACCTGCAATGCCAGAAAACGTTTCAACGTCAGCACGTAATGATGCTGCAAATTATCCGCAAACTCATGCAGAATTTCCACACTCAATGCATGATCCCATCCTTCGCGACGCACAAAGCTCGGCGTGCTGGCCACCATCACCAAACGGCTCACCTGTTGCGGGTATCGCATCGCCCAACGCAACGCGACCTGACCGCCCAGCGACCAGCCGCATACGGCAAGCGGCTCATCGAATTGTGCGGATAACTCATCGACGATGGAATCTATCGTGAAATTGGATGCGGGAAACGGGAAACGGGAAAGGTCTGCGCTGAACCCATGCCCCGGCAAATCCACCGCCATCACGCGAAAATGTTGCGCTAATTGTTCCGCGACACCGCCCCACATCCCGCCGTGCATACCCCAGCCGTGGATCAGCAGCAGCGGCTTGCCACTGCCATTTGCCCCCGTATATTCGTAGTGATCAACGTGCAAGCTCATGCAGTGCCTCGATTAAACGTGTGACGTCGGTCACCGTATGTGCGGCCGACAAGGTGATGCGCAGCCGTGCGGTGCCCGGCGCGACGGTGGGCGGACGGATCGCCGCGACCCAGATGTCGCGCTCGCGCAATGCCGCGCTCAAATTCAACGCCGCCTGATTGCCGCCCACCAGCAAGGGTTGTATCGCGGTCGTTGAGGGCATCAGCTGCCAGGGTAAACTTTGCAAACTGCTGCGCAATTGCGCGATCAGGCGTTGCAGATGACCGCGCAATTCATCGCCATCCGCTATCAGTTGCAGACTCGCCAACACCGCGCAAGCCTGTGCGGGCGGCGTGGCCGTCGTGTAAACATAGCTGCGCGCATGGTTGATGAGCGTATCGATCACCACTTGTTCCGTAGCGACGAATGCGCCAAATACGCCCGCCGCCTTGCCCAGTGTCGCCATGTAAATGATGCGCTGTGAGACGATGCCGAAATGCGCCAGCGCGCCGCGCCCCTGTTCGCCCAGCACGCCGAAGCCATGCGCGTCATCGACCAGCAGCCACGCATCATGCTGCTCGCATAGCGCCAGCAATTGTGGCAACGGCGCGAGATCGCCGTCCATGCTGAACACCGCATCGGTGATGACCAGTTTGCGCCCACTCCCGGAGTGCTCCAGCAATTGCGCGAGTTGCGCCATGTCGTTGTGGCGGTAGCGTCTCACACTGGCGCGCGACAGCTGCATCGCATCGTTCAGCGAAGCATGGTTGAGCTTGTCGGCAAACACGGTATCGCCCTTGCCAACCAGGGCCTGCACGACACCCAGATTCGCCATATAACCGGTCGAGAACAACAGCGCGGCGGGTTTTTTTACAAAGTCCGCGAGTGCGATTTCCAGTTCGTGATGCGGCGATGTATGCCCGCTCACCAGATGCGCCGCACCCGCCCCCACACCATGTTGCTGCGCACCTTGTTGCAGTGCTGCGATCAGCTGCGGATGGTTGGCCAACCCCAGATAATCGTTGCTGCAAAATGCCAAACAGGATGCTCCGTCGACCACCACATGCGGTGCCTGCGGGCTTTGCAGCATGCGGCGCTGGCGCAGCAACCCTAAGGCTGCGCGTTCATTCAGTTCATTTTGTAATTCAGTAAAAGGCATTTTTTGCCACAGAGCACACAGAGATCACAGAGAAAGTTCGCTCTGGTGTTGCCTTCCTCTGTGCACTCTGTGATCTCTGTAGGTGTTCTCAGGGGCTAATGTTTATCAGCCAGCGAATACATGCCCAGCTTGTCGAGCAACGCACGGTCGCGCTCGACTTCCGGGTTGCCGGTGGTGAGCAATTGCTCGCCGTAAAAAATCGAGTTCGCGCCGGCCAGAAAACACAACGCCTGAATCGCGTCGGACATTTGCTGGCGTCCAGCCGACAGTCGCACCCGCGCGGTCGGCATCGTGATACGCGCCACTGCGATGGTGCGCACGAAATCCAGCGGATCGAGGTCTGCACTTTTCGCCAGCGGCGTGCCTTCGACTTTGACCAGATTATTGATCGGCACACTCTCTGGATAGGGATTCATGTTGGCCAATTGCGCGACCAGACCCGCACGCTGCGTCAGATTCTCGCCCATGCCGACGATGCCGCCGCTGCATACATGCATGCCCGCATTACGCACGCGCTCCAGCGTGTCCAGCCTATCCTGATAATCTCTTGTGCTGATAATGTCGCCGTAAAATTCCGGCGAGGTATCCAGATTATGGTTGTAGTAATCCAGCCCGGCGGCACGCAATTGTTCGGTTTGCGCGTCGTTCAACATGCCCAATGTGGCACAGGTCTCCATGCCCAAGCCGCGCACCGCCTTGACCATTTCCACCACGCTGACCATATCTTCTACGCTGGGTTCGCGCCACGCGGCTCCCATGCAGAAACGATCCGCACCGCATTGTTGCGCAGCTTTTGCCGCCTTGACCACTTCTTCAACAGCCAGCATTTTCCGATTCTCCACGCCTGTGGAATGAAACGCCGATTGCGGACAATAGCCACAGTCTTCCGAACAGCCACCGGTCTTGATCGACAACAGCGTGGAAAGCTGCACCGCATTCGGATCGAAATGTTCGCGATGCACTTGCTGCGCGCGATACAGCAAATCTGCGAACGGCAGCTTGAACAAGGCTTCGACTTCGGCAACGCTCCAGCGTTGCGGAGTTGCGGGCTGCTTGCCAGATTCTTTGACGGGGCGGATAAATTCGATGGTCTGTGTGTTCATTTTGGGCTAGGCTGATTATGCTGGATGTCAGATGAATCACGTTCAATGGCAACATGTCATCATTCTTGAATGACTATCATCCTTGAAAGAGAGATAGCTTGTCAATTTTACGCAACTATTTTTTGAACACGCGCTCAAAAATTGAGCTCTATTTGCCGGCGCAGCCTTGCGTGTTGTGCGGCAGCATGAGCCATGACGGGCTGTGGTGTGGGGCCTGCGATGCGGCCCTGCCCTATCTCGACGAACTGCATTGTCCGGTCTGCGCCTTACCTAACCCCACCGGCGAAGTGTGCGGACATTGTTTGACACATCCGCCATTATTCACCCACACCACCGCCGTATTCAGCTATGCCTTTCCGCTCGACAAGTTAATCCAGGGTCTGAAATACGGCGAACAGCTGGCATTGGCGCATGCCTTCGCAAAAAAGTTGATGCAGCGCATCGATAAAAACAATTTTCCGGATTACGTGATTGCGATGCCACTTCATCCGGCCAAACTGCGCGAGCGCGGTTTCAATCAATCGCTGTTGCTCGCCGCAACCGTCGCCCGCGAACTGCATCTCAAACTGCTGCCCAGCGCCTGTCGGCGTGTGCGCGACACCCCGCCGCAATCCGCGTTGCCGTGGAAGGAGCGCAAGAAAAACGTGCGCAATGCGTTTTGCTGCGATTTGGATTTGACCGGTAAACGCATCGCTCTGGTAAATGATGTGCTGACCACAGGTGCCAGCCTGAATGCACTGGCCGAGGCGGTATCAAAAAAAGGCGCGATCAAAATCAGTACCTGGGTGATTGCAAGGACGTTGCCGCATTCATAAATGCCTGAGTCTGATTCCTTGACACTCCGGCTAACTTTTAAAGTCCTTTGAGTTTTTGCTGCACGAACGCCTGCAAATCCGGACTCAGTGCCTGTGTATCGAGTGCATGCTTGAACTCAACCTTGGCATCGGCATTACGCTGCACGGCCTGCAAGGAAATGCCGTAACCCATCAGCCAAATCCCATTGCTCGGGGCAATTTGCAGCGCAATCTGATAATGCACGATCGCCCCGTCGTTGCGATTCTGGCGTTGCAGCAGCGCCGCAAGGAATGCGTGGTAATCGGCTTGCGAATTGGCGTAGGGCAAGGTTTTTTCCAGCGTAGCGGTCGCATCTAAAACTGCGCCGCGCTCCACCTGCAGGCGCGCCAGCAGCATTGCGAAGCCGGTATGATCGGGCTTGCTGTTCAGCCTTTCCTGCAACACACTTTCTGCATCCATACCGTGCTTGCCCTCCAGCAGCAAAGCAACCAGAGCCTGACGCGCCGCATCATGCCCCGCGTCCAGACGCAATGCCGCCCGATATCCTTCCAGTGCCTCATTGATGCGCCCCTGCTGCATCAACGCTACCGCCTTGCGAAATTCCGCATCGGCCAGTTGCTCGGAACTGACATGCTTCATCGGCGATCCGCCTTTTGAAATTTGATCGGCGACTTTTACATTGGGTGTTGCGGTTTTTGTTGGATGTGACTTGGCGGTCGCCTTGGCTGGCTTTCCTGAACCTGGCCTGTCCTGAGCCTCCTGAGGTATCGAAGGACGGGTCGGCCTGTCCCGAGCCTGGCCTGTCCTGAGCCTTGCCGAAGGATCGAAGGATCGAAGGGTGGAAGGCAGCGGCACCGAACTCAGTTCAAAGCTCAGTCGCGAAGCTGGCAGATTCGCGGCTGTAACACCTGATGCCGCTGAAACAGCCGATGCCGGCGCGACTATTTCTGCAGATTGGTGTTGAAGCGACAATTTTTCAGAGTCGTAAGAGCTTAGAGAATTGTCTACACCCTCCGGGTGCGATAACCAGCGACTTTCCGCTTGCGGTTTAGTCGATTGGCTATGCAAAGCTAACCCCTGCGTTACCTTTGGTGAAATACTCGCTGCCGCGACATTCGAGTTGCGTGTCTGCTGCACCCACTGCCATGCGGCGATCCCGACTATCAAAACCAACCCGAATACCAGCAAAGGCAGAGTGTAATTCCGTCCGGTATGCGGCACAGCCCGCACCATGATCTGCTCATCTGCAGTATGAGCTCCGCGCTGTTCGAGCTGGTTGAGTACCTGATTGATGACGCTCATTGCGGCCCCATCCATGCAATCACAGCCCACGCAATTCCCAGCGTCACGATTACTGCGGCACCGGTCAACGCCCAAGGCAGCCAATCGCGGCGCACTTCAGGCGTGTCGGCTGCCGCATCGCGGATATGTCTGACCGATACCTGCTGCCTGCCATCGCTGAACGCCAACATCAATGCCTTGTGGGCAACAATGTTAACCAGCCTGGGCGTGCCGCCGGTGATACGGTGCAACTTGCCCACTGCCCCGGCGGTGAACAATGTTTCACCGGCAAATCCGGCCACGGCCAGACGATGGCGCAAATAACGTTCCAGCTCATGCTTGTGCAAGCCTCGCAGGTCATATTGGAAGCTGATCCGCTGCCGCAGTTGGCGTATCGAATGCTGTCGCAGGCGTTCATTCAACTCCGGCTGACCAAACAGCACCACCTGCAACAACTTGCGTTTTTCGGTTTCCAGATTGGTGAGCAGACGCAACACCTCCAGACTTTCCAGCGGCATCGCCTGCGCCTCATCCAAACACACCAGCGCGCGCTGACCGTTGCGCGCGCAGTCCAGCAGCGTGAGCGTCAAACCCTTCAGCAGCATATGCTGGTCGGTCACTTTTTCCAGCGGTACGCGGAATTCTTCCGCCAACGCCAGCAACAAGCTGTTCGGATCGAGATAGGGATTAGGGATATAGGCGGTGATGAAGCTGGGCGCAGTCGCGGCAATCGATGCTTGATCCTGCGTACCGATCAGCGTTGTGGAATGTCGGCCTTGATTCAGCGTAGCGAGGAATTTTCGGCACAGCAAGGTCTTGCCATTGCCCACCTCGCCGGTGATCTTGATGAAGCCCTCACCGTTACGCGCTGCCACCAGCAGGGTATTGAGCGCCTCCTGATAACTTGAACAAGCAAAGAAAAAACTGGTGTCAGGAGTCAGGCTGAAAGGTGTTTCGCGCAGACCAAAGTGTCGTAGATACATATCAAGGAATAGTACGTTGCCCCATCATCCCATTAACACGATCGCGACTGTGCGTGATGTCATCAGACCAATCCTTGTCGTTATTCACCACAGTTGGTTTCAGCAGAATGACCAATTCACGTTTTTCGCTGCGCTGAGTAGTCATACCAAACATTGCCTTGGGCAAGCCCGGCAAACCGGAATCCTCATTAGACGCTGCTTGACGCATCAAACCGCCAATCGCGACGATCTGCCCATCGCGCGCGCGCACGATGCTGTCAGTTTCGGAAATCGAACTGGAAGCGAGCGGCAAGGTGATCGACCCATTTAAACCACCCAGATTAACGTCTTTGATGACCGTGCTGACCTGACTGACGGAAGGATGCACATGCAATATGATCTCGCCGTTCTCATCGATGCTCGGTGTGACATCCAGTGCGATGCCGGAAAAGAACGGTTGTAGCGTGACGGTCGGTGTGCTGGTCGTTGCAGTTCCGGAGATCGTCGTCGTCGAGACGTTTGTGACAAAGAAATCATCGGTACCGACCTTGAGCACCGCTTTCTGATTGTTCAGTGTGGCAATGCGCGGACTGGACAACACATGCACGCTGCCCTGAGACTCAAGAAAATTCAACAACGCGGCAAAATTGCTGGTCTGGAAGGCCAAGCCAAACAATGCGCCCCCTGTCTGACCCGTGACCGCAGTCGCTGCCAGCCCCAGACTTGCTCCTGGCGTTGCCGTTACCAGACCGTTAGTTAACGGAGGGGTTGTAGCCAGCGTAGTACCGGGCGACAATTGCCCCGCGGATGTATGACTGTTCGGACTATTTTTGAATGCGCCCCAATTCACCCCGGATTGGTAGCTATCGTTCAGCTGTACGTCGACAATCTTGGCTTCCAGAATCACCTGACGCTCAATGGATATCTGCGAGGCCTTGAGGTAAGCCGTGACATTTCTCAACTCGTCCGGCATCGCACGCACCACGATCACACCCGACATCGGGCTGACCACCACGCTGCGTCCCTTATCATTACCGACAATTGCGTTCAGCGATTTCCCCAGTTCATCCCAGAAATCGGAACTGCTCGTTGTGGTCACCTTGCTGCTGTCCAATCCGCGCGTTGTCACGGGAGTCATGGTGATAGGGGTTGCGATGCCGTTACCACCTGGCGAAGTGTCCGACACCGAACCGGATGTCACACGCAGCGAAGATGTACCGTTACGTTGCCCGGTCAAGTAATTCACCTGAAATATCCGCGTCTGCAAGGTCAGCGGTTGAATGTAAATGCGGGTGCTGTCTATCTTGTAATCGTAACCATACATCTCGCGTATGGCTTCCAAAGCTTCGAATACCGTCACGTCTTTCAGATTCAGCGAAATGTTGCCGCTGACATCGGGGTGCAGCAACATACTGTAACGCGTACCCGACACGATAGACATGAACACTTGACTGGCCGGCGTGTTGTTTACCGTCATATCGAATTTCGTATCCAGCGATCTGTTGTCCAGCTTGGGCATGCCCAACGCCAGAGGGGGCAGCAAAGCATTGTTCACCACGTCGGTTTTGCTGGGCTGCGCGTTATTTTGCGCGGCCTGATCCATTTCGCGCTGAATCGAATCTGCCGTTTGATTTTGGCTTTTGTGAGTCGCGCAGCCTGCCAACAACAGCACACCCAGCCATAATATTATTTTCATTTTTCCTCCTTCGGGTGGCCGGACTGCACCTTGCTTGCGGACTGTTTGGCCTTTGATTCTTTATCTGGTGATTCTTTTTCAGCTGACTCCCGGTCAGGCAGTTCTTTTCGGATGATTTTCACGTCGGGGAACAACGTCAACACCTGCCTGCTTTGCGCACGCTGCAACACGACACTGCCCTCATTGACTTCAATCAACCGTGCATTGCCATGCTCTTCCCCCAACTCGACAGTTTGCCCGTCGATGATCGCGGCGCGACGCGTCTCGGAAATAATAACGGTGCGCAAGCCGGATGACTGATTCTCCGTTGCCTCCCGCCCGACCCCGGCAGCAGGCGCGAAAATACTAGATGGCGGACGGGTAGGATCAGGGAAGTCCTCGGCGTGAACAGGATTTATGATCGAGATCATGATGCAACAAAATGCAACAGCCTGTCGCGGTGCAGCATCAATACATTGTCCTATGGTCATCATATGGCCAGCCATGCCTTATCCAGACTCAAGGTATACACGGTCAATGTAAAAATGGCATCAGGATATTTTTCCACGCTCAAACCCGCTTCCCCCCAAAACATCTGTGCGGGCATTTTCTCCAGCGCGGTGACGTAACGCATCAAGTCCAAATAACCGCCGCGCACCGTGATACTCACGCCGTGCTTGAAAATTTGCTTTTGTGAACCCGGTTGCTGTTGCCCGTCCTGAGCTTGTCGAAGTGACCCGTCCGGTGAATTTGCGGGTAGTGCCACGCCATCGGCCGCTTGCGGCTTTTCGATCAGCAGGCTCACCGGCAAGGTCTTCAACTCGACCAGTTGCAACCCGCCATTTTTATTGAGCACTTGCCTCAGCAAGTCGGCCATCTTGTCAGGCTGTACCAGGCGATCCCGGCGGCTTTTCAAATAGGCATCCTGTTCCTGCTGTTGCAGCTTGAGCTGCGTCAGACGATCACGCAGCGGCGAATGTTCGTTGTCGCGTTTTGCTTGCAGCAAGTTCTGCATCTGCGCTTGCAACTCCTTCATTTTTTCCTGTTGCTGAATCACCTGTGACGACAATATTTTTTGCCTGTCCAACAACGGCCCAAGCAAAATCACATTCATCAGCGAAATCACCACAAAGGCCGTAGCAACGAAAATCATCGCGCGTTCACGCAACGACATGTCATCTATTTTTGCGCAAGCCATATCCCAATAGCGCCTCATTTTTTGGCCTCGCTATCCGTGCTTGAATACAAGGTGAACTCGACATAACGCCGCGCTGCGGAAGCGGGCGTTTGACCCGCTACACCCGCATCCGCCTTCGATTGCTGCATTTTCAATGTAGAGAAAGTCTTGCCCTGCATGATGCGTTCCCGACTCAGTCGCTGAATATAGGCTGGCAACAATTCCGGATTCACCACGCCCCCGCTCAAGCTGATCTGTGCCGCATCCCCGGTCACTTTGAAGCCGGTCAACCACAAGCCCTGCACCACCTGGCGCGAAAAGGCGCGCATGTATTCCGAATAGCCGGTGGTATTACCCACCGCACCGGATTTCAGCGTCTCGATGATTTCTTTCTGCTCAGTAGTCTGCTTTTCCAGAAGCCGCACTTCATCCTGCAATAACTGATTGGCCTGTTGTGGAGAATACTCGGCCATATAGCGCGCCAGACGCAGCTGCTCGGCACTGTAACGTTTGGTGCTTTCTTCCGATTGCTGTTTAAGCTGACCAACCTGATATATCGCATAGCCATAAAAAACCAGCGAGCCTGCAATAATCAGGCCCAACGCCTGCAACATCGCCAGCAGCGAAAAATACTTGCGCTGCTTCATGAAAATCGGATTGAACAGATTGATCTGCTGGCTCATAGTACGCGGCTTTCCTGGCGCAACGCTGCGCCCAGCACTGGCAAAGTGTGTGCAACAAATTCGCTGTCGGCGAGCGCGGGGATGGCGCTGAGGTCCATCACCTGCGACAAATCCAGCTTCTGCACTTTCGCATCAAGGTCTGAAGCCAAAAACTCCACCAAACCGGTATCGTCCGGCACGCAAACCAGCACCCGGTCAACCGGCAGGTGATTATACTGGCGGTCAAAATAATCCAGCGATCGCTGCAACTCCGTTTCGACGCGTTCGCGAGATTGCTGGCGAAAATTCACATCGGCATCCCGCAACTGCCCGACACTGATTTCGATGCGGCGCGACAAATACAACTCGCCACCCGCCGTAAAAGTCATCAGACCACCATTATCATCAAATGCCAGCAGCACCAGCGCGCGCTCATCCCGCTCAAACAGCGCGGCAATATTGCGCTGCGCCATTTCAGGAATATCGATCACATCCAGCCCGATTTTGGCCTGCTCGAATAACCTGATGCGTTCCTGAATAATGCTGTTTGATGCGGCGATCGCGTACAAAGATTGCGGGCGCCCTGCAACATATTTACTGGCGGGAATCCTCACCATATCCACCGTGGCATCATCGATGTGGAAGTTCAGACCGTCCTTGATTTTCCAGCGTACCGCCGTCTTCATCTCATCGGCGGGAACATTGGGCGCCTCGACCAGCAACATCTGATATTCGCCCGGGGCCAACAGCGTGGTGACCGCGTGGTTGTCGATATTCGCATCGCGGCGCAACTTATCCAATGAAGATGCGGACACTGCGCCGGTCTCGTGATATTCGCAACGCACCACAGTCGGCATCGCCCCGACAAACTTGATTTTCGCCATATAAATACCCTGCGCGCCCGAACTAATTGCGAACCAGCCCGCATCGTGGTTTTTGGTTTTAAACAAGCTGGAAATTGACGGGGTTTTCATAGTTAACGTGAAAGTAATTCAATAACCTACTGGAGTCAATGATTTTTTTGAACGTCATGCCTGATAAATCGGCGTTTCCCAGGCACGCTCACATTTTTAACTTTTAGTTCCGTCATAACATGCTTCGCATGTGAACCTCCACTGAAATTACTAACGCGGTAGCTGCCGCATTAGTAATTTTGACTCATCGTCGAAACATTGACGTGCTTTGCACCTCAATAGTTTTAGCACCAGCATAACGCGCTTACGCGCATTAGCTTCACTGAAACTACTAAAACGGCGAAGCCGTTTTAGTAGTTTTCCCGCAGATAAATAAACTCTTTCGCGCCCTTGTACACGCCGAAGGTGGCGCGCGCCGTGTTGCTCGGCAAATAGGTCGGCGCGATCGACGAGTTAATGATCATGTCCACGCTGCCGGTGATACCTGTTCCCGGCGCGGTCAATGTGAAGCTGGATTTCCCGGTCCCGCTGGTAAAATTAATGGAGGCCGTGGCAGGAACAACACTGGTTGCACCCGCAGGCCAGGTGGAAGACGCGGTCAGCTTCTGCCAGTTGCCGGGAGTGATGTTGGTCCAGTTGGCGGAAGATACCGTGCTTGCACTGAGGGTGGTTGCACTGTCCTGAGTGTTGGTCAGATAGCTCGTTCCATTCCAGTATTGCGCCGTTACCGCAATCGGCAGTTGCAGCAATTCAGAGCCGTGCGCATTGGCAATATTGAGACGCCCGTAACGCACTTCGGTTCGCGCTACTTTGGTGTGATCATTCCCCGCTATCGCATCTGTATCCAGATCGTAAGCGGACATGATTACACCATCGCTATCCGTTGGAGCGATGCCGACATCCAATGAAGCGTAATTACCATCGGCACTCGCGCTGCGGGTAATCATCAGCGGCGCTGACACATTTGCCACACCCAGCGCAAAACTGCCTGTTGCCACCAATGAAGTATCCAGCCGTGCAGTCAAATAAGTTGGCGTGGCCGTACTGTCCACCGCACCGAACACCAGCGGATTGCCGGCTGCGGTGGGATCGAGTTTGGCATAAACACCCGCGTAGTTCTTGGTAGTGGTATTTCCTATTCCTGCCGCCTGCGCGGTAAGCGTGAACCCCGCAGCCATCGGTTCGCCCATATAGGTAAACGTTCCGCAACCCAGCGCGCAGATGTCGGAACGGTTATAGACAGACGCTGCACTCACCGCAAAATGATCCGGCACAAAGCGTCCAACTGGTATGGTGGATGAGCAAATGTAATAGCCAGCACAAGTTGCAAGGGTGTCGCCGCTATCTACCGAAGCAAAGGCCGTATCCTGTAACGTCAAATTGAAACTTCCTACCTCGGAATAACTCGCTGTAGTCGAGTTAATCACCCCTGCCACTGCCGTCCCTGTGCCAATTGAAAAAGTGCCTAAATTTAACAATGTCGGGCAGGCGGTGCCCGCACATGCAGAGAGCACGATAGTTGGCGTACCCGTATAATTAATGGTTGTCGCTGGAGTTGGAGTGGCGGCATTCAGCGCCATCGCCTGTACCGTGAACGGTTGCCCCGCGTTATGCACCGGCGTGCCCGCAACGGTCGTGGTGCTGAGTGTATTAGTCGTGCCCGCCGTGGTGCGATTGAGGTCTTGAACCAGAAGTGCGAAACCGCTCGGCCGAATCGCAAAATCATCGTTTGAACAGCGGACGATTGTTGGTGATGCAACCGGATAACTGATACGCACATAGACATTTTTCCAGGCGTTCGGCTCGGTGATAGACGCGATGTTATGCCGGCCATTGTCGACGGCAACGAAAGTCTGGTTGGGCAGAAGCTGTATGGTCGAATAGGTAGCGCAGGAGGCACCATTATTGCCGTCAACCAACTCCACCTGAACGGTTCCGGTAAACCCGGCGTACACGGCCGGTGTAGCAGTCAGCGCGACCACATCCAGTGCAAACGCCGAGCCGGAAATTTTGGTCATAATGTAGCCGCTGGTTGCTGTTCCGGCTGGCAGCGTGCCCGTATCAAACGCGTTGAAGCTGCTGACCGGGCTGATAACAGCAATAACAGTAAATACCTGCGCATTCGACGTGCCACCGCCCACGCCGCTGATCGCCGGGTTGACCACAGTAATGTAATAGGTTCCGACGGTAGTCAATAGACCCGCAGGAACCGTCGCGGTCAACTGGGTGGCGCTGACGTAGGTTGTGGTGAGGGCGGTACCGGCGAAATACACCACCGAGGTGGTCACGAAATTGGTGCCGTTCACCGTCATAATGAAGCCTGCCGCTCCGGCGTTAGCGCTGACCGGAGAGATGCTGGTGGTGGTGGGCACCGGGTTGTAGATGATGAACGAGCTGCTGACAGCGGACGTCAGGCCGGAACTGGTGGCGGTCAGGGTGTAGGTTCCCGCCAAGTTGACGGCCAGGTTGCTGAAAGTGGCAAGCCCCGTCGTGTTGCTGGTCGTGGCAGACAGCGTGCCGCCGAGTGTCGCGCTACCCGGTGTGGTCAGCGCGACCGTGACGGTGGGCAGGGACAAACCCGAGCCGCAGGCGTTCAAGGTGACGGCGGGCGCGATCGAGGTGTTGATCAGGGTGTTGGTCGGCTGCTGGATAAACGTCATGGCCGTGCTGCCTGTTTCTGTCAACGCTCCGGCGTTAGCGGTGCTTAGATTGGTACCACCAACCGTGATGGAGGTACCAGATATTGTTATATTGCCAGGGTTAGGGGCGGGAAAGAGGCAGGCGGTAGGCATTATTTGAATGCCGGACCAAGTGAGTTGATCTAGTATTTGGACTGTACTGGTCGACGCTACATTGATGGTGATGGTGGTAGCTGTTACCGTGGCGGTCGGGCTGCTGAGCGTAATATCATTACCATTTACGCCTGAGATTTTGGTGACTGTTACCGTTACCGCCGCTGCAGTGTTGAAATTGAACCCGGTTGGCGCATTCAGAACAATAGTGCCGATCTGAATACCGCTGTTTGCCGTTTCCGCCATACTGGGACCGGTCAGCGTAACCCACGTGCCGCTGGCAATATTGCTGTTTGAAATGGTGCCAACGTAAGTCGCTGCTGTGACGTTGGTAACCGGTTTTGCCGCCAGCGCCGGCATGGAAAAGCAAACGGCAAGCAGTGCCGGAACAATCGCGCCGAAGATGCGCATCGCCTTATTCATATTTTGCCCTGCCACAATTTAGCCAATTCTAGCAAAGCAGAAATTTTGCACCACGCCTTATTCATCATGCTTCTCCTCCATACTGATCGGCACACTCAACCTTGCCGTGTTTGGCAGCCTGCACCGCCCAGATTTTATTTCGCAATCGTCACACTGATCTGCCGTTCAATGGAATTCGGCGAGGTGCCCTGTTTCGCTGTAGAAATTATCTGGTACATGTTGACCGTTGTGCCCGCCTCTGTAGGTGCAACGGTACTGCAAGTAACCGTCACGCTAAAACCCGCCAAGGTGTTGGGCATGGCGGGAAGCGGCATAGCAGAAACTGGACAACCAGGGCCATTCTGTAGCACCTGATACGCGCCCCATTCTATCCCGGCGCGCGCGGCCTGATAAGCGCGCGCGCCCTGCACATCCAGCGCGGCGCTCTGTTGCTGGGTGGTGGAAAGCGTGACGGCAAATGTACCCAGCGCTGCGATCACCACCAGCAGAAAGATCGCCGAGATCAGACTGAAGCCTCTTATTGCCTTATTCATCATGGCACGTTACCCACATGCACCTCGTTATACAGCGTGACTGTCTCGCCGCTTTCGGTGATTCCCAGATTCATCGTCACCAGCCCGTCACGTTGATACACCACATTGGCGCTATAGGCAAAGCTGCAGGCGCTGACATTGCTCGCCAGCACCGATGATGTTGGTGTCCCGGTTGCCGGGAGGGTAGTCGGTTGAGCCGGCTGGATAGCGTAGCCCTGCCAGCGCGTCAGCGTCCCCGTGCCATTTCCTGCCGCATCCGTCGCAGGCGCGCACACATAGCTTACCGGCGTATTGATAACCTGAAAGCGATGGCTGGGCGAATCGTAGGGAAACTGCTTGGCGGCGATATTGACCGTGG
>JADGRL010000072.1 GCA_017880865.1 Gallionella sp.
GAAGCTGGCGAACGAATATCCTGAATACCAGGCATCGGCCAAGAAAGTGAAGATCGTCGAAACCACTTCGGCTGCGTACTATGGCAAAGGCTATCAGGATGTGCAGAATCGCGTGCCGAAGATCACCAACACCTGCGAAGAGCTGAACTGGAAGCCGACCATCAACATGGCTGACACGCTGCGCAATATTTTTGATGCGTATCGCGGCCAGGTTGCAGAAGCGCGCGGCTTGGTCGATTAATAGGAATGAGGAGTGCGGAATGGCGAATGCGGAATCATTACGCACTCCGCACTTCGAATTCATCACTCCGCATTCATCATTCTGCACTCCTCACTCAATATGAAACTCGCTCTCAAAATTGATGTGGACACCTATCGCGGTACGCGCGAAGGTGTGCCGCGTCTGGTCGAAACACTGCAGCGCTATAACGCGCAGGCGACTTTTTTCTTCTCACTCGGCCCGGACCACACCGGGCGCGCCATCAAGCGCGTATTCCGCCCCGGCTTCCTCGGCAAGGTATCGCGCACCTCCGTGCTGGAGCACTACGGCATCAAGACCTTGCTGTATGGCACGTTGTTGCCCGCGCCTGATATCGGAAAAAAATGCGCGGACATTCTGCGCATGGTGAGTGTGGCCGGTTTTGAAGTTGGCATCCATTGTTATGACCATATCCGCTGGCAGGATTATGTGGTTAACCAGGATGCCGAGTGGACGCGGCGTGAACTGCAACGTGCCGTGGATCGCTACATCGAGATTTTTGGTGTGGCTCCGCATGCCCATGCCGCAGCTGGTTGGCAGATGAATCGTCATGCGCTGCGGCTGACGCAGCGTCTGGGTTTTAGCTACAGCTCGGACACGCGCGGCACGCATCCTTTCATTCCTACCTGGCAAGCGGAGATCATCGCCTGTCCGCAACTGCCGACCACGTTGCCGACGCTGGACGAGTTGATGAACCGCGACGGCATCACGCTGGACAACATCGCGCAACACATCCTGAAGCTGACCGCCACACCGTCTGCAACAGGCCATGTGTTCACGCTGCATGCCGAGCTCGAAGGCGGAAAATGGCTGCCGATATTTGAGCAATTGTTGCAAGGCTGGCAGGCGCAGGGCTATGACTTGGTGTCGATGCAGCAATATCTTCAGGGACTGGATGTAGCCAATCTGCCGCGTCATGAGGTAGTGATGCGCGAGGTGGAAGGGCGGGTAGGCAAGCTGGCCGTTGCGGCTGAAGAGCGGGTGTGACGCCTATTTAAACCCGACAGGCTTCCTAGATGTTGAGTGCCGTTTCGAAGACCGGCATTTTTGTGATGAATTTCGAAAGCGCGAAGGCCGCAGTGGGTTGCATGTTGATGCAGATCATCTTGACGTTGATGGTTTTCGCCGCACGCGCCAGCGTATCGAGCCACCCATAATAGAGCGGGTCGATGAGCGCCAGGCCGGACAGGTCGTAATAGAGACGGGATGCACGCGCCTGCATCAGGCGCGCTGTAATGCTTTCAACAAGCCTGGACAGATCCCGGACATTGAGATTTTTGGTAGGCTCGAGCAGGAAGTCGCCGCCTCCTATCTGGGTCAGGTGCAGGCCTGGGATAGTCATTTATTTGTGACGGTGATGCCCATGCGTAGGAACGCCTCCTTCAGCCCGTCGGACATGCTCGCACGCGTGGTGATGTTGGCAAGATCGATGTTCAGGCTGACCAGCGCGCGCGCGATTTCAGGGCGGATGCCGGTGACGATCGCATCCGATCCCATCAACTGCACCGCATGCACCATCTGCACCAGATGATGGGAGACTTGCGAGTCTATGCTTTTCACGCCGGTCAGATCCATCACCACTGCCTTGGCGTGATCCTTGGCGATACGATTGAGCAAGGCTTCCATGACCAGCATCGTGCGATTCGAATCGAGCGTGCCGATGATAGGCAGCGTGAGCACACCATCCCAAATTTCGGTGATCGGTGTGGCGGTCTCGCGCAGTTCGGCCTGCTGAGCCTCCAGCGTGCGCTCTCTTTCCTCCAGATAAACATGGAAAACTGACATGATCAGTTCGTTGAAGATGTTGGTGAAATAAAGCAGGACCGAGCGTGACTGACTGAAAGGAATGCCGCTGGTTTTTTCCAGCGCATCGATCAGCGTGAGCTGCAAATGCTGGGTATAGCGCACGACTTCTTCCACATTGCCTCCTCGCATCAAGATGTTGCGCGACAGGTTGGTGAAGAACATTTCCAGTGCCTGAAATTCAGGCGAGGTATTGTTGCCAGGCTCTTTCGAACCCAGCAGCGAGGCGATCAGTATCTGGAACTCGTTGCTCAGATCCGCCACCTCATCGTGATCCATCAGCCGGTTGTTGTTACAGAAAAACTTTTGTCCCGGTTCCTCGAGTGCCGTCGCAATATTGCCGATCTTCAGACCGAATAATGCAGCCAGTTTTTCGCTGGGTCCTTTTTTGATAGCCATGTGTTCCCCCTGAGTTGTGTATCCGACGCTGCTTTATTATTATTAACCGATAGCCGTGACGCAAATCGACTGGTCATCCGAAATCCTGCCCATGATATTCCCTAACGTGTAGGCAATCAACTGGGGATGGTGGCTGAACAGACCGGTAAAGTTTTCGGTGCCCCAGTTGCGCCGGATGCCGTCGCTCGCGGTCACGACCAGCGCCCTTTTGCCGAGGCTGGATTGGAACGGCGAGGTCGATCGGTGTTCCTTGCCCAGAATGCCCGGCGCAAAGGATATAGGCTGCATTTGTTCCTGGTCATAAATATGCGCATGCATGTCGCCCACGCCCAGAAGTTGCACATTGCGTTGCGTGAAATCGATCTCGCCGACGATGCCTACGGCCCCGCGGGTATTGACGAGCTGACGGTCGACTTTTTCCAGTATCGTGTCGAGCCTGTCGCTGTGGGTCAGATGGGTGGCGAGGTTCGCCGTGGCTTCCAGCGCTTCTTCGCCATGCCCCAGTCCGTCCAGATGCAACCAGCGCAGATAATTTCCGCTTTTTTGCCAATAGATGCGGTCCCCGTTGTAGCGTTTGTCGGAAAGCGAGCGGGAAAACAGGCCGGTTTTCAGCGGCATGAAATCATTTTCTTTACCCAGGATGAAACGTGCCAGAAAAACCGTGCCGCTCCATCTTTTCGTTTGGCCGAAGTGTTCCGGCTGGGTGTAGACATAGGATTCATCACTCAGGCGTCGAATGGCGCCCAGGCCTTTGCCGAAAGTGCCTGCCGTGGAAAAGCCATCTTTTTCCGCCATCGTGAGGTTGGCTATCCCGGGCCCGTAGTCGAGCGCGAGTATGTCCAGAATAGGGCCGGGCTGCATCCAGACCTGAATCATGCCGCTTCCTCCGGCATGCTTGATGTTGTTCTGCACCAATTCCGATGCGACCAGCAGCATGTTCTCGCGTTTGATATCCGGGATGCCGATGCGATGCGAGATCGCCGCGAGCTTGGAGCGCAGCAGGATCAGCGCGCTTTCATTCTTGGTGGGGCCGCTATAGAGCAGCTTGCAATCCGTGGCGGTATCGAAGACTTTAGACATGTGCGCAGGCCGTAAGATGGTTATTGTCCTTGCAGGGAAGCTCGCATTGACGCTCCGGCTGGGTCAGACAGAAATGCGATACAACCTGGCCGCGCCCGCGATGCTTGGCCTCATACAATGCATTGTCGGTGCGGCGGATAAATTCTCCCATCGTCAGCTCGCCTTCGGTATCCTGATTGATG
Source organism: Gallionella sp. (assembly GCA_017880865.1). Lineage (GTDB taxonomy): Bacteria > Pseudomonadota > Gammaproteobacteria > Burkholderiales > Gallionellaceae > Gallionella. The sequence goes on from JADGRL010000072.1 coordinate 3,724, forward strand.
GTGGCGAGGCCGATGCTAACTTGATGATCCAGTGATTTCAGCACTTGTCTGGCCTTGTCGCAAGCGAGCGGATAATCGGCATACAGCACCACGGCGAACTCATCCCCTCCGATACGGAAGGCCAGATCCACGTTCTCGCGAATAATGTTGCGCAGGATGTTGGCCGTTTTAATCAGATGCTCGTCGCCGGCCGGGTGGCCAAATTCGTCGTTGATTTTTTTGAAGTGATCGAGATCGAAAAACAACAGCGAAAGCGGCGAGTTTCTTTGCCGCATGGTATGCAGGAAGGCCTGCTTGAGTTTTTCGTCGAAGGCGCGGCGGTTGAGCAGCCCGGTGAGCGCGTCGGATTCGGCCTGATGCGCAACTTCCATCAGTTCCTGATGGCGGATATACAAGGACGCTTGCAGCTCTTCCATCTCGGACTCGACTCGAGCTCGAGCTTCGTTAAAATGGCGCTGCATCTCGGCGTTACGTTGCGACAGGATCTCGGGGTCGGCAGAAACCGTCGAGTTGTGTAAGTGCAGGCGCAATCGGGCAATCGTATCCGCAGGCGGGAATTCTTTCAGGGTCGCAATTCGGGCTTGCTCCTGATCGTCCCATCGCACGATAATTTGATGGGCCTGGAGCTGCAAGCTGACCGGCATCGGGCGACCGGTGGCGGCACCGGCGCCGCGCAGTTTTTCGATCAGTTCGAGTGATGCGATCGAGGCGGCAAAAACATTACCGCCGAGTTCTCCCACACTCTCCAGTGCAAAATGGATAAAATTTTGCAAGTCCGGATCGATGGTTAAATTTTGCTTCAGTAGCTCGACAGTATCCGACATTGAGTATGTCCCTCCCACGGGTAGGGCATTATGCCTGTTTTTGATAAAAACAGCTTGCAGATGCCCGCTTATTTCAGCCTTCGCGCCCGATGCCGTGATATTCAAACCCTTGCGCAGTGACGCTGCCAGGCTCAAACAAATTGCGGCCATCGAAAATCACCGGCTGTTTCATACGTGCCTTGATGACGCCGAAGTCCGGGCTCTTGAAGGCTTTCCATTCCGTCACGATGATCAGCGCATCGGCATCTTGCAGCGCATCCTTGGAATTTTCCGCGTAGCTCAGATCGGGGCGATCGCCGTAAATGTGCTGGGTCTCTTTCATCGCCACCGGGTCGAAGGCGGTGATCGTCGCACCCTTTGCCCACAATCCTTCCATCACCACGCGGCTGGTCGCCTCGCGCATGTCGTCGGTGCCGGGCTTGAACGCCAGCCCCCACAGCGCGAAGTGCTTGCCCTTCAGGTTGTCGCCGAAACGTTTGGTGATCTTGTTCAGCAGCACGGATTTCTGCGCGTCGTTGGCGCGCTCCACGGCATCGAGCACTTTCAGCGGCAGGCCGTATTCTTCGCCGGTGCGTTGCAGCGCGCGGATGTCCTTGGGGAAGCATGAGCCGCCGTAGCCGCAGCCCGCATACAAAAAGTGATAGCCGATGCGCTGGTCGGAGCCGATGCCCTTGCGCACATGCTCGATGTCCGCACCGACGCGCTCGGCCAGGTTGGCCAGCTCGTTCATGAACGAGATGCGCGTCGCGAGCATCGCGTTCGCCGCATATTTGGTGAGCTCGGCGGACTTGATGTCCATCACAATCAGACGGTCGTGGTTGCGCTGGAACGGCGCATACATCTCGCGCATCACTTTGATCGCCTGCTCGTCGTCGGCACCGATCACGATGCGGTCCGGGCGGTTGAAGTCGTCGATCGCCGCGCCTTCCTTGAGGAACTCCGGATTCGATACCACGCTGAACTCTGTTTTCAAGCCGCGCTTGTTCAATTCTTCCCGCACGGCCAGTTTGACTTTATCGGCGGTGCCGACCGGCACGGTGGACTTGTCGATGATCACCTTGTATTCGGTCATGTTGCGACCGATCGCGCGTGCCGCCGCGATCACGTATTGCAGGTCAGCCGAGCCGTCTTCACCCGACGGGGTGCCTACCGCGATCATCTGCACCAGTCCGTGCGCCACGCTGGCGGCCACATCGGTGGTGAAGCGCAGGCGTCCCGCCGCGACATTGCTCTTGATGATGTCTTCCAGGCCCGGCTCGTAGATCGGCACGCCGCCCTTGTTGAGGATGTCGATCTTCTTCGGATCCACATCCAGACACAGCACATCGTTGCCCAACTCGGCCAGGCAAGCGCCTGAGACCAAACCCACATAACCGGAACCTATGACAGTAATTTTCATCGCATCAGACTTTTAAATAATGAGTCGCGCATTATGCCGCAGAATGGACCGGAGGTCATGCCCCCAGTATCGCCGGTGGCAGCTGGTTGGGTTGAGCGTTGCGATAACCCGACATCAAGGCCGTTCGTGCTGATAACCAGCGACTTGGCTGGCGTCGTTTGCTGGGTTATAACCAGCCACTTGGTTGCCGTCTTTTGGCAGCATAGTGGAATGGCTAATAGTTTCATCAGTCGAATGGCTATAACCAATCACTTGGCAGCTTGCTGCCTTAGTGAGATGGCTAGTTGTTTTACCAGTTGTTTCATCAGTTTGTCGAACCATGAATGACAGCTAAAAATCAAAACCGCCGCGGGCAGCCCGGCAGCTGACCCCTTTCTTTTGCCTGGCCAAAAGAAAGGGGCGAAAGAAAAGGCCACCCCGGTTTCCCGCCCCTGCGGGGTACCCTGCGTTGCTCGACTGGTCAGGCGGCTGCGGAACTCGCGCTTCGCGCTCAGACAGTCCTCGCCGAAATCCCCTGACCAGTCTGCGCTACTCGGCGGCGCACAGGGGAGAAGGGTGGTACGCAAAAAAGTGCATCAATGCCAACGACTGTTATTGAAAAACGCGAACTTCGGCAAACGACACACTGCTGACCTTGGCGAATGTCCGCTATCCGGCAAACAATTTGGCGGACTAATTTCTCCAATCACACCAGCCCAACCATACAAGCAGACCTTCAACCTTACAACACGGTTTAGATGGTATCAATTCCATCAAATTTATTGTGCGGGAATAATACAAGGGGCTGCGCGCTTTTGCGCAGTCCCGCTTGAGCGTAGGGTTAGGCATTTTTTTCACCCCTTGATGATAAAGCTTGCTTGGCTAAGAGAAATAAAGCCACAGGTGACAGTAAAGCTAAAAGTGAGCGAGCGACAATGAAAACTTTGTACCATAACGGAGCAACCAAGATGGTTTCCTCATTAACCACTTCAAATTTAATGATCTCTGAAGCTTCAGTCAACAAAATAAACTGTAATGCAAGGACACAAAACCAAGCGACTAATAACAACCCTGCTAGCCGATTAACCTTAATCAAAATCATTGATGTCCGTACATTTAATTGAATAGATTCATTTGGTTATTGTCTTGCTGCGTGTCTATTTGTGGCTCCATATTTTTAACTAATTGATCGAGTG
>JADGRL010000044.1 GCA_017880865.1 Gallionella sp.
TAATTCTTGCCACAGTAGCAAACTTGGTGAAAGCCAAGCTCCGAGCCGGTTTGAGAGGGATCAAACATTTATATTACACACCTTTGCGGAACGGCTAGCTCCGCACTCGGCTACTGACCAAATTCCGGAGTGTTCACCGGTCGAGCGCACTGGATCGATTCCGTCCGGCATGAAAGGATCCAAGCACGATGTGCTTTTCAGCAACAGCAAGTTTTATAGCCGGGGTTTCATTGTCCTTACTCGGTGTGGCAACCGTAAAAAAGACGAAACGCAAGGCAGAGATCCCGTTTGCGATGATCCCGCTTTTGTTCGGTGTCCAGCAAATCGTCGAGGGGATGCTATGGCTGTCATTTCGGTTTGATGTTCCACTGCTCAATGTGACCATGACGTATTTGTTTACGTTGTTCTCGCACGTACTGTGGCCAATGTATGTACCATTTTCAATCGGCTTGATGGAAAGTGTAGCTTGGCGCAAAAAGGTTATATCTGCATTTCAGATCATCGGGATCGCGGTCGGCTTGTACCTTCTGTACTTTATCGTCAGGTTTCCTGTGACTTCCGAGGTTCATGAACACATGGTGTATGTTTTACCCTATGTTAAGGAGCAGCCGGTTCTGGAGTTCTATCTTGCGGCAACATGTGTTGCTCCCTTCCTTTCGAGTCACAAGATAATCAATCTGTTTGGCGTTCTGGCATTGCTGCTTTTTATGGTAGCTTACTGGTTCTACACCGTCACCTTTTTTTCCGTGTGGTGCTTTTTTACCGCGATACTGAGTGCTGTCATTTATCTGCATTTCAAATTTGAAAATAAACGCAATCATTAGGAACGTAGTGAATTGCCAGGAGTTTACCCAGAATTTGTTAGACATTTAAAAATGACTGCTTTCAGAAAACTTGAAGTTCTGGAGTGTGTCGAATGCGGCACACTACAACTTTAAAATTCCTGCCACAAAGAGGAAGTTCATGGCAATGTGATTCCAGTGCCCTGATTAATCTCTTCAGGCGCATCATTCACACGCACCCGAATCTCATTTTAGTTTCATTTCGAAGGTCAAACAAGGCGGCGACGAGCGAACGACGCAGGCAGTGCTAATAGCACGACTATAACCAGCGACTTGGTTGGCGTATTTTGACAGCCTAGTCGAATGGCTAGTTGTTTCATCAGGAGTGAGTGAGGAAGCCAACGCAGTTTCACTGATGAAATGGAATTGGAATTACAATCCGCTCAGCACCTTGATGTGCGCCAGCGCGCTGCGACCCAGCGAATGTAACTCATAGCCGCCTTCCAGCGCCGACACGATGCGGCTCTGCGCGTATTTTCCAGCGATGCGTTTGATCTCCCCGGTCACCCACGCGAAGTCCGCTTCGGTCAGTTGAAGCGTGGCCATGTCGTCATCGCGGTGCGCGTCGAATCCCGCCGAAATCAGCAGCAACTCCGGCTGAAAACGTTCCAGTGCGGGGAGCCAGTGCTGCGTGACGGCGGCGCGAAATCCGGCTCCGTCGGTTCCGGCGGCCAGCGGCACGTTGATGATGTGGTCGTTGCCGCTGTCGGCGCCGACATAGGGGTAGAACGGATGCTGGAAGGTGGAGCACAGCATCACGCGCGGCTCGTCGTGAAAAATATGTTCGGTGCCGTTGCCGTGATGCACGTCGAAATCCGCGATCGCGACGCGCTGCAAGCCGTGGTGCGCTAGCGCATGCGCCGCACCGATCGCGACATTATTGAATATACAGAACCCCATCGCACGGCCGCGCTCGGCATGGTGACCGGGAGGGCGGATATTGCAAAAAGCATTTTCGACTCGCCCGGCCATCACCAGATCCACGCCCAGCACCACGGCACCTGAGGCATGCAACGCGGCCTGGTAGCTGAACGGATTCATCGCGGTGTCGCCATCGAGATATACGATGCCCTGCTGTGGCACGCTGGCCTCGATTGAATCCACATAGTCCGCATCATGCACACGCAACAACTGCTCGCGGGTCGCCGCCGGTGCTTCGTGCCGCTGTAAATAATCTAGCAATCCGGCGGCGATCAATTGATCTTCGATCGCATGGATACGTAATGGTGATTCCGGATGAAGTGCGCCCATGTCGTGCTTGAGGCTGAGCGGATGGGTGATGTAGGCGGTTTGCATGTCGATCCTTCCTGCAAGTTGGGTCCTTGCGATATGGCATGGGTACGGTGCTATGATACCCAACATCGCTTCAGCTAGGATTTAAATCACCGGATCGGAAATTATGGGCAAACACTACCTTAACTCGCTGTTCGCACCCAAGTCTGTCGCGGTATTCGGCGCGAGTGACCGGCCCGATTCGGTCGGCCAGATCGTGTTTAAAAATATGCTGGACAGCGGCTTCAAGGGCGCGCTGTATCCGATCAACCCGAAAAATCCCGAGGTGCAGGGCAAGCGCGCTTACGCGGCGATTGCCGACATCGGAGAGCCGGTCGAGCTGGTGGTGATCGCCACGCCGCCGCAAACCGTGCCGGGCATCATCGAGAGTTGCGGCATACACGGCGTGAAGGCGGCGGTCATTATTACCGCCGGATTCGGCGAGGCAGGCGCGGCCGGTGCTGCGCTGGAAAAGGAATTGCTGGAAACCGCGCGCCGCTATGGCATACGGCTGATCGGCCCGAATTGTCTGGGTATCATGCGCCCCTCCATCGGCTTGAACGCGACGTTCAACAAGGGCGGCGCGAATGTTGGCAACATCGCGTTTGTGTCGCAGTCCGGCGCGCTGTGCACCGCGATTCTTGATTGGGCGCACAGCAACGATGTGGGTTTTTCCAGCGTCGTGTCGATGGGTTCCTCGACCGATGTGGATTTCGGCGAGATACTCGATTATCTGGTGTCTGATCCCGACACCCACAGCATATTGATGTACATCGAAGGCATACGCAACGCGCGCAGTTTCATGAGCGCGATGCGAGCCGCCGCGCGCATCAAGCCGGTGATTCTGGTCAAGGTCGGCCGCCATGCGGCAGGCTCCAAAGCGGCGCTGTCACATACCGCATCACTGGTCGGCGCGGACGATGTGTTCGATGCGGCGGTCAGCCGGGTCGGCGTGGTGCGGGTGCAGACCATCACGCAATTATTCACCGCCGCCAAGGCGCTGTCGTGCGGCTTCCGCCCCGTGGGAAACCGCCTCGCGATCGTCACCAACGGCGGAGGCCCCGGCGTGATGGCGGCCGATCGCGCCTCCGATCTGGGGCTGACCATGGCTACCTTGTCGGATGCCACCATAGCCTATCTCAACGAGCATCTGCCGCCGAATTGGCCGCATGCCAATCCGGTAGACATCATCGGCGATGCGCAGGCGGACCGCTATCACCATGCCGTCAAAGCCTGTCTGGAAGACGACAACGTCGACGGCGTGTTGGCGATACTCACGCCGCAGGCGATGACCAAGCCGCTGGAATCGGCGCAAGTTCTGATCGAGCTTTCCAACACGCACAGCAAGCCGCTGCTGACTTGCTGGATGGGCGAGACGCAGGTCGCGGCGGCGCGCGAGGAATTTGCCCGCGCGCGCAAACCGCACTTCCGCACCCCGGAACCGGCGGTGGAAGTGTTCTCGCATCTGTCCGCCTACTATCGCAACCAGAAGCTGCTGATGCAAATGCCTGGCCCGTTCTCGCACCACGTCGAGCCGGATGTGGAAAGCGCGCGCCTGATCATCGAGGGCGCGATGCAGGAACATCGCCATGTTCTGACGGAAATGGAATCCAAGGCCGTGTTGTCGGCTTTTCATATTCCGGTTGCCAAAACCATGGTCGCGCATTCGCCCAACGAGGCGTTGCTGATCGCGCAGCAACTGGGCTTTCCGGTCGCGATGAAAGTCAATTCGCCCGACATCACGCACAAGAGCGATGCGGGCGGCGTACTGCTCAATTTGAATAATGCCCACGAGGTGCGCGCCGCGTACCAGCACATCATCGACAACGTGCAGCACAACCGACCCAACGCGAAAGTGGACGGTATTTCGATCGAGCCTATGGTCGTCAAACCGAATGGCCGCGAGCTGATGATAGGCGTGACCAGCGACCCGGTGTTCGGCCCGGTGATCACGTTCGGCGCGGGTGGAACGGCAGTCGAGATTATGGGCGATCGCGCCGTCGCGTTGCCGCCGCTGAATAATTTTCTGGTGCGCGAACTGATTCAGGAAACGCGGATCGCGAAAATGCTCGGCGCATTCCGCAACATGGCACCGGCCAACATGGAGGCGCTCGAAGACGTACTGCTGCGGGTTTCCGAGATGGTGTGCGAACTGCCCTTGTTGAAAGAAATGGACATCAATCCGCTGATACTCGACGAGAACGGCGCGCTGGCCGCCGACGCGCGCGTGGTCGTGGAATATCGCCAACCCAGCGCCGACCGGTACGCACACATGGCCATCTACCCTTATCCCACCCAGCTGGTCAGCCAGTGGCAACTCGCCGATGGCACCGACATCACGATACGCCCGATACGCCCGGAAGATGCCGAGCTGGTGCAGGCGTTCGTGCGCGGCCTGTCGGAGGAATCCAAATATTTTCGCTTCATGAACAGCCTGCATGAACTCACCGAAACGATGCTGGTGCGTTTCACGCAAATTGATTACAGCCGCGAGATGGCGTTGGTTGCCGTGATGGTCGAGCAAGGCGCGACGGTTGAACAGAACAAGGAAATCGAACTCGGCGTCGCCCGCTACGCGATCAACCCGGACGGCGATTCCTGCGAATTTGCACTGGTGGTGGCAGACCACATTCAGGGTAAAGGGCTGGGACAGAAACTCATGGTCGCCCTGATGGAAGCCGCCCGTGCCAAAGGTCTGAAGACTATCGAGGGCGAGGTGTTGAGCAACAATCACAACATGCTCAAACTGATGAACCGCTTGGGCTTCACCAGCAAAACCAGCGAGGAAGATCAGGGCATCATGAAGGTGAGCAAGGCGTTATAGAAACACCGCCAGGAATACCGCCGGACAATTTGCCAAATAAACAGGACTAGATAAACAAGAGTAGGGAGCAGCCGTTTAAAAGGAGGGTGAAAACATGCTCGACGAATTTATCCACGAACCGCGCATCGCCTACTTCTCGATGGAGATCGCGCTGCGCAATGAAATCCCGACCTACGCCGGAGGCTTGGGTGTACTCGCCGGCGACACCGTGCGTTCGGCCACCGATCTCGAACTGCCGATGGTGGCGGTCAGTCTGGTCAGCCGCGCCGGATATTTTCGTCAGGAGCTCGACGCCCAGGGCCGTCAACGGGAACACCCGGCAACGTGGGACCCTAAGCGTTGGGCGCACCCGCTCGACGCCAAGATCGCCGTGCAGATCGAGGGACGCACGGTCTGGATCGGCGCCTGGCTGTATGTGCTCGAAGGCCACATGGGCGGCCGCCAGCCGGTGCTGTTGCTCGATACCGATCTGGGCGAGAACCACATCGACGATCGCGAAATCACCCATTATCTTTACGGCGGCGACAACGTCTACCGCTTCAAGCAGGAAATCGTGCTGGGCTTGGGCGGCGTGCGCCTGCTGCTGGCACTCGGCTTCACGATCCGGCATTTCCATATGAACGAGGGCCACTCCGCGCTGCTCGGGCTGGAACTGATGCGGCGCTATACTTATGCGACCGAAGAGTTGCGGCCCGGCGAATCGCACTACGATCTTCCGCGCGTGCGCGACTTGTGCAGCTTTACCACCCACACTCCGGTTGAATCCGGTCATGACCGTTTTCCCTATGATCTGGTGAGGCGCATTCTCGACAACGGTTTCGACATCGAAATCCTCAAACGTCTGGCCGGTGAGGAGAGTTTGAATATGACGCGGCTGGCGCTGAACCTGAGCGAGTATGTGAACGGTGTCGCCAATAAACACGCCGAAGTGTCGAACGCGATGTTCCCCGGCTACAAGGTTCATGCGATCACCAACGGCGTGCATCCGTTCATCTGGACGACGGAAAATTTCCGCGAGCTTTACGATCATTACCTGCCGGGCTGGTGCCACGAGCCGCAGTTGCTGATGCGCGCCGATTGCTGCATTCCCGATGCCGCGATCTGGGAGGCGCACGTTCAGGCGAAACAGCGCCTGATCGATAAGATGCAGACGCTCGCCGGTGTGTCGCTGCAGCCTGACATCCCGATCTTCGGTTTCGCGCGGCGCATGACCGCCTACAAGCGCCCTGACCTTTTGTTCTCCGATCTCGAACGCTTGAAGGCGATTGCACGCCATCACCCGTTCCAGATCGTGCTCGCCGGCAAGGCGCATCCGCAGGATGAAAACGGCAAGCAGCTCATCGAGCAGCTGCATGCACATGCCCGCGCGCTTGCTGGCACGATCACGGTCATCTATCTGCCCGACTACGGCATGGCGCTCGCCCAGACGCTGACCTCGGGCGTGGATGTGTGGCTCAACACGCCGCTGCCGCCGTTCGAGGCTTCGGGCACCAGCGGCATGAAAGCCGCGTTCAACGGCGTGCCCAACCTGTCGATGCTCGACGGCTGGTGGATCGAGGGCTGCATCGAAGGCGTGACCGGCTGGGCGATCGGCGATGCGGCGGGATTGGCCGACGGCAACGCGCGCGTGCTATATGACAAGCTCGAACAAGTGGTTCTGCCGCTGTATTTCAAAGACGATCATGGCGGCTGGATCAAGGTGATGAAGGGTGCGATCAGCAAGAACGCCTCGTATTTCAACAGCCACCGCATGATGCGCCGCTACGCGACTGAGGCATATTCGCGCTGATTTTTGTCTGTACATACCGAAAGGGACGACCATGAGCACAGTTATAGATCACGTAGCAGATGCGGACACAAACAAGGACCCAGTATGCGGCATGACGGTATCCCCCGATAGTCCTCTACACCACGAGCATAACGGTCAGACCTATTTTTTCTGCAACCCGAAGTGCCTGACTAAATTTACCGCCGATCCGGAAAAATACCTAACCCCGACAAAAGCGGAGCCTCCCGCGGTCGCCAAACCCGGCGTGATGTACGTTTGCCCGATGGATCCGGAAGTTCGCCAATCCAAGCCGGGAAGCTGTCCGAAGTGCGGTATGGCTTTGGAGCCTGAAACTCCGCTGATGCCGGGAGCGGTCGAATATACCTGCCCGATGCATCCCGAAATCGTGCGCAACGAGCCGGGCAATTGCCCGATATGCGGCATGGCGCTGGAGCCGCGCGACGCTCCGGCGGAAGACAATGCGGAATTGCGCGACATGACGCGGCGCTTCTGGATCAGTACGGCGCTGGCCGCACCGGTGTTCGTGATGGCGATGGTCACTGACCTGTTGCCGCAACTCATGCCGAAATCTGTTTCGATGACGGCGCTGCAATGGTTCGAATTCGCGCTGGCTACCCCTGCGGTGCTGTGGGGAGGCTGGCCGATCTTCCAGCGCGGCTGGGCCTCGGTGGTTAACCGCCATCTCAACATGTTTACATTGATCGCGTTGGGTGTCGGTGTGGCGTGGACGTACAGCATGGTGGCGATGCTGCTGCCGGGGATTTTTCCGCCCGCGATGCGCAGCATGATGGGTACGGTACCGGTTTACTTCGAAGCGGCGGCGGTCATCATGGCGCTGGTGCTGCTCGGGCAGGTGATGGAGTTGCGCGCGCGCAGCCAGACCAGCGCCGCAATCAAATTGTTGTTGGGTCTCGCGCCCAAGACTGCACGCATCGTGCGCGCCGACGGCAACGAGGAAGATATTCCGCTAGCGCAGGTGCAGCCGAATGACGTGCTGCGCGTGCGTCCCGGCGAGAAGGTGCCAGTGGATGGTATGGTGCTGGAAGGCACCAGTGCGCTGGACGAATCCATGGTCACCGGCGAATCCATCCCGGTGGAAAAGACTGCGGGCGCGCGGCTGATCGGTGCGACGGTGAACGGCACCGGCAGTTTGCTGATGCGAGCAGAACGTGTCGGCGCCGACACCTTGCTCGCGCAAATCGTACACATGGTGAGCGAGGCGCAGCGTTCGCGCGCGCCGATACAGCGGCTCGCCGATGTCGCTGCCGGATATTTTGTTCCGGCGGTGGTGGGCATCGCAATCGCCACGCTGGCGATCTGGGGATTCTTCGGGCCGGAGCCTCGCCTCGCACACGCCATCGTCAACGCGGTGGCGGTACTCATCATCGCCTGCCCTTGTGCGCTGGGGCTGGCTACGCCAATGTCCATCATGGTAGGCACCGGGCGCGGCGCACTGGCGGGTGTGCTGATAAAGAATGCCGAAGCGCTGGAAACCATGGAGAAGGTGAACACGCTGGTGGTGGACAAGACCGGCACGCTGACCGAGGGCAAACCGAAATTGACATCGGTCATTGCGCTCTCCGGGTTCGATGAAGGAGTCGTGCTGTGGCTGGGTGCCAGTCTGGAACGCGCCAGCGAACACCCGCTGGCCGCAGCCATCGTGAAGGGTGCGCAGGAAAAAGACATCAAACTTACAGCGGTCAGCGAGTTCCGTTCGATCACCGGCAAGGGCGTGACGGGAACCGTAGAAGGCCGCGCAGTCGCGCTGGGCAATCTCAAATTTTTTGAAGAATTGCATCTTGATGCGGGCGAGCTTCCCGCGCGCGCCGAAGCGTTACGCAACGACGGCCAGACGGTGATGCTGCTGGCAATCGACGGCAAGGCGGCGGGGCTGATAGGCGTGGCCGATCCCGTCAAAGAGTCCACAGCGGAGGCGATACGCGCGCTGCATGAAGAAGGCGTGCAAGTCATCATGTTGACCGGCGACAACCGCACCACAGCGGAAGCGGTCGCGAAGAAGCTAGGCATAGACCGCGTCGAGGCGGAAGTGCTGCCCGAGCAGAAGGTTGCCATCGTCAAACAACTGCAGGCACAGGGGCGCTTCGTGGCGATGGCGGGCGACGGCATCAACGACGCGCCGGCACTGGCGCAGGCGCAGGTCGGCATCGCGATGGGAACGGGAACCGACGTGGCGATGGAAAGCGCGGGTGTCACGCTGGTCAAGGGTGACCTGCGCGGCATCGTGCGTGCAGTGCGCCTGTCCCGCGCGACGATGAAAAATATCAGGCAAAATTTATTCTTCGCTTTCATTTACAACGTGCTCGGTATTCCTATTGCGGCAGGCGTACTGTATCCGTTCTTCGGTCTGCTGCTTTCGCCGATCATCGCAGCGGCGGCGATGAGCTTCAGTTCGGTATCTGTAATAACCAACGCGCTGAGGCTGAGTCGTGTGAAGTTGTGAAGAGCCAACGTAGGGCGTCTTTGACCAACACCAAAACAATATCGCAGCAATGATTGCGCACATCATTGTTTCAAAACGTGTTCACTTGTGGTTTGTTTCCGATAATTAGGCCTCAATTTGGAGGGCCGATGTTGCATTGCGAACTAACTAGGACTAAACTAGTCCCAGTTAGGCGAGGTTTAGGTTAACGCGAGGTTTGGGTTAATCAGAGACCTGTTGATAGGAGTGGGGATGTTACGTTTAAGCAAGTTCGCGGATTACGGCACTCAGGTCATGGCCTATATGGCCCGTGACGGGGCTGTCCATAGCGCAAGCGAGGTGGCGGCGGGTATGGGTATGGCTGCGTCCACGGTGAGCAAGATACTCAAGATGCTGGCCCGTGAGAATCTAGTCGCCTCGGTGATGGGTGCGAAGGGCGGTTATATGTTGTCGCGCCATCCCAAGGATATTTCAATGGCTGAAATTATCAATGCGATGGACGGGCCGATTTCGGTCACGGAATGCAGCGGTTCTTCGACGTGCTCACGTGAATCGTTCTGCTCGACGCGGGTTAACTGGCAAGACATCAATCACGTGATTCAGGATGCGCTTGAGAAGGTGAGTCTCGCTCAAATGATCAAACCCAATAATCATCAGGTCGCAAGTCGGCATCAGGTCATGGATGTTAGCGCAATCAGTTCACGAGCCAGGTCAGTATAAGTTTGGAAGCAGGCAGAATTTTATCGGAGATGGTCATGGCAATTATATTAACGGAATCGGCAGCAAAGCATATTCGAAACCAGGTCGAAAAAAGCGGCACGGGAGTCGGGCTGCGTCTTGGCGTGAAGAAGTCGGGATGCAGCGGCTTTGCCTATACCTTCGATATTGCACAGGAAGTGCTTGAGGGCGACACGGTTTTTGAGGACTTTGGTGCGAAGGTGCTGGTGGATGCACAGAGCCTGCCTTTTCTCGATGGGACGGAGCTCGAGTACGTCAAGGAGGGATTGGGACATGTGTTCAAGTTCAACAACCCCAATGCCAAGAATCAGTGCGGATGCGGTGAAAGTTTTGCGGTTTAAGGATTCCCCAAAAGGATTCCAAAGAGGATTTATAGATGAGCGCAGCGCTACAAAATCTGGTCAACCAGCCCTACAAGCATGGTTTTGTGACCGACATCGAAACCGATTCGGTTCCCAAAGGCTTGAGCGAGGATGTGATACGCCATATCTCGAAGAAGAAGAGCGAGCCGGAATGGTTGCTCGAATTTCGGCTGTCCGCGTACCGGCATTGGCTGACGATGGAGGAGCCTGTCTGGGCGAATGTGAGTTATCCCAAGATCGATTTTCAGGACATCATCTATTTCACGCAGCCCAAGCCTAAGAAACAGTTAGCCAGCATGGACGAAGTCGATCCTGAACTCAGGCGCACCTTCGAAAAACTCGGCGTGCCTTTGCATGAGCAAAAAATGATGACCGGTGTTGCGGTCGACGTGATTTTCGACAGCGTGTCGGTGACCACCACTTACAAGGCGAAGCTGGCGGAGATCGGCATTATTTTCTGCTCCTTTTCGGAAGCGGTGCACGAGTACCCTGAGCTGGTGCGCCAGTATTTGGGCAGTGTGGTGCCGAGCGGCGACAATTATTATGCCGCGCTTAATTCGGCGGTGTTCACCGACGGGTCATTCTGCTTCATTCCGAAAGGGACGAAATGCCCGATGGATCTGTCCACTTATTTCAGGATCAACACCGAAGGCTCGGGGCAGTTCGAGCGCACGCTGATCATCGCCGAAGAGGGCAGTTCGGTGTGTTATCTGGAAGGCTGCACCGCGCCGCAGTTTGACACCAACCAGCTGCATGCGGCGGTGGTCGAGCTGGTCGCGCTGGACAATGCGGACATCAAGTATTCGACGGTGCAGAACTGGTATGCCGGGGACGAAAACGGCAAGGGCGGGATTTTTAACTTCGTCACCAAGCGCGGATTATGCAAGGGCGTCAATTCGAAGATTTCCTGGACTCAGGTCGAGACCGGCTCCGCGATCACCTGGAAGTATCCGAGCTGCGTGCTGCTGGGCGACAATTCCAGCGGAGAATTTTACTCGGTGGCGCTGACCAATCATCTGCAACAAGCCGACACTGGCACGAAAATGATCCATATCGGAAAAAATACCCGGAGCAAGATCATCTCAAAAGGTATTTCTGCCGGGCGTTCGAGCAACAGCTATCGCGGTCTGGTGAAGGTCGGCAGCCGCGCGACCGGTGCCCGAAATTATTCGCAGTGCGACTCGATGCTGATCGGCGATCGTTGCGCGGCGAACACGTTTCCGACGATAGACGTACAGAACACCACAGCAACGATAGAGCACGAGGCGTCTACTTCCAAGATCGGCGAAGACCAGATGTTCTTTTTTGCGCAGCGCGGGATCGGTTCTGAAGAGGCGATTTCGATGATCATCAACGGTTTTTGCAAGGACGTATTCGTGCATTTGCCGATGGAATTTGCGGTCGAGGCAACCAAGTTGCTCGGCCTAAAACTTGAAGGGAGCGTAGGGTGATTAACAAGGAAAGCCGGATATTGTTGGAAGTCAAAAATCTCAAGGCGGAAGTCGCTGGGGTTGAGATACTGAAAGGTGTCGACCTCACGATACGCGCGGGTGAAGTGCACGCGATCATGGGCATCAACGGATCGGGCAAGAGTACATTTTCAAAAGTATTGGCGGGTCATCCCGACTACACCGTGACGGGCGGGTCAGCGACCTTTGAAGGTCGGGACCTTTTTGCTCTCGCGGCTGAAGAGCGTGCCAGAGCGGGACTATTTCTGGCGTTCCAGTATCCGGTCGAAATTCCAGGAGTGTCGAACAGTGCTTTGCTGCGTCTGGCTTACAACACGCTGCAGCTTGATCGCGGGCTTGAAGAGCTTGACCCGCTTGAGTTCGACGATCTGGTGCAGGAAAAAATCAAGGTCGTTGAAATGAATCCAAGTTTTTTGGGCCGGAGCGTGAACGAAGGCTTTTCAGGCGGCGAGAAGAAGCGCAACGAAATTCTGCAAATGGCCGTGCTCGAACCCAAGCTGGCGATTCTGGACGAAACCGATTCAGGTCTCGACATCGACGCATTAAGGATCGTAGCAAAGGGTGTGAACAGCCTGCTCTCGTCCGACAATGCGGTGGTGATGGTGACGCATTATCAGCGCCTGTTGAATTACATCGTGCCGGATTACGTGCATGTGATGGATGGCGGGCGCATCGTCAGAACCGGCGGCAAGGAACTCGCGCTGGAACTGGAGGCGCGCGGTTACGATTGGTTAAGGGCGGCAGCGTGAGTCTGACCAAGGAACAATGCTTCGATCAGCTGCTGCGAAGCCACGATGTTAAACCAGAAGGAAAGTCGGCTGGCTGGCTGGAGCAGATTCGCGTGGAAGCCTTGGCGTCTGCCGGTGCGCTGAATTTTCCTTCAGCCAAGCAGGATGACTGGCGTTTCACCGACTTGTCGTCGTTGTTCCAACATGCTTTTTATCCGGTTGATTCCATCGCGTCTGTGAAGCTGGCTGACATCGAAAAGTTTTTGATTCCCGATGCGATCAGGCTGGTTTTTATCGATGGATGTTATGCCGCCGGACTTTCTGATTTGAAGCGAGCGGGATCAGGCGTGACGGTGACCTCTCTTGCTGAGCGCCTCGGAGACCTTCGGGTCGAGGAAAATTTCGGGCGTCACGCGCCCTATAAGCAAGATGCCTTTGTCGCCTTGAACACGAACTTCTTCGAAGATGGCGCCTGGGTTCATGTGAGCGGTGAAATTGCAGCGCCTATCCATATTCTGCATGTCGCAACTTGTCGTGACGCGCCTTCCGCTATTTATCCGCGTTGTCTGGTGGTGATAGAACCTTTCAGTCGCGCGACCGTAGTTGAAGACTACGCGGGATTGAACGATGGGATTTATTTTTCAAATGCGGTGACCGAAGTGGTTATGAAAGATCATGCGCAGTTGCAACATGTGCGTGTACAGCGCGAAGAAAAAAATGCATTCCATGTCGGGCATGGTTCGGTCAAGTTGGGCACAGGCAGCGTTTATGCTGCGACCTCGCTCGCGTTCGGTGCGCGAGTGTCGCGTCATACTCTCCACGTCATACAAAATGGCGAGGGCGCGGAAATGCATCTGGACGGGCTGGCCTTGATCGCGGGTCGACAGATTGCCGACACGCACACGCTGATCGATCATGCCGCGCCGCGTGGCCGTAGCGTTCAATTGCACAAATGCATTGCAGACGGGGCCGCGCATGCGATTTTTAGCGGCAAAATCATCGTGCATGTAGGGGCGGTTGGAACTGACTCGGTGCAAAGCAGCCGCAACTTGCTGCTCTCGGACAAAGCGCACATCGACACTCAGCCGCAACTTGAAATATTCAACGACGATGTGAGTTGCAAACACGGGGCTGCGATCGGGCAGATCGATCTCGATGCGTTGTTCTTCCTCAAGAGCCGAGGGCTGACCGAAGAGCGCGCGCGAAATCTGCTCACGCATGCCTTTGCCGCCGAAATCATAGCCAAAATTCCGGTGCTGTCTTTGGTCGAATCATTGGGCCGGACGATACTGGATCGCATCAGCGGGGTTCGCACATGAAGGTTGAACATATGAATTCCGTACCTACTCATATTGAGCGAATCAGAGCCGATTTTCCGATTCTCAAGCTACAGGTTTCCGGTAAACCGCTGGTCTACCTGGATAACGCGGCCAGCAGCCAGATGCCGCAGCCGGTCATCGATCGCATCGTGCGCTACCAGAGCGCGGAGCATGCCAACATCCATCGCGCCGTGCATTATTTGAGCGAGCTGGCCACCCGCGAATATGAAGCGGCGCGCATCAAGGTGCAGCATTTTCTGAATGCAAAGGAATCGCGCGAAATCATTTTTACGCGCGGCACGACCGAAGCGATCAATCTGGTGATGCACGGCTATGGTCGCGCCTTGATCGGCCATGGCGATGAAATTATTATTTCTGCTCTTGAGCACCATGCGAACATCGTTCCCTGGCAGATGCTGGCGCAGGAAAAAGGCGCGGTGCTGCGCGTGATCCCGATGAACGATGCCGGCGAATTGCTGATCGACGAATTCGAGGCGCTGTTCAATGCAAAAACAAAATTTCTGGCGCTGACGCATGTGTCGAACGCGCTCGGCACGGTGAATCCGGTCAAGGAAATGACCGCCTTTGCGCACAAATACGGTGTGCCGGTATTGCTTGACGGCGCGCAAGCCGCGCCTCATCAGTCGCTCGACATGCAGGATATGGATTGCGATTTCTATGCTTTCTCCGGGCACAAGCTGTGCGGGCCGACCGGTATCGGCGTGCTATATGGCAAAGCGAAAATGTTGGAGAAAATGCAGCCTTTCATGGGCGGCGGCGACATGATCCTCTCGGTGACCTTCGAGAAAACTGAATATAACGTCATACCCTACAAATTTGAGGCGGGTACGCCGCCAATCATGGCGGCGATCGCACTGGGCGCGGCAATCGATTACTTGAACGGAATCGGCATCGCCCATATCGAAGCATACGAAAAAACCTTGCTCGACTACGCCACCGAAAAGGTCGCGGCGTTGAATGGGGTCAGGATACTCGGCACGGCCAAGAAAAAAGCCGCCGTGCTGTCGTTCGAAATCAAGGGCGTGCATCCTCACGACGTGGGCACGATCCTGAACGCCGAGGGCATCGCGATTCGCACCGGACATCATTGCGCACAGCCGGTGATGAAGCGTTTAAATGTGCCGGCCACCGCGCGCGCCTCGTTTGCTTTTTACAACACCAAAGATGAAATCGACAAGCTGGTCGATGGCATCCGGAAAGTGCAGGAGATGTTCTCATGAGTGACATGCGTCAGCTTTATCAAGAAGTGATACTCGACCACAATCGCAAGCCGAGGAACTATGGCGCGATACTGGGTGCTAACCGTCATGCGGAAGGGCATAACCCGCTGTGCGGAGATCACCTCAAGCTGTCGATGAACGTGCAGGGAGACAAGATTGAGACTATCGCTTTCGAGGGGGATAGCTGCGCGATATGCAAGGCCTCCGCTTCGATGATGACCGGTGCGGTCAAGGGGAAATCGGTGTCCGATGCCGATATGCTGGTCGAGGAATTCAGAGGCATGGCGACAGGAACGCTTGATCCCGAGCATCAGGAAACCCATCTGGGCAAACTGAAAGTGTTTTCCGGGGTCAAGGATTTGCCCTCCCGCGTCAAGTGCGCGATCCTGCCCTGGCATACGTTGCACGCCGCGTTGCATTCTGAATTTTCGGTCACGACCGAAGATCAGGCGGATTCTTTTTCCGGCGGAGAGTAACCATACATGCCTAAAATAGCTGACATCGAAGACACCCCAAACCCGAACGCGGTCAAGTTCGTGCTGAAGGACAGATTGACCTGGGGCACGGCGCGCTCTTTCGCTAGCGCCGAGTCGGCCGCCTCCGATCCGCTCGCATCCAAGTTGTTCGCCATCCCCCATGTCGTCAATGTGTATTACATGGACAAATGGATCACCGTCACTCAGGACGGCGAGGCGGACTGGCCGAAACTGGTGCGGGAAATTGCGATGCCGATCAGGGAGGCGGAGGCCGCCCAGAAACCATCATCGGAAGCCGTCGAAAATTTCGAAGATGATGAGCCGAGGCTGGCTGCGATCCGCGCGTTGCTGGACGAGCAGGTTCGTCCAGCCTTGGTGTCCGACGGCGGCGATTTGCAAATCGTGGGCTTGGAAGGGAATCTGCTGACGATACGCTATTTCGGCGCATGCGGAAGCTGCCCGAGCTCTCTTGCTGGGACGCTTTCGGCGATTGGAAATCTGGCACGAACCATCGAGCCTGACATCGAGGTCGAAGTGGTATGAGCGAGTGGGTGGACGTTGCCAGAGCGGAAGAAATGCCCACCGGGAAACCGGTGCATATTGAAATAGACGGAACCGGAATCGCGGTGTTCAAACTGGATCAGGTTTTTTATGCGATCGAGGATGTCTGCACCCATGACGGCGGCAAGCTGACCGGCGGTTGCGTCGAGCATGACCAGATCGTCTGCCCGCGCCACGGCGCGCGGTTCTCGATCAAGACCGGCGAAGCCTTAACTGCACCGGCCTACGAACCGACTGCGACCTTTCCCGTCCGGATCGAAAACGGCATGATCCAGGTCAGGGATGATCGCTGGGATTAATAAGATTTTGCAGTAAATTACTCGTAACTGCGAGAATGATTTGTCATGAGCGTTGTCCCCTCTGTATAATCCGCGGCTTCGGGGCGTAGCGCAGCCTGGTAGCGTACGTGCATGGGGTGCACGTGGTCGGAGGTTCGAATCCTCTCGCCCCGACCAGTTAAATCAATAAGTTAAGTGCTTGCTATGATATTTAGTGGCATATCTGTGGCGGTTGCAGCAAACATCGAGTCGATTTTCCCGCGCTCAGGCAACTCACAGTGTTTCTCTCGCGAAGTACGCCGTCGCTTTTTTTAGGATTTCACACTCCCGCTTCAGCCGGATGTTCTCGGCACGCAGCCTGGAAAGCTCCATCTGCTCCGGTGTGACAACCTTTGCCAGCACCGCCAAGCTTGCCTGCCTCTGCCGCCTTGATCCAATTGCGCAGGGTTTGATGGTTTACTCCCAGCTCTTTGGCAGCAGCACCGGGTGTCAGTCCCTCTTTGACTCGCTTGACCGCCAGCGCCCTGAACTCGGCCGTGTATTCCTGCTTCGGTATCTTCTTCATCGTCTTCCTTTCAAAAGTAACGTTAATTTTACGTCACCCTTGGAAGACTATTTTTCGGGGGAAGGTCACTATTAACAGTTTTGAATTAGCGCCGGTTTAATTGGAGTGCTGGCGATCAAGAACTGTAACAAAAATATATCTATCGCCAATATTGAAAGGAGCAATTCATGTTGATTTCACAATACGGTGCAGGCACAGGCACACGCTGGTTTCCAGCGTTACTCGTTGTTTTGGGAATGGCATGGGGAACCAATGGATACGCTGAACTTCAATCGGACGGCTCGCAATCCCCAGCCGAGATTTACAAACAGGCGATTGCCAGTCCGATACGAACAGATGCAGACAGGGATGCTGATACAAAGCGCAAGCCGCTGGAGTTCCTGCAATTCACTAATATGAGACCCGGTATGCTGGTACTGGATGTTGCTGCTGGCGGTGGATACACCTCTCAACTGATGGCACTGGTTGTAGGAAACAAGGGTACCGTATGGTCGCAAGGGCCCAAAATGAGACCGGCACTAGAGAATCGGCTGGTCA
The DNA here is from genome assembly GCA_017880865.1 of Gallionella sp. GTDB lineage: Bacteria > Pseudomonadota > Gammaproteobacteria > Burkholderiales > Gallionellaceae > Gallionella. The sequence goes on from JADGRL010000044.1 coordinate 17,442, forward strand.
GTCACCCACAGTCCAACATCGTTCCGGTTGTGCGTCCTTTCGAAAATCTGATACCCAATGATTTGCCCAAGTTGGATTTAATCACCATCATTATGAATTACCACGACATCGTGTATATGCCAGTTGATCGTATCAAAATGAACCAGCATCTGTTCAATGCGCTTAAACCAGGTGGACATCTCGTTGTGCTGGACCACTCGGCCAAGGCCGGTTCAGGTGTTTCAGCGGCAAAGTCACTACATAGAATTGACGAAAAAATCGTGATTGATGAATTTCAACAAGCTGGCTTTAAACTAGAGCTGGAGGGATATTTTATGCGTAACCCGTCTGACCCTCGCGACCAGGCTTTCTTCGATACAAACATTCCGACAGACAAATTTGCATTGCGCTTCGTCAAGCCTTGATATGTTTGATCGCGCCCCTGTCGCCAAGCTCATTATGCTGATAAGGAGAAGAACATGGATATATTGCAAAAGACAATAATTTTCGCCACTGTAGCCTTGGTTGTTAGCGGCCTGATCTGGTTCATTTTCATAGCGCATTGAATGGCCTCTGCCGGTGTCAGTCACCAGCAGCCAATAGCAGATGCTCGAGAATTTTTTCAAAATATTTCATTCACTTATCAGTGCTATTAAATAGCTTACCTTACCCGAATTCGACCAGACCATGGCATCACATATTCACCGAACTCACCGATCCGGATGGCTGCGCGCTGCCGTGCTAGGCGCAAATGATGGTGTGCTGTCAATTTCCAGTCTGATGCTCGGCGTCGCGGCGGCACTCACGAGTTCAAACGGAATCTTGGTCGCGGGACTTGCCGGGCTCTTCGGCGGAGCACTCTCGATGGGCGCTGGCGAGTATGTATCGGTCAGCTCACAAGCCGATACGGAACGAGCTGACCTTGACATCGAACAATTCACGCTTCGGCACGAATATGACGCCGAACACGCGGAACTGCGCGACATCTACGTCCTGCGCGGCCTTGATTACGAACTCGCCGCGCAGGTATCGCGTCAGCTCATGGCGCACGATGCCCTCGGAGCTCACGCTCGGGACGACATCGGCATCACTGAAGCACTGACAGCACAACCGTTTCAAGCAGCCGTCACGTCGACGATCAGCTTCGCTCTTGGCGGCATTGTTCCGCTTCTGGCGGATACTCTTGCGCCTGGGGGAACACACATTCCGGTCATCGCAACAGTCTCCCTCATTTTCCTCTGTGCGCTTGGTGCATTCGCTGCTCACGCGGGCGGCGCGTCTATCCTCCGCGGGGCAGTACGCGTACTGATCTGGGGTGCGTTGGCGATGGGCATCACTGGTGCGATCGGTGCGATTTTTGGCGCTATTGCATAGCTTTGGCTAGATAATAACTTTACAGTCATCGTGGATGACGTACTGTCAAAACAGATCGGTACTGATAGAATTCGATGCAGTAAGCGGGGTGTGCCATACTATTCGGATGCTCTGGACTACATTGCTCCGCATTGAGCCTGCAACAGTCGTGTTGTGGGTTAATCAGGAAACGAATAAACACAAAATTAGGAGAACAGCATGGGGCTTTTTGATTCATTGGTTGGACAAGCAAGTGCAGCGTTATCTGGCAACCAGATGCCAGACAATCAAAGCAAATTGATTGAAGCGGTTACCCACCTGGTTACCGATCCAGAAACTGGTGGCTTGCAAGGATTTCTCAAGTCCTTCGAAGATAAAGGGCTAGGAGGTGTCGTAGCTTCATGGATTGGCAACGGCCAGAATATGACTATTACAGCCGAACAGATAGAGCAGGTCATTGGCAGCGAACGACTACAGTCACTTGCACAAAAATTCGGGATATCACCGGAAACCATATCATCTGGCTTGGCTCAGGTGCTGCCTCAAATAATCGACAGGCTGACACCGAACGGACAGCTAACAGAGAGTCATCTGCTGGAGCAAGGGATGTCAATGTTAAAGGGGAAATTATTCGGTTAGGCAGAAACATTAGCCGCCAGAAACCGAGCTTTTATAAGCTATCACAAATTTCTGGTCGGTGACAGGAACAGAATGTCAGGAGGGGCGCTGCGCGCCCCTGTTTTAGGCCTTATGTGCATAACCGAACTATGTGCATTTGTTGCATCTCATCGTGCGCCAGCCCTTGTGCGATCAAGCATTGGGCTGGACGCGTCTTCACATAGTTTTTGCTTCTGCCAGAGTGCGGCGCATAGGCCAAAGTAAACACGGAGTTATCCGCGAATGGCAGTTTCTGGCACGCAGCTACCCTTTGATTATTGTAGTAACCTTCTCAGATTGCCGTGGACTGGGTGGCCGAATGAATGTGGAATACGCATCTCAGAAGCAGTCAGTGAAGTTTCTCTTTCAGGGAGTAGCGGACACACATTTAAATCCATGACCGGAAAGGACGCAGCAACCGCCTAGAGTTACAGCAGCAAACAACAATGCCACAAGAAGTAGGATTCGGTTAAAGACCTTCATCATCGGAGAATCCCTCATGTCTGACCTATCAACGTTCGAGCAATATAGCAAACTAGCCGATCTTATTTTAAGAAAAAATTAGCAAGGAAGACATAGCTAAATGTGCAAGGTTGGTGGCGTTTAATATAGTGCCACAAGCGGCACTCTGAGCTGATCAGATGAATGGCTCTAACCGAAGTAGCCAATTAACATATTCGTTTATTTCAACCACCTAAATTTCTTCTCAATTAGCACTGCACGCCAATCGACTTTGGTAAAAGGATAAATAAGCAGCAAAAATCCAATTTGCGTCAAGATAAAATAAGCACTCAGATATTCGCCAACAAGGCCCGAATCGATATCAAGACTCTTGTAAGCCTCCTGCCCCAGAAAAATCCAACCCGCATAGCTCACCATCCGGCCGATAAAAAAAGGCACGGCAATTAGCTTGATGGGCAGAGTTGTCAGCCCGTAGGCAATAAAAAGATAGTTGGAAGGTAGAGGGGTGAATGAGTAGACAAGCAGCGCACCCATGGTCTGGTTTTTCCGGTGCTCCAACGCACTTTTGAGAACATCAATATTCTCTTTGGTTCTTGAGCTCAGCAGCTTGTTTCGAAGAATAGACTGAGAAAGGGCGGCCAAAGTTATTCGCCCTAATGTGGCTGCAAATGCAGCAACTAACGCTAGAGATAATGGATTGATTTGCGAATGGTTAAACCCAATAAACGAGAGAACCATCCATGTTGGCGGTGCGAATGCAGGAATTGTGTTCAGGATATAAACTGCTGCAATTACTACGATCAAGTTATCCATATAAAATTAATTTTACAGCTTTATTGATGTACTGGGATTTGTTGCATCATGACAGACCTCGTTAATTGCATCATCATGCCATCGAGGGAGAGGCGTGTCTGTTTTTTAAACAAAGAAAAGAGGCCATAAAGTGAAATTAATACCCCCAGATTTGGCTTGGCTAAACCTGCCAAATTTGCCGACGCCCGTCAAAGTACTATTTTCCGGATATTTGCTCGTAATCGGGTTGGGCTTATGTATGGCTGGTCTGCAAATCATGCTGACACACGGCATGGCAGATGGCAAGCCGGGGCTTTCCCTTGATGACATCGTGTACAGCTATTATGGAAATCGTAGCGGGAGCAAGCTGGAAAGCAAGCTGAATGGGTCAATGAAAGAGATGGGTACACCGGAAGCCCGTCTCAATATCATTAATATGGGTTCGTAATGGCTCACCTAAAGGGGAGTGGGAGCCTCACTTCAAGGGTGTCTTTAATGAACATTGCGTGCCGTGCCATAGCACTGTTCCCGGCATCCCTGATTTTACCAAGTATGAAGAAGTCCAGAAGGTGGCTAAAATTGACGAAGGTGCAAGCATTCAAACCCTGACCAGATCGTCGCACATCCACTTATTCGGAATCAACTTCATTTTCTTTTTTATGGGGTTCATCTTCAGCTTTGCAGTAGGTGTGCCGAGATGGTTAAAGATTTTAGCCATCGCCTTCCCATTTGGATTTTTGATCATAGACGTGCTTTCCTGGTGGCTTACGAAATGGAACCCTAATTTCGCATGGTTCACCCTTATTGGCGGTTTTGGTTATAGCGTTGCATCCACGATAATGTGGTTTGTCAGCATGTACCAAATGCTGATTCTGTCGCGCAATGGAAAAATATATGGCAATTCTTGGGAAGCAGATTTGAAATAGAAGAAGTGATCCACAAGGACAGTTAGATATGGTACTGCCGTTTTACCCCAATGCCTTAGCGGATGCTCTCAGCAACCAAAAGCGTGATCGACTCCCTAATTCTGGGGAAAGATTTGACTGTCCGCAGCGCAAGAGCTGCACGACGAACAATGTTTACTGCCATCTTGGAAGCGGACATCGGACAGCGGAGCTTTGCGTTCAGGTCAATTATTCAGTTCATAGATGTGACCTGAAGCACGCCTGCAAAAATATTTGTAATTTTACTCTTGAATGTCACTAGACTTGGCCTCATGTGACGAAGAGAATCTAATGGAGGTTTTAAATGTTAAAAAATGTAACTTACGGTTTTGTTTTGCTGGCTACGATGTTCTTCTTTAATGGAGTTGCATTTGCGGCAGATTCTCCAACACTCGATCAGGTCTATACAGCAGCCCATTCAGGCAAGTTGGAAGACGCGCAAAAGATGATGGATATAGTTCTTAAGGAGCATCCAAACAGTGCAAAGGCACATTTTGTGGAAGCAGAGTTATTGGCCAAGCAAGGTCAAATGGGAAAAGCTGAGACTGAACTGAATAACGCTGAACACTTGAAGCCAGATTTGTCATTTGCCAATCCACAAGCTGTGCAGGACTTAAAAAATCGGATTGCAGCTACCCATCGGGTTAGCCAGTCTCCTGCCAGTAGCTTTCAAGCTGAGTCCGGTAACAGTTTCCCATGGGGGATGCTATTTATAGGAGTGGGAGTAATCGCGATTATATTTTTCATTATGCGTGCAAAAAATTCTCGTAACCCTGCAACCGCTCCAAGCAACTACCAACCGGGTATGCAAAACACTGCCGCGTCTCCCTCGCCCATGCAATCCTATGGCGGAGGAATGGCGCCAATGGCTCCTGCAGGAGGTGGGATAGGTAGCGGGATTATGGGGGGGCTTGCTACCGGCGCTGCAGTTGGAGTCGGTATGGTGGCCGTTGAAGCGCTAGCCCATCACTTCATGGATGGGGAGCACAGCTCTACTAGTAGCTCGGCTCCTGTTGCGGACACGGGGGGGCGCTCATCTAATGACATGGGGGGAGCAGATTTTGGTATAGCCGACAACTCTTCATGGACTGACAATTCAAGCGTCGCTGATAATAGTTCTGACGTTAGTGGGAGCGACTGGGGCTAGCATCATGATGGGAGCGAGAAATATGTTTGTACCAAGGATGCTTGGTGGTCTTCGGCAGATTGGCCTTCAGGTCAATTTTGCAGCAGGGCAAGAATATCGTGACCACATGTGGAACATAACGAACATGTAGGAAAAGTTTCATCGGCGGCATCCCGCCGTGAATCAAATGGAATATCAAGTCGAAGCTTCAATTTTGGCACAATTCTGACAGTTCTTTGATGCACGTACCAGCGACTTCTTTTCGGGATTACCGGACTGAGACGGTTTGCTAAAAAGGCGATCGGCTCAGTCTGCGGGAAGGCCCGGTTACAGGTTCTAATCAATGCAATAATTTGGTTGCTCCATAGCGGTCGGTCGCCAAACTGCCTGCTGTAGACCCAAAGGCGCCGTTCGCAAGCATAGGAAGAAAAAAAGGCAGAGTTAGACTCTGCCCTAGTTGGCGAATTCACTAATTACTTGGATTCTTCAGCTTTCTTCTTTTCGTTGCGTGTTTCATGCTTCTTCTTTGACTTGCTATCGGCCTTGGCGTCGGACGCATTTTCATTTGCCTTGGTTTTAGGCGCCTTTTCAGCGGTCTTCTCACCTGAAGCTGCAGCTGCAGCGCATTTGCCGCCCTTATGATGTGGACCAGTTCCGCCAACTAGGTGGGTTCCTTTCGGGCACGCAAATGCTGTTGCGGATGCCAAGCTGAAGACTAACGCTAATGCAATGCTACTTGCTCTCATAATATTCCTTAATTTGTACAGCATCGTACGCTGCTGTCTGCGTTGCTACAGGTAATTAGCGAGGGTAGTTTAGCTGATGGGTGAATTGATGTGAAGATTGGAAAAAGCAACGGCATGAGCGATTTCGAATAAATATGACACGATTTACTGCCACGTAATGAAAATATATGACGCTCAATGCGACGGCAATGGGTTGGTAAGAGACGGTCAAGCCGACAGATTTACGCAAGATTGAGCGACTGCTTTCGTTAACAAAGCAGTCGCTCAGATATTCCACCTTGAAGGTCTGGTGTGTGCCAATTGCTGCCTGTCGAGGTGTAGAATGCATCGCAAGAAAGCTGACTCTCGTGACCGGCAACAAGGTGTCAAAAGCAGCAAGTCTCAACTTCCAA
>JADGRL010000014.1 GCA_017880865.1 Gallionella sp.
ATCGCCGTATGCCGGGATCGCCACCGCTGCCAGAATACCGATAATCGCAACCACGATCATCAGTTCGATCAGGGTAAAACCTTTTTGAATGTTTTTCATGTTGAGCTCCTCATAAAATTAACTTTGCACAGCCAGACGACTCAAGTCGTTGGTGAACACATGTCATCACGTGATGGCTTAATATAAGCAATAGCCATGCCAATATTGCAATAGGCTAATCTTACGGGAATATTACAAATACATCATTCTGCCAGCGCGCTTAACTTACCCATCTCCGTCACCCGACTGACGATTTTGGGCAGATGTACTCGGCACTGCCTCACCCTTCTAAAAGTATATTTATCCCGAATCTTTCGCAACCACGCTTTTAATAAAATGCCCGATGAAATCTGCCGGCATCGGACTGGAGAAACCAAACGTGTTCAGAAAATAATACCTTTGAGCGGCGAGGGAATTGGGGGACTGCGTAAGCCTATTTATGAGTCGAGATTCACACCCGGAATTTTGCCCAAATCAACCTCATCGATCTGTTCGGGAGCCAGAAATTTTTTGGCATACTCGAGATAGACTTTTTCACGGATGAAGACGTCGAACAAATCGGGGTCGATATGCCCGCCCAGCTTGAACTTGCCGAGGATGGTCAATGATTCGGTGAGGGTTTTGCCTTTTTTGTAGGGCCTGTCCTTGGCGGTGAGCGCCTCGAAAATATCGGCGATACCCATGACGCGAGCTTGCACCGACATCTGCTCGCGCGTCAGACCGCGCGGGTAGCCCTTGCCGTCCATGCGCTCGTGATGCCCACCGGCATACTCGGGGACGTTTTTAAGATGTCTGGGCCATGGCAGCGATTCCAGCATTTTGATTGTGACATCGATGTGATGGTTGATGATTTCACGTTCTGCAGCGGTCAAGGTACCGGCACGTATCGTGAGATTTTCAACTTCGTCTTCACTGAGAAAATTGCTTATTTTTCCATCGGCATCGCGCCATTGATAGGTGGCGATCTGGCGCACCCGTTCCTGAGCCTCGGCAGACATGGTCTCGCCACCGACATTGCAGTGGCGCAAAAATTCGCGGTCATCATCGAGTTGCAGTATGCGCGCTTCGTATTCGGCACGAATGGCTTCGCTGCCTTGATCCTCGTTCCTGAGCGTAGCGGTCGTAGCTTCAGCTACGGGAACCGCACGGCCTACCCCTTGCGGGTGCGATCCTCGATCCTTGCGAAGCATCGCGATCTCGGCATCGCGTTTGAGCACCTCAAAACGCGTGTCAAGTAAATGAATCCGGTCAAACAGGGTGTGCAGCTTGGTCGCTTTATCCACCACATGCACCGGCGTGGTGATTTTTCCGCAGTCATGCAGCAAGCCGGCAATTTTTAATTCGCGTCGGTCTTTGTCGGTCATCTCAAAATCCTTGAGCGGGCCCAGGGTGGTGCGATTGACGGCTTCAGCCAGCATCATCGTGAGAGCCGGCACTCGCGCACAGTGTCCGCCGGTATAGGGCGACTTATCGTCAATGGCCGTATTGATGAGCTGAATGAAAGCTTCGAACAATTCTTCCAGCTGATCGATGAGATGGCGGTTGGTCAATGCGATGGCCGCCTGCGAAGCCAAGGACTCCAGCAACTGTTGATCATCGATCGAGAACGGGATGATCGCGCCGCTTTTCTGGTCCAGCGCATTGATCAATTGCAGCACCCCGATGACATCATTCTCGTGGTTGCGCATCGGCACGGTCAAAAACGACTGGGAACGATAGCCGGTCTTGGCATCGAAATTTTTGGTGCCGGAAAAATCGTAACCCTCCGCCATATAGGCATCTGGAATATTCACCGTCTCACCGCTGAGTGCCGCGTGGCTCACCACCATGGCGTGATTGGGCAGACCGGCCTCATCGTAAAGCTGGATCGGATAAAAAGTAATCGGTACGCCGCTGGTTCCGCCCATCGCCTTATTCAGCGTATTGTTGCGCAAAATTTCAAAACGCATCACCCGCTGTTCCATTTCATGCAGGTAGAGCGTACCCGCATCGGCGTGCGTAATGCGCATCGCCGCGACCAAAATGGTTTCCAGCAAGCTGTTGAGATCGCGCTGTTGGGACAGCGCGATGCCGATCTCATTGAGGTCTTTGAGGCGATGCAGCAGGTTGTCAGGAGAATTCATGATGCAATCGTTAGCCGTTAATGATCACTTGATACAAACCGCGCGCACCTGGTGCATATCGGTTATGCCTTGCAGTACCTTCTCCATGCCGTCCTGCTTCAGCGTATGCATCCCCTCTTCGAGTGCAATCGCCAACAATTCGGCAACGCGCGCATGCTCCTGGATGGCCTTTTTGATCGGGTCTGAGCCAATCAGCAGTTCGTGCAAGCCCACCCGCCCACGATAACCGGTGCCGCCACATTTCTCGCAGCCAACTGGCGTAAAAATGGTGAATTGCCCTTTTTCATCGGCGAATAATTTCCGCCACTCGTCATACAGAGCCTTGGTCGCGGCAGCCGGGTCTTTCTTCCAGGTCGGCGTATTCATCAACTCGCCGCTGTACTCGGTAAGCATCGATTTAATTTCATCGGCGGTTGCGATATGCGGCTTCTTGCAGTCACCGCACAGGCGCTTGCCCAGACGCTGCGCCAGAATCCCCAACAGCGCATCCGAAAAGTTGAACGGATCCATACCCATGTCCAGCAATCGGTTGATGGATTCCGGCGCGCTGTTGGTGTGCAGCGTGGCGAACACCAGGTGACCAGTCAGCGAAGCTTCGATGCCGATGGACACGGTTTCCTTGTCGCGCATTTCACCGACCATAATCACGTCCGGATCGGCACGCAGGAAAGCACGCATGATCGTGGCAAAATCCAGACCGGCTTTCTTGTTGATCTGGACTTGACGCAAGCCCTTCTGGGTAATTTCCACCGGGTCTTCCGCCGTCCATATCTTGGTGTCCGGCGTGTTGATATATTTGAGAATGGAATGCAGCGTGGTGGTCTTACCGGAACCGGTCGGACCGCACACGAAGAACAAACCGTATGGCTTGCTCACCGTCGTCTTGATCAACTCGTTATTGCGTGCCGAGAAGCCCATCTTCTCGAGCGGCAACGGTTCACCGGAGGCCAAAATACGCATCACCACGTCTTCCACGCCGCCCTGTGAAGGGATGGTCGCCACGCGCAACTCGATATCCAGAGGACCATATTTCTTGAACTTGATCTTGCCGTCCTGCGGTTTGCGCTTCTCGGAAATATCCAGGTCGCACATGATCTTGATGCGCGTTATGAGCGCGTTACGGTAGGTGGACGGCACTTCGATATAATTCATCAGCGAACCGTCTTTGCGCACCCTAATCTGCGTCTTGGCTTTGCCCGGTCCCGGCTCGATATGAATATCCGACGCGCCCATCCGGTATGCGTCCACGATGACTTTATTGACCAGCTTGACCAATTCATTATCGGCGGCGGCGCTGACATCCTCTTGGCTGACACCGTTGGTTTCTTCCTCATCCCCCCCCATGCTGGTCAGAATATCGTCCATAGACGATTCGTCACCGGCAAGGGCACCGCTACCTTCTGAAGCTGCGCCGCCGCCATAGAACAAATCCAGGGTTTGCTTGAATTCGCGCTGCGAGCAAACCTTATAGACCAGCCGACTCTTGGAGAAAATGTTATTAACCACCCTTGAGGCCTGAATCCGCTCAGGGTCCGTGGTCAAAATCGTCAGCCCCTCCTGGGTTTCATCGATGGGAATCCAATGGCTGCTTTCCACATACTCTCGCCTCAGATTTTTCAACAACTCGGCGGGCTTGAGGCGATCACCCCGGTATGCTTCATAAGGAACCCCAAAGAAGCTGGAAAGCGCCTTGCCCAAGGCGGCAACATTGACTTGAAATTCGTCCAGCAACACTTCTTCGATATCTATACCTTTGCGCCTTGCGGTACGCGTCGCCAATTCGAATTCCGCAGCAGAAAGTACTGCATCGGCAACCAGATAGTCATATTTTGTTTTGGCCGTGCTATTTTGCTGACGTTGATGCTGGCGTAATGCGACAGCCATGGTCTGCGCCAGCTCCTGCACGCCCTCTTCGATCATAGGCGAAAAAGATGCGCCGGCCTTGTTATTGATCACCTGAATGATGCCGACCAGATCGCCGCTGGCTGCATCCAGAATCGGGGCGACCAACATTTGCTTGGTGCGATATCCGGTGCGCTTGTCTACTTCCTGCAAAAAACGCAGATGCGAACTGTACTGCGCCAACTCTTTCTCATCGTAAACGTCCTTGATGTTGAGCAGCTTCTTATGCATTGCCGCATAACCAGCAAGGCTTTGCTCGGCGATGGGCAACTTGAGATCCTTGAAAGAATTGAGTCCGGTCTTGACCTTGGAAACCAGCGAGATATTGTCTTCACCCACGACATAGATGGTCAACCGGTCCGCATTGAACAGCGCGCAGATGTCCTTGCTGACCTCCAGCATGATTTCATCAACGTTACCGGTAGCGTGTATCTTATTGTTGACGTGATTGAGATTTTTGGTGAATTCGAGCCGTTGGCTCATATCACCGACCGCGTTACTGGTTGCCATAACTGTACTCATTCCATTCCCTCTTGCGTCTCATTAGGCTGCTGTTGTGCCAACATCAACCTTGGTTCATTGCCATCCAAAATCAAAATTTCAATGTCGGGGGTGTATCTCATCGCATGCTTTTAAAGCTCGAATTCCTGATTATTCAATAACATTCTGGGACGGTATCCACGTACACAGTCTTCGATCTCCTGCATCGTCAATTCCAGTTCACCCGGCTTGAGATGAGTGATGAATATCTCTGCATCGCGCTTATATTTGACCAGCTCTTCAGCGAGCATACTGGGACACAGATGCTTGGAAATTAACGCCAAATCCTTCTCGCTGTTTGAAAATGCCGTCTCGATAATGAGGTAACGCAAATTCTCAATTTTGTTGACCACCTTCCACAACGCATCATTCGTGGTGGTGTCACCGCTAAATACCAGGCTCGCCTTGCCACTGTCCAAATGATAACCAACCGCAGGCACAACATGATTGGCGGGGATGGAGGTTATTTTGCGTCCATTCAGGACAACCGTCTCGCCCAATTCCATAGACTGATAACGCAGGTAAGGTTGCTGAGCATTGGGAATTTCGCTGAAATCCGGCCATATTTTCCAATTAAAAATATGTTGCTTGAGGATGTCCAGCGTCTCTTCGCTTGCATATACGGTCAATGGGCGATCACGCATAAATCCAACGCTGTCCAGCATGAATGGAATGCAGGCGATATGATCGAGGTGAGAGTGGGTAACGAAAACATGGTCGATCATGGCGAGTTCGGACAAGCTGAGTTCACCCACCCCGGTTCCTGCATCGATCAGCACGTCATGATCAAGCAGGAACGATGTGGTGCGCAGATTGCCGCCGATTCCACCACTGCATCCCAATACTCTGAGTTTCATCTTGTCCCGTCTATCCTGAAAAATTTATCGGATTACTTGACCCGAAAATCGAATACGCCATCCCAATCCGCATTAGGCGGACGTTTACGAAAAAAAGCAACACGCTCCGCGTACTTTCCATACAGGGCAACACCCGGCGACATGCGCTGCAAATTCATCAGTTGCAATTCCGCCTGATCCCAATCCTGCTTGCGATACAAGCGACGCACTTCATGGAACAACGTGACTTCATCCTGAAGTGCTTTGTCAGCCTCACTGAGCAATACGATCGGTTCGTAAATCGCCACGGGCTTATCTTTACCTTTTACACGCACGTGGTCAAGTTCGCGATATAAAAAGTCCGTCACAAGGTTCCGGGTATTTTCGCCGACGATGAACCCCACCCCGTATTGCTTGGTGATCCCCTCCAGACGTGATGCCAGATTCACTTCATCGCCCATCACCGTGTAGGCGACACGCACCTCAGACCCCATGTTGCCAACACTGACGCGCCCCGAATTGACACCCACACCCACTTGAATCTCAGGCCAACCGCGTTCCTTGAAGTGTGGCTGTAATGCTTGCAAGGTCGCCTGCATCTCGATACCCGCCAGTATGGCGTTGCGGGCGTGATCCTTGTCCGGCAGGGGTGCACCCCAAAATGCCATGATGCAGTCGCCCATATACTTGTCTATCGTGCCGCGGTGTTTGTAGACGACACGCGACAAGGGCGTCAAAAACTCATTCATCAGCAGCGATAATTCCTTGGGATCCAGCCCCTCCGAAATGGTAGTAAAACCGCGCACATCCGAAAACAGGATAGTCATCTCACGGCTCTCGCCTTCCATCGACACGTTTTGTGGATTTTTCGCTATCTCCTCGACCACTTCGCCCGGCACATATTGCCCGAACAATCTGGTAATCTGATGTTTGGTACGCGACGTGAAAAAGTAGCCGTAAGACATATTCACGGCGAATAACAAAGCGATCATCAGCAAACTGTTCGACATCGGCATCAATACATTCCCATACTGCCAGACAACCAGACTCAGCCCTGTCGTCATAATGAGTGTAACAATCGAGGCGAGAATCGCCTTGGCCGGAGTGAGTAACGGCAACAAAAAGCTCAAAGCTATTCCGATCAACAACAGCCAAACCACCTCCGCACCCAGCATATAAGCCGGTTGCCCTTTCAAATTCTGGTCGAGAATACCGGAAATCATGTTGGCGTGGACTTCCACCCCCGGGTATACCTCTGCCACCGGTGTGGAGCGCATATCCATCAATCCCGGAGCAGTCGTTCCCACCAGAATGATCTTGTTTTTTAGTTGTGCAAGATCAACGCGGTCATGCAGCACATCCGCTATCGAAATATAACGAAAACTTCCCTGTCCTCCGCGGTACGGCACAAAAGTTGCCACATCGCTGTCAACCGGGATTTTCAGCCGACCACCAGCCGCCTCCAGCTCCAACCATTCCAAACCGGCATACCCGCCGGTCTTGACCTCGGCATACCCAGGTAACAATTTGGTTGGGCCCAACAAGGTGCGAACCATCGCAAGAGACAAAGACTCGTAATATGCGCCATCGTATTCTGCGAGCATGGGCACACGGCGTACCTGTCCATCAAAGTCCACCAAAGGATTGAAGTGGCCCCCGCTGGCAACGGCTTGTTGCAACTCGGGAAGATTGGCACCGTAACCATTAAAAGTTGCAAACTCGATAGAATGCCCCGTGAAAGAGCCCGACGGAAAGGTCGGCTCGGGAAGCATGCCGGAAACATGCGGTGCTTTTTGACTGGTTAGATAATAACCCAATACCACATTGCGATTTTTGATCTTGCTGGCAAACAGCTTGTCATATTCGAGTTGCGGTTGGATTTGGCGGAGCGTAGCCTGAAACGACCGATCTCCCTTGAGTTGATTTTGCCCGAGCTTCTGCAACACTTTTAGCCCTGAACTCTCATCCCTTTCGGCAAAAACAACGTCGAAGCCCACCACCGCGACGCCATATTTATCGAACAGCTTGTCCATCAACAAGGCCAAGCGGTCACGCCCCCATGGCCAACGACCTTCTTCCTTCAGGCTTTTTTCGTCTATATCGACAATAACGATACGATCATCCAGCGTGCGCGGCATGGTCAAGCGCAATCGATAATCGTGAATAATAGAAGATAGCTGCTCGACAAAATCCAGTCTGTAAAAACGGGCGGCACTACCGACAAAAAACAACATTATCAGTAGTCCAAGTCCAATCAGGATTGCGTTTTTTTTCACGTCGCTTAATAGACGCTAAATTGAGGACACAAGCAGCAAATGGGCTGATCAAAGGCAACAAGCAAGACAGTGGTTATGCCCTCTGTCGGCAGTCCTCTGTCCACCACTATTCCTTGAAATAGAATTCCATCTTGACACCGGCCAGTTCAATCACATCATGTTCATTCAATTGATGCGCCTGATTTGTCAGTGCCTGCCCGTTCACCAGCGGGAAATTTTCCCCTTCGACATGGGTAATAAAATACCCATGCGGGCGACGGGTCAGTACGGCCACTTGCATGCCCGGTTTACCTAAAGTGGTGAGGTTTTTCACAAGTTCAAGTTCCTTCCCGGCATTTGGCCCAGTCAAAACTTGCACCACCGCGATTTGCTTTGAAGCATCCGCTGGCGCAAAAGCTTGGACAGGAGCAACTGCCACTTGGGGCATTTCGAACTTGCCAGTTAATTCTACCGCCTCTTCGTGCACCTGCTTACTCTCAACTTGCGAACTCGGCGTCCCCGCAGGCTTGTTTGCGCTAGTAGCCGCCGGCTTAACTGGTGCACGCAACACCATGGTTTTTTCAAAATCAGCGGGACTGGTCTGGGTGATTTGATCGTTGATGTATTTCAGCTTGTATTTGCCGATTTCGATTACATCATTGTTTTGCAGGAAGTGCTTTTTAGTCGGCTTCCCATTCACTTCCAGTCCGTTGGTGCTATCCAGATCCTCTAAAAAGGAATCATGCAAGATGGTAACGATCGCAGCATGCTCACCGCTCACCGCCAGGTTGTCGATGGCGATGTCGTTGTGTTCTTTGCGCCCGATGGTCATGCGCTCTTTGTTCAGGGGGTATTCTTTGAGTACCGCCCCATCCATGCTGAGTATCAGTTTTGCAGCCATATTCGTAATCCTCGTACTAATTATTTCTCAAACCAACTGAGTAGTTTAGCCAGCAAACCACGCGGCACGGCAAATTTGCCCTTTACCTTCACCAGTATCACCGAAACATTATCGCGCCCGCCATTATCGTTCGCCAACTGTATCAACTGACTCGCCGCAAGCGGCAAATTACTTTGTAGCGCATAAAGCGTGGACTGAATATCATCATCCTCCACCATATCGTTCAAACCGTCCGAACACAGCAGATAAATATCCCCGACCAACACGTCATGCACATGGATTTCCGGCTCCACATCGGCATCAATCCCGACCGCGCGCGTCACCAAATTTTTGTTCTTGGACAAACGCGCATCTTCAACGCTAATCATCCCGCTATCAATCTGCTCCTGTAACAAGGAATGGTCTCGGGTGATCGATTCCAGCACCTCACCGCGCAATCGGTACATGCGCGAATCGCCCACATGACCTACCACCACGCGGTTGTCATAAAACAATCCGGAGACGAGGGTCGTTCCCATCCCGGCATATTGAGGCTGACTTTGCGCGGCATAAAAAATTGAGGCATTGGCCTTCTGAATATTGTCGCGCAACAGCGTCACGCCCAACTCCTCACCGTCCGGCTCTCCAGGTTCAACCGGGCTGGCGTTCAGCAAACGGTGACTGATTTCCGTCATGACCACCGAAACAGCAATGCCGCTCGCCACCTCGCCCGCATTGTACCCCCCCATGCCATCGGCCAACACCACCAACCCAAGGGCCTGCTCGCACGCCACGCTATCCTCATTGTGCGAGCGCACCATGCCGGGGTGAGTCTGGCTGAATATTTCCAACGCCTCCGAAATTTTCATATCTTACCTCTGTGAACTTGCTGCGAAAGGGTCGCCGTTTAGCGGCGGGGCATCCCTTGCGAGTGCAGCACAATGGCGCAAAGCAACAGCCATTTCAGCGCCATTGGCATAGCGATCCTCAATTTTCTTGGCCAGTGAGCGGTTAATGATTGCCACCAAACAGGGCGGCAAATCCTTCCTGATGCTCAAAATATCGGCATGCGGCTCATTGGCGATTCGGTACATTAATTGCGCCATTGAATCTCCTTCAAACGGAAGCTTACCACAAGCCATTTGATACAGGCTCACGCCCAAGGAGAACAGGTCTGAGGCGCCCTCAATCTTCTTCCCGGCCAACTGCTCCGGTGACATGAACGAGGGCGTGCCCAACACCATGCCGGTTTTGGTTTTGCTCGAATCGGTGATGCGCGCAATACCAAAGTCGGTTACCTTGGGCGTATCCGTCTCGGGGTCATACATGATGTTGGCCGGCTTGATGTCGCGATGCACCACGTTCTGTTTATGCGCGTAATCCAGCGCATCGGCGACGCGGGCAATGATGTTCATCACCGTGGGCAAGGGCAGCAAGTTATCCGGCTTGGTATAGGGCGCCAAATCCCGGCCTTTGAGGAATTCCATCGCGATGTAGGCCAAGTCATGCTCTTCGCCCGCATCGTACATCGTCACGATGTTCGGGTGATTCAGACGGCCCGCTGTTTCTGCTTCGCGGAAGAAGCGAGCTTTCACATCGGCCAGTTCATCGGCCTCAAATTCCTGCGCCAGTGCCATGGTCTTGATTGCCACGACGCGTCCGATTTTCGGGTCTTTACCGAGATATACCACGCCCATTGCACCCTTGCCGAGCTCCTTTTCTATTTCATAGCGTCCCAGCATCGGCTTGGACACACCCGCCTTGTCCAGCACCATCGTGGTGGCGTTACTCCGGCCAGATGAACCGCCGAGCATCACCGTCTCCGACATGGCTCTGGACTGTACCAGACGCGCTGCCAAATCGCGGAACTTGGGATTGTACTCGGCCATGTATTTGAACACCGACTCCGCCTTATTGAATTGGCGCTTGCGCTCAAAATCCAATCCCAGGTTGTACAGCACATCCATCAGGCTATCATCCAGCTGCACCTTGCGAAACTTGTCGAAGGCGATATCCAGCTGCCCTTGGCCCTGGAAAGCCAAGCCGAGCATACGATTACTTTCCGCAGATTCGGCATCGGATTTCTGCTTGCCCTTCTCGGTCATCAGAAAGCGTTTGGTCGTCAGCAACAAATGGCCAACCAACAACAAGGATGCGGGCAGCATCAGTTGCAACCACAGCGCTTGCGTGGTCATCAATATAAAATGTGCGCCCAACAACACGATGAAAAGCGCGCCTGTGACCACCGCTCCGATAGCGGCATTCAGACGCGGCAGCAGCAGGATCAGATATAGCGCGACCAGCAGGAATACGCCGATTTGCGCCAATCCAGCCCAGCTCGGGGTGACGAAGAAATCACCCTTGAGGATGCTCGACACCGAATTCGCCAAAATCAGAACCGGCGACATGCCGGGAGAAACTGGCGTAGCTGGGAACTCGCCCACTCCCGCCGCCGTCGCACCAATCAGAACAATTTTGTCTCGATATTTCTCTGGCGGGATTTTGCCAGACAATACGTCATAGAACGAATCAACCTGGAACGCCGGCTTGCCATTCTGATTGCTGTAGAAATAAGTGTACATGCGCGATTCAGAATCTGTTGGAATGGTCAGGTTTCCGACCTTGACGGATTCCCCCAACGTCACCTGAATATCTTTTGGCTCCAGATTCAGACTTTTGGCGACCAACATCAGCGACAGTGATGGAAAATATTGATCGTAGTAATTCAATACCAACGGCTCTGTTCGAACACCGCCATCAACATCCTTGGACATCGTGAGATGCCCGATGGCGGATGCCCGCTCTCCAAGCAATGCAATAGGAGCCAGAATTGCCGTCGTAGCTAATGGTCTAGCCCCCCGCACTCCCGCCTTGATGTTAGTCAAACCACTCTTTACCACAAACTCCGGCAGCGCAACGTCCGGCCTTCCCTGAGGTTCGCCCAGTTCAAAAATCATTCCGAGCAAGACTTTATTTGCCTTCGCCATACTCTCGGCCAGCTTCTTGTCGTTATCAAGATGTGAAAGCGCGTCCTGTGCTATTTCATTGAGCTGTGCCCATTCTGCCGGATTGGATTGTTGCAGCGAAGAATTAACCAGCAACCCGCTCAATTTTTCCAGATAGGTCAACCCGGCATCAACCTGTGGCTCGGAAAACAAGACCGTATGACCAATGGCCTTTGCATTCCCTATTGCCAGAATATCGATCATCATCGCGTGGATTTCGCGCGGCCATGGCCAACGCCCCAGATTGGCGATGCTTTGATCATCAATCGCGATCACCGCGATCTTGTCGCTCGGGATCCGCGAGGAAGCCAAAACGCCCAAGTCATAAGCCTTGCGCTCCAGACTCTGCATCAGGTCGCTATTTGCGCCGAGCAGAAAAACCAATGCAATCAGTAAACTGATGAACCAGTCTTTCTGCCAAAATAACCACTTGTTCATGCTACCCCCGAATGCCTGTTGTCGAGCCTGATATCTGGTGCCAATAAAATTATGGCGCGAATATTAATATAATTCACAACAACGTACCACAATCCTTTATATTTATTACGAATTATCTAAAAATAAAGCGTGCCTATCACGAAAATCCTTTGTCCTAAAAACGCCTGACCGGGAAACCGGAGGATCGTTTTCTATTTGATCAGCAACACCGGACAGTTTGCCAGATGCAACACCTTGTTCACCACCGATCCCAGCAACAATGATTGCAAACCGCCCTGCCCCTGCCTGCCCATCACGATCTGGTCCACGCTCTGCTCATTGGCGTATTGCACGATCGCTTCCGCCGGTGTGCCAATGCTGATGTGGTATTGGTAAGGCAACGCGGCGGCATCCAGCGCATCGCGCGCTGACTGCAGTGCATTCATGCCTTGTTCGCGATAATAATCATTAATCGTTTGTTGATTGATGAACAGCTTGACGTTGCCCGTCGCCACATTCCACTGCACATTCAGCAACAACAGTTGCGGCGCTTCCTTCAGCGCGGCGATATTCTTGATCATGTAATCAAGCGCACGCTGGGCATTAGCCGAACCATCTACCGGAATCAGTATCTTCGTCATCATCGTCCCCTTATGATTTTTTGTGCATGTTAGGCGACCGGTCGCCCATCCCGGCCGGCACAGCTTCGTCCACCAGGTCAACCGCCGCAACTGCAACGACCTTGCGCATCGCCAGCCAGCGGCCGACCGCCAGTACCATCACGGCGCAGAACACCGGGGCCAGCCAGTGTAAATAATGTTGCGCTTCGACCACGGGTGCGAACAACGCCTCGCTGACCAGCATCTCGCCCGCCACGTAACCCAACAGTGCGCCACCCGCATAAATAATGAACGGAAAACGATCGATCAACTTCAGCACCAGCTGGCTGCTCCAGGCGATCAGCGGAATGCTCACCAACAGGCCGAATACCAGCAGCATGACATTGCCATGTGCCGCTGCCGCCACACCCAGCACGTTATCCAGACTCATCACGAAGTCGGCGATGATGATGGTCTTGACCGCGCCGAACAGACGCGTGTCAGCTTGAATACCATCCGCGCTGTGCTCATCCTCGGGCAGGATCAGCTTGATGCCGATCCAGATCAGCAGCAGCGCGCCCACCAGTTTGAGATAAGGCAGCGACAACAGGCTCACTGCAAAAAAAGTCAGCACGATGCGCAAAATGATCGCGCCCGCGACACCAAACAAAATCCCTTTTTTGCGCTGGTCAGACGGCAGGTTGCGACAGGCCAGCGCGATCACTACCGCGTTATCGCCGGATAGCAGCAGATCGATCACGATGATCTTGAATACATCGACCCAGAATGGGGCTGAGGCTAACATTTCCAGCATCAATAACCCTTCAGAATTTTTTGCATCACACGCCCCATTTCCGCCGGATTGCGCGTGATGTGAATACCGCATTCTTCCATCACCGCCAACTTGTCTTCGGCGCCGCCCTGACCGCCGGATATAATCGCGCCCGCATGGCCCATGCGCTTGCCGGGCGGGGCCGTGATACCCGCGATGAAGCCGACCACGGGTTTCTTCATGTTGTCCTTGATCCAGCGCGCGCATTCCTCTTCGTCGCTGCCACCGATCTCGCCGACCATGATCACCGCATCGGTTTCCGGGTCATCGTTGAATAGCCTCATCACATCCAGATGCTTCAGGCCGTTGATCGGATCGCCGCCGATGCCGACACAAGAAGATTGCCCCAAGCCCAGCGAGGTCAGCTGCCCGACCGCCTCGTAGGTCAGCGTGCCTGAGCGCGACACCACGCCGATGCGCCCCTTCTTGTGGATGTGCCCCGGCATGATGCCGATCTTGATCTCATCCGGTGTGATCAGCCCCGGGCAATTTGGCCCGATCAACAAGGTTTTCTTGCCAAACATTTTGTAGCGGGTACGCAGCATGTCATGCACCGGAATGCCCTCGGTGATGCAGATCACCAGATCCAGTTCGGCCTCGACCGCCTCATCAATCGCCGCAGCCGCACCCGATGGCGGCACATAGATCACCGACACCGTGGCGCCGGTCGCGACTTTGGCATCGCGCACCGAGGCATATACCGGGATACCTTCGAACGATTCGCCGGCCTTTTTCGGATTCACCCCGGCGACGAAGCAATTCGCCCCGTTCGCGTAGGCTTGGCAATTGACGGTGTGAAATTGGCCGACCTTGCCGGTCATGCCCTGCGTCATCACCCGGGTATTTTTATCGATCAGAATAGACATTACGCACCCCTCGCTGCGGCAACCACTTTTTCGGCCGCATCCGCCATGTCGTTGCCAGAAATAATCGGCAATCCGGATTCGGCCAGAATCTTTTTACCCAGCTCGACATTGGTGCCTTCCAGACGCACCACCAGCGGTACGTTCAAGTGTACTTCGCGCGCCGCTGCCACCACGCCTTCGGCGATCACATCACACTTCATGATGCCGCCGAAGATATTGACCAGAATCGCTTTCAATTTTGGGTTCTTCAACATCAGCTTGAACGCCTCGGTGACTTTTTCCTTGGAAGCGCCGCCGCCGACATCGAGAAAATTCGCCGGACTGCCGCCATACAATTTGATGATATCCATCGTCGCCATCGCCAAGCCTGCGCCATTCACCAGACAGCCGATGTCGCCATCCAGCGAGATATAACTGAGGTCGAATTTCGATGCCTCGATTTCCGCCGGGTCTTCTTCATCCAGGTCGCGATACGCGACGATCTCAGGATGACGATACAGCGCATTGCTGTCGAAATTAAACTTTGCATCCAGTGCCAGCACACGCCCATCTGCGGTCAATACCAGCGGATTGATTTCCGCAAGCATCGCATCCTTCTCGACGAAAGCGCGATACAAGCCTTGCAAGCAAGCACGCGCCTGGGCAAGCGCCGCCTCTGGTATGCCAATCTTTCGCGACACATCGTCCGATTCGTCGTCCGTCAATCCCGCCACCGGGTCTATCCATACCTTGTGGATTTTTTCAGGATTATGCGTGGCAACCTCCTCGATTTCCATGCCGCCCTCGCTGCTTGCCAGCAACGCCACGCGCTGCTCGCTGCGGTCGATCACCATGCCGAGATAAAATTCCTTGATGATTTGCGCACCCTCTTCAATCAACAAGCGCCGCACGACCTGGCCGCCTGATCCGGTCTGGTGCGTGACCAGATGCATACCCAATATCTGCTGCGCGGCGCGCTTCACCTCTTCCGGTAAGCGCGCCACCTTCACCCCGCCACCCTTGCCGCGTCCACCGGCGTGTATCTGCGCTTTCACCACCCATGCCGCGCCGCCCAATTGCTGCGCCACAGCTACTGCTTCGTCGACACTAAAGCACGCCACCCCACGCGGCGTGGGTACGCCAAATTGGCGCAGGATTTCTTTACCCTGATATTCGTGAATTTTCATAATAAATGATCGTCTGAACGGAGTCCGCACCGCGATTGGCGCGGATGCAATCTTACCGAATTATTGGCGGTTAAGCGGGAAATCGTACTGCAAGAAGCGATGCTTACTTAACTCAAGTTAGGAAGTGTCGGCGCAAAACCGGCTAGCAGCAAGCACACTTTCGCTAACACCCCTTGATTTTTTAGCCGTGCATTCTCCGGCAAGTTGCTGCGCTTTGGCAAATTGCTGTGCCGTCGTTTTCTTTGCGATTGCGTCAAGATAACCGGCCGCCAGTTGTTTTGATTCGCTGGCAGGCACACACCAATCAACATCTTCCGTTTTAGCAACTGATCCATTATCACCGCCCTTTTGTCGATGCCAAACTGTGCGCGCAGACTACGCCCATCGTGCCCAACTATCAAAGCATCGGCGCAGAACGTTTAAAGCTCACCGTCACGCGCAACCCTCGACCTTCGCTCACCGGCGCCATCTGCATTGATGCGCCATGCACTTCGGCAATCCGCTTGACGATGGACAACCCCAATCCGCTGCCGCTGGCCTGGGTACCCATCGGGCGATAAAAACGCTCCGACACTTTTTCCCGTTCTTGTTCCGGGATGCCCGGACCATCATCGCTGACCGACAGGCATATCTCTCCCGAATCATCAGCGATGCTTACCTGAACGGAGGTCCCAGGCAAAGTATGTTTTACCGAGTTGTCGAGCAGATTGCGCAGCAGCACCCGCAAGAGCGCTGGATTGCCAAGCACCGCGACTTCATTACCCGCCAGTAATTCCAACCGCACGCCCTTTTTCAACGCGGCAGGGGCTAGCGCCGCGATCTCCTCGGCTGCGATGCTCCTAAGCGAACACGGCTCCGCCACGGCGCTGTCCAGCGTATCCACCCGAGCCAAGGTCAGCAATTGCTCGATCAGGCGGGCAGCGCGGTCACAGCCCAGTATCGCGTTGTCGAGCGCATGAATGCGTTCCGCCTCACCGGTAGCGGCCCGCGCAACTTGCGCCTGCGCCTTGATCGCGGCCACCGGGGTACGCAATTCATGTGCGGCGTCTGCGGTAAAGCGCCGCTCTTTTTGCCTGGAAACATCAATGCGTGCAAACAGCCGGTTGAGACGCTCGATCAGCGGTGCCACCTCACGTGGCGCGGATAACGCATCCAGCGGGGCCAAATTATCCGGCTCGCGTCGTTCCACCTCGAGGGTCAGACTGACCAGCGGACGCAAACCGCGTGCTACCGCCACCCACAACAGCAGTGCCAATAAGGGCAGGGAAAACAACAGCGGCCGCAGCAGGTTGCCTGCGATGTCGCGCGCCAGTTCGTCGCGCACGTCGGTGCGTTCCGCCACATGAATCAGATATTTGCCGGATTCATCCCAGGTGCTGAACACGCGCCAGCTTTTTCCGGCTATGGTATTGTCGCTGAAACCGAGCTCTTTATTTGCCAGCGGTTGTTGCGGGGCGTTTGCGGAATGCAGGCGCAGCTGTTGCCCTTTCTCCCATATTTGAAATGCGACGCGGCGAGCATACTTGTGCAGCAGCGGCGCATGTTCTGTTTCAAGCTCGTTGAGATCGCGCGATGCCTGAACGACCAGCAGCGCGGCAGCCTGCGCCAGATACGCATCCAGCACCTCGTCGAATTCCTCGCGCGCATCTTGGTAGGTGAAAGCGGTCGCGCCGAGCCAGACCAGCGTGATTGCCGCCAATGCCAAGGCCAGCAGCCGTTGTTTGAGCGATGCACGACGCAGCATTTCAGGCGACCTTGTCGCGAGGCATAAGATAACCGACGCCGCGTATGGTTTCAATCAGCTCAGGAAAAAGCTTGCGGCGCAGATGATGGATATGCACTTCCACCGCATTGCTTTCGATCTCGTCGCCCCAGGCATAAAGCTGTTCTTCAAGCTGGGTGCGCGATAGCACTTTTCCCGCATTGAGCATCAGTGCGTGCAGCAGCGCGAATTCCTTGACCGAAAGTTCGACTGGTTTGTCGCGGTACAGCACGCGATGGGCGGCGGGATCAAGCTGGATGCCGTCAACCTGCAACAAAGGTTCGGTCTTGCCGCTGGCGCGGCGCACCAGCGCACGCAAGCGCGCCGCCAGCTCGCCCATATCGAACGGCTTGACCAGATAGTCATCCGCGCCGGCATCCAGCCCTTGGATGCGATCTTCCACCGTATCCATCGCGGTCAGGATCAGCACCGGTGTCTGTTTATTTATTTGGGCATTAGTTTGGACATTGCGGCTGCGCAGACGGCGCAACACATCAAGCCCGGAAAGACGCGGCAAACCCAGATCCAGCACCACCGCCGCGTAGGACTCGATGGCGAGCGCCTGTTCTGCCGAGACACCGTCTTTCATCCAGTCCACGGCGTAGCCTGACTGCTTCAAGCCAGCCTGAATCGCATCGCCCAGCAGAGCGTCATCTTCGACCACCAGAACACGCATCATCCACCCGTAATAAAATGTCGATCCATTGTCATCGCGCTACTCGGCATGTGTCGCATCCGCATTATGACACCCAGCCAGACATGAGAGCGCTTGATCCCCTCGTTACCTGGGTATTTTTATATCGCGCTCTCTGAAACTGCCGCTCTCAGCCTGAGTGTGACATGCGCCACAATTGGCCGGACTTTTCACCTGCGGGTTTTTCCAGACCGCCGGAGAAATTTCGTGAGCATCGTGCTTGCTCTTGAACCAGGCGCTTTCGGTGATCCGCAATGGCGCCGTCGGGGCACTCCAGCGATTAGAAGCATTGCTCACCAAAAAGGTTGTGATCTCATTGTTCTCCTGATCGGTCAACGAGGCATCGGAACCGAAATGCTTATCCAGCCCGGTCATGATTTTGCGCCACGACTCGGCGGGCAACAGCCCCGGCGCATAGGCGATATGGCAGGTAGAGCATTCCTGCTGAAACAGGACGTTGGTTTGCGCGGGCTGAACTGGTTTGCCGCGGTTTTCGCCACCGTCTTTACCGCCATGCCTTTCATCGCGACCATCATCGGCGTGCGCGACAGACATCGACACGCCCAACGCCAGCAAGGCCACGACCAGTCCACGGGAATAATTTCTATAATGAATCGACATATCCGTCTCCTTAAATTATTTTCTAACGGTGAGCAGGATAGAAGAGCAAGCTTAAGGATTACTTAAAGACGAAAATATTTTTTGTATGGGTGGCCATGCAACCACGATTGCAATAGACGGGGAAAGACGCGAACGAACGTAAAATGCGCTAATCGCTAGGCTTGACGGGGGTTTGGTGTACGGGAATAGACGAGGTAAAACAGGATACTGGGCTTGTCTCATTCACATTGATCGCGCTAAGCCGCGCTGCCGCTTGATTCGCACAATTCGATTTTGAAATATGCCCCCGATTATGCCCCCAGACGTACCGAGCTAGGTGCTTGGTCTGGGTGCTGGATCGTCCGGTTTAATGCAACGAAAATCAAGCTCGGCGGATGCACCTCTGACGAATGGTATGTTACCCAATAAAGTCGTGTTTATGGGTTGCAGTTGCATTCCCCCTCGACAGATATGAACAGCCGCCCGTAAGCCACTATTCATGTTGGTGTGGCTTGTTCGCTTTTGGTTTTTACCAACAAAGAGTGGGGTTACGGGGTAGCAGTAACATTACATCGGGGCAGGATCGGATTTCTTGGCCTTTATGTAATCAAAATATTTTTTAGCATAAGCATAAATATCTCCACCTTCGATGGGAAAGTATAAGTCTGACTTTTTATTTTGTGGGAAATCAGGGCTGCATATTATCTTGATCATTTCGCTAGCCATTGAATTGGGCTGAATGTCCAATATGGGACCATTCTTCGTTGATGTTAAAACAAGCTGTTGGTTCTTGTTGTAAGTTGAAGACAGCAATACCTGATTTGTTTTTTTGCTACAAACAAATTCTTCCTTTTGTGCTGTGGAGTAGCTTCCATCTGTATCAGGGGATTTTTCTTCATTTACATACTTCAACCAAATGGTAATGGAGTCGCCGTTTTTGACTACTGTCTCCGGATCAAAGAAATATAAAATGGAGCCATTACCTACTGCGTTAAATATGAACCAATTGGCTACGAATGGTGTGGGATTATTTTTTATTACTTTTACATAATCAAAATAATTAGTTGCGGCTGTGTATATGTCGTTGTTAATGACGGGAGTAGCGCCCTTGGGGAAATCGACTTTACAAACTTCTTTTAAGATAGCCTCTCCAATTGAGTCGGGAATAATGTCATTCTCCACCTTACTTGGATTTGAATAAGTGCGCAGAAACTCATGCGATTTACTATATGTGGATGAAGTTAAGGCCTGAGAAGTTCTTTTTTTGCAGAAGTAAACTACCTTTTGTGCTGTAGAGTAGCTTCCATCGGCATTAGGGGTGCTTTCATTATTTACAAACTTCAGCCAAATGGTAACAGTTTCGCCCTTCTTGACGATTGTGTCTGCATCAAAGTAGCTGACCATTGTGTCAGTAAAAGCGCCATTTAAATAATTTCAACTAGATGCAAAAGTTGGTGCAGAGCAAACTGCCAAAGAAGTAAGCAACATTATTCTCAGCATGATCTTTTCCCCTTGTTTTAGCTATTAACTTAACTTCCGATCACCGTATCTTAAATATTGTTATAGCACTATCCCCATTCTTGCCATCACCATTATCAGCGCAGCGTCCTTTTGCCTTTCACAATCGTTTATCTTTTCCTGCAATCGCTCAAACGTTTTATAGCGCATACGCTTGGGTTTCAGCCAACCATCTATCAGCTTGGTCTCTAGTTTACGCTGTTTGATCCATGCTCGATCCATTGCATCACCCCTTTGTGATGCGTAGGACACGCGCCCACACTTGGCACAGCGTAACGCCCCGCCCATGATATACAGCACAGCCGCCCGTCTTTGGCAGCAAGGGCAGCTATACCACCAGCGCACCCCGCCATAATTGCAGGGCGTGGAAGTCAGCCAAACAAACCTATCCACGGCTTGCCATTCTGGGATCGTATGAATTTTTCCAGCGATGACAGGGAAAGACGCGAAAAGACGCAAAATGCGCTAATTGCTAGGCTAGGCGTGGGTTTGATGTACGGGGTTGGATGGGGAAATACAGGGCAATGGTGCCGCTTGTCGGAATCGAACTGACGACCTACCGCTTACAAGGCGGTTGCTCTACCAACTGAGCTAAAGCGGCATTAAAACGAATGCTACAACTGACTCATTTGCATGCTGGTGGGTCGAGCGAGATTCGAACTCGCGACCAACGGATTAAAAGTCCGCTGCTCTACCGGCTGAGCTATCGACCCCTATGCAAAGGAGCGCGAATTATACGTATTTAGCACACGCTGTCAACGCAAAATACCGAACATCGGGCTAGTATTAATAAATCTCACGTACACTTACTTCGATTGGGCTCGGTACAAGGTCGAATCATCTACACCGGCAGCTAAAAATCCGGCGCTCCGCAAACGGCACGAGTCGCATACACCACAGGCGCGCCCTGATTCATCGGCCTGATAACAGGAAACCGTCTGCGCAAAATCCACGCCCAGCGCTCGACCTTGCAGGATGATTTCCGCTTTGGACAAATGCAGCAACGGCGCATGCACGGTAAGCGGATGTCCTTCCACGGCGGCCTTGGTTGCGAGATTCGCCATGCGCTCGAACGCCTCGATGTAGGCGGGCCGGCAATCGGGATAGCCGGAATAATCGACCGCATTCACGCCGATGAATATGTCCTGCGCGTGCAGCACCTCGGCCCAGGCCAGGGCCAGCGACAGCATGATGGTGTTGCGGGCGGGCACATAAGTCAGCGGGATGCCCTCGGTGGGCTGTTGCGACACCGCGATGTTGTTATCCGTGAGCGCCGAGCCGCCAAAACCGGTGAGATCGATGTTCACCACCCGATGTTCATGCGCGCCCAGTGTTTGTGCCACACGCTGTGCTGCGGCCAGTTCGGCGTGGTGGCGTTGCCCATAGTCCACGCTTAACGCGTAACAGGTAAAGCCCCGTGCGCGCGCCATCGCCAGCACAGTTGCAGAATCCATCCCGCCCGATAAAAGCACCACTGCGTTTTTCATCATCAGTGTCCCTGAGCGTTGTTCCATAACAGCTTATGCAGCTGAACTTGCAGACGCACCGGCAAGTGATCGCGCAGTATCCAGTCGGCCAACTGGGTGGAATTCAGCGTGCCGTGTGCGGGCGAAAACAGCACCGCGCATTTCTCGGTGAGATGATGTTGCAGCAGGATTTTCTTTGTCCATTCGTAATCGTTTTCGTCGCACAACACGAATTTTATTTCGTCATGCTGCGTCAATAGCGCCAGATTCTCCCAACGATTCTTGACCTCCTCGCCGGACGCCGGAGTTTTGATGTCCACCACGCGCATCACACGCGCATCCACCTCACCGATATCCAACGCCCCGCCGGTTTCCAGCGACACGGCGTAGCCCGCATCACACAAGGCGCGCAACAATGGCAGACAATTCTTTTGCGCCAAGGGTTCGCCGCCAGTGACCGTTACATAGTGTGGGGCGTATTCGGCAACCCGCTTGAGGATTCCTGCCACGCTCATGTTTTTACCGCCGGTAAAAGCATAAGTCGTGTCGCAATAAGTGCAACGCAACGGACAACCAGTCAGGCGAATGAATACCGTGGGCAGGCCAACGCGACTGGTTTCGCCTTGCAGGGAATAGAAAATTTCGTTGATGCGCACTTGCGCGTCTGGATTAGCTAGCGGCATGTGGACTAGCGGGCAGCAGCGAGCAGTTTCTTGGCTTTGGCGGCGGCTTCGCTGGTGGGATATTTGGCGATGAGTTGTTTGAGCGTTTTGTGCGCCGCAACGGATCGCTTCAACCCCAACTGGCAGCCTGCGATTCCTAACAACGCATCGGCTGCTTTAGGGGTGTCGGGAAATTCCTTGAGCAAGCCTTGATAGGTATTCAGCGCGCCCTTGTAATCCTTCAGCGCTAATTGAGCGCTTCCCAGCCAATAATTTGCATTGGGAACTTGCACCGAATCAGGATACTTTTTGAGGAACTCCTGAAATGCCTTGACCGCATTCGCATGATTGCCGGCCTTGAGCAAACCATAGGCCGCCTCGAAGGCGCGGTTTTCGGGAGCCGGATCGGATGGGTCGGCTGAAACAGGTGCTACCGGTGCTTTGGCGGCAGCGGCAGCAGCATCTTTAGCGGCAGCTTCGGCTGATTCGAAATGACGCAAGCGCGTATCCAAATCCACATAAAAATCTTTTTGACGCTTTTCGGCATCTTGCAAGCCGTGCGTTGTTTCTTCATTCTGTCCGCGCAGTTTGCGGATTTCTGTATTCTGAGCTTCGATCTGACCTTGCAGATCCAGCATGGATCTAGTTTGCTGAGTAACAGCATCTTCCAGCTTCAGCACGCGCGACTCGAGTTGTTTGATTTGTTTGCGTGCATCGTCGTCCTCCAACAATCCCGCTTGCGCGGGAATGATGAAACACAGACTCAACAACAAGAGTGCGCGAAGCTTGGGCATGACTGCTATTTTAGTACTTTATATCGGTCCGGCGATTTTGCGACCATGAAGTTTCGTCATGGCCAGATGCTTTGGGCTTTTCTTCGCCATAGCTTGCGGTTTCGATCTGACTGGCTTTTGCGCCGCCCAACACCAGCATCTTCTTCACGCCATCTGCACGACGCTGGCCGAGAGCCAGGTTGTACTCGTTGCTACCACGCTCATCTGCATTGCCTTCCAAGCGAACCTTGCGATCTGCGTGCTCGCTCAAATATTTTGCATGCGCTGCCACGGCTGGCTTATCTGTATCCTGCACGGCCGAGACATCGAATGGGTAATAGAAACTGCGCTTGGCCAGAATATTTGACTGGTCATTCAAAGGATCAACCTCTACCACGGCTGCGGGTGCGGGCGCTGCTTCCGGTGCCGCCACGACAGGGGCAGGGGTAGGCGCGGGCGCTTCAACTTCCTTTGGTTTCTCGCTGGCACAGGCCGCGAGCAAATTCAACAACACTATACTGATAATGAGTTTCTTCATTGCATTTCTCCTTAGCTAAATTTGTTATAGATGTGGTCCCCACACAGGTTCGCGTGCATCTCCGCTTTGCGTGAACATATGCTGCTGCACACGGCCATCGCTGGACACGGTCGCCAATATACCACGACCGCGCGCCTCGCTGGCAAACAGGATGAGTTTACCGTTCGGTGCAAAACTGGGTTTTTTCTCCCACCCGCCTGTGGTAAGAAACTCCACCTGCCCGCTCTGAAAATCCTGCGCGGCGATCTGGAACTTGCCGTTGCTGAAATGCGTGTAGACAAAACCTTTACCGTCGGGACTAAAACGTGGCGAATAACTGTCACCATCACCGAACGTGATGCGCTGCTCCGCGCCCCCCTCCACCGCCATACTATAAATTTGCGCACTGCCGCCGCGATCCGATGTGAACAGCAGCGTTTGCCCATCCGGCGAGAAGCTCGGCTCAGTATCGATCGCACCGCTGAAGGTGATGCGCCGAATCCCGCTGCCGTCCGGTCGTATCAGATAAATTTGTGAGCTGCCGTCACGCGTCAACACGATCGCCATGTGCTTGCCGTCCGGCGACCAGGCCGGCGCGCTATTGCTGCCGCTAAAATCGGCCAGCACCAGGCGCTGGTTGGTGAAGAGCGATTGCACATAGACGACCGCATGTCCGGTTTCGAAGCTCACATAGACGAGATGGCTGCCGTCCGGCGACCACGCCGGCGACATGATGGGCTCGTTTTGCGCGAGCACGATCTGTTCGTTGTAGCCGTCGCTATCCGCGACCACCAGACTGAACTTCTGCCCCTGCCGGTTCACATATGCGATGCGCGTGCCGAACACGCCCTTATCGCCGGTTAATTTTTCGTAAATCAAATCCGCGATGCGATGTCCGACAGCGCGCACCTGATCCTCTTTCGCCGAGACTGACTGACCGACCAGCTCGGCCTGCTTGACCACATCGAGCAGATGAAAGTGTGCTTCGATGCGTCCATTTGGCACAACCGTGACCGTGCCGATCGCCAATGCGTCCGCGCCGCGCAGCTGCCAATCCGGATACTTGACCTCGGCCGATTCGTGCGGCGACTTTCCTGTCGGATCAACCAGCCGGAACAATCCGCTACGCTGCAAATCGCTCACCACCACGGCGTTGACGGCTTGCGACAGCTTGTCATCTCCGCCGAACGGCACGATCGCCACCGGAATCTGGTGTTCACCCGCGCCGATGATTTCGATACTCAATACCGCACCAGCTACCGACGCCTGTGCCAACAGCAACAATCCCACCATGATATGCAATAAGCCTGTCCTGATAACCAGAGACTTGCCCGCTTGCGGGCTTAGTCGAATGGCTAGTAGTTCTATCAGCTTAGTCGAAGGGCGCAACGCCATAAACACTCCTGTTATTCGGTCGGTTTAAAGACCAGATCAAATTCACGAAAACGATTGAACAACGCCGCATCCGGTGGCAACGGCAACGGATCGGATTTTAAAATCGCGCGTTCCACCGCGTGGTCATACGCTGCGTTACCGCTGGATTTTTTCAACACGGCGTTCAGCACCGACCCGCCCGGCAACAGCGTTACCAAATATATACCATGCGCATCATTCGCCACGCCCGGGGGCATCACGACATTCCGGCGTATCTTGGCCTGAATTTTTGCCTGGTACTCATCCACGACGCGACCGATCGCCGTGGCTTGTTCGTCTTGCTTGATCCGCTCGGCCTGCGCGCTTGCCGCCTGCTGATCGGCAATACGGGTGTCCGGCTCAGCCGGTTTGCGTGTGGCAGGCTTGGGCTTAGCTTTGGCTTTGACCGCTTCGACGACTTTCGGAACAGGTTTCTTTTTCTCCGGCATCACGATGTCAGGTTCTACTATTTTTTTCGGTGGCGGGGGCGCGGCTTCCTCGACCTTGGGATTGGCGGGAGGTGCTGCGACCTCATCCGGCAAGCTAGCCCACAGCTCCACACTCATCGTCGCGGGTGCCGTGAACTGCCGGTTCCAACTAAATCCAAAATACAGCAGCGCGAAAAACACGCCGTGCACCACCAGCGCCAGAATGCCTGCGGGTAACTTATAGGGTTCGTAATAGACTGTCGCGCTCATTTCTTGGCTTGTGTCAACAGACCGACTTTCTGAATATGTTGCCGTTGCAACACGTCCATCACATTGATAACTTCTTCATAGCGCACGTTCTTGTCAGCGGAAATCACCACCGCTTGCTCGGCCTGTTTTTCCTGCCTGGCTTTCAATATCGAAATCAACTCCTCGCGCGACGACACGCTGCTTTCGATGCCCCCTGCAGCGTGATCGCGCAGCGCCAGCGTGTGGTCTTTTTTGATGATGACTTCCAGCGGCGCAAGCGGCGGAGCAAGCGACTTGCTCACGCTGGGCAAGTCGATCTGGCCGGGATTCATCAGCGGCGCGGTCACCATGAAAATCACCAGCAGCACCAGCATCACGTCGATATACGGCACGACGTTGATCTCGTTCATCAGGCGATTAGTGGTACGGCGGTTCGATCTCATAAGTAACCCATGCTCATGATTAGCCTCATGGCTGGCGTTGCAGCACGTTGGAAAACTCTTCGGTGAAACTATCGAAGCGGGTGGAAAGGCGATTGATGTCGTGGGCGTAGCGGTTATAAGCGACCACGGCCGGAATCGCCGCAAATAGGCCCATCGCGGTCGCCACCAGCGCTTCGGCGATGCCCGGTGCGACGTGCGCCAGAGTCGCCTGCCCCACGTTTGCCAAACCGCGAAACGCGTTCATGATGCCCCATACCGTACCGAACAGGCCGACATAAGGACTGACCGAACCGACCGAGGCGAGAAACGCCAGATGCGATTCCAGCCGGTCCATCTCGCGCTGATAAGTCGCGCGCATCGCGCGGCGCGTACCTTCCATCACCGCAGCGGCCTCCACGCCATGCTGCTTTTTCAATTTCACGAACTCGACAAAACCGGCGGCGAATATGCGCTCCAATGCGCCCTGATCGCGCAGTGAACTGCTGTTCGCATATTTATAAAGTTCATTCAAATTCTGGTTGTGCCAGAAGGCCTCTTCAAATTCCTCGGTCAATTTGACCTCGCTGCGGATGGCGAACATCTTGAGGAAGATGTACCACCACGACAACATCGACACCAGCAGCAATAGCCCCATCACCAACTGCACCAGCACGCTGGCATTACTGATGAGATGCACAAACGATAAATCCTGCGTCACTTCCATTGCGGTCTTCTCCTGTTCACTTATCCAACTGCACGCGCAACACTTCCGGCACGGCTACCGGCCTGAAACTCGCCAACGAGACACAGACCAGATGCACTTCGGCTTCAGTCAACAGCTCCGCACCGCGTCGCACTGTCTGCAACAACGTGAGGCGGCTTCGCCCGACATCTTTGATCTGCGCCGTCACATCCAGCAAGTCATCCAATAATGCAGGTTTCAAATAATCCAGTTTCAGCGACCTGACCACGAACACCACGCCGAATTCCTTCATCAATCCGGCATTGCTGTAGCCATGCGTGCGTAGCCACTCGGTGCGCGAGCGCTCCATGAAGTTCACATAGCTTGCGTGATACACCACGCCGCCCGCATCGGTGTCCTGAAAATACACCCGCACCGGCAATGAAAATATTTTGCTTTTAGTCATTTTATCAATTGTCACTCAATGGCAGGTCAGCATTGACCATATTCATGTTAATCGGATTGTTCGCAACCACCAGCCCGAAATGGCGATAGGCGATCGCGGTCGCCATGCGACCTCTAGGGGTGCGCTGCAAATAGCCCTGCTGAATCAGGTACGGCTCCAGCACATCCTCGATGGTATCGCTCTCCTCGCCGATCGCGGCGGCAAGATTATCCAGACCGACCGGACCGCCGAGAAATTTCTCGATGATCGCCAGCAATAATTTCCGGTCCATCACGTCCAGCCCCTGCGAGTCCACGTCCAGCATGGTCAGCGCGGCATCGGCCACGGATCGGGTCGCATCTCCATCCGCCTTCACATCGGCGTAGTCGCGCACGCGGCGTAGCAGACGGTTGGCGATGCGCGGCGTGCCGCGCGAACGCTTGGCAATTTCCAGCGCACCATCGGAGGTCAGATTCATTTTCAGCAAGCCTGCTGAACGCATCACGATGCGCTGCAATTCTTCGGGCGTGTAAAACTCCAGCCTGGCGACAATCCCGAAGCGGTCGCGCAAGGGATTAGTCAGCATGCCGGCGCGCGTGGTTGCACCGACCAACGTGAACGGCGGCAGATCCAGCTTCACCGAACGCGCCGCCGGGCCCTCTCCTATCATGATGTCGATCTGGTAATCCTCCAGCGCGGGATACAGGATTTCTTCCACCACCGGCGAGAGGCGATGAATCTCGTCGATGAACAGCACGTCATTCGGTTCAAGATTGGTCAGCAGTGCGGCCAAGTCGCCTGCGCGCTCCAGCACGGGACCCGAGGTATGGCGCAAATTCACGCCCATCTCGCGCGCGATAATTTGCGCCAGCGTGGTCTTGCCCAAGCCCGGCGGGCCGAACAGCAGCACGTGGTCGAGCGGCTCGCCACGCATCTTCGCCGCCTCGATGAATATTTCCAGCTGGCCGCGTATCTTTTCCTGACCGACATATTCGTCGAGCTGTTTTGGGCGCAACGCGCGCTCCAGCGCCTCCTCGTGATGTGAGGCGGCCGCAGGCGCGACTATCCGGCTGGACTCAGGACGCGCATCAGTGGTGAGGTTATCGCTGTGGATCATGTAAGTTCATCAATTTGAAACGGGTTGCCCCGCATGCGCGCGGCTTAAAGTGGACCGAGGCCGATTTCGTAAACGGACAAATTGTTTGAATTATGCCGCAAATTGTTGCTGGCTGGCGTAATACTGGTTAGCCGAACAAGCAGTTGCTCTATTCACATGGCATCGGATGCAATTCCAGAACACGAGGCAACTTGATACCTAACCGGCGTGACTAGCACGAACGCTTGGGCGCTCGCTGATGCGTACGAACCATGCGGCCAGGTTGGGATGGGCGCTGCGCCAGTCGCGTTCCCCTTGGCGCAGGTCGAGATAGATCAAGGCACTCACCAGCGCCAAGTCGGCTAGCGTGATGAATTCACCCTCGCACCATTCGCGCGTCCCCAATAGCTCTGCCGCATAAGCCAGCGCGCGGGTGATGGCATCGTTGTGCCGGATGATGATGTCTGCATCCTGATTTTTTGTCGGGCGGACGCTTTCGGTGCGCACCACTACTGCCGAATCCATGATGCCATCCGCCAGCGCCTCCCAGCGCTTGACGCGCATTAGTTCCAACGCATTACTGCGTGGGATCAGGGTGGGATGATCGTTCAGCGTGTCGGCATATTCGGCAATCACTGTTGAATCGAACACGCAGGTCTCGTCGTCCAGAATCAGCGCAGGTATCCGTCCCAGCGGATTAACGCGCGCAACCAGACTTCCCGGCTCGCGCGGCGGATCAACGACATATTCATGTGGGATGTTCTTTTCCAGCAGCACCAAGCGAACTTTGCGCACATAGGGGCTGGTGTTGGTGCCTAGCAATTTCATCGGGGGCTCCTGCAATCAATAAGATTGTAATTTGTTTTTATGATGCGCCAAAACGTAGCAAGCAGCTCGTTTAAACCGGAGCTTAAATATTCAAGTCCGACCCTATCCGGCCAGCCCCACATAGACGTTCTGCACGTCATCATCCGCATCAATCGCTTCCAGAAACGCTTCCACTTCTTCTCGCTCTGCATCGTTGCTGAGTGTGACGGGATTCTTAGGGCGGTAGCCCAGTTGGGCCGAGATGACGGTGAAGCCTTGCGCGGGCAGCGCGCGGCACACCGCATCGAGATCGGTGACGTCGGTGATAAACAGCGTTGCACCTTCATCACTGGGTTCGAAATCTTGCGCACCAGTTTCGATGGCGGCGAGCTCCGCGTCGGACTCTTTGAAATTCGGTGTCGCTTCGATCATGCCGACGTAGTTGAAGTCCCACGCGACGGAACCTTCCGCGCCGAGCTGCCCTTTGCGGAACAGCACGCGCATGCTGGAGAGCGTGCGGTTGATGTTATCGGACAGGCATTCGACGATGATGGGCACGCGGTGCGGCGCAAAGCCTTCATAGACGAGACGCTCCAGATTCGCACCGCCATCAAGCAGGCCTGCGCCTTTTTTGATCGCGCGATCCAGTGTTTCTTTGGGCATGGAAACTTTTTTGGCCTGCTCGACCACGAGGCGCAGACGCGAGTTGGAGCCGGGATCAGCGCCACCTTTTGCGGCGACCATGATTTCTTTGGCAAGCTTGCCGAAAATTTTACCCTTGGCGTTCGCTGCGACTTCTTTGTGTCTGGCTTTCCACTGTGCGCCCATATCTACTCTCTATATTTTGTTGGTTTTTGGCGTTTTATTAGTTTGGCGCATTTTAATTCAGTGCGGCTCGATTTGCGACAAATGCCGCGCCACGGACAGCCACGCGCCCAACCACCCGAGATACATCGAGAACAGCAGCAGCGTCAGGCTGTCGCCTAGCGATAGCGAATTCAATACAAACTGGCTGGCGTAAAGCTGCGATAGCGCGTCGAGTTGATGGTTGAGCAGCATCAGACTGAGGGTGATGATGAAATACGCCATGATGCCGCCGAGCAGTCCTTGCATCGCGCCAAAATACAGGAACGGGCGGCGGATGAAGCCGTTGGTCGCGCCGATCAGTTTGGCCACTTCGATCTCGTCGCGCTGGGTGAGAATTTGCAGGCGTATGGTGTTGAAGGTGATCGCGATCAGCGCGAGACTGAGCAGGCTGGCGAGTATCAGCACCACCATACGCCCGAATTTGAGCAGGGCTTCGAGCTTGTAGGCCCAGGCTGAATCGAGTTGCGCCAGCTCCACCTTGGGCAGCTTTGCCAGTTCGCCGCGCAGCGCTTCCAGCGCTTTTGCTTCGTCTGGTTTGGGATAGACGATGAAGGCCTCCGGCAACGGGTTCTGGTTCAGTCCGCCGACCACGTCGCCGAGCCCGGTGCTTTGTTTGAGTTGCTCCAGCGCCTGCGCACGATCAACGAATTCGACACGCTCGATGCCCGGATATTGATCCAGTTTTTTGCGCAGCCGGTCTACGTCATCCGCTTTCGCATCCATGCTCATGAACAGGCTGATCTGCGGTGTGCCGGAGAGTTGCGCGACCTGGCCCTGCGCATTTTGCAGCAACACATACATGCCCGCAGGCAGGCTGAGCGCGATGCCGATGACCAGAATATTGAGAAATCCCGCCAGCGGCGCGGCGAACATGCGCCGCAATACGCCGATGTGCTGTGCGAGTGCGTGCCTCATTGCAATTCTCCTTGCCGGAGCGCGAGTATGCGCACCTTGGTGTCTTGCAACACGCTGGTGTCGTGGGTGGAGATCAGCAGCGTGACGCCGACCTGGTGGAAGGATTTGAATATCGCCATGATCTCTTGCGCGTATTCGGCATCCAGATTGCCGGTCGGCTCGTCGGCCAGCAGGATGGACGGGCGATTCACGATGGCGCGCGCGATGCACAGACGTTGCTGTTCGCCGCCGGACAGCGCGACGGGATTGGATTTTTCGCGCTTGAGTAGCCCAACCTTGTCGAGTGCGGCGCGCACCCGCTTGTGGCTTTCACGGTAATCGAATCCGCATATCTGTAGCGGCAACAGCACGTTGTCGAACGCATTGCGGTCGAAC
This sequence comes from Gallionella sp., assembly GCA_017880865.1. Taxonomy (GTDB): domain Bacteria; phylum Pseudomonadota; class Gammaproteobacteria; order Burkholderiales; family Gallionellaceae; genus Gallionella. The sequence goes on from JADGRL010000014.1 coordinate 31,152, forward strand.
AAAAGCTTGTGGTCCTGAAAGATGATGCCGAGGTTGCGGCGCAGATAAGGCAGCGCGCGTTCCTTCAGCGCACCGACATTTTGATTGTTCACCAGCACGCTGCCCAGATTGGGACGCTCGATCGCGGCGATGAGTTTGAGCAACGTGCTCTTGCCCGCACCCGAGTGCCCGGTCAGGAACGTCATCTCACCTTTGGCGATCTGGAACGAGACGTTCTTCAACGCATGATAGCCGCCGGGGTAGCGTTTGTGGACTTGATTGAAGCGGATCATTAGTCCAGCCCCAGCAACGCCGCGACAAAATCCTCAGCGACGAACGGGCGCAAATCATCCAGCCCTTCGCCCACGCCGATGAAACGCACCGGAATCGGATGCGCGCGGGCGATTGCGGCGATCACGCCGCCACGGGCGGTGCCGTCCAGCTTGGTCAGTATCAACCCGGTCACGCCGAGCGCCTGATCGAAGGCTTTGACCTGGCTCAGCGCGTTCTGCCCGGTGTTGGCGTCCAGCACCAGCAGCACTTCGTGCGGCGCATCGGACAAAACCTTGGCGATCACGCGCTTCACCTTCTTGATCTCTTCCATCAGGTGCGCCTGGGTGGTCAGGCGCCCGGCGGTATCGGCCAGCACCACGTCGATCTTGCGCGCCTGCGCGGCTTGCACCGCATCGTAAATCACCGCCGCCGCGTCGCCGCTTTGTTGCGCGATCACCGTCACGTTGTTGCGTTCTCCCCAGGTGATCAGCTGCTCTCTGGCCGCCGCGCGGAACGTATCGCCCGCCGCGAGCATCACCGACAGGCCCTGGCCTTGCAGATATTTCGCCAGCTTGCCGATCGAGGTGGTCTTGCCCGCGCCATTCACGCCGACCATCATGATGACAAAAGGCTTGTGAGGATCGTTCGATTTGAAGGCCTGGGCTTGCAGCGGCTGCGCCAACGGCTTGAGCAGTTTGAGCAGGCAATGCGCGAGCGCTTCCTTCATTTGCGACGCTTCGCTCAAACGATGTTCTTTGACTTGATGGCGCAAATCAGCCAGCAACGCGCTCGTAGCGTCCATGCCGACATCGGCGGTGATCAGGATGGTCTCCAGCTCTTCGTAGAGATCGTCATCTATCTTGCCGCCGCGCTCAAACAGGCCAATCAACTGGCCGCCGGTGCGGGCCAGGCCGGACTTTAACTGGCCCAGCCAACCGGTGTCGGGCTTTGCGTCTGAAGACTCGGCTGAATTATTTTTCAGGAAGCTGAACATAAAATGAAGGTTGGCGTTGTAATGAGTGTGGTCGGAATGCTGCAAAATGTCGGATAATGCGCGCGGCATTTTATGCTGATTACACCTTTAAGGGCTAGAGACATGAGAGTTTATTTATTCTATATCGCGTTATTGTTGGGCTGGTCGCAGGGCGCCGCGCAAGCGGAAGTATTCGAGCGCACGCTGGCGAACGGGCTGAAAGTCGTCGTCAAGGAAGATCACCGCGCGCCAGTGTTGGTGCAGCAGATCTGGTACAAGGCCGGCAGTATCGACGAGAGCACCGGCACGACCGGCGTCGCGCATGTGCTGGAACACATGATGTTCAAGGGTACCAAGGCGGTTCCGGCAGGCGAATTTTCCAGGCGCATCGCGGCGGCGGGCGGGCGCGAGAATGCGTTCACCAGCAGCGACTACACCGCTTATTTCCAGCAACTGCAAAAATCCCAATTGCCACTTGCGATGCAGCTGGAATCGGACCGGATGCAGAACCTCAATCTGACCGCGAAGGAATTCGGCAAGGAGATCAAGGTGGTCATGGAAGAGCGGCGCATGCGCACTGACGATGAGCCGCAGTCGCTGATGAATGAAATCATGATGTCGACGATTTATCAGGAACATCCCTATCACAACCCGGTGATCGGCTGGATGAGCGATCTGCAAGTGCTTTCGGTAAACGATGCCAAGGTCTGGTATAGCCGCTGGTATGCGCCGAACAACGCCACGCTGGTCATCGCCGGCGATGTGAAAGCCGACGAAGTATTTAAACTGGCGCAGCGCTATTACGGCGCCATCCCCAAACATGTGCTGCCGCCACGGCGAAACTATACCGAGCCTGTGCAAGTGGGCATCAAACGCCTGGTCGTGAAGGCACCCGCCGAGTTGCCGCAACTGGTGATGGCCTACCACACGCCGACGATCAGAAATCCCGAACAGGATTGGAAACCTTATGCGCTGGACATATTGTCGGGTGTACTCGATGGCAACGAATCGGCGCGTCTGAACAAACATCTGGTGCGCGAGCAGCAAGTCGCCAGTGCGGCGAGTGCGGGTTATGACTCGACAACGCGCGGCCCTAGCCTGTTCACGCTGGATGCGACGCCCAGCACAGGCAAGACGGTGCAGGATGTCGAGGCTGCGTTGCGCGCGGAGATCGCGCAGCTGATAAAAGACGGCGTGAGCGAGGATGAATTGAAGCGCGTCAAGGCGCAAGTCATGGCGGCAGAAATATACAAGCGCGACTCGGTGTTCTATCAGGCGATGCAGATCGGGCAGATGGAGAGCATCGGCTTGGGCCATCAGGCGATCCCTGTGATGCTGAAAAAACTCCAGATGGTGACGGCAGAGCAAGTGCAGCAAGTCGCGAAGGAATTTTTGCAGGACGATAATCTGACGGTCGCAACGCTCGACCCGCAACCGCTTTCCGGCAAGCCGAAACATCAGTCAGAAGGAGGATCACATGTCCGTTAATACAATCCGGATTGTCCTTGGGCAATGCAGAATCAATCATTACGCCGTAAGAGCCAGACTTGTACCAAAGGCAGGCAATTCACTATCCAGCAAGCTGGATGTGAAATTGACACTCGGGCGATTGCTCATCGCGCAGCAAGCTGCGCTCCTACAGGTGCCCGGCCAAAAGTTTTTCGGACAAAAATTCCACACTTTGATGAAAAACAAAAATGGGCTAATAAGCTATTGGGGTTCAAGGCTGAGCAAATCCATTGGATTTGCGGCTTTGAGCTGCATTTCAACCATCGCGATGGCCACCCCGCACATCCAGCACTGGCAGAGCGCCAGCGGTGCGAAGGTGTTGTTCGTGGAAGATCATGACATCCCGATGCTGGACGTGGCGGTGACTCTGCGGGCGGGCAGCAGCTTTGATGCGGCGGACAAATCCGGCGTGGCGGGGCTGACCCATGGCCTGCTGGACGCCGGTGCAGAAGGTTTGAGCGAGGACGAAATTTCGCGCGGCATCGCGGACATCGGCGCGCAATTGGGCGGCAGCTTTGATCCCGATCGTGCAAGCCTGTCTTTGCGCACCTTGAGCAGCAATGCTGAGCGCGACAAGGCGTTGAACATCATGGCGCGCGTATTGCAACACCCTGTGTTCCCGGAAGCGATTCTGGCGCGCGAAAAAGTGCGCCTGATCGCCGCCCTGAAAGAAGCGGAGACCAAGCCGGAAAGCATCGCCGAAAAGGCTTTTCAGAAGGCGGTGTTCGGCACGCATCCTTACGCGCTGCTGGGCTCGGGCGAAGTCGATAGTGTGGAAAAAATCACCGTGCAAGACCTGAGCAATTTTTATCGTGCGCATTATCAGGCCAGCAGCGCCGTGGTCGCGATCATGGGCGATGCGACACGCGCGCAGGCGGAAGCGATCGCAGAACAACTCACCGCGCAGCTGCCAGTATCTGCATTGCCATCGGCACTGCCCAAAGTCGTGATGCAAATTGCAGAGAGCGAACAGCGCATCAGCCATCCGGCCAGCCAGAGTCACATCCTGATCGGTGCTCCCGGCATGGCGCGCAACGACCCCGACTTTTTCCCGCTGTATGTCGGCAACTACTCGTTGGGCGGCGGCGGCTTCGTGTCGCGCCTGATGAACGAAGTGCGCGAAAAGAAAGGCCTAGCCTACAGCGTCTACAGCTATTACATGCCGCTCAAACAACCCGGAGCGTTTCAGATCGGCCTGCAAACCAAAAAAGAGCAGGCCGATGAAGCGCTGCAACTGGTGCGCAGCACGCTGGGGGACTTCATCGCCCACGGCCCGACCGAGAAGGAATTGCTGGCTGCCAAGCAAAACATCATCGGCGGTTTTCCGCTGCGCATCGACAGCAACCGCAAGATACTCGACTACCTGAGCATCATCGGTTTCTACGATTTGCCGCTGACTTATCTGGATGATTTCACGCGCAACGTCGATAGGGTGACGACGGCGCAGATCCGCGATGCGTTTGCGCGCCACATCGACCCCAGGGCGATGGCGACAGTGATCGTGGGCGCACCAGAGGCCCCGCAGGGGTTCTCGCACCCGGAGAGTGGTGCAGGCAAACCGCTATCCAGCAAGCTGAATGCGGAGTTGACACCACCAGAAGGAAATGCAAAATAAATAAGATCAGGATAAATGGCGGCGAGCTGCGCAGCCGGGTAATCAGCTTTCCCGATGCAGAAGGCCTTCGCCCCACGCCGGACCGGGTACGCGAGACCTTGTTCAACTGGCTGGGGCAAACGCTGTATGGGCGCAGCTGTTTGGATCTGTTCGCCGGTAGCGGTGCGCTGGGATTCGAGGCCGCTTCGCGCGGTGCCGAGCGGGTGGTGATGGTGGAAATGAACCGCCGCGTTCTGCACGCCTTGCATGACAATGTTAAAAAATTGGGCTGCGCGAATGTTTTCGTCTACGGCCGGGATGGGCTAGAATTCGCCTCCAGTGATGCACAGCAATATGACGTGATTTTTTTAGATCCGCCGTTTCAGAGCGATTATCTGCCCAGACTGCTGGAAATTTTGCCGCAACGCCTGAACAAAAACGGCGTGCTGTATGTCGAATCCGGTGCTGCGATAACGGTTCCACCACCGTGGCAGATAATCAAATCCGGCAAGGCGGGGCAGGTGCATTATCAATTATTAGGGCTTTCCATAAATGATTAAGGTAGTTTATCCGGGTACGTTCGATCCCATCACGCGCGGTCACGAAGACGTGGTGCGGCGTGCCGCCGGATTGTTCGGCGAGGTCATCGTCGCGGTGGCGGAAAGCCGCGCGCAAACCCTGTTCACGCTGAGCGAACGGGTGGAGATCGCGACCGAGGTGTTTGCGAATTTTGCCAATGTGCGCGTGGAAGGCTTCGGCGGCTTGCTGATGAACTTCGTGCAGGCGAACGATGCGCGCGTGGTGTTGCGCGGGCTGCGCGCGGTATCGGATTTCGAATATGAGTTTCAGTTGGCCGGCATGAACCGCAATCTGTACCCCGAGGTCGAGACGCTGTTCCTGACCCCGGCGGAGCAGTACACGTTCATCTCGGCCAGCATGGTGCGCGAAGTCGCGCGCTTCGGCGGCGATGTCAGCAAGTTCGTATCGCCCTATGTGATGGATAAATTGCAGCAAAAAAATAAATTGTCCCAGAATTAAATCCCCCAGAACTCTATCGATCGAGGAACACAAACATGGCACTAATGATTACCGACGAATGTATCAACTGCGACGTGTGCGAACCGGAATGCCCGAACGACGCGATCTCGCAGGGCGATACCATTTATGTCATCGACCCTAATAAATGTACCGAATGCGTGGGCCACTATGACACGCCGCAATGCGTGGAAGTGTGTCCGGTGGATTGCATCCCGATGAATCCGGCCTACAAGGAAAGCAAAGTTCAGTTGCAAACCAAGTATGAAAAGCTGATGGCGGCAAAAGCAAAATAGCCCCGGCCCAAAATGCAGCGGCGGGATGCCGCCCTGCATCTGGTTAGCGTTTCCCCAGCTACCCTGCTCCGCCTTATTCTGGTTGCGTTCGAATCGGCGCGGGCAGATGTTTGGGCGATTTGATCCTGATCTGCTTGTTCACGTTTCGCTCGCCAAACACCACAACAATCGCGCCGACCGGCACATCAAATACGCCCGCCAGATAGCGCATCATGTGTGCGGTCGCACCTCCCATACGTGGCACGGCGGCGGCATGAACCTCGAGTTGATGGCCGACGACTTTGCCGATCGCATCGCGCTTTGCATTGGGACGGCCCAGGATGTTGAGCACCAGCGTGTCTGCTTCCCAGTAATAGAATGGCTCGGATTTTGGCGGGTTAAATAGCGACAATTTTTTTCAGTGTTTTTTCCAAACGCCCTTGATCGCTTCTTGATCATGGCTCGCGCCCAGTGCTGGCAGATTGTAAAAGTCGAGCAGCGTGCGCAGCACGCTGTAATGATCGATACGCTGCGCACTGGTGCCCGCCTTCACCATCGGCCCCACCAGCAGCGTCACGACGTGATTGCCTTCGTAATTATTATCCTCATCCCAGGTGAGTATCAACAAGCTGTTGTGCTTGAACGCCCAATCAACGTAAGGCGCGATGCGCGTTTTCAGCCAATCGTCCGCCGCCTCGAAACTGCCGTCGTGCATGTCGTTGTTCTGGTCCGGAATCACAAAAGACACGTTTGGCAATTTGGCAAAATCCTGCGGGAAATCGGCAAAGCGTTTATTAACGTCGGCGGCAAGCCGCGATCCTTGCCAGTTGGTCACCGGATTATGTTTGCGCTGATACGCACCAGACATACAGCTCACATCGCCCGCAGCGGACAGCGACTCGGCATAGCTGGCAAAGCTCAATCCGCTATCGAGCAGCCGCGTCGCAAGGTTGTCCGAGTCGAAAGCGTTAGGGCAGGCATTGCTGGTGATACCGTGCGTAGAGCCGGAAAACAGCGCCAGATAGTTCGGCTGGCTCGGATGCGTGACCCCGTAAGACTCGGTGAACAGCACGCCGCGCCTGACCAGCTCATGGATGTACGAAGCGCTGTTACGCTTGTCCATGATCTGCGTATAGCCGCGATTTTCCTCGATCACGACGACGATATGATCGGGACGCGGCAACGGCCCGGCGTGAACTGCGGGCGCGAGAACAACAGCGAGCAGCGCGATGGCGAGTAAGTGCCGCATGGTCAGGTTCATGGAATTGGCAGGTGGGTGTTATTCCGGCGAGTAAGGCCGTACCTCTATTTCTCGGCTTCTTCAGCTTTCTGTTTTGTCTCATCGGCATTTTTTTGCACCACCTGATCCACGGCCTTGGCCTTTTCAAGCACCTCGCGTTGCGGTGCGGCTATTTTAGGCACGGTGGGCTTTTCGCAGGCAGCTAGCAACAGTACGACGGCGAGCAAGATGTATTTCATGTTTCCTCCGGTTGAGTGGTGGCTGGGCGTGTTCAATAACCAGGCGCAACTCTAGCACAATAATTCCGGTCACTCCCGCTCTTGAAACTGGTGCGCGCTGCTGACCGTAGTCAGTTCTGCGCCTGCTTTTTCAAGCTGATCATCAGCACGCCGACCAGCACCAGTATTGAGCCTGATATTTGCACCAGTGATAACCGCTCGCCCAAAAACAGGTAAGCCATATAAATGGTCGAGACCGGGCCGATCGAGCCGATCATCGAGGTGTGCATGGAACCGATCCGGCGCATCGCCGCAGCCAGCAGGAAGGCGGGCATCACGGTAGAGAACACCGCCATCGCGATACTCAGCCCGTACACTCGCAAGGGAAGATTCAAGTCCGCGACAGTATGCGTGACGGCAAATTGCATCAGGCAGGCGACACACGCCACCGTCATCACATAAGCGGTAAACCTTGTCGCGCCTATCCGGGCGATAGTATGCCCCGCTCCGACCAGATACACGGCGTAAGCCAATGCGCTACCAAATACCAATACCGAACCCGATAGCGCGTCATGCTGCAAACCGTGCATGTCGTGCAGGAACACCAGCGCGATGCCTGCATAGCTGATCAACAAGGCAAACAGTGCGGTACGCCCGATACGATGCTTGAACATCAGCGCGGAAATGAGCACCACCATGGTCGGGTACAAAAACAGGATGAGTCTTTCCAGGCCCGCACTGATGTATTGCAAGCCGAGAAAATCGAGATAACTGGCCAGGTAATAACCGGTTAATCCCAGCCCGACGACCGCGAGCTTATCCCGGGTCGTGAGCGGCTCGCTGCGTTTATTCCGGTTTGCGATCGCCGCGACGATCAGGAAAAATGGCAGTGAAAATACCATGCGCAACGCCAGTAAGGTGATCGCATCCACCCCATCGACATAGGCCAGTTTGACCATGATCGCTTTGGCGGAAAAACCGATCGCCGCGACAAACGCAAAAATGCTGCCGGCTAATTTTTGGCGCGCAGAAAAAATATTTTGAGACATGCGATACCCCTCGGTGATGCACGGGGCTGAAGCCGAAAAAACAAGGGCTCAGAAAAAAATAACGGAGACAAAGCAATCGCGGTCAGACCCGCGCTTTGCTGTAAAGAAACTCTTTAGTTAGACAAGGACGCGGTTGTGAGTGTGCGCCACAGTCGCTTGCATGGGAGAATGTTGCGTTGAGATGGAGAGCTGCGGGTTTTCATAAGGTGCACTATACGAAAACTCTTTCGATGTGTCGAATTAATTATGCGAGCATCAATTTTTTTGGCGGACCGCGATCAGCACCGCCCACACGCCCAGCGCGAGGTAGCACAACAGCGACCATTCCGGGATGCCGAGGGTGAGAAAGGTCCAGCCTTTTGCCGCGCATTCGCCAGAGCCATGCATCAGCTCTTTCAACACGTGGGACATCGGCATGGTTTCCAGCATGTAGTCCAGCCCCGGCCCGCAGGCTGGAACCTGATCTTTGGGCAGGTTCTGAATCCAGATGTGGCGTGAAGCGACACTCACACCCGCCAGCGACAACAAGACGATCAGCGCCGCATAATAGCGCGTGCCGATACGCTTCGGGCCTTGCAGTGCGGCTACTGCGAACACCGCCAATATCGCGATGAAGATCAGACGCTGCACCATGCACAACGGGCAGGGGTCCTGATGTTTGACGTATTGCAAAAAAAGGCCGAAGCCCAACAGTCCGCCGGCAAACAGGACGCCGGCCAGATATAGCCAGCGACTGGAAATGCGGAGCCAAAATTCATTCATGTTTATGCTGCTTCTTTCATGCGGATGCTAATTTTGAATTTGCAGCTTCCATTTTTTGCCAGTCGCGTGTTTGATTTTAGACCGCCGCGCCAACCAGCTTATCCGATTTGCTTTTTTTCAAGGGGATGGCTGCAACCTTGATCTGGCGCTTGCTCTGACTGTCCACCAATTGCTGCAGTGAGACTTCCTCCAGATAGCTGTAAATCTTCTCGCTCAACCCCATCCACAAATCATGGGTGATGCAGGGTTGTTGTTCACCATGACAGTTACCCTTGCCGCCGCAATTGGTCGCATCCAGCGGCTCATCCACCGCCATCACGATTTCCGCGATGGAAATCTTGTTGCATGGACGCGCCAGATAATAACCTCCACCCGGCCCGCGCACACTTTCGACGATCTTGTTTCTGCGCAACTTGCCGAATAATTGCTCCAGATAAGAGAGCGAAATCTTTTGCCGTTCGCTGATTGATGCCAGCGTTATCGGGCTTTTCCCGCCGCGCATCGCAAGGTCAACCATCGCGGTCACAGCAAAACGTCCTTTGGTAGTTAATCGCATGTCATCTCCAAGTCATTGATAAGGTTCGATAATTACATACAGCCTGTGATGCGCTGTGAATAACAACGTTTGCAATAATAGAATACCCACGACTTTTAGTCAACTATCTTATTCAAGTGATTAGGGTCAAATTTTTCGGCAGTGGCACGTTCCTCATCCACACGCACACCCATCTTTTCGAGTTGCTGCAGAATAAATTCGATGCGCTGATCCACCGTCACGCTATGCCCGAGCAGGCCATGCAGTGCTTTATTCACCGGATCATTCTGGTCGTTGCCGATGCCATAGGCATTGAAACCGCTGGCACTTTTCTTCTCCTCATCCAGAATCCGCGCCGGAATACCCGCCGCCGTTGCACCCGCAGGAACATCCTTGACCACCACCGCATTGGAACCGATTTTCGCACCATCGCCTATCGTGATCGGGCCGAGTATTTTTGCGCCCGCTCCCACCACCACGCCGTTACCCAGCGTGGGATGTCGCTTGCCGTGCCGCCACGAAGTGCCGCCCAGCGTGACGCCGTGATAGAGCGTGACATCATCGCCGATCTCAGCGGTCTCGCCGATCACGACACCCATGCCGTGGTCGATGAAAAAACGCCGCCCGATGGTCGCACCCGGATGAATTTCGATGCCGGTCAGCCAGCGCGCGATATGCGACAGAAAACGCGCCATCCATTTCAGATTAGCGTGCCACAACGTATTCGCGATGCGATGCAGGATGCGCGCATGCAGGCCCGGATAGCAGGTCAGCACTTCGAAAGTGCTGCGTGCGGCCGGATCGCGGTCGAATACGCTGCGTATATCCTCTCTAATATTCTTGAACATCATGGCTATTTAGAAGTATCCCGGCTCTCTTGTTGGTAACGCGTTTTGAGACGCGCATTGTACTCGGTCGTCACGCTCAATATACCGCGCAGGATGTTGATCTCCTCAGGTTCCAGCCGCGCCCGCGCATACAATCGGCGCAACCGCTGCATCAGGCGCGCCGGTTTTTGCGTGGTAAAAAAACCGATCTCGAACAGGGTTTTTTCCAGATGCGCGAAAAACCCTTCCACTTGCTCATGCGCCGCCGGTCGGGATTCCTGAGTGCTGGGCAGATAACTTTGCGCCGCCACGCTCAACTCATAACCCATCACCTGCACTGCCGCCGCGAGGTTCAGCGAAGAAAAATCTGGATCAGAGGGAATGTTCGCCAGCACCTGCGCGCGGCCCATTTCCTCATTGGTCAGACCGGACATCTCAGTGCCGAACAACAACGCTACCGGCTGGGTTGCGGCCTGTTGCAACAACAGCGGCATCGCCTCGCGCGGCGTCTTCACCTCGATCGAAATATCGCGCAACCGCGCCGTCATCGCCACCGTGAACACCACGCCCTGCAATGCCTCGTCGATGGAACTGCACACCACCGCAGCGCGCAGCACATCATCGGCTCCCGCCGCCATCGTATCGGCCTGAGGATCGGGAAAATGGCGCGGATTGATCAGGTACAGGTGGCGCAGCCCCATCGTCTTCATCGCACGCGCCGCCGCGCCGATATTGCCCGGATGGCTGGTGTGGCTAAGGACGACTCTCACATGATCTAAATGATTTTGTTTATACAAAGCTCAATTCCAACTAAAATGCGCGCTGAATTCCTCCAGCTCATTAAAAAGGTCGTACCTATTATGCATCCCATGCTCAACATCGCGGTGAAGGCCGCGCGTCGCGCCGGCAATCTGATTCACCGCTCCGCCGACAAGATCGACCTCCTCACCATCACCAAGAAATCCCACGCGGATTTTGTCAGCGAGGTCGATCTTGCCGCCGAGCAGACCATCATTCAGACCTTGCTGGATGCCTATCCTGACCATGCAATTCTAGCAGAAGAGAGCGGTTCTCAAGGCGAGTCGGAGTTCCTGTGGATCATCGATCCGCTGGATGGCACGACCAATTTTCTGCACGGTTTTCCGCAATACTCCGTGTCCATCGCATTGCAGCACCGGGGCATCGTCACCCAGGCGGTGATTTACGATCCGACCAAGAATGAACTGTTCACCGCGACGCGCGGACGAGGCGCGTTCCTGAACGACCGCCGCCTGCGCGTTACCAAACGTATCCATCTGGCCGACAGTCTGATTGGCACCGGCTTTCCCTACACCCGGTTTGAGCACATGGATGCCTACATCGGCATTTTCAAGGATTTGATGCAAAAGACCTCCGGCCTGCGCCGCCCCGGTTCCGCCGCGCTGGATCTGGCATGGATGGCGGCAGGACGCTACGATGGCTTCTTCGAGACCGGACTCAAGCCTTGGGACATCGCCGCAGGCACGCTGCTGATCACCGAAGCGGGCGGCATGGTCAGCGACCTGCACGGATCGGACACTTTTATGAAGACCGGACACATCTGCGCGGGCAACCCCGACATCCATACGCAGTTGCTGCAAGTCATCGCGCCGCATCTGACGCCGGGATTGAAAGGCTGACACAACTCGTTCCGCCCCTAACATGAACACCCTGCTCATCCTGACGATCACGACCATCGTCATCGTCCTGGTGTTCGAGTACACCAACGGTTTTCATGACGCCGCCAACATCATCGCCACGGTCATCGCCTCGCGCGCGATGACGCCGGTGCAGGCCGTGCTACTGGTGGCCTTCTTCGAATTTTTGGGCCCGCTGCTCGGCGGTACGGCGGTGGCCAACACCATCGGCAAGTTCATCACGCTGGACGATCTCGACCGCGTGCTGGCGCTGACCATCGTGCTGTGCGGCCTGCTTGGTGCGATCGCGTGGAACCTGATCACATGGTGGTACGGCATCCCCTCCTCTTCATCGCATGCGCTGGTGGGCGGGTTGGCTGGCGTGGTCGTGGTCGCCGCCGGGTCCAGCCATGTCGCGTGGGGATTCAACGATCTGTTGCACGGCCATCTGAACGGCGTTGCCAAGGTGCTCGTTGCACTGATCCTCTCCCCGCTGATCGGATTCTGGGTCGGCTTTGCATTGCACAGGACCATGCTGATGCTGCTGCGCGGCGCACACCCCTCGATCAACCCCGACCTGCGTCACCTGCAATTCGTCACCTCGGCCGGACTGGCTTTTTCGCACGGTGCCAACGACGCGCAAAAGAGCATGGGTATCCTGACGCTGGTGCTGCTGCTCGGCGGTTTCATCACGAGCTTCGACGTGCCGCTCTGGGTGATGATGGCCTGCTCGCTTGCCATCACGCTGGGCATCCTCTCCGGCGGCTGGCAGATCGTGCGCACGCTGGGATTTTCGATTTACAAGATACGCCCGCTGCACGCGCTCGATTCGCAGATGACCGCCGCCGGCGTGATTTTCGCATCGTCGCTGTTCGGCGCGCCCGTTTCCACAACCCATGTGGTCGCCTCCTCGATCATGGGCATCGGCGCCGCTGAGCGGCCAAAGGCGGTGCGCTGGGGCAAGGCGCGCGAGATCGTCACCACCTGGCTGATCACGATTCCCGGTGCGGCATTGATGTCGATTTGCTGCTATCTTGTCGTCCGCGCATTCATCTGAGGAACATCCGTGACCGAAGCCTCCAAAACACTGCTTGCGATGATCCTCGACCGGGTCTTCCCCAAGGTGCCCGATTTTTTCCACATGCTGACCGAGCAGAACATCAAGGTCGCGCACACCGTCAACCTCCTGGTCGAATACATGGAACATGGCGACCCGGCTGTCGCCGATGCGCTCAAGCTGGATGTGCATGAGGCCGACCTGATCAAGGCGCGCAATCTGCACGAGCTCAACGACGCTTTTTCCACACCGATCGACCGCGAAGACATCTATCGCGCGATCATGAGCCTCGACGACATCGTGATGTACTGCAAGACCACGGTGCACGAAATGGACGTGTTGGGCGTCACCCCCGACAGCTTCATGCGCGACATCTCGCGCCACATCAAGGTGGGCGTGGATGCGCTGGCCAACGGCTTCGCCAAACTGGGCACCACCCCGGCCACCGCCGCGCTGGACGCCGACGCGGCGCGCAAGGCCGAACGCCAGGCCGAAAAGCTGTACCGTGTCGCCCTGCCTATCCTGTTTGACGGTACCGACTACATCAACATATTCAAGCGCCGCGAGATCTATCGCCACCTGACCAATGCCGCCGAGCACATGGCCCAATGCGCCAACACGCTGCACGACATCGTGGTCAAGATCAGTTAATACTCGCAAGAATAAATACACGATCAAAAGCACGAACACATGAACATCACGCACGCAAAACAACTCGAACAGACCCTGCACGATGAGATTCCGATCTCACACGAAATGGGGATCACCGTTGCCGCTTACGATGGAAAACAGTTACGCCTCGCGGCACCGATTGCGCCCAACATCAACCACAAATGCACCGCCTTCGGCGGCAGCCTCTATTCGCTCGCCGTATTGTGCGGCTGGGGCATGCTGCATCTCAAACTTGCCGAAGCGGGTTTGCACAAACACATCGTCATCCAGGAAGCCGACATCCGCTATCTGCTGCCTGTCGATCAAAATATGCAGGCCGAATGCACGCTGGATGACGCCGCATTCCAACGTTTTTTGCGCACACTGGAAAAACATGGTCGCTCGCGACTCGCACTCGACGTCGTCATCAAACATGATGGCCAGCCAGCCGTCGAATTTTCTGGCCGTTACGTTGTTCACGGATAAACACGCATGACCACCGCCGCACAAAACGAAAAACACACGCCGATGATGCAGCAGTATTTGCGCATCAAGGCCGAACATCCCGACATGTTGCTGTTCTACCGGATGGGGGATTTCTACGAGCTGTTCCATGAGGATGCGGCGCGCGCGGCCAAGCTGCTCGACATCACGTTGACCCAGCGCGGCGCGTCCAACGGCAAGCCGATCAAGATGGCGGGCGTGCCGTATCACGCCGCCGAACAATATCTGGCGCGCTTGGTGAAGCTGGGCGAGTCGATTGCAATTTGTGAACAGATCGGCGACCCAGCCACCAGCAAAGGCCCGGTGGATCGAAAAGTGGTGCGCATCGTCACGCCCGGCACGCTGACCGATTCAGCTCTCTTGGAAGAGAAGCGCGACAGCCTGCTGTTGGCCCTGCACGAACATCGCGGCAAGCTCGGGATGGCCTGGATGAATCTGGCTTCGGGGCAATTTTTCGTGTGCGAGACCGCGTTTGATAATCTGAGCGCAGAACTGGAACGCCTGCAACCCTCTGAAATTCTGCATGCGGAAGACGCTCGTCCGCAAGCCAACAACCACGCGTCTCTGAAGACACTGCCCGACTGGCACTTTGATCTGGAAACATCGCGGCGCGCGCTGTGCCAGCAGTTTTCCACGCTCGACCTGGCCGGATTCGGTTGCGATGATTTCAGCGTGGGGCTGGAAGCCGCCGGTGCGTTGCTCGGCTACGCGAAGCTCACCCAAGGCCAAGCCATCAACCACATCCGCAGCTTGCAGGTATACAGCGCGGAGCGATACGTGCGCATGGATGCCGCCACTCGCCGCAACCTGGAAATCACCCAGACCCTGCGCGGCGAACCCGCCCCGACGCTGCTGTCGCTGCTAGACACCTGCGCTACCAACATGGGCAGCCGATTGTTGGGTCACTGGCTACATCATCCGCTGCGCGAGCGCGCCACCCTCAGAGACCGACTGGATGCGGTCGAACAACTTAAAGCCCCCCCTCTCCCCTGCCCTCTCCCGCAAGGGGAGAGGGAGCCTTACCGGAGTGTGCACGAACATCTCAAACCCTGCGTGGACGTGGAGCGCATCACCGCGCGCATCGCCTTGCGCAGCGCGCGTCCGCGCGATCTGTCCGGTTTGCGCGACACGCTGATGACCCTGCCGCAATTGCATGCCGCGCTGGCCGCCTGCGATACACCGCTCATTGAAGCGCTGGCCGACGCACTGCAAGCCCATGCGCAGCTGGTCTCCACATTGCAACTCTCGCTGAAAGCCGAACCTTCCTCCGTGTTGCGCGAAGGTGGCGTGATCGCCGACGGCTTCGATGCCGATCTGGACGAACTGCGCGGCATCCAGACCAACTGCGGCGACTTCCTGCTGGCGCTGGAAGCTCGCGAACGCGCGCGTTCCGGCATCACCACGCTGAAAGTGGAATACAATCGCGTGCACGGTTTCTACATCGAGGTGAGCCAGGCGCAATCCGTCAACGTGCCGGACGACTACCGCCGCCGCCAGACGCTGAAGAACGCTGAGCGCTACATCACGCCTGAACTGAAAGCCTTCGAGGACAAGGCGCTGTCGGCCAACGACCGCGCACTGGCGCGCGAGAAACTGCTTTACGAACAACTGCTGGATCAATTAGCTCCGCACATCCCGCAACTGCAATGCATCGCCGCCGCCATCGCCGAACTCGATGTGCTCGCCACGTTTGCCGAGCGCGCCGCCACGCTGAATTTCAGCGCGCCGCAATTCGTCGACGAAGCCGTCCTGAAAATAACCAAGGGACGGCATCCGGTCGTGGAAGCGCAAGTCGAGCAATTCATTTCGAACGACACCGACCTGCACGACGCGCGCCAGATGCTGCTGATCACCGGCCCCAACATGGGCGGCAAATCCACCTACATGCGCCAGGTCGCACTCATCGCGCTGCTCGCGCATGTCGGCAGCTTCGTTCCGGCGCAGCAAGCGGTGCTTGGCGATATCGACCAGATCTTCACGCGCATCGGCGCATCCGATGACCTGGCCAGCGGGCGTTCCACCTTCATGGTCGAAATGACCGAGGCCGCCAACATCCTGCACAACGCTACCGAAAAGAGTCTGGTGCTGGTGGACGAGATCGGGCGCGGCACCTCCACCTTCGACGGCCTCGCCCTCGCCTACGCCATCGCCCGTCACCTGCTGGAAACCAACCGCAGCTACACCCTGTTCGCCACGCACTACTTCGAACTCACGCGCCTGAACGAAGAATTCCAGCAACTCGCCAACGTGCATCTGTCCGCGATCGAGCACCAGCACAGCATCGTGTTCCTGCATAGCGTTCTTGAGGGCGCCGCCAGCCAGAGCTACGGCCTGCAAGTCGCAGCTCTCGCAGGCGTGCCGAACAGCGTCATACGCACCGCGAAAAAACAACTGCGCGCGCTGGAGCAGAACAGCGCCGCGCAGAGTCCGCAAGGGGATTTGTTCGACCACAAGGTTGTCGAGATCGAAGAAGCGGAAGAGCATCCGCTGTTGCAAGCGCTACGTGAATTGCAGCCGGACGAGATGAGCCCGAAGGAAGCGTTGGAGAGGATTTATCAGTTGAAGAAGCTGGTGTAGGTATCCAGCCACAACTATTTTCCATTCAGTCTTTGCCGTAGAATACCCAGACACAAGGAGAACATCATGGGACAAGCACTGCATGCATTGGGCATAGACAGCATGAGCGTCGAAGATCGCATCGACCTTGTGCAAGACATCTGGGACTCCATAGCCATCGAAGCAGGCTTACTTCCACCCAGCGCATCGGAAAAAGCAGAACTGGATCGCCGTCTCGCCGAGGATGACGCAACGCCAAACGATGCCGTTGCCTGGGAAACCATCAAAGCCGAAGCTCAAGCACGCTGGCAGCGATAATGCGGCCAGTCATCTTCCGCAGACAGGCGAGATGTGAGTGGTAGCCGGACGAATTGATCCAGATAGATGCGTTGGAGAAGCTGAATCAGTTGAAGACGCTGGTATAGCAAAACATCCCAAAATAATTCAACTCCGGTAACATTGACCCCACCGCTTAACAGCAGTCCACCCGGGCATTCCTATGCAATGTGTCAATTCATTCTTGGGCATCTGTTTCGTTCCCGTTACTTCGACGGCGAGCATATTTGGGTTCAAGGATTTCATCGCCGCACTTGCTTTGCTCATTATCATCTACACGATATCCGATGTGCGATATCGGTTCCGCATAGCTGTCTCGCCCACACCGCTTTACAAGATCAGTTATTGGCTCATTAGCCTAATTGGATTTGGAACATTGCTAACCGATATTTGGATTGGCGAGAAATGGCTCGTACCAGACAACCTTATCACCGCAACAATCTGGCAAGGGATTTTAGCTGCACTATTTCTCGGGCTGGTTATCACATGGATGCACTACGCGTTCATCAAACCGACGACCTTCGGACGCAATAACTACAAGCAGTACGCACAGGAACTTTATCGCATTGTGTTGAAAGGATCGGAGACCGAACTCCCGATCATCGCGCATGAACTCGCATACTCCGCCGAGTCACTGATTATATTCGCCGCAGGATTGAACAAGATTAAGACTGAGGCAAAAGGAGAGCTGAAGCCATGCGCCGAAGGTTACGCAAACGATATGTTGCTGCTTATCGCCAACCGCAAGCTTTGTCGGCACATTGTGGCTTCCTCGCCTATAACGGCAATTCGATTTCTCGATGCTGTCGCCGAGTCAAAGACATACCATGTGCCCATTGGCTTATTTGCGAAAAACATATCTACGGAGGCGATTCAAAATAGAGACTCCAATTTGTACCATGAGGACGAAGGCTATAACTCAGGCCTGCTCGGCTACACCAGACCACTTAGCCAAGCCCTTTATGGAAACTACGCGCTGGTGGAAGCGCTTCAAAATAATTCGCCGCTCGATATCCATTACAAGTCAGTTTGGGCTTGGGACACGGATCAGTTTGAGACTTATTGTCGCGCTGTGCAGATGACGCTCAAGAGCTACTTGGATGGCGGCCATTGGGGCCAGCATTCCTACGTCTTGACTAGGGCGCTGAGCGATATTCAGGAAACCACCTGTCGCGCAATCTGGGATATCAAGAAATCTGACGACGACTACCTTGGCGACGCATGGCATCGCCTCAATGCGGGCGTCGATTTCATCAAAGATAGCATCAATGCGATTGGCGAACTGGAGCCTCAGCCGGAGGCGCGTACCTTGCGCATTCACCATCGTGAACGCAATCGACTTAGGAACGAAGACTTTTACGACAGGCTCGCCGAGGCCATGTTTGAAATCATACATTCTGCGGCTTACATTGACGGTCCGCCCGACAAAGCATGGAGTATCCATCACAATTCCGTATGGGGTGATTTTTTCGGGCTCAGCAGCGAGGGGCGGGCATGGAAGATCGTTCAGTTCAAGCTGCGGCGGCTACTTTATGATGAGATACGGGGCCTCAAATCTCTGCCAGACTATAAAAAGGCACGCTTGCTGGGAATCTGTTTGAACGTCATGGGCCTGAAGCTGGGAAAACGCTCAGGCTACGGTCGAGATTATGCAGCCCTTAAAGCTGCGATGCTGGCATGGACGCAGAGGAACTATCTGCACCTGCGACAAGTAAACGCAGAGATCGCAGATGCCTGCCTAATTGGAAGCATTACTTTCGATGCTGAGCAATCACGGCTCGTCAAGACCTACGCGAAGGGGCTGCGACCAGAACCGGACAGAGAGTACTTGCTACTTCAGCAACAGGCGGATTAAAGGCTAAAGGGGTCAGGTTCGATTTATTTCAGTTAAGCCCATGCCCTTGTCAGCAACTCATCCATCGCGCCTGTGATGCGGTCGCCTTCTTGTGCAAGCGTCGCCACCTTTTCGCCCAACTGGTCAACAGCGACTGATACGATCTCCAGCGGATGCAGCACCACCTTTATCCCTTTAACCGTGAACACGGGATTGAGCGGTGAGTCGTCGAATGCAGCAGTACGGTCAAGGCTGCTGCGGCGCACCAGCGGAACCACGACACGGCGGCGGTAGCTGTCATACAGGGACGACTGAACCACAACCACGAATGGAATTGTTTCGCGTTGTTTGCCGATATTCCAATGGACGTCAAACTGCGCCATTACAGCGTCGAGTGCTCATCGGCAAACGAGCCGGATCGTTCGTTAAACGCATTCCACGCCTGTGCTGCCGCGTCGGCGTTATGCAGCTTCTCTTGCCGGGCGTTGTTCTGCTTCACCACGTAATCTGATAAAAGTTGCTCGACCACACCGGAAAGGTTGGTCGTCATGCCTTTTGCCTGAGACACCAAGTCTTCATTGAGCGTGAGATTGACGGCGCGCTTACGCGCTTGATTGCTTTGCATGGATTTCATGGGGAACCTCCTGTGCGCATAGTATGCGCATTGCCGTAATTTGTGAAGTGTACAATAATCGAAAATGTACCGCGTTTCAAAACTACCCTTCCCTCGCAATAATCAAAGCCAAGTTTCAAGTCAGGCGTTGCGCTTCAAATTTGAATTCGCGCTATGGTCTTGTGTCGTGGGTCAGGATTTCAATCCGACAATTTCATACAGCTTGTATCTGCCGCTCTTCCCCTCCAGCGCGGTATCGGCGAACTCACGGCCCACAAGGGCCTGTTGCCGAATCTCATCGTATGCATGTTCGGATACCAGCAATCGCGTCCCATATTCCTTGTTGGCCTGCTCGATGCGGCTGGCAAAATTGACCGCATCCCCGATGGCCGTCATCCTCGACGCATCTTTGGCGCCGATGCTGCCGAGCACGACCTCTCCGTAATGCACGCCGACACCGATCTGAAAGCTCATCGCGTAACTGTTTTCCAGATAGGCCCTGAATTGTTCGACAGCGTCGAGCATTTCCAACCCGGCCCTGACGGCTCTGAGCGTGGGCTCATGTGCATCGTCGACACCAAATAACGCCATCAGGCCATCGCCCATGTAATTGTCGATATACCCGCCGTTGTGGTCGATCACCTTGCCCATTTGATCGAAATAGCGGTTCAGCACATGGATGACATCGTAGGGGGGCAAGGACTCGGCAAAAGCCGTGAAATTGCGGATATCGGCAAACAGTATGG
The DNA here is from genome assembly GCA_017880865.1 of Gallionella sp. Lineage (GTDB taxonomy): Bacteria > Pseudomonadota > Gammaproteobacteria > Burkholderiales > Gallionellaceae > Gallionella. The sequence goes on from JADGRL010000014.1 coordinate 51,373, forward strand.
CGATCTTTTTTTCTTTCCCGGCAGCGATGGGGGTCTTGTCCGGCGTCAATTGGCTGGTGAGTTCCACGTCTGCCGCATCCAGCACCAGGCGACGCAAAGTCACATGACCCTTGATTGAAGTCTGGCAGGCCAGACGAATCTGCGGACTGAAGTGCAGGCGATCAGCGAGTCCCAGCTCGCTTCTATTGCGCGAGGAGCAGTGCTCCAGCCCATCCAGAATGATGACGCGACAGGTCGAGCAACGTCCATTGCCACCACATACGTGCGTGTGAGGGATTCCGAGTCGCAAGGAAGTCTGGAGGATGGTTTCGCCCTCCTTCGCTTCGACGCTCTTGTTGTCCGGCATGTATGTGATGGTAGGCAAGGCAATAATGACCCTGTTTGTTTTGGTGCAGTCTAGCGAATCAAGGAGCTCATAAAAAGGACCCAGTTCGAATGATTTAGGTTATGCCGGAGCTATGGTTGCATGCTGACTGGTTCTGAAGGTTGAGTGGTGCCTGCGGGCGATGGGGCCGAGGTATTTGACTTGACCATCGGCACAACAAGCGGGGCCACGGGTCTGCTTGCCGCGGGCTGCGCGGCGGCCTTCGTGGCCGTAGGTGTCGCAACGATCGGTGCTTCCGGCTGGAGCGGAGCTGACAGTTTGGGGATTGGTGGCCTGTCCGTTTGATTCATTGATGAGTCGTTGTTTGTAGCTGGTGACTTGGTCTGCGAACGGCTTGCGATCAACGTTTGAGCCGTCTCCGGTTTCGCAACCATTTGCCCGACTGCCTTCAAACCAATGGGTTGTTGCGGCGCGCTGCTCCGGCTAGTCGCCGGGTTGTTGATTCCGATTTGTGAAGGCGTGCTCGGTTTGCTCGCCACTGATGGCTGGGTGGCAAGATGAGGAAGGTATTCAGGTTGAAAAACGGGTTCACTTACCCGTATCCTTGCGCTCAAGGGGAGTGGCGGAGCTGCACTGTGCAACAGTTCGGTTTGTTGATATGTGATCCATCCCTGCCAGACTGCGGCAGCTATCGCAGTCACGGCGAGCGCCGTCAGCAACCCTGCGCGAATATTTTTATCCTGTTCGCGGATGACGCGAACCTTGGCCCGTCCGAACATCGTATGAATGATTTTCGCCTCGCCGATGTCTGTCCACACGCCCGGCTGCGCCCTGATTGCCAGCAATTGACGGTCTGGAATATCGTACTGGCTGATCTCTTGCCCCATTTTTACCGCCCCCTGAATATTGCAGTTCGACTGCCGCATCATAGCAAGTAATAGCCGGGTTGCAACCGCATGCCAACGCGCGGCCTGGCGCAAAACAGGCCTGGGTCGAGTCGTAACGAGAGCTCATGCAAAGCCTGCGCTTTGATTTATGATGTCGTTCATCTTCTGCAATGAGGTACAGGAATGAAGCAACGCGTATTGATTCTTGGCTATGGCAAGATGGGACATGCCATGGAGTATCTATTGTCCGCGCGACACGATGTCCGGATCTGGAACATGGGGGTCGTGGTCAAGGGCATTCATGCGACGCTGGAGGATGCGGTCGCAGATGCTCAGGTAATCCTGTTCTGCCTGCCGGTGAATCCGCACCATGAGATTGCCAGCCGCATCGAACCGTATCTGGCACAGGGCAGCGTGTGCCTGAGTATCGCCAAGGGACTGGATGAATCGGGGCGGACGGCGGCCCAAGTTTTTGAATCCCTGTTTTCGCCCAAGCATCACTACGGGGTGATCTATGGGCCGATGATCTCGGAGGAGATCAGGACTGGACGGCATGCCTTTGCCGATGTGGTGTTGTCCGACGCGGCGGATTTCGAGGTGATGCACAGCCTGTTCCGGGGCAGCACGCTGGTGTACCAACAGGCATCTGACATGCACGGCAGGAGCTGGTCGGTGATCCTGAAAAATGTGTATGCGATCCTGTTCGGTGTCTCGGATGAGCTGCATCTGGGTGACAACATGCGCGGGCATCTGATGGTCGCCGCAATATCGGAATTGTCCGGCATCGTGCAATCGTTCGGCGGTCAGGCGCACACGCCATACAGCTATGCCGGCCTAGGCGATCTGTTGACGACAGCCACCAGCGAAGATTCGCACCACCACCTGCTCGGCCGGCAACTGGTGCGCGGCGAGTGGCAGGACATCTCGGGCGAAGGCGTGCATACCCTGCTGATGGTGGATAAATTTCACGTGTTCGACTGGCGCGCCTATCCGCTGTTCTCATTGGCGCACTATATTGTCACTCAGCCTGCTACGCTGCGCGAACGGGTGGAGGATTATCTGCAGCAGCTGCGTGAGACGGAGAGTTGTGCGATATGAAATTGATATGGCATAACTTTCAATAAATCACAAAATGTCCCATACACACCTCGTCGTCTCGATCTCCGGCCACGGTTTCGGCCATGTCGCGCAGACCGCGCCGGTCCTGAACCTGCTGCATCAACGCATGCCGCAGTTGCGCATCACGGTTCGCTCTGCCGTCACAGCCGAACATCTGCGCTCGCGCATCCATGCGCCGTTCTCCCATCTGCAAAGCAGTGGCGACATCGGCATGGTGATGTCCTCGGCGCTGGACGTGCGTGCCGAGGAGAGTTGCGCCGCCTACCGCGCATTTCATACCCAATGGGATGAACGAGTCGCCACTGAGGCGACCCTGCTGCGCGAACTTGGCGCGGACTGGGTTTTTTCCAACGTCGGCTATCTGCCGCTGGCGGGCGCGCAGCGGGCAGGCATTCCGAATGCCGCGCTGTGTTCGCTGAACTGGGCGGACATCTACCGCCACTATTGCTGCCCTTCCGCAGGCTCAGGACGGTCGGCTGATGAAATGATTGCCGCGCAGATACATGAATGCTATGCCAGCACCGACGCTTTCCTGCGCGCCACGCCGGGCATGTCCATGACCAGCCTGCCCAACCTGATCCCGATCGCACCGATCGCTGCGATCGGCACGAACCGGCGCACAAAACTCAACGACCACCTCAAACTATCCGGTAACGAAAAGCTGGTGCTGATCAGTCTGGGCGGCATCGCAAGCCGCTTGCCGATCGAACGCTGGCCGCGCATAGCCGGTGTGCGATGGTTAGTGCAGAAAAGTTGGCAGGCGAATCATCCCGATGCCATCGCACTCGAATCAATGCCAATGAGTTTCAGCGATCTGCTCGCCAGCAGCGACGCGCTGATCTGCAAACCCGGCTATGGCAGCTTCGTCGAGGCTGCATGCAGCGGCGTGCCGGTGCTCTACGTCAACCGCGCCGACTGGCCGGAATCACCCGCCTTGATCGCATGGCTGCAACAAAACGGCCTGTGCCGCGAAATCGCAAGGTCGGCATTGGAACAGGGAACGATACCCAAAGCGCTGGAAGAACTCTTGAGCGCATCGAAACCCGAGCCCGTTGTGCCAACCGGCGCGCAACAGGTAGCGGAATGGCTAGCGGAAAAAATGGATCGGTAGCTTGGTGCGTGGAATAAATCCAAGGTGGCCATAATGAACAAGCCCCGCATTGGGCGGGGCTTGTTTATGGGTGCAATTGCTTCGCATCAGTTAATGCAAATGTTCGCTGCCTTCTTCATGCACATGCCCATGCTCCAATTCCTCTTCGGTAGCCTTGCGAACATCGGTAACGGTGCAGTTGAATGTCAGCGTTTTGCCGGCCAGCGGGTGATTGCCGTCCACCGTTACTTCGTCGTCGGTCACTTCCACCACGGTGAACAGCAGGAAATCCTCTTCGTCGGAAGCCTCCGGTGCGCCTTCGAATTGCATGCCGATGGCCACTTCTTTCGGGAATGAACTGCGCGGCTCGACTTCGACCAGATTGTGTTCATATTCGCCAAAAGCGTCATCAGGCTTCATCGTCACGCTGACTTTATCGCCGATGCTTTTGCCGTGCAGCGCTTCTTCGACCAACGGAAAAATGCCGTCGTATCCGCCATGCAAGTAGCTGATCTGCTCTTCGACCTTCTCCAGCATTTCGCCGGTCGAGTCGAACAATTCATAATTCAGCGAAACAACCGTGTCTTTGGCAATCTTCATTTCATATCCCTTATCAAATTAAAAATTTCCTGTGCGTGTCCGTGTGCATGTACGCCGTACATGACATGGCGCAGCTTGCCATGCTTATCAATCACGAACGTGGAGCGTTGAATGGCTTGCTTCTTGTGCCCGTCCACACTTCGACCAAGCTCAGTGCTGGCTTCTTTTTCATACATCACACCATAGCGTTTGCAGACTCTGGCATCGGGGTCGGAGAGCAGCAAAACCGACAGGCCATACTTGTCGCGAAACGACGCATGGCTCAAACAATCATCGCGACTGATACCGACCACGACCGTATCGAACTTGGCGAACTCCTCTTCCAGAGCGCTGAACTCATTGGCTTCCAGCGTGCAGCCGGGGGTGTCGTCTTTAGGATAAAAATACAGCACGACATTCTTCTTGCCTTGCAGTGACGTAAGACTGAAAGTCTGCATGTCACAATCAGGCAACTCGAAGTGCGGCGCTTCTGTTCCAGTGGTGAGCGGTACGGATTGCATTTGCGTTTCCCCCTGCTTCGCATTTTAAACACTTTTCGGTCAGGTGATTAAAAAATTTTCCTGATGCCTATATCGGACCCCCATCTATCTAAGGGACGGCTATAATCCGCTCGATGAAAAGCAAACCTTCCCTGCTCGGCGGGCTGACCGTCAACGAATTCCTGCGCGATTACTGGCAGAAAAAGCCGTTGCTGATTCGCCAGGCTTTCCCGAAATTCAATGGCTTGATCGACCCGCAACAATTGATCGCGCTGGCCTGCACCGAAGACGTACAGGCGCGTCTGGTGACGCAACGACGCGGCAAGTTTGAATTGCAACAGGCGCCGTTTGAACCGGAAGATCTGGAGAACCTCGGCAAGATCAAGTGGACGGTGCTGGTGCAGGGCGTGAATCATCATATTCCCGAAGCCGCCGCCTTACTCAAACATTTCGCATTCATTCCCCACGCGCGGCTGGACGATCTGATGGTGAGCTATGCGCCAAAAGGCGGGGGGGTCGGCCCGCACTTTGATTCCTACGACGTATTTTTGCTGCAAGGATATGGGCATCGCCGCTGGCAGATTTCAACGCAGGCGGATCGCAGCCTGATAGCAGGCGCGCCGCTACGCATCCTGCGCGATTTCAAGGTCGAGCAGGAATGGGTGCTGAAGCCCGGCGACATGCTGTATCTGCCGCCGCACTGCGCGCACAACGGCATCGCCGAAGACGACTGCATGACTTATTCCATCGGCTTTCGCACGCCCGCCTACCAGGAGCTGGCCGAGCAATTTCTGGTGTATCTGCAAGACCGGATAGACGTGGACGGCATGTACGCCGATCCCGATCTGAAGACTCAGAAACATCCCTCGGAAATCAGTGCGGCGATGCTGCATCAGACGGAACAGGCCATCAAACAAGTGCGCTGGGACAAGGAAGATATCGCCAATTTTCTTGGCTGTTATTTGAGCGAACCCAAGACGCACATTTTCTTCGACGCGCCCGAACCTGTACTGAGCCCAGCAAAATTTAAACAAGCGATACAAAAACTGGGGGTCAGGCTGGCCTTGAAAAGCCAGATGCTGTGCCATGACGGCTGGATATTTATCAACGGCGAAGAACACCGGGTGAATCAACGCGACTATCCCGTGTTACGCAGCCTGGCGGATGAACGCGAATTGCCAACAGTGAAGGACGGCTCAATCGAGTTAATCGAACTGCTTTACCAATGGTATCTGGATGGTTATATTTCGCCAATCTGAACAAGGGGAACATTATGAGCGATGAAGCGCTACAACACACCCAGCTGGATGGCATCACGGACTACATCGCCGCGCTCGACACGCTGTGCAAATTGGCGCAGCGCAACCTGTATTTGTTCGAAAAAGATTTCGATGGGCTAGGATATAACACCGAAGCGCGTTTTACGACGCTGCGCAATTTTTTACTCGTCAACCCCGCCCATCGATTGTTTGTGCTGGCCCATGACACGCACTATTTATCCACCCAATGTCCACGCATGATGATACTGCTGCAGCAATTTGGAACCAGCATGTTCATCCATCAGACCCCAAAAAATCTGCAGCATATCACCGAGCCATTTTCAGTCGCGGATGAGGCTAATTATGTGCGTCGCTTTCACTTCGACGATCCGCGCGGCATTCTGGCTCAGCATGATCCGGAAAAGGCGCTCGAGCTCAAATCGCGTTTTCTGGAGATGTGGGCGTCTTCGCATTCGGCCCTATCCTCTAGCCGGCTGGGCTTATAGCAAAGAAAGCTAAAAATCCGCTGAACTTCATTGATTTAACTGGTAGAATATGCCGCCTTTGATTTTGGGTGCATTGCCGTTGTAGATTCTGGATGCATTTAGTCAGGGAAATTTGTGTATTTCAACTTCAAACTTTCAAGGAACACGAAATGAATCGTATCGCTCTTATCGCCGCTCTGCTGGCTCTCGCTTTGACCGCCTGCGGCCAAAAGACTCAAACTCCTGCTGTTGCCGTTGTTGCTCCAACTGCTGAGGCTGCGGCTTCTGCTGCTGTCGCTACATCTGCTGTTGCTGCTGTTGCTGCTGCTGCTCCTGCTGCTGTCATTGCACCTGCTGCACCTGCTGCTGCAATGAAGAAGTAAGCAACACACTCTTCAAGCAATAAAAAAGCCGACGCAAGTCGGCTTTTTTATTTTCATCGACCCCAGACTTCCGTCCCGGGCTTCAGCTAATTTCGCGCCAGGCAAACCCGTCTTGCTGCGTTGCCACGCCCACCCAACTTTCCTCGCACCCGACCGCGACACTCAACGCTCGCACAGCCAGTTCCGGCGTGTTGTTCTTGCGGCTCAAATGCGCGGCAATCAAGTGTTGCAGCCGACTCACATCTAACCTGGCTAAAATTCCGGCCGATTCCTGATTATTCAGATGTCCGAAACGGCCACCCACACGCTGCTTCAGGCTGTATGGGTAATCTCCGTTCATCAGCATCTCGGTATCGTGATTGCATTCGAGCACCAGCGCGTGACAACCGCTCAGCGTCTGTTCAATATGCGCCGTACTGCATCCGGTATCAGTCAACACACCCAACCGCCGCGCGCCGTCGCTGAAGACGAATTGCACCGGCTCGGCAGCATCGTGTGGAACGGGATAGGGAGTGATTTCGATGTCACCAATCGCGAACGCCCGGTGCGGATCGATTTCCTGGATGTTGACCAAGCCGGCAAAGGCGGCAAGTTGGTTGCGCAACGTGCCGTGTGTGAGCCAGACCGGCAGATTGTATTTGCGTGCCAGCCGCGCCACGCCACTGACGTGATCGCCGTGCTCATGGGTGACGACGATGCCGCTCAACTGATCGGGAGACACGCCCAGACGCGCCAGCCTTGAGACGGTATCCTTCAGTCCAAAACCGCAGTCCATCAGCACGTGCGTCTGACGGGTGCCCGGACAGGAGCTTTTCGTACTGGTGCCAGGACAAGCGCTTTTTGTACCGACTGCAACCAGCAGCGAATTGCCTTCACTGCCGCTGCCCAAAGATGCAAAACGCATGGGCTCTCGTTACTACTGATTGATGTTCTTGTAGATCGCCTCAAGCATCTGTTTGCTTACCTTGTTGCTAGCCCCGTCCTGATCGACGATGGACACTTCGCACGAAGTTCCGCCGTCCTTGACGTTCACGCGATAGCGCCTGGTGGTATCTTCGTTGCTCTTCCAGAACATCAGCTTATCCAGCCAACCGCTCTCGAGCTTAACGGGACGCAAAAAGTAGATGCCCTTTTCGCGATCCTTGTCATCCACCGCCAGACCCGCGCCCTCGATGGCCAGTCCCGCCTTGCGCCAGGACCTGTCGAATGCATCGTTCACGACGATGATGGTGCTGCCGCCGGAAATTTCGCGCAAACTGGCCATCCCCACCGGTTCGGACGCGTTAAGCGTTGCCGGGCTGGCCGCAGCCATTGAACTAACCGCAGCTACCGCGCTGGTTGCTTTAGCTTCGCTGACACCGAAATGCATCATCAGACGTTGCAGCATGATCGCCTCCAGCTCCGGATCATTGGCGCGTGCGACCCATCGGGAAGTGCCTTTGCTTTCGGAGAACTCTTCCTTGATGCCGCGATGGGTGATATAGACCTCGGTACCCACACCGTCCTTGTTGCGTTCCAGACGCGCGCGATATTGATCGCGCTCACTGTCATAGGCATTGTTAAATTCCTGGAGAAACCCACGGTGATCACCGCTGGGCACAGTCTTGGCGCGATTCTCCGCCCAGCCGGTTTCCATCACACCTGCCGCCTGATCTTCGCTGCTGATAGTCAGTCCGATTTCCAGCCAGAACGCCTTGACCACAGGCCAGACGTTTTCTGCCTTGTCGTTAATCACCAGCCAACGCTGAGCATCGTTGCGCTCCATATGCACGCCCTGCACTTCCGGCAATACCGCACTGGCCGCGCTTCCCTGGGCACCACCCTTGCTGTAAGCGGAATAAGTCGCCACACCTGCGGCCCCGCCAAGCGGAGCCTGCCCTGAGTTTGCCGAAGGAGCCTGTGGCACCTTAAAGCGTTCATCGCCACCGGGCGCGGTCAGATCAGGCGGCATTTCCAGCGTCGGCACTTGCATCGCTGCAGCACCGTAATCGATGCGCTTAGCGTCGGATTTAAACATGCTGCAACTCACCAACGAAACCAGCACCGCACTGGAAATTCCGATCTGCAAAAATTTCATTGTTTCTCTCCGGCTGTACAACATAATTAGTTCAAAGCACACCGGCCTGGCGCATCGCGGCCTCGACCAGTTCGTGTGCAGATTCCGACAACGACGTGAGCGGCAGACGCAAGGTATTTTTCATTTTACCCATGCGCGCCACGGCCCACTTCACCGGAATCGGATTGGCTTCGACGAACAGATTGCGATGCAATCCCAGCAATTTAAAATTGATCTCGCGCGCCTTGGCGACTTCACCGTTCAACGCGGCGACACACATCTCGTGCATCAGTTTAGGTGCGACGTTCGCCGTCACCGAGATCGTGCCGTGTGCGCCGAGCAGCATCAACGCCAGCGTGCTGGCATCGTCGCCGCTGTAGATCGCAAAATCCTTAGGTGCGCGCTGCAACAGATCGCTGCCACGCTCGATGTCGCCAGTCGCATCCTTGATGCCGACGATGTTGGAAATCTGCGCCAGACGCAACACCGTGTCGTTGCTCATGTCGGCCACGGTACGCCCCGGCACGTTGTACAAAATGTGCGGCATATCCACCGCCTCGGCGATGGCCTTGAAGTGCAGATACAAGCCCTCCTGGGTCGGCTTGTTGTAATAAGGCACCACCGTCAGCGAAGCATCCGCGCCAGCTTCTTTCGCGAACGAAGCCAGCACGATCGCCTCACGGGTGGAATTCGCACCCGTTCCAGCGATGATCGGAATGCGCTTTGCGGCATGCTTCACCGCACAGGCGATCAGCAGCTCGTGCTCTTCCACATCCACGGTGGGTGATTCGCCGGTCGTGCCGACGACCACGATCGCATCCGTGCCCTGCACAATATGAAAATCGATCAACGCACGGAACGCCGCCAAGTCCAGGCTGCCGTCCTCATGCATCGGCGTGACAATCGCAACAATACTGCCCTGAATCATTTTATTTAGCTTGGAAAAATAAAGGTGGCATTCTACCGTAATAAGACCCCAGCCCAAAGACCTGCGCGACAAAAGTGTTAGACGACCCATCGAGACTCGCGCGTATTGAGTGCACTCAATCGAGTAGGGGACGGAGTTACCCCCGTCGCCCTCTCACACCACCGTACGTGCGGTTCCGCATACGGCGGTTCATTAAACATGCTGGAAGCGTTGCTGG
>JADGRL010000045.1 GCA_017880865.1 Gallionella sp.
TGTTGTTGGTGGTATCGTGGCTGGCTTTATATTTTTCTACTGGTTATTTGGGCTTGAGGTCGTCTTATGAAGCATCTATCGTCACCACCTAACCCGGCATGTTGGCGCCGATGCGATTTTGACCTAGGGCGCCAGAATTCATTGACCCACCCCGCATGCATAGTAAACGATTGTTTTCCTGGAAATTGCAAATGGCTGAGACGGGGCAGCCAAAATCGGTGCCCTGGGTCAAAATCGCATCGGCGCCAACATCAGACACCATACGGCGACACCCTGTTTCGTTCGGCCAATGAAAGCACCAGAGGCAGGCCTTACCGTTTAACGACTCGGAGGAAATCGAATGCGAAAGATTGCTGGAAAGAGGATCATGGTATGCATCGGCACACTGGCCTTGTGCATAGGGTCTCCCTTGCTTCATGCGCAGATAGTTCTTGCGCAACCCGTCGATGGCGCGCTGGCACCAGCTCAGCCTGCCCAGATCGTTCCTCGGAAAGACGGGCTGACCAGCATGGCGGCCTATGCCGAAAAGCATAAGGGCCTCACTGCCGATCAGTTCAGGATAGGTTACGAATTATGCGGAGGCCTCGGACCTTACAGACCGGATTGCCCGCAAAAGGCAGATCGCGCGCTGCTGCTGAAGCTTATCAAGCAGACCCGCGACAGCCTGAATTTTGGGGATTTCATGGGCACGCCGCTGACTGTGGCTGCCAAGAGGGGGGATGCCGAAATTGTCACCGCCATCATGGCGAAGGGTATTTCGTTGAATATGCCCAATGCCGCTGTCAGGCAAATTGACGTGGCACTCGAGGAAGCCGTATTCGGGCTGACGGTGTCGGTTTCTAGCATCCACCCTCCTTTCTGGGGTCCGCCCGAAGGCTATTTGGAAACGATCCATTTGCTGCTGAACGCGGGGGCGAGCCCGCAGAAGAACCAACAAGGATCAGCGCCTTTGGGGAATGCGCTGGGAATGGGGACACCGGATGCGGCCAGCAAGAAAATCAGGCTCGAAGTCGTGCAGCTGCTGCTTGATCATGGTGCCGATCCGAATGCGCTGTCTGTGGCGGTGTATCTGAGCGATGATCCCGTCCTCAATCTCCTGATGGCGCACGGCCTAGAGCTCAAGAAATCGCAAAGCACCGAGCTTCTGGTCGCGGCGGTGCAGTACCAGAATCACGCCATGGTCAAAATGGCGCTGGCCAAGGGTGCCGACCCCGACGTACGCCCCGATGGGAATGGAGCGCTGATCACCGTGGCGGATGAGGAAAGCGTCAAGCTGCTGCTGGCTGCGGGCGCGAACCCCAAGGTGTGCAAACTGGAAGCAGCCCCTGGCATGTGTGCGCCATATGGGCAGCCGATGATATTCATGTTTCCCAAGAATCCGGAATTGTTGCGCCTGATGATCGCCAACGGTGCCAACCCCGATGGGGTGGATGCGCAAGGCAACACCGTCCTGGGGAATGCGCTCGCGCGGGGCACGATAGTCTGCCCCATCCTGGACGGCAGACCCCAGCCATGCCTCGACGATGCACCCCAGCGCGCTGCCGCCGCAATCACCCTGCTCAAGGCCGGAGCCGATCCCAACAAGCGCTCGCAAGGCAAGCTGCCGCTCATGCAAGTGCAAGACAGCGATCATGAAGTCATCACCCTGCTGCTGGACAAGGGCGCACACATGGAAAGCGCCAGCGTGGGCCCCGTCTCGATGGCAATGGCCACAAAGCGGCCATTCCTTGCCGGCGAACTGCTGCGCCGCAGCCATGGCAAGCTGGGCTCCGACGAAAAGTGGGCGCTCTTCCTCGCCGCCAGAGACGGCAATGTTGCTGTGGCGGAAGGGCTCGCGCAGCACGGGGCCAATCTCGATGCGCAAGCGCCCTTCGGCGAGACGGCCTTGCACTATGCTGCCGCCCGCGGGGACGCGACCGTGGTCAAGCGTTTGCTGTCGCTTGGCGCGAATCCCAACCTGCAAACCGAGGCCATCGCTTTTTCGCGCACCGAGGAAAGCCTCAATCCCTTGGTTATTGCGGCAGCTTACGCAAGGATGAAAATGCACATGGGAAAGGAGCAGGAATACCGGTCAGCCGGACTGGAGCCGCTTGAGTTCAGAGACCAGGTTGAGTTCAGATATGGCAACGTGACCCCGCTGATGCTCGCCGCCGCTTCCGGCAATGTGGAAGCCGCCCGGGCGCTGCTGGATGGGGGCGCCAAGGCCACACTCAAGTCGGAGAGCGGCTACACTGCTCAGGATACTGCGCAAAATATGAGGAATAGCCAAATGGTACAACTGCTCGCGGGGCACAGATAAATCCGGATGATCGTGAACATTGCGTTCACGATGTCTGCTTGCTGGAATTCGCCATGTCGGTCAAGGGCACATTGCTGTAATCAGCGTGCGTCCGCGTTAGGGAAGCAAAATTAAAGGGCTGTTTATCCGTATTGGGTTTTTTGGAGAAATTAGTCCCGTTAAATTGTTTGCCGGATAGCTGACAGTCGGCAAGGGCAGCAATGTGTCGATTGCGATACTTGACCAGCGACCGCTTCGCGGCGTTGCAAATATTTTTCGTCACTGACCGCTTTAGTGCTTTATATTGCGGGACATGAAGGGCGGCATCGTGCCATCTGCGGAACTTCATCTATCTGAAATTGCACGACTGCTATCGGTAGCAAAGTGGGCATTGGCGAGTAGAATGCCTGAAGGTCGCTTCCCGGCCAAAAACAGACGTGGAGCCCGTCTCGAATTCGCTAAAATCATGCATTGGCTCTGGGGGGAAAATGAAGCGACTACAGTCATTCGTCTTTATTGTTATGTTCTTGAATTATCCAATCTCATTTGCAGGAGGAGAGCGATATGAAAAGGAAGGACATGCACTAGGAGCTAAAATCTATGAGGTGTTAATACAAAAGAAATTTTGCTTAACCCTTAATGACTGCCAGAAAAAGGAAGTCCTATATGGTGAAAGTGGTGATCGAGTTTACTTAAATCTATATGGCATTCAGGATCGTGAGATTATTTCCGATGTTTTGCAAATGGTGCTGAGTGAAGGAATAAAAACGACTAAAGGTGCACCCATCACGATATCAGTGTACCAAAAACAAAAAAACCAATATTTGGGTTTAAAGTCTGCGCTAAGCCCTCCTGACCCTACTATCAGGTTAGTTGTTAATGAGTGAAATCTTGGCGTTCGCTTTGGGTTGCGGACATTCTACGTATTCTAAAAATCTATTGAAAATGCCTCGATGAAAATTGCATTTATAGTTTTTTTGCCAATCATTACCGCATTTCTTTTAATTGTTGGTGCGGGCTTTAATACAGATCGAGCCGAAAGACTGGTCTGGGTCATATTGATTATTGATGTTTTTGGGATTCCTTGGTTAATTGTTATCGCATCACCTTTTCTTATTCTGTATCTGAGAAAAATTAAAGAAAAATATTCTCAAGAAATAGCTGATTCGGCTAAATGGCATTTGAATTTTAGCTGGATAGTTATTTTTGTGGTGTTATCAAAAATATTCGGAATATCGTTCTCGTTCGAACTTGGCAATGCCATTGCCATCATAATGGCATTTGTAAGCTTGGGTGTTTTAATTGGCTTTACATGCGAACTCAAACTGCGATATCTAGGGATGTCCGTTAAGTGGCTCTTAATTATTGGTGGAGTTCCCTTCGTTTTGCTGTTTGGGTTTGGGCAACTATTTGAAGATTTGAACCCAAAGTCGGTCGATCTTGGGGACGCAATATTTTGCAATAGGACTGATTACGGATTTGTGTCTTCTGATCAGGGGGCTACCTACAAGATATTCAAACGTTATTATTTTGTCGATAGATTACTTTCGAGTGATACGGTTTCATATTTCAATGATACGAGTAGTAAAAGTGAAGTCATGAAACGTTGCGACAATGCTTTTCAGAAGGCACGTTTATTATGATTACTGAAAATAATACGCGTTGACGGTTGTCCGCTTTCTGAAAATCTATATGTCCGCAATTGGGTTAGCAGGAGTCAGTCAAGCTCACAAATTGCCTTCAGATTGAAAGTCTGCTTTCAGCAGTAAAGCAGTCGCTCCGATGTTCCACCTTGAGGGGCTGATTTGTGTCGTAAGGAGATGGTGGCCGGCATCTGCTTTCTGGCAACCAAAATTTAATTCAGCCAGAAAATTTTCATTGCCCAATACCTGCACTTCGTGACGATCCGGTAACGACACACAGCCGACCTTCAAGGCGGGGCATCTGAGCGACCGCTTCAGGTCAGGTACTAGCCCCTCAATTGATGGAAATTTGTGATGCAAAAGGTCTCTTGACGACCCGTTGCCGAACTTCATTTGGTCATATTAGACGCCGCAAAGCAGCCAGTGGTGAAGGCGCAATTTTAGCCGGCTACCAACCAATCAACATTTTACTCGCTAACGTCTCTAGCTCAGCCAACATGAAACACTGACTTTATTCTTCATCGACTGTTACTAGGTAACCAAACCAGCCGATCAGCTATGATTTTTCGCTCGATAACATTGGCCAAGACACAGGAATGTGCGGATTATTCCTGAATTTTGTATCCCATCGCCCGATACCCGCGTTGGCGTTTGTCCCACATTCGCAGCAGCGCGGGATGACCTGTATCCACAAAGTCAATCACCCGCACATCGGTTTTAGTCGCGTGTTCGCGGTGCAAACGTCCTGCGTACTGCTGTAGCGTCCCCGTCCATGAAATCGGCATTGCCAGCACTAGGGTGTCGAGTGGCGGGTGATCAAAGCCCTCGCCAACCAATTTCCCGGTGGCGAGCAAGACACGAGGTTCATCAGGTGACAGCGCGTTGAGTTCGGTAATTAACGTGGTGCGCAGCTTTTTCGACATCCGGCCATGCAACACGAAAAGCAAAGGTATCTTTCCGTCCAATGCGGCTTGAATGGCACCCAGATGTTCGGTGCGCTCGGTCAGCACGAGCACCTTCCGGCCTTGGGCGAACGAACTCACGATTTGAGCAGCAATCGCCGCAGTACGCTCAGTGTCGTTGGCAATATGGCGGAATACATCCTGAATTCCGCCATCCTGCGGCAGATCAATTCGTTTGTGCAGTAGTTGCGGAACGACTTCCAAATCGTGCGGCGCACTGGCTGGCTTGGCCGCCGTATAACGAATTGGCCCGCACTGCATGAATATGATCGGCTGCTGACCATCGCGGCGGATCGGGGTAGCGGTCAGACCGAGCACGTATTTCGCTTTGACCCGCTTCAGGATCGCATCGAACGATACTGCCCCGACGTGATGGCATTCATCGACAATGACGTGACCGTAGTTTTCTACCAGCGGATTGACCTCCCCCTGACGCGACACAGATTGCATCACCGCGATGTCGATCTTGCCGGTCGGCTTGGCCTTGCCGCCGCCGATGGTTCCTACGACCCCTTTTCCGACACCGAGGAACGATTGCAAACGTTCCTGCCATTGCTTGAGTAGTTCGGTACGATGCACCAGCACAAGGGTGTTGATGCCACGCTCGGCAATCATCGCGGCAGCGGTCACAGTTTTCCCGAAGGCCGTCGGTGCGCACAGTACGCCGACATCGTAGTGCAACATCGCGGCTACGGCTGTTTCCTGATCGATGCGGAGTGTTCCCGAAAAAGCAACGTCGATGGCTTCACCATCGTATCTTTCATCACACAGATCGCAGCGGATTCCGTTATCTCGCAGCAAATCCTGTGCGGCATCCAGGCAGCCGCGTGGAAGCGCGATGTGGTTCGGGTAGTTTTCTGCGCAGCCAATCACACGCGGCTTGTCCCAGACTGACATTCGCATTGCCTGCGCCTTGTAGAATTCTGGATTCTGAAACGCGGCGAGTCTGATCAGGCGGTTGGCCAATGCTTGTGGCAGTTGTTCTTTCTCGAAGTAGATGAGATTGGCTAGCGTCACCGTGAGCGATTTTGGCATGACACCAGTCAGTTTCTTGGCCGATGCCGGTGCAGATCGCTTCCACGGCTCCTTGAGATCCTCATCATCAATGAAGGTCACGTCCAACGGATGCACGCTGCCTGTAGCGCGCAGGATGGTCGGTTCAATGTCGTGCGCAGGCATCGGCTGGATAGAATCCAGGAAAGCCCACTGATCGGGATAAGGGCGCAAGGCTGTATCCACGAACACACTGCAACCGTTCTCACGAGGTTTCTTCTGCAAGGGCAAAGCAATCAGGTTGCCGAAGCCGCCCTTGGGCATCGAGTCCTGATTGGGGAAAAGCCGGTCATAGGATTCGAGCTTGAGTTGTCGGGTTCGAGCGCAGGTATGGCTGATGATAGCGGTGCCCAGCCGCCGGGCATCACGGGCCGACACACTACCAGAAAAGAAAATCCATGTGTGCGCACCGTTACCTGAGCGGGAAATTTCGAGTGCAACCGATACGCCCAATTCGTGACACGACTGGACAAAGGCCAGTGCATCCTCTTTCCATTCTGCCTCATCGAAATCGACGGCCAAGAAATGACAGGTGTCGTCTGTCAGAAGTGGATAAACACCGATTGTGCGCTTTCCTGCGAGGTGAGCATAAATGACCTCATCCGACAGAGGGATGAGCAGACGATTGCTGCAATCAGAGCACTTGATACGCGGTTTTTGGCAAACCCCCGCAAGCCATTCGTTGGCGCAGGCAGGGACGTAACCCGTCTTGCCGGTTGACTGGCTTTCCCATCGAATCGGATATACATCAGTGCGCCCTCGGAACAAGCGACGAAAGAGTGCCACTTTTTGATCCGTGCTGAATTTTGAGGGTTCAGAATCTACGGAAGCCAGTGGCGCTGGCTCTGGTTGTAGACGCCATTCAATTCCATGCGCATCAAGCAATGCGACAAGCCTGGCAATTTCTGCTCGCAAAGCGACCAACGGATCGTGATCAGCCATCAATCCCATACGTAACTAACCATGGTTCAGGATCGTGTTATGCAGAACCGTTACGATGCACGCACCATATATGCATATGGCGAACTATCAAGCGACGGCCAGCATCAGGTGTCCAACAGGCTCAGAAGCTGGCTTGACCTTGATCTCAATGTCATAACCGAGCCGATTCAAACAGTCCATAAGCTTGCGCTCTGATAAATTTGAGAAGTCGCCCCGCATCATATCAGACACCTTTGGTTGAGTGATCCCCATGCGCTTGGCAGCCTCTTGTTGAGTCAGCCCAAGGCGGCGCATAGCCTTTCTGATCTCGACAACCAAGCCCGTTTTTATTTTGAGTTTTTCCGCGTCAGGCAGGTCAAGATCGGCAAACACGTTGCCAGAACTGCGCTGCACCTCAATACCATCAATGAGCCTTTTTTTCATTTCGTAACTCCTTTGCAAACGCCTCGGCAACTTTCAGCCTAGAGTGAATGATGTCCATGTCTTCTGTCGGCGTGGCAATACCACGCTTGCTCTTCTTCTGAAAGCAGTGCAGAACGAACACAGCTTCCTTGAACTTCACCGTGTAGACGGCGCGATATGTGCCACCGGCATCATCTTCAACAACCTCAACCACGCCTGCACCATGAAATCCCTTAAGGACTTTCGCCGCATCATGTTGATCGCCAGCTTGAGCAAGTGATAGTGCATAACCAAAGAATCGCCGGACATCCATAGGCAATGCCATCAAATCCTTGTGACTACTCCCTATCCATTCGAGTGGTTTTTCTTTGTTGATCATGCGCGAATTATACTACAACAGGTATATTTTGCAATTATCCTATTTAATTTAAGATGCGAACAAAATTTGCTGCAGAAACGAGTGGTGTGCCAAGTGGACTTCCCTGAAGCGGACAGTCGCGGCCGGCAGAAATTTGCCATGCAACTTGTCTATCAGCAAACGCTTAAGCCACTGACCGCTTTATAGCAAAGCAGTCCTTCGCACGTCCCACTTTCTATAACCGCTTATGGCACAGAGTACTCATTCATCACCACAAACTGCCCGCCACAAAGCTGCCGCTGGGATTAAAAAATTCGCCCAACCATACAAGCTGCCGTTGGCCAACTCACACTATCGACACGATCCGAACCTTGAAGACACCAAAATCATCGCCCGTAAGCCGCCATTCAAAACGCAACCACCAAGATGCATCAGCAGTTGCATTGAAATAATTATGAATTTTTAATGTTGTCACCTTTTTCAGGGCAGCGGTAATTACTTCAATCGGTGCTGCGATGGCGCTTGGAGTTATAAATCCTTTTGAAGCAGATTTTTTTTCATAATTTCAAAAGCTGTTTCTCCTCTTTCTGCAATTTCAGCGGCCTTTATTTTTTCCATCAGGGAATCATATAGCCGAATATGTTCGGCCATGTTATGGATGCACTCATCTTCCCGATTCGGGAGCATCTGTGCGTAATACACGCGCACGGATGATTCTTTCAGTTTAATCCCGATCTTTATCAGAAGAGCTGTAATTTGCTTAAACGTATATCCATTCATTTCTCGCAATATGTATATTTTAGGCAGCAGCATGCTGAATTCCTGCCGCTGAGTCCGATCCTCCGGCTCTAATACAAGACACGCCAAATCAAGAACTCCCCGCGCACGAGCCACATCAGCAGCGCTCATTCTGTGCAAATGCGCTGGGCGCGCAACCTTTACTTTAATAACTTTTGTGTCTGATGGATTTGATTTGTCCATGATTAGCTCCCTGATGGTTCAAATGTAACTGGTGCAATGAACCACGTTCATTGCACTTCGTGTAAATAATCTACTTTGGTTACTTTTGTATACGTAGCATGGCATTAATCGCCTCACTGATCACGGGACGTAACAATGCTTCGGGAGGCGGTATTTTTTGATCGACAAAGTTGGCGTGCAGGGCGCGAATAACCATCACGACATCTCTCAATGCAAGAACGATTTCTGTCTCGTAGCGAACATCGGCTCGTCGGCCCAGAGCGGCTCGGCGCATGAATTCAGCAATGGACATTTGTCGGATGCTGGCTGAGTGATGAATTTTCGCTGCATCTTTTTCGGTCATGCGCACTTCATAGCGGATGGATTTTCTAAGTTCGTCAGTTGTTTTTTTGAAGCGCATGATCAAATCTCCCTTCCTGAAGATAGCCACACTGCGTACTTGTCCACATCGATCAAGATTTTTCGTCCGCGCCGGATAATTGCGCCAGTCGCAGCTAGGCCGTTACCTGGGATTTTTCTGCCTCTCGAATCGAACCGGTCTGCAGATTTAAAAATATGCCCGTGAATTGCGGCGATGGATAATTCCAGCAAAGGAAAGCAACTAGATAGATTTTTGATGGTTGAAAGATTGGGTAGATTGTTTGCAGTAACCAATCGGTTAATAACTGCCTGTTGAAGTTCATTAGTCATTTTGTGCGTTCCTTCTTAACACTGCCAATTTTGCAGTGTTCGCACTTTACTTTTCAGACCAACCCTCCCCGCAACCTGCCACCCCCCCTGATTTTAGGGGAGGGTGGCAGCTTGATTGTTATTTTTCGATCTTTTTTGTGCCGCCATTGGCGCGAACCCTATCCCAAGCTGTAAAGAATATTTTTCGCGAATTGAATAAACCATCTTTCTTGATGCAAACCGCATCACCACAAGACTTTCTAAGTCCTGCTTTGCCATTTTCACCTTCAGGCAATTTAAGGGGGTCATATCCATTCTCACACAGCCATTTCAAGATGGCGTCATCTTGCTGATTTCCCACTGGGTAGCGTTTTTCATATTTTGCTAAGCTATGCACAGTTCGAATTATCGTGTTGATTTTCCACTCTGATTTTGCAGGAGCGGATATGGCTTGCGCCGCAGCGTTGGCTTTCAATTCAGACTCAATTCGCTCATCCATACGATCGCGGTCTAGATTGAGAATTCTATAGATATAGGTGGAAACATATTCCAGCTCAATAACTAGCTGATCGTTATTTTCTTCTTTTGCTTTTCGCTTCAGACTAGGCAACGTCATCACGTCGAACTTGCAGAGGGCTTCCCATAGACGCGGTTCTGGGTTCGGCCAGTGGATACCAACCTCACGACAAATTATTTCGAGCGGCAAGACAACATCGTCACGCAGTGCAACAGCAACAGATGTTCGGCCATTATTATTTGTCTCATCAATCCGGTCTGCTAATTGACTGCGCAGGAAGCCATTACCATCAGGCTCATATTCAACCAAAGGGTATTCCGTTGGTGAATAACCACCTCTGATATATCCCTCAAGCGCAATATATGTTTTCCATTCTTGAGTAGGGTCTCGCTTTATGTCATGTGATCGGACACGCTTTTGCCGAATAGTAAGCTGCCCGGCGTTATGCGCATTCGGATATGAGCCCTCAGTTTTATCCCAGCCAGGTATTGTCCTTTTCACTCTAAGCCGCAATGTTTGGGGCATTTCAGTTAACTGCTTCTCCCAGTACAAGTTTAACAATGGATACAGCAGAATGTATCCTGAGTCACAACGATCTGCTTGGTTTGTATCGACAAATTCGGAGAACATAATCATTACGCCACCCCCAGTTTCTGTGCCAGTGCGTTGCCTATGTCTGACACTCGTGATGGGGCGAGATGGGTATATCGGCTCACCATTGCCATGGTCCGGTGTCCGAGCACCTTCGATATTTCCAGCGGCGATACGCCATTCATCATCAAATAGGACGCGCAGGTATGGCGTAGATCGTGCCAATGGAAGTTCGTTATTTCAGCTTCTTTTAACGCGGCAATGAATGGGGTTCGCAGGCTTATGAAGGCTGATTGTTTTGCCTTGTGAGTGGCTGGGAAAATCCGGTCATCGGTCAGGCTGCGCACCTTGGCGCGTCCCTGTAGCAGCGTGAAGGCTTCGCCCACCAGCGACAATACTCGTGCGTCATCATTCTTGGTTGAGCCAGCCTTAAGCGTTGCGCGTCCCGTTTTGAGGTCTATCTGTCCCCAGCGCAAACTCATAATCTCTGCCTGCCTTCCGCCTGTGGTAAGCGATAGCAGTACGGCAAGATAAAGGTCGTCATGCTTGCGGCAGGCGGCGAGAAAGCGTGGCAGTTCGTCATCATCAAGATAGCGCACCCGACCTTTGTTTTCTTTTGACTTGCTCACGCGCTCAACGGGGTTATGCTCAAGCCAACCCAATTCCTTCACACCATAAGTACAGACACTCGATAGTGCTGCAAGGAAGCGATTCGTTGTTGCACCACTGCGCTTTTTATCAAGGGGGATGCGTGACACTTTGCCATCATCGTCGCGTCTGCGTACCGTCAGGTATTCTTTTGTTAGCGCGTCCCTCCCCTGAGCAACTACTGCCGGGGTAATTTCCTGCAGCAACTTTTCACCATATTGCTTGCGCCACCAGTCAAGCCGCGCCCGCATCTCTTTTCCTGATTTCAACTCTTTATGCTTCGTGCTCTTTTCGTAAGAATCAATCAGTTCATTCAGCGTGTGGCGTTTGCTTTCCCCAAAGTGACGGCGTGCTTTCATGTCGGCCTCGGTTTTCTTCACCCACTCTCGCGCATCTGTCAGCCGTTCAAATGTCGCGCTTTCCGGTGGGTATCCTTTTAGGCGCACCTTCACCCTGTAACTGGTCGTGCCGTCATCGAGTTTGCGCTTTTCAATAGATGCCATGATTTGCCCCTTAGAGTGAATCCAAATACTTGCGAACACTCTACAGTAAAGCAAAGACAATGCAACACAGGATTATAAATCCTACCTAACAACAGTCCATGTAGCTGTTAATAAGGTGTTAATCAATTTTACATTTATCAAAGGACACTTGCGGGACAGTTTGTCTTCAGAGATGCCAGTTTCACGCACCTCCAAGGCGAATCATCGAGCAAACATATGACATGTTTGCATTACCAATGTCCCGCTAGTGCCCCACCAAAGAAAAATGACCTAGGCTATTACACCTAAGTCATTGTTTGTTTGGTGGCCCGGGGCGGAATCGAACCACCGACACAAGGATTTTCAATCCTCTGCTCTACCGACTGAGCTACCAGGCCATTGTTGCTGCATTTCTCCGTCAACCAATTAAACCAGCCAGCTTCGGAAGCCGCGCATTATACCGGTACCGCGCCAAATAACAAACCCCGCCGAAGCGGGGTTTGTCGTATTTCTGCAAAACAAGCAGAAAATAATTACATCATGCCTTCCATGCCGCCCATTCCGCCGCCCATGCCACCTGCAGCTGGTTTGTCTTCCGGCAGTTCCGCCACCATGCAAGCAGTGGTCAGCATCAAGCCGGCGATAGAGGCCGCATTTTGCAATGCAACGCGCGTCACCTTGGTTGGATCAACCACACCCATCGCCAGCATGTCGCCATATTCGCTGGAGGCCGCGTTGTAACCAAAGTTGTTGCTCTTGCCTTCCAGCACTTTGTTTACAACTACAGACGGCTCGTCACCGGCATTCTGCACGATCGCGCGCAGCGGAGCTTCCATGGCGCGCAACACGATGGTGATGCCCGCGTCCTGGTCATGGTTGTCGCCTTTGAGTTTTGCTACTGCAACCTTGGCGCGCAGCAGTGCTACGCCGCCGCCAGGGACAATGCCTTCTTCAACGGCAGCACGGGTTGCGTGCAATGCATCTTCCACGCGCGCCTTCTTTTCTTTCATTTCCACTTCAGTGGCCGCGCCGACTTTGATCACCGCTACACCGCCAGCCAATTTGGCTTTGCGCTCTTGCAGCTTTTCTTTGTCGTAGTCACTGGTGGACTCTTCGGCTTGCTTGTTGATCTGGCCGATACGCGCCTTGATCGCTTCTTCTTTGCCTGCGCCATCGATGATGATGGTGTTGTCCTTGCCCACTTCGATGCGCTTGGCTTGGCCCAACTCGGCCAGCGTTGCTTTCTCCAGAGACAGGCCGACTTCTTCGGCGATGACGGTGCCGCCAGTCAAGGTAGCGATGTCTTCCAGCATGGCTTTACGACGGTCGCCGAAACCAGGTGCCTTGACGGCAACGGTCTTCAGGATGCCGCGAATATTGTTCACGACCAGTGTGGCCAGCGCTTCACCGTCCACGTCTTCGGCGATGATCAGCAACGGACGACCGGACTTGGCAATCTGTTCCAGTACGGGCAGCAGGTCACGGATGTTCGAGATTTTCTTGTCGTGCAACAGGATGTATGGATTTTCCATCAATGCCAGTTGACGATCCTGGTTGTTGATGAAGTAAGGAGACAGGTAACCGCGATCAAACTGCATACCTTCAACGATGTCCAGCTCGTCTTCCAGACCGGTGCCGTCTTCAATCGTGATGACGCCTTCTTTGCCGACTTTTTCCATCGCAGCAGCGATCTTCTCGCCGATCACGGTGTCAGAGTTGGCGGAAATGCTGCCGACTTGTGCGATTTCCTTGCTGGTGGTGCATGGCTTGGAAAGTTTCTTCAGCTCTTCGACCGCAGCGATAACTGCCTTGTCGATGCCGCGCTTCAGATCCATCGGGTTCATGCCGGCAGCAACGAACTTCATGCCTTCTTGCACGATGGATTGCGCCAAGACGGTCGCAGTCGTGGTGCCGTCACCGGCTACATCGGAAGTCTTGCTTGCTACTTCCTTGACCATTTGCGCGCCCATGTTTTCGAACTTGTCTTTCAGTTCGATTTCCTTGGCAACTGATACGCCGTCCTTGGTGATGGTCGGTGCGCCGTAGGAGCGATCCAATACGACATTGCGGCCTTTAGGACCGAGAGTGACCTTGACCGCGTCGGCCAGAATGTTCACGCCGATCACCATTTTGCTGCGTGCGGCGTCGTGGAATTTTACGTCTTTTGCTGCCATGTTTTTATCTCCTGAAAGTTGTTAAGAGCTTAGGCTTCGACTACGCCGATGATGTCGTCTTCGCGCATAGTCAGCAGTTCCTGACCATCCATCTTGAAGGCTTGCCCGGAATATTTGCCAAACAGCACGCGGTCGCCCACTTTGACGCTCATGGCCTGCAATTTGCCGTCGTCGCCAACTTTGCCTTTACCCACGGCGATGATTTCGCCTTGATCCGGCTTTTCAGTGGCGGCATCCGGAATAACAATGCCGGATGCGGTTTTACGTTCTTCTTCCATGCGTTTAACGATGACGCGATCGTTCAAAGGACGAATTTTCATACTGATGTCTCCTAAAACAAGGGGTTAAAAAATGTGGACGCGAAGTTTAGTTTCACATAGCCAATCGGCTAATCTGGAAAACGACACCAGATAAGCCGCTGGTTAGCACTCTCCGCTTGCGAGTGCTAATAATAGGGGCGAACCTGCCCGATTTCAAGGGCAGGGTGAAAGTTTATTTTAATTTCAGGGGTTGAGCGGGGGAAGGGCGACCTTGTTATCGGTACTGAACTGATAGTCTTTAAAAATATGCTCGGCAGTCAGTATCTGATAAGTGCCATCGGCATTGCGGTGCGACGTGTCTTTGAGACGATAAGTGTAATGCCCGCAAGTCCAGCAATCATAGTTGCGCATATGGGTGCACAGGCAAGTCTTGTCCAAGACAGCAATTTTCTTGGCATCGGGATGCAACGCCACCTCGCGGTTGTACGCATCGATGTAAGCGCAGCTTCCATTTGCGTCGAGCAGATACCCAAAAGCCTCGCAGTTCGGGCGTATGCCGGAACCGATCGCCGGGCAGCTCTTCAGCATGCGCATCGGATAGCCGGTCGGTGAAATCATATTGACTTCGATGTCCTGCTCGCTGGCCTTGAAGTATTCCTGCTGAACTTTTTCCGGAATGCCGCATTCTTTGGCAACGGTAAAGCGAGTTGCCACTTGTACCGCAGCAGAACCGGTTTCAAGGTAGCTTACCGCGTCAGTGCCGGTAAATATGCCACCCGCAGGAATCACCGGGATATCCAGTTTTTCAGACAATAGATGTTGCTGTATTTCGGTGACGATGGTGCGCAAATCATATTGTGCCCAATCCAGACCAAAGCCCAGATGCCCGCCTGCCAACGGTCCTTCCACGACGATAAAATCGGGTAGCCGATTCAGCTTGGCATTCTTGCGCAAGAAAAGTTGCAAGGCGCGTAGCGATGAGACGATGATACCGAGTTTGGCATCGTGAAAGCGCGGATGATCTTCCATCAGCGCGAACGAGCCGAGATGCAACCCGGCCGCCAGCGTGATGCCATCGATGCCTTCGTCCAGCGCGGTCAGCAGACGCGTACGCAAAGTTTCGCGTGGCGCGTTCATCGTGAGTTTTTCCATGCAGTTGACGAAGATCATGCCGTCACCGCGCTTGGCTTCCATGGTCTTGCTGACGTGTAAACGGGTCGCCTCGGCTACCTGCGCCAGATCGAATTGCACAATCGACTTGTCGGCTTTCTCGATATTCAGCTTGTATTGTTTTTGTTTGGCGCTGACAAATTTTGTTTTGTAGCGGCGATCAGTCACAGTCGGCAGCATCGCGTCGGAAATATGACCGATCCCGCCCAAGCGGGCAGCTTCCAATGCCAATTCGGCGGTAGAAATATCCACGCCCATTCCACCGATTATAATTGGCACCAGCTCTCGCTTGCCAAAGCGCAAACGGAAATCATCGACACATTTCATTACTATTTCTTTCTGACCGCAATCATTCGAAGTGTTAAGGATGCCACAGATAGGACAATCCGCAAAATAAAGTTAAGCATATCCGACTCGGAATAACCCAATAAATCCTGTGTGCGGCGCAAGTTATGGCAAAACCCGTTATGATTTCAACCATGTCCAATATAGCTCACTCAATCGAAAATACCGCTCTCCTTGCCCGCAGCCTCGCTGCCGTGTGGCATCCCTGTTCGCAGATGAAGCATTACGAGCATTTTCCGCTGCTACCGATTGCGCGGGGAAGCGGCGTCTGGCTGTACGATTACGACAAAAAACGCTATCTGGACGCGGTCAGTTCCTGGTGGGTGAATCTGTTCGGGCATTGCAATCCTCGCATCAATGCCGCGATAACCGACCAGCTCGGGAAGCTGGAACATGTAATGCTGGCCGGATTTACCCACGAACCGGTGGTGCAGCTTTCAGAACGTTTGCGCGAACTTGCACCAAAAGGGCTGGGACATTGTTTTTATGCTTCGGATGGCGCATCGGCCACCGAAATTGCATTAAAAATGAGTGCGCATTACTGGCGCAACAGCGGCAAAGCCGACAAGACGCAATTCATCAGCCTGGAAAATAGTTATCACGGCGAAACGCTGGGTGCATTGTCGGTGACGGATGTCGCGCTGTTTCGCGACGCTTACGGCGCGCTGGTTCGGCAACAGGCTACTGTGCCAAGTCCTGACTGGCGCAAAGCCGCCGCAGGCGAAAGTGCCGAGGCTTATGCGCTGCGTTGCGCGGATGCGCTGGAGCAACATTTGCAGCGGCATCATGCGCAACTGGCCGCTTTCATCATCGAACCGCTGGTGCAGGGTGCTGCGGGCATGGCGATGTACCACCCGATCTATCTGCAGCGCGCGCGGCAGCTTTGCACTGCATATGACGTGCATTTGATCGCGGATGAAATCGCCGTCGGTATGGGCCGGACCGGCACGATGTTCGCCTGCGAGCAAGCATCATTTCTCTCTGAGGATGGAGTAGAGAATGAAAACAAGGGAATTACTCCGGACTTTTTATGTCTATCGAAGGGCATAACGGGTGGTTACCTGCCGCTGTCGGTGGTGATGACGCGTGACGAGATTTATCAGGCATTTTACGAAGATGATATGAAAAGCGGTTTTTTGCATTCGCATTCCTATACCGGCAATCCGCTGGCCTGTCGGGCGGCGCTCGCGACACTGGATATATTTGCGCAGGATAATGTGCTCGGCGTTAACCGCAACAAGGCGGCATATCTGAACAAAATTGCAACGCCGTTGCGCGAGCATCGCGCGGTACGTAACTGGCGCAACACCGGCATGATTTGGGCTTTTGAAGTGGAAACACTGCGGCGCGATTTTGCCCAGCAATGCTTTTCGCTTGCGCTGAAAAACGAATTATTGTTGCGCCCCATCGGCAACACGATCTATTTCATGCCGCCCTATATAATCAGCGAATCAGAAATTGATTTGCTGGTAAGTCGTACCTCGCACATCGTCAACCAACTGAGTTAAGGACCATGCGAAATTTTTTGTTTGGTTTGTTTTTCTTCAACCTGCTCACGGTCAATGTGTTTGCCAACACGTTGCCGGAGCCTGTCAGTGCGGCGCTCAAGCGTGCGCATATTCCCTTGTCCAGCGTTAGCATCGTGGTGCAGGAGACGTATGAGTCCACGCCCATCATCAGTCTGAATGCCGAACGGGCGATGAACCCGGCTTCCACGATGAAGCTGCTCACCACCTTCGCCGCACTGGAAACGCTGGGCCCGGCCTATCGCTGGAAGACAGAGGCGTATCTCAACGGCAAGCTGGAAAATGGCGTGTTGCAGGGCGATCTGGTGTTCAAGGGCTATGGCGATCCGAAGCTGACCGTCGAGCAATTCTGGATGTGGCTGCGCGAATTACGCCAGCGCGGGCTGCGCGAGATACGCGGTGACATCGTGCTCGATCGCAGCTTCTTCGAGGCTGTCAGCCAGGATTCGGCGGAATTCGACCATGATCCGACTCGCGCATATAACGTCGGCACCAGCGCATTGCTGCTGAATTTTAATGCGCTGCATTTGCATCTGATCCCGAATGAGCATGCGACCACGGCCCTGCTGGAACCCCAGCTGGCAGGCTACACATTGCTCAATCGCGTCACCACTTCCATGAAGTTGCATTGTGGCGGAGGCGATGCCTACAAGGCGCATTTGGACGGGCACAACATCGTGCTGGAAGGCAGCATGCCCGCCACCTGCGGCGAAGCGGATGATTACTTTTCGCTGTTGCCGCATGACGAATATTTCCTCGCCGTGTTCGGCGCGTTGTGGCAAGAGCTCGGCGGCACGCTGCAAGGCAAGCTGCGTCTGGGGGTAGCACCTGCCGATCAGGCACCGTTTGCAAAATATCTATCGCCACCGTTGTCGGAAGTGATACGCGACATCAATAAATTCAGCAACAACACGATGGCGCGGCAATTATTTCTGACACTGGGGACAGCTGCCCCGACAAATTTATCGCCGGGTTTTAGCGGAATGCCGCTCACAAAAAGCACTGGCCTGCGTGATGATTTTTCAAACTCACCGGAGTTTACCGGTTCACCGCTGCTTGCAGAGCAAGAAGGCGGGGACACGGTGGATACGGGATTGTCGGGCACGCCAAGCCTGCCTGAAGCGCAGGCTGATCATATCAATGCAGCCCTGCTTGGTAGCGTTTCGCCTGTTTCAGATTCCGTCGCTGCCGAAGCGCGCAGCGCCGCCGCAATAAATATGCCCCCAGCCAATATTGCGCGCAGCACTGCGGCGATGCAGCAATGGTTGAAGACCCAACAACTTCAATTTCCCGAACTGGTGCTGGAAAACGGCGCGGGTCTGTCACGCAAGGAGCGCATCAGCGCGCAGCATTTAGCCGGGATTTTGCAACGCGCGACGCACAGCCCGTTTGCAGCCGAGCTGGAGGCCTCGTTGCCGATACTGGGCATGGATGGCACGGTGAAAAAACGTTTCAAGGACAGCGAGATCGCCGGATTTGCGCACCTCAAGACCGGCACGCTGGAAGGCGTCAAATCCATGGCGGGCTATGTGAAAGCGCACAGCGGCAAACAATGGGTCGTGGTGTTCATCGTCAATCACCCGAATGCCGCGTTGGCGCAGCCCGCGCAAGACGCGCTGATCGAGTGGTTGCAAAAGAGGTATTAATTCCATTTCTCGATCAATAGCGCAATGTTATTGGCTCTTTAGAATGGAATGGGTATCGCGCCCCTCTTGTGTAAAAGTTTTGGATATTAAATAAAGAAGCCGGGATTGAAATAACCCCGGCTTCTTATATTTTCAAACTTCATTACCCAAACAACTTCGCCAGATAATGATCAACCCAATTATTTGGTAATAGTCAAACCAGGCTTAGAAGTAGAAGTTTGCGCTCAGGTTATACGTGACGGTACCCAAACCGGTGGCTTTTGTTGAGGTACCTCCAACGACCAGTTTGGACTCCTGCGAAGCGTAACCTGCGCCCACCGAACCTTCGAGGCTGAACTGTTTGCCCAGATAATATTCCGCGCCCGCTTCAGCTAAAATGGACAAGTCGGTTACATCGGAGACCGTAGCTTGATTTCTTGTAGAAAGATATTGAAGTCTGCCACCGATGAAGGGGGCCAACTCATCCGTCCTCAAATATTTCCTGAAGCCGCCCATGAGTCCGATATTGGTAGACTTGCTATTGGCAGGCCCGCCGTTATCAACCATTTGCAAACCAAAGCCCGCCAATATAGCCATATCCTTGGTAATAAAATACCGTCCGTTAAATAAAAAATCAGCTGGCGTGCCCATCTGTGTTGTTGCATTTGCTAAACTAACATTGATGCCAAAATTTCCTGCTGAAGGGCCGTTCGTTGCGGATGACGCTGTGGCTGCCGATGCGCTTCCAGCAGCCATAGCCAACGCCAACGTTGAAACTACCAATGTCATTTTCTTCATTTTTCTAAAAACTCCCATAATTTAGACATCACATCAAAAATCACCCTCGAAGTCGAGGATGGACAATTCAACTGCTCATGTTTTGTTATCGGTGAGGATAACAGAGCATTTACGATTCTCTATATAAAAATGGCGTTCGTCAATAGTCCAAATGAACTGATATGAATTTATCCAAGTTGGTGGTGAGCAAATAAATAAATTGTTTAGTGAGTATTAAGGCGTAATCAGCCGTAGTGTTGGGTGCGCCCATTTTGTTAATTGCACCAACAAATCACAACCCTAACTCGCCCCACATCGCATCCACGCGCAGCTTCACCGCTTCGTCCATCACAATCGGCGTGCCCCATTCGCGCTGCGTTTCGCCCGGCCATTTGTTGGTGGCGTCCAGACCCATCTTGCCGCCCAGCCCGGATACCGGGCTGGCAAAATCCAGATAATCGATCGGCGTATTGTCCACCAGCAGCGTGTCGCGCACCGGATCGACGCGGGTGGTGATCGCCCAGATCACTTCCTGCCAGTTGCGTATGTCGATGTCGTCGTCCACGACGATAATGAATTTGGTGTACATGAACTGGCGCAAATAGGACCAGATGCCGAACATTACGCGCTTGGCATGCCCTGCATATTGCTTCTTGATGGATACGATCGCCATGCGATACGAGCAGCCTTCAGGCGGCAGATAAAAATCGATGATCTCGGGGAATTGCTTTTGCAGCAGCGGCACGAACACTTCGTTCAGAGCCACGCCCAGCATCGCCGGTTCGTCGGGCGGCTTGCCGGTGTAGGTGGAGTGGTAGATCGGATTAGAGCGCATCGTGATGCGCTCGATCGTAAATACCGGAAATTTATCCTGCTCGTTGTAATAGCCGGTGTGGTCGCCGAACGGGCCTTCCAGCGCCATTTCATCGGGATGGATCACGCCTTCCAGAACGATCTCGGCGCTTGCCGGAACTTGCAAGTCGCTGCCCAGACATTTCACCAGCTCGGTCTTGCTGCCGCGCAACAATCCGGCGAACTGGTATTCGGAAAGCGAATCCGGTACCGGCGTGACCGCGCCCAATATCGTGGCTGGATCGGCTCCGATCACCACGGCGACCGGGAAAGGTTCACCGGGATGCGCCTTGCGCCAGTCTTGAAAATCCAGCGCACCGCCGCGATGCGCCAGCCAACGCATGATGACTTTGTTCGGCGCGATCACCTGCTGGCGGTAGATGCCGAGATTCTGGCGCGGCTTGGCAGGTCCGCGTGTGACCACCAAGCCCCATGTAATCAGCGGCGCAACGTCGCCGGGCCAGCAGGTCTGGATCGGCAGTTTACTCAAATCCACATCGCAGCCTTCCCACACCACATCCTGACAGGCCGCACTGGACAAAATTTTGGGCGACATGTTCAGCACCTGTTTCAATACCGGCCACTTTTCCCAGGCGTCCTTCAAACCCTTGGGCGGTTCGGGTTCCTTCAGGTAAGCCAGCAGCTTGCCCACCTCGCGCAACGCGGCGGTGGATTCTTGCCCCATGCCGAGTGCCACACGGCGCGGCGTGCCAAACAGATTGGCGAGCACGGGCATCGTATGCCCGGTTGGGTTTTCAAACAAGATTGCGGGACCTTGCGCGCGAAGTACGCGGTCGCAGATTTCCGTCATCTCCAGATGCGGCGAAACCGGTTTAGTGACACGCTTGAGTTCGCCAATTTTTTCCAGTTGGGTGATGAAGTCGCGCAGGTCGTGATATTTCATGTCGAATGTTCGTCGTAGGGGTTTTGATTTAATAAAATCTTTTCTCGCCCTCGGGCCGTGTCTTGAACCGTTTGTGCAGCCAGAAATATTGTTCCGGCATTTCAAGTATGCGTTGTTCGAGAAATTCGTTCATGCGGCGCGCATCTTTGATGTCATCACCACTCGGATAGTTTTCCCACGCGGGATAGAAGGTCAGCACATAACCCTCGCCGCCGGGCAGCATGCGCGTGATGCTGGGCACGACTTTCGCACCAGCCATCTGCGCGATGCGCGGCACCGAGGTCATGGTTGCGGCGGGCACGCCGAAGAACGTAATGAAAGCGCCATCCTTGATGCCCTGATCCTGATCCGGCGGGTAGATGAATGGCATGCCTTTGCGCATCCCCTTGAGAATCGGGCGCAGTCCTTGTTGGCGCGAATAGAGGTGCTGGTTGCGGAAGCGGGCGCGTTTTTTGAGCAGCAGCTCGGTCATGAAAGGATTTTTCTGGTTGGCATACATGCACACCGTATCGGTGTGCTGCGCGATCCACTGTCCACCGGCATCCATGCCGACGAAATGCGGCGTAAGCAGGATGGCGGGCTTGTCTTTGATCGCTTCGAAATGTTCGATGCCCTCGACACGGATCAGGCTGGAAATGTATTCGCCGCTGGCCCACCACAGGATGGTGCGTTCGAGGAGGCCGCGACAGAACATCTTGAAGTGCTCGCGCAAAAGCGTCTCACGCGCAGCATCGCCCATGTCTGGGAAGCAAAGCTTTAAATTTATTTCGCCCACCCGACGACGTTCGTTAGCCAGCGGATAAAGTAGTATGCCCAGACCGTTGCCCATGGCGACGATGACGCGAAACGGCAGAAAGTGGATCAACCACAAAATAAAAACGCTCAGGCGTACCAGCATCAGTGTTCCCCGCCCGAGTCTGGAGGCGTCACGCCGCTCGGCACCTTGTAGCGGTTATAACTCCATAAATATTGAGCCGGTGAAATCGCGATCACGCGCTCCAGTGCCGCGTTGATTTGTTGCGGCACGGGTCTGGAAAAGTCCAACTCCAGCGGCTCGAAACGCAGGTTGTATCCGGCACCGCGCGGCAGACGTTCGGCGAAAGACAGCAACACCGTCGCTCCGCTGGTCTGGGCAAGACGTCCGCTCAATGTCATCGTGTAAGCGGGCCGATTGAAAAAATTTACCCATTCTCCCTCGCCCTGGCTGGGCACCTGGTCGGGCAACAAACCTATCGCCTCGCCGCGTTTGAGCGCTTTGAACAGTACCCGAACTCCGCTGATGTCAGCCGTGGCCAAGTGCGCCAAGCCGCGTTCACGACCGCCGCGCATGATTTTTTCCAGCCAGGCTTGACGAGGTGATCGGTACAAACAGGTCAGCGGTAAACGTTGGCCGATATAGAGTCCGACTACCTCAAAGCAGCCCCAGTGAGGTGTGAGCAAAATAATGCCCTTGCCACGGGCCTGCGCGGCCACCATGTGTTCCCAGCCTTGGCAGTTTTGCACCGTGGCGCAGACTTGTGCTAGCGGCCTGCCCCATACCCAAGGCAATTCGACGATGCCTTTGCCCGCCTCATCAACGGACTGCTTGAGCAGGACGGCATAGTGCTTCTCATCCGTGGCCAGATGCGCCTGTCGCAGGTTTTCCTCAGTGCGTGCTGCATAGTCTTTGGATGTGGCAAATATGAGGCGGCCAAGCAACGCGCCCATGACGTGCAACCAACGCAGCGGCAAACTGGCTAGCAGCCAAAATATAAATATGAAGAAAAAAGTGGTCATCTGCGGTAGTGCGCACTATTTGATACAATGCGGGCCAATAATTTTTTACTTGATTGAGTGAGAGCCATGAGCGATTTCTTGTTTACGTCCGAATCTGTATCCGAAGGTCATCCTGATAAAGTGGCAGATCAGATTTCTGATGCCATTCTGGACGCTATTCTAGCGCAAGACCCGTATGCGCGTGTTGCGGCAGAGACATTGACCAACACCGGACTGGTGGTTCTGGCCGGTGAGATCACGACTACCGCGAACGTGGACTACATCCACGTGGCGCGCAACACCATCAAGCGCATCGGCTACGACAACACCGACTACGGCATCGACTATCGCGGTTGCGCGGT
>JADGRL010000046.1 GCA_017880865.1 Gallionella sp.
TCGCCGCCAGTTCGTGATTGCACTTGGAAATAACGTTTCACAACATCAGCGGGCTGACAGATTCCGAAAATTTGAAGGGCAATTTATAGAGATTCCCTAAAGACAAAAAAGGGGAAGCCACGATTTCCGAACGGACCTGTAGCGATTTAGGCTGCGATTTTTTTTGGTTTGCCGTGCAGGAAACCCGCTCGCAGATACGAGCAGGCATGGATTCATCAAAACAATAAGCCTCTTCATATCGCCCTCTGAGCGGATATTCGGCAACGCGTTCGTGTTTTTCTGGATTTTGCGCCGCGCCGTTTTTTTATGTGCGGCCGTTTTATCGTGCGAGCGGGGAGGACTCTAGCACAGGTGATACTGGTCTGAGTATTTTTACGGGGAAAGCTGGGTCAGCGTGAGCAAACGGCCCTTTGCCCGACGCGCATCGACACATCAAAAACCGCCAACTGTTAAACTGCCCCCGTTGATTTAATGGCGCAACGAAATCTAATGGTGTGGCGGAGATAAAGACGCAATGAGCGTATTCGGACACTTATTCGGTCATGAGAAAAAGCAGGACAGCCCTGCGCTGCTGCCCGCCATCGAACGGGCCGTCGCCGGGGTTGAGCCTCGGCTCAAGCTCATTAGCGGCTATCCAGACAGTTACCGCAAACCCGTCGCCATCGCGCTGGAATACGCCCACAGCCTCGCAGCCAAAGTGCCCGGACCTGTGGTGGTCAATCGGGAATCGTACGCCAGTGATGCGTTTGTTCACGCGCTGTTTCCGGCGGTGGATTCCGTTATGGAGGCGCTCTGTTCCAGCGTGGCGTTGCAGGACTATCAGCGCGACTTCCCCGCCAGCGATGAGTTATACGCGTTGATGGGTATGCGACGCCATGAAAAGACCGTGGTGGGGATGGAGCTGTCCGGCCAGACGATACAGCGGGACGTGGTTCAGCAAGCCGTTTTTTTCAACAGCCATACCATCGAGAATCCTGCGCCCAGCGAGCAACAGGCCAGGGATCAGGTGGCCTGGAGTTTTTTCGACAGTCTGGTCGTCAAGGTAAAAAAGCGGGTGGAACTGCGCAAGCAGGACAAACAGTCACAATTGCACGACAAGGATTTGCTGATGGCCCGTTTGCGCACGGCTAACGCCCTGACCCGCACCGCGCTGGAACAAGAGCTGGCCAAGCTGCTGAACAGCATGCAGTCCACCATCAGCTCGCTGGAACTGGGCAACTACATCGAAGACTTTGAGGCCGTATTGCTGAACCCGGAACAACATCTTCGCCTGGTTCAAACGCCGATAATTTTGGACAGCATGGGTATCCGGCGGGAGAATAATGATGCGGGTACGGCGGGTGCAATCATCTTCAACGACCTGATCGGTTATGACCGCCGTGACTGGACGGTAACCATGGTTCATTGCAACGACATCCAAGGCGAATCATTCTCGGCCAGGCTGGAACAGGCATACCGCAAGCTTTCTATTTAGAAGCTTGCCATTTAGTCGGGCGCAGAAAGCCGGATTTTCCGGCCCCAGTTGTCCTGCTATCTCCATTGCCGCGATGGCGCTACCGATCAGCCGCGCATCTCCAGCATCAGATGATTGACGCGCTTGACGAACCCGGCGGGGTCATCGAGTTGTCCGCCCTCAGCCAGCAATGCCTGATCGAACAACACAGCAGCCCAGTCGTCGAAATACTTTTGCTCTTCCTTCAAGCGCATCACTACAGGGTGATTCGGGTTGATTTCCAGAATCGGCAGCGTGGCTGGAGCCTTTTGACCTGCGGCCTTGAGCATGCGCGCCATGTTGCCGCCGATGTCATGCTCGTCGGAAACCAAGCAGGCCGGTGAATCGGTAAGGCGGTGCGTCACGCGGACTTCCTTGACGCGTTTGTCCAGCGTCTTCTTGATCTTCTCGGTCAGCTCCTTGTGGTCGCTGGCCTGCTTCTGCTGCTCTTGTTTCTCGGCCTCGTCTTCCAGATCGCCCAGATCCAGCCCGCCCTTAGCCACAGACACCAGCGACTTGCCATCGAACTCGGTCACAGAGCTCGTCACCCACTCGTCCACTCGATCCGAGAGCAACAGCACTTCGATGCCCTTCTTGCGGAACACTTCCAGATGCGGGCTGTTCTTGGCGGCATTGAAAGTCTCGGCGGTGATGTAATAAATCTTGTCCTGCCCATCCTTCATGCGCGCGATGTAATCGGCCAGCGAGACGATCGCCGCATCGCTATCCGCATGGGTCGAGGCGAAGCGCAACAGACCGGCGATCTTTTCCTTGTTGGCGAAATCTTCCGCCGCGCCTTCTTTGAGCACCTGACCGAATTCGCCCCAGAATTTGGTGTATTTATCTTTTTCATTGGTCGCCAACTCTTCGAGCAGACCGAGCACCTTCTTGGTACAACCCGAACGCATCGCGTCGATGTCTTTCGACTCCTGCAATATTTCGCGCGATACGTTCAACGGCAGATCGCTCGAATCCACGATGCCGCGCACGAAGCGCAGATAATTCGGCAGCAGTTGTTCGGCATCGTCCATGATGAACACGCGGCGCACATAAAGCTTGATGCCATGGCGCGCCTTGTGATCCCACATGTCAAACGGCGCACGCGCCGGGATATAGAGCAACTGCGTGTATTCCTGACGGCCTTCCACGCGCGCGTGCGACCATGCCAGCGGGTCTTCGTAGTCGTGGCCGACATGCTTGTAGAACGCCTTGTACTCGTCCTCGGAAATATCATTCCTGGAGCGCGCCCACAACGCGGAAGCCTGGTTGACGGTTTCATCTTCATCGGTGATGACCTGGCCGCCTTCCTTCCACTCCTCTTTTTTCATCACGATGGGCTGGACGATGTGATCGGAATATTTGTGAATGATGGAACGGATCTTGTGGCCGCTTAGTAAATCGTCCTGATCGGCGCGCAAATGCAAGGTGATCTCGGTACCGCGTGCAGGCTTGTCCAGCATCTCGATCGTGAACTCGCCGCCACCGTCCGATTCCCAATGCACGCCCTGATCCGCCTGCTCTCCGGCACGCCGTGTCGTGACAGCAACCTTGTCGGCCACGATGAAGGCAGAATAAAAACCGACACCGAACTGGCCGATCAAATTCGCATCCTTCTGCTGATCGCCGCTCAGCTTGGTAAAAAAGTCCCGCGTGCCCGACTTCGCAATCGTGCCCAGATTATTGATCACCTCGTCGCGGCTCATGCCGATGCCGTTGTCGCTGATCGTCAGCGTGCGGGCATCCTTGTTGTAGCTGACACGAATTTGCAACTCGGAATCGTTCTCGAACAGCGAGGCATTGTGCAATGCCTCGAAGCGCAATTTGTCGCAGGCATCCGACGCGTTGGAGACCAGCTCGCGCAGGAAAATATCGCGGTTGGAATACAGCGAATGGATCATCAATTGCAGAAGCTGTTTGACTTCTGTTTGAAACCCCATCGTCTCGCGATTAGTTACGGTATTCTCGGCCATACAATATCCCTTAAGTTACGTTTTCAAAGAGTGGTTAAGTTGATGGGGTCGGCCCGATAAATTTCAAGTGGCAAATCATCATGCATCAATAATTATTTCGCCGAAGATCATTCAAGCAACCGCCGGATGCCGATATCGCAACCCGCTGCGGCTTGTTCGGAAGCAGTAATTAGGCACTCGTCCTGCCGTGCATCAGGAAACTTGGCTGGCGGCATGTTGGCCTCTTGGGCGAATTCGTCGAGTTGCCTGCGGTGGCTATCACCATTTAAAACCGGCTGCATCGCCTGAAAATACAACATGCCGTTCCGCAGCGTGATCGCAAGCAAATAATAATCGATGGCATAGCGCTTCAATGAAGGGTCGCTCACCGCCAAGCACAGCGTAGCGCTGTCGCCAGTCAATGCAGGCTGGGCGCGAAAAAGATGCGCGATGCGCTCGACAAAGCTGATCGCCAGATTGAGTCTGGGGGCCAGCGTGACCCGATAATTGCCGCCACGCTCGATGACCACCGGCCTCTCCAGTTGTCTCGGCTTGGTGAGACGTCCGATCAGAATGAAGGCGATCAGCAGAATAATTGCTGTTATTTCGATCATGTTTTGAAGTCAGTCAGGCGGTTAAGCGAAGCGCTGGATTTTACTGTGTTCCGTCCGTGCTTGCCATCCAATCCTTGGGACGGCATCATTCGCTATCGTGATTCAGTCTGGCGGCATGTGCGGAGCATATGACCAGAAAGCCAATCAAGCCAGCAAGCCGTCGAGCCACGCCTTCCAGCGCTGATATTTTTGCTGCAATGCAGGTGCGTTGCCTGATACTAATATTCCTGTACTTTTTTTGTGGTTAGATTTACCGGCGGCAAGCAGCGCGGCACCCTGCAGGCTGGATTCGCTCTGCGCCATGTGATACACCTCAAACGGCACACATAGCGCGATGCCCTGTTGCAAACAGACCAGTTCGGACAAGCCGCCCGAAAGGTAGACCCGCTCGATCGCGCACTCGCGGTGAAAGTCTTCCAGTATCCTCGCCACCCTGAAGATGACGGCTTCCAGCAATAAGGCTGCGATGCGGCGTTGCGATAAATGTTCGACCGGCCGCGAAAACCGGATACCAATATCGCCACGAAAATACGGTGCCCCCAGGCCGCTGGGTTCCGCCACACAGAAAATATCTTCCTGTACAAAATCTTCAATTCGACAATCGCCCACCGGATACGGCGCAAGCGCAGCCGCGATGGAATTGAGCGTACCCTCGGTCGCGAGATGAGCATGCTGTTCGCGATCTTGATACACCAGTGTATGCAGATAACCATCCGTCGCAGACATCGCATCGGAAAGATAGCGCACGACAAAACAGCCTGTGCCCAGATTGACCAGAACCTCGGTCTGATTTTCGCTGACGCTGGCGATCAGTGCGGCGGACTGGTCTCCGACACTGGCTTGCAAGATCAGGCCGCTATTCAATTGCAGATTCAAGCCTGCGGAAGATTTTATCTCCGGCAGTATGCTTGGCGGGATGCCGAACAGCGCGCACAGTTGCGGCGACCAGTGCTGCTGCCGGATGTCCATCAGCTGTGTGCGCGCCGCCATCGACGCATCGGTAATAAAATATTTTCCTGCGGTCCAACGCCAGACCATAAAGGTATCCAGCGTGCCTGCCCGCAACTCGCCGCGTTCCAGCCGTGCCAGCCAACCCGGATTGTCCTGCAACACTGCGCGCAGTTTGGGCGCGAAGTAATAGGGCGTCAGTGGCAGGCCGGTAAGGTTGCGGATAGTTTGCTCGTGCGTCCGCAAAACTTCGCAGCTCGATGCGCCGCGATTGTCCTGCCATGAGATCAGCGGTGTGATCGGCAGGCCGGTATCTTGTTCCCAGATCAAAAAAGACGAACGTTGGCTGCATAGGCCCAGCGTCGTGCAATCTCCTGCCAGTGCGATACATGCGTTGAGCACCTGCTCGGCAGTCACCGAATAGACCAGCGCATCGCTTTCATAGCGTCCGCCCTTGGCGATTATTTCAGGCGCAGGACGTGCAATGATATTGCCAAGTTCACCGTCACGATCCAGCAGGCCGGCCTTAATGGTTGTGGTGCCGAGGTCAAGCGCGATCGCGTAAATTTTGGAGTGCGTCATGCAGGGTTGAACGGATTTCAGATAGGAAAGACCATAAAATATTCATTTTTGGCGGCAGACTTCGACTTCGCGATTTATTGCGGCCTCATCCCAGCCCATCGTCGCGGCAACGGTTTCAGCGATACGGCGCAGTGAATTATCAGTGAGCTGCGCCAGTATCAACAGCGGCATCCGGCGGCGCAACAGGTCGTCCAGATGCACCGCCATCTCGTCGCGCGCACATAACAGCAAATCCGCATAAATGAACGGCAGTGTCGGTGTAATGCGCTCGGACAAACGCGAATCAACTTTGATGCTGCGCCACACCTCGTCGACCCGCTTGCCGTGGCGGCGGATCAGCCACTTGGCACACGACCGGTCGATACCGAACCTAGTTGCCTGCGCATTTGCATCCACAGACCACTGTGCAAAATCTGATTCTGGCGTCCACGGAAACGGGCGGCACTTGGTGGCGCATGGCATATCGACACCCAGTTGCGCGCACACCGCATCGACGATGCAAGCCGCATCTTCGCGAGCCGATGTGAGCTTTCCGCCGATCGAATAATGCACCCCATTGCCCGCAGTCTTCAATTCCCAGTCGCGACTGGCGGATGACGGCGAGGCGTGGTCGCTGTGCTTCATCACGCGCACCCCGGCATAGCTTCCAACAATATCGGCTTCGGTCCACGCGGACTTGAGATAGTGATTGGCCTCAGCCAGCAAATAGGCGACTTCTTCAGGCTTGATGACGACATGATCCAGATCACCACTGTAGTCCGTATCGGTGGTGCCGACCAGCGTCATGCCATACCACGGGATAATGAAAAACACCCGGCCATCGGACTTGGCCGTCAACAGCAGCGCCTCCTCGGTTCCCGTGCAGGGCATCACCAGATGCACGCCCTTGGATAACCTGCACCAGTCGCGGCCAGTCTCTGATGCGCTTGTCCATTGGCCGGCGGTATAGACGATTTGCCGGGCAAGTATCTGCGCGTTTGTATTTTTGATTTGGTCCTGAACCGTCGCGCCGCGCACCTGCCCGTTTGTTTCGATCAATCCGGTCAGCTTGCAATAATTCACGCATACTGCGCCCGAAGCCATCGCACCTGCGATCAGCTCCAGCACCAGCCGCGCATCATCGGTCTGTGCATCGCCGTAGGTGAATCCGCCCTTCAGACCGGAGCTTTCGAGTGCGGGAAAGCGCTCAGTAAAGCTGGCGTGATTGAAGTGGCGATGGGCCATATCCGAATCCGGAAAACCTGCGAGAAAATCATACAAGGTCAAACCGGCCTTCAATTGCAGCGTGCCGATGCGGCTGTCCCGGTAAATCGGCACACCGAAGCGCAACGGCCAGACTCGATGCGGTGCCATCTCCAGCAGCATCTTTCGCTCTGCGAGCGCTTTTCTGACCAGCTTGAAATCGTAAGTTTCAAGATAGCGCAAGCCGCCGTGAATCAGTTTGCTGGATGCGGAAGAGGTCGCATTCGCCCAATCGTCTTGCTCCACGATCGCGACACTCAGGCCGCGCAACGCCGCGTCGTAAGCCGTCCACGCCCCATAGATGCCGCCACCGCACACCAGCAGATCGAAGTGTCTTTCTGCCAGCAAAGAAAAATCGCGTTTCATTTATTTCTCATTTTCAGGGCCCTCACTTGCAAGGCTTTTTGCGGGACATCGCTGATGAGTATGTCCACGCCCAGTTCCAGCGCCCGGTTGATTTCCGCGTCGCTGTTGCAGGTGTAGACCGCGATGCATTTGCCGTGATCGCGCAGCAGCTTGACCATGGCCTCGTCGAGCGAATCGATCGGCAGGCACAGCCCGTGCAAAAAAGACTGAGCCGACAGAATGCGCTGCGCATCCGCATAAGTCTGATCTGTTTCAAAGTTGTAAACCAGCGGGAACTCTGGCGCACATTGATGTGCGTAGACCAGACTGTCGAGATTGAACGAGGACACCATAATCGCGTCGCCATATGCTGTCCCATTGAACGCGCAGGCCATCTCCAGCGTTTGCCGCACTTTGATCTGATGACGGGAAGACGATTCCCAATCGCGATTCTTGATTTCGAGCAGCAAGCGGCAGCACTTGCGATAGGCATCGAGAAATTCTTTCAGGCTCAGGATGCCCTCCGGTTTGACTCCAGCTGAAAAATGCGCGGAGAAATTCATCGCCTGCAATTGCGCGTAATCGAAATCGTCGATATGTTTGAGGGGGAAACCCACCTTGCCGAGAAATCGGTCGTGCCACAGCACGGCAACCTCGTCGCGGCTGAGCTGCACATCCGTTTCGATGCCGTCGATCGGATAGCCCAGCGCTTTGTCGAAGGCGCTGCGGGTATTTTCTGCGGCTTCCTTATTGGCACCGCGGTGGGCAAAGATCAGAGATTTAGTCATGGTTGTTAACCTGTATTTATCCAAATTTTATTTGCCAGACGGTGTTCGACTCAACTTCTGCGTTCAACAAAAAACGTACGGTCAGCGTCACCTTTCAGGGGCGCGCTTACAGAATGAACGGTATAAACATCTTGCTCCGTTTCATGTACTCCCGGTATCCATCACCGAAATAGCGAATGTTTTCGTCTTCTTCCACGCGTGCGGTGGCGATCAGAAACCCATTCGCGATTACGGCCAGAACGACTCCGACCAGTGAAGGCTGCTTGAAGAAAAATCCCCAGCAGAGGAGGAACAGCGAACCATACATGGGATGCCTGATGTAACGATATATCCCGGTTGTTACCAGCATGGTGGTCTTCTCGAATTCGAACATCGGTGCATCGTGGCGATTAGTGTCGGATTTTCCAGACAGCAGTAACAGCGCGATGCCAAAAATAACTAGCAGCAGAGAGGCAAAAAACAAAAGCCCGGAAATGATTTGATTCGTGGAATTCGTATCGACGTACCAGACACGCATGTTCAGCACGAAAAGGCCAAGCATGCATTCCCATGCAAAGAAACGATAAAAACCGTGCGAACCGGGCTTGCGCAGGGAAGCGCGCGACACAAAGGCCAGCGCCATGGTTACGAGAACAAAAATGATTCCTTCCAGCACACTTGTCCTCTTGTTGATGGGGTAGCGAATGCAGCCAGCCATTCAGTGCGGCTATTTAAACAGCAATGGCATGGAGTGTCTACTCTTCAAAAGCTGATGCCAGATTGTTGCAGCAAAAATATCATGGGCATATCTCATGGTGACAGGTCGTGTCAGATCAAATCGTGGCTGTTACAGCTTGTCGATAAACCCCTGCATCGAAACTTTAAGCGCCGCAAAATTCGGGTTGTACATCAGGCGGCGCAGAATACCGGTTTTAAGATTTTGCTCGGTCAGCTCACCCTGAAAATCCTGCTCAGGATGCTTGAGGCAGGCCGCATATTTCTCCATCTCGTGGGGATAATAATGCACGCAATTGGAATACTCACCCGCTATGCCGTAATGCGTGTCCTCGGGCGGTATCACGATGGCCGTGTGTGCGGAGCTGAGTATTTTCTGTTCGGGAAATACGCTGTTCACCAATTCCAGTTTTTCTGCCGGAATGCCAGGCGGCAACTTTTCAGGTTTTGTGGTGTAGAGCACCAGCTTGCTGGACATGTGACGCGCGCGTGCGATGAAATCCAGAATCACCTCGGTGTTGACGGTCATGTCATCGGCGCTGGCGGCGATGAACACCGGGATGTCCACCTCGTGCGTCTGCAATTGAGCATCGAGTTCCCGGGTCAGCGCATACAGCTGGGCAGCGGCATTCTTCGCAAAAGACTCATATTTGTAAATGTCGATATCCGGCAGGATGTGCACCCATTTGGCTGACGGTATCAACCAACTATACAGCTTGTGCAAGTTCGCCCACGCCGCCCAGCGCGTGATCTTGAGTGCCGGAGAATACAAGAACAGACCGCGCACCCGGTTATCGTGCAGACTCTGGTATAAGCTCAGCGTGGCGCCGGTGGAATATCCCGCCAGATAGACTTCGTCGACCTCATCGGCAAGCATGTCAGCGCCATAGGCAACGGTCTTGGCCCATTCCTGCCAGGTCACCTCAAGCAAATCTCCCGGCTGCGTGCCATGGCCCGGCAACAATACCGCCATGACCCGGAAGCCATTCTGCTGGAAGAGCGCAGCCAGATGGCGCATGGAATATGGCGAGTCGGTCAGGCCATGCGTGAGCAGCACACCGCGACGATAGATTTTTTGTTGTCCGGGCAAAAAACCGGCGACCGGTTTCAGTTCGAACGGCGCATTGCCGTCGACAATTTTTTCCAGATCGGCAGCACCGGCGTGCGCTTTGGCCAGCATGTCCCGGTTGCGCGCCACATATTCCGCGAACGCCAACCGGCTGCCATTGAACTCCTCCTTCAATCCGGACGGACGGTGCCGTGCCTCAAGCGGCGGAGTCGCCACGCCTACTCACCCGCGCATTTCGCGATAGCGGCATCGGTGTCCAGTTTCAGGCAATCTCTTAGATCGGCAGACTTTGATCTCTCCGGTTTTGCTTTTGCGGCCTTGACCGTTTTGGAAATTTTCAACGTTGACTGTGGAGTCTGAGCCGCAACCGATGGGGTCGCAACAGGCGCTGATACGGCAGGAAACGAGGCAGATACCGTTGCAGCCGCTTGAACTGGGACGGAAGACACTGCGGAAACAGGCGCTATCACTGGGGTTGGCATAGCGGCTGCTTTAGGCGCTGCAGCAGGTGGTTTTGCCACGGGCGCGGCAACACGTGGTGTGGCTACCGGTTTCACAACATCGACACCCGGCTTCGCGCCCAAGAGGTCCAAGCCAAGCGGGTCGAAAAACACAAATGCCGCGCCAGCGATAAGCAAGACAGCCGCGCCAATTATTGCCACTTTTTTTTGTCCGGACGAGATGCTCATATTTTCCCTTTCTGATGCGATGGGCTGATGCAATGGGCTCATGCAATTGAGCCCAGACAAATGACGCCTCAGTTATCTTTAGCGTGAAGTCGCTACAGCTCGCACAATAAACTGCATCATCGCCGCTGGCAATGCCACCGACTGATTATTTTTCCCAAAACGCGGTTTGCTTATCAAAGCGCTGAATGGTTTTGTGCAATACGGTGAACTGATGGGATAGATCGTGCGCGATCCAACCCCGGACCAGCGCGACCGCCTCCTCCTTTTGTGCAGACAACTGGAGCGCAAACAAAGCGGCATCCTCCACCAACTCATCCAGCAAGCGATGCGCGGTCGCGACATCGTTGATCTGCCCGAGCACCTCTTGCACTTCGCTTAACGCGGCAAGAAATGACTTGGTTTTCTGCTTGTCGTATAAGGACGCGAAAAATTCCGCGCTGTATCTGAGCTTCTTGGCGACTATACGCAGCACGTGCAAACGAGCCGCATCGACATTATGCAGTTGTTGTCCAGACTGAGCGAAGCGCGTGGCCAGTTTATGCAGATGACGGGTCGCAAAATCGCGCGCATAAGGCACGGGCTCTGCCTGCTGCCAACTTTCTTGATGCCAATAATCGCCGTTCATCCAGATCGCGAAACGCAACAACAAGCGCTGCAATTCACGCGCCTCTGCCTCGCCGCGCAATGCCGTATAACAAGCTGCACGCCGCCTCTCACTGGCCGCCAACAAAGCTTGCAAACCCGCATGTCCGGCCATGCGCTTGCACATCGGTTGCACCGTCTGGGCGATGAACACATCCCATTCGCGACTACGCCCCAGCGCGACGCACAGAGCCGAAATATCTTTGCTCAATATGGACAACTGTTCATCGGCGCAGAATTTTTCAGCCATGCGCAGCACCACGCGCAATCGGCGAAGCGCAACGCGCATCTGATGCAAATACTCGGCATCATCGCCGCCTATCGCGCCGCGCCCCATCATCACATGCAGATTATTTTGAAAATTCTGCAGGCAAGACCAGATCAGCGTTTTCAGCACATCGGCCAGCGCATCTGTTCTGGCAAAAAGTGGCGCTGAGTTCTTGACCGGATGCTCGGTATATCCGGACAACAGGCGAAAGCCCTGCTCCGCCTTGCTGACCACTTCCAGTTCGAACGGCACGATTTCCAGTATCGCCAGTGCCAGCTCGAACAATTGCTGCGGCTCGCCGGATTTCAATTCCAGCTCCAGCTCGCAGATGGGTATGCTGTGCTGCTCGGTGCTGATCTCGCCGTGATCAATGCACAATTCGATTTGCGCGCCCTGAAAATCCAGCATCCGGCTGGTGCGGGAAAAATCGGTGACAAAAACCGGCCGCAATTTTTTGCGCAACG
The DNA here is from genome assembly GCA_017880865.1 of Gallionella sp. Taxonomy (GTDB): domain Bacteria; phylum Pseudomonadota; class Gammaproteobacteria; order Burkholderiales; family Gallionellaceae; genus Gallionella. The sequence goes on from JADGRL010000046.1 coordinate 11,807, forward strand.
ACTGCGGCAAATGCTCGTCCCACTCTGCCGCTTCCGTCAACACAGAAAAATCCAGTGCAGGACCATGCACCGGCACTTCCCATTCGTAGCGTTGATGCATCCCGGCCTGAACCGAACCGCCGCCCTTCAAGGTTTGCAGCCATTGCCGGCCAACATGGCGCAGACGCAACGCCATTTCGGATCGATGCAACTCAAGTTTAGGGGTGTCGTAATAAATGTTGTGCAGACGGCGCGTTACCGGACGTGTGACGGCATGCGTCTTGATCAGCGCATGCCGTTTCAACCGGGCGAGCTGCTCGGGCGCGATGCGCAATTTGAGTTCGGTTTCGACGGCCATGTCTGCCTCATGCGTAGCGTGAAGCGTTTACTATAACAGGCTATCGAAAAGCTGACTCTGCCTGTTCAAGTTGATGTTCGCGCATAAAGATGCTGTGCGCAGGATTAGGCCGCCTGGACGCAACCCCGCTCAAACTCGGCATGACCGTGGATGTCCGGATCACGCCGGCAGAATAATAACTTATTGCCTAAATAGTTTATTGCCGCAACGAAAGCAGGCAACATCAGCGGCCTGATCGTCGTCAACAATCAATACCTGCCCACCGAGTTCGACTGGCGCGGGTGAGTTTCTAAAGCGCATCGAGGCGAATAAGCGCGGTGCTGCCCGTTGAGCCGCGAATTATTGCGGTGAGCGACGCCTCAGTGCATCCTGATTCAGCAACGCATCATCCTGATAGATCCGTGCGAGCAGCAGGCTGAAAGCCGACAGGCGCTCCGGCGCGGTCGGGCGGAGCACACCCTGCTGCTGAAGGATCGCAATCAGCTTGATCGGCGCCACGCGCTTGTCGCCGACGATCTCGACATGGCCGGCACGCACCTCCACTCGCCGTGCGCGCACATCGGTTTCCACCAGCAGATTGCGCTGCTCGGACGGCGAGAAAATATCGTCGCCCTTCACACAGCGCCCGCCCTCCTCGAGTCGGCAAGTGCCGCGCTCGTCGGTGTCGATCTTCAGATAGTTGCCCACTTGCATATCCAGTGTCCCCGGCTCGAGAATGAAGCGCGAGGAATAGGTGATATCAGCCCACTTGGCACCGGTCACCACATAGCAGGTCGCCGGCAGCAACCCCAGCGTGAGCGGGTACAGCCAGACTTTGCCGCAGGTTTGTGCCGACGCGATGCCCGCAAAGGGACCGGAGATGGTCACCAGACGCAGATCGACTTGTCGGTTCGGTGGTGCGAGCGGCAATTCGGTGAGTGACTTGCGGGCAATCAGTGCTCCCTGGCTGTGTCCGATCACGGTGATCTGCGGTGCGCGGGTTTGCTCGATGAGTGAATTGACTGCGCGGCGCAGTTCGGTAGCGCTCTGCGTGAGGTCGGCACGGTCATCGTAAGTGAAGCAGGCAGTTTGCTGGCCGTGGAAAGCCAGCACCTGTGCTAAGCCACGAAACTGGCCGGAGGAACCGAAGCAGCCATGCACCAGCACATTGACCGGCTGGCTGGAATCCAGATGCAGGCTGCGATCCGGGTTGTCGGTGCAAGGACCCAGACCGGGAATGTTCAGCGTGATGTCTGCGACAGGCAGGTTGCCTTGCTCGATCTGGTAATAGGCCGGGTTCAGCGGTTCGCGCGTGGCGCAGCCGCCGAGCAGGGCGAGAAGGGTAATGAACGTGGCAATACGCTTCATGGTTGGCCTCGTGCGAAAACTGGAGAAACCAGTTTAACGGCATTAAGTTGCCCGAGCAATCAAGGCCGCCAATATCATCTGACAAAGTATGGGAATATGTGCTGTGCGAAAAATCGCAGCGATCCGTTTTCATATCGACCCCATATCAATCAAAGAGATGAAAAAATATTGCTGCTGCCCCCTTTGATTGTTGCGCGCTACAAAGCATAATTCGCAGTTGCGCTTCGCCATCACCTATCAGACTGAAATCACACCGCATTGCTCGGCCTTACCGGCCAACCCTATACAAACCCAATCATTCCAATCAATTTAGACCCTCATGCTGCCATCTATCGAACAACGCCTCGCCCTCGAAATTTCCGCCAGACCCGCCCAGGTAGCCGCCGCCGTCGCGCTGCTCGACGAGGGAGCGACTGTCCCGTTTATCGCCCGCTACCGCAAGGAGGCGACCGGTGAGCTGGACGATATACAATTACGCCTGCTGGAAGAGCGCCTGCGCTATTTGCGCGAACTGGAAGAGCGCCGCACTGCGATCATCGCCTCGATCAACGAGCAGAACAAGATGACGCCAGAACTGCTGATTGCAATCAGCCACGCGACTGACAAGACCCGCCTCGAAGACTTGTATCTGCCCTACAAACCGAAACGCCGCACAAAGTCGCAGATCGCGCTGGAAGCCGGACTGCTGCCGCTGGCCGACTCACTCCTGGCCAACCCGATGCTCAACCCCGAGGAAGAAGCGGGCAAGTATCTGATTCCGGCCTTCAGCTCAGATCAGGGCGACAACCCCGGCGTACCCGACACCAAGGCCGCGCTGGAAGGCGCGCGCTACATTTTGATGGAGCGCTTTGCCGAAGACGCTGGGCTGCTGCAGGACCTGCGCGAATATTTACTGACGCACGGCGTGGTCGAAGCCAGTGTGATCGAAGGCAAGGAAGAGGCCGCCGCGAAATATGCCGATTATTTCGTCTATGACGAACCAATCGCCGTGATCCCCTCGCACCGTGCGCTGGCGCTGTTTCGTGGCCGCCGCGAAGAAATGCTGAACGTCGCGCTGCGGCTCGATACCGAGGCGGAAAAACCCAAATGGGATGCGCCTCACAACCCCTGCGAAGCGCGCATCGCCAAGCGCTTCGGCATCGTTAACCAGAACCGCCCCGCCGACAAGTGGCTGGCGGACACGGCGCGCTGGACCTGGCGGGTGAAGAGCTTTCTGCATCTGGAGAGCGAGCTGATGGGGGCGTTACGAGAACGTTCGGAGACCGAGGCGATCAGGGTGTTTGCGCGCAACCTGAAAGACCTGCTGCTCGCCGCTCCCGCCGGGCCGCGCGCGACGATGGGCCTGGACCCGGGCCTGCGCACCGGCGTAAAGGTCGCCGTCGTGGATGCCACCGGCCGCGTGCTGGACACCGCGGTGATCTATCCGCATCAGCCCAGGAACGACTGGGATGGCTCACTGCACACGCTCGCCCAGCTGGCCGAGAAACACCAAGTGGCACTGATCTCGATCGGCAACGGCACGGCCTCGCGCGAGACCGACAAGCTGTCGCAGGACTTGATCAAGCTGCGCCCGGAACTGAAACTCACCTCGATCGTCGTGTCGGAAGCGGGCGCCTCGGTGTACTCCGCCTCCGAATTCGCGTCGCGCGAACTGCCCGACATGGACGTCAGCTTGCGCGGTGCGGTCTCGATCGCGCGCCGCCTGCAAGACCCGCTCGCGGAGCTGGTGAAGATCGATCCTAAATCCATCGGCGTCGGGCAATACCAGCACGATGTCGGACAGTTCCAACTGGCGCGCTCGCTCGATGCCGTGGTCGAAGACTGCGTGAATGCGGTGGGCGTGGACGTGAACACCGCGTCGGCACCGCTGCTGGCGCGTGTCTCGGGTCTGTCCAGCGCCGTTGCGCAAAGCATTGTCACTTACCGCGACACGCACGGCATGTTCACTTCCCGCGCCGCGCTCAAAGACGTGCCGCGCCTGGGTGAGAAGACCTTCGTGCAGGCGGCAGGATTTTTGCGCGTGATGGGCGGCGACAATCCGCTCGACGCCTCGGCGGTGCACCCCGAGTCTTATCCTTTAGTTAAAAAAATCCTCGCCGACATCAAGAAGAGCATCAAGGAAGTGATCGGTGACGGCGCATTGCTCAAGTCGCTCAACCCCGGCAAATATGCCGACGAACAATTCGGCGTGCCCACGATCAGCGACATCCTGCTCGAACTGGAAAAGCCGGGACGCGACCCGCGCCCCGAGTTCACGACCGCCACGTTCCGTGAAGGCGTCGAGGAACTGAAAGACCTGAAGCCGGACATGATATTGGAAGGCGTGGTCACCAACGTCGCGGCATTCGGTGCCTTCGTCGACATCGGCGTGCATCAGGACGGGCTGGTGCACATCTCGGCGCTGTCTCACAACTTCGTCAAGGACCCGCACACCGTGGTCAAGGCCGGGCAGGTGGTCAAGGTCAAGGTGCTGGAAGTGGACGAGAAGCGCAAGCGCATCGCGCTGACGATGCGCCTGACCGACAACGCCGCCGATGCCGTCAAGAGCGGTGCACCGCGCGACCGAGCGACAGATGCCAAACGCATGACGCAGCACAAAAAACAGGAAGAGCGTCAGCCAGCTCCTGGCGGCGCGATGGCGGCGGCATTTGCCAAGTTCAAGAGCTGACCTGTCTTGGCTTCGCGAAAGTCGGGGCTTCGTGAGTGGGCTTGGCTGCGGTAGATGTAAGGCGCAGCAGGCCGCTTCAAAACCCGAACGTGAAACTCAGGTCGGAATAGGTTTCGCTGCAGGTCAGGTACACCGCCTTCTGGCAACTCAGGTAGGACTCATGGACGAGGCCGACGCCGACATAGGCATTGGGTCCGGCCGCGATATAGACTCCGGCGCGTGCCCCGACCGAATTGATGCCGGGCAGGCCATTGACAGCGGTATGGCGATAAAACCCGCCGACATAAGGCTGCACTGCAGATTCCCGATAGAAAACGTATTGCGCGAAAGGCGCGTACTTGGTGATGCCGGGACCACTCCCCGACCAACTCTCCAAGGACAACCCGACACCCACACCATCGAGCACGTAATAGCTCGCGCTCGCGCCGATCACGAAATAATTTTTGTCGAACGCGTAACCATTTCCGGCCAGCAGCGCAAATTGAGTACTCCCCTGCCCGAACATCCCGCCCACCCCGGCAGCACGCACCGGAAAAGCCGACAAGATCAGCAGCAGCATAACCAGCAGCCTGTTCATAGCTCTACCCCTTTTTTTGCAAGCACGATGGCAAAGCATAACACCATGCCGGGCTTGCCGTAACGCATCAAGCGGGTGTCACGCCGTACCATTTGTGCGTGATACCTCTTTAAATTTTCCGGATCGATTTGTTCGCATGACTGAAAACGATTCCGGCCCGGCATTTTTTTAGTATGATTACCGCTCGGTCATTATCAAGTCAGGACACCCCATGAAACACACCGCACTCATCACCGCCTTGCTGGTACTCAGCCTCAGCGCATGCGACAAAAAACCTTCCGAAACACCCTTTGTTCCCGATCAGGTAGCGACTCCTGCGCCCGCGCCCGCCTCCGCCCTGCCTCCCGGCCACCCTCAGGTGAAAGCCAATGGTATGGGCACTATGGGTAATCTGCCTACAATAAACTCCGCAACTCCCGAAGCCCTGCATAAAGCCACGGTCGTGAGCATCATCAACGTACCCCAATTTACTTATATCGAGATCGGTGAAGGCAAGCAGACCGAATGGCTTGCCACCGGGACGGTCGCCGTGAAAAAAGGCGATGTCATCCAGTTTGAAGGCGGCTCAACGATGACCAACTTCAAGAGCAAAGTGTTGAACCGCACCTTCCCCATCATCACCCTGGTCAATCAGGTCACCGTCGTCGGCGGAAAATAAACCAGCCCGGCCAACCGCCTTACTTTCAGGGCCACCTCATGATTGAAGAACGTTTAGTCAACATCGAAGCAAAAATCACCTTCCAGGAAGACCTGATCGAGGAGCTGAACAAAACGGTCTATCAGCAGCAGCAAAAGCTGGACCGCCTTTCAGCGATTTGTGAATCGCTCGCAAGACACATCCAATCGCTGGCTGAACCTGGGAATGAGAGCGGGCCTGCGAACGAAAGGCCGCCGCATTACTAGCGGATCAGCAGAAAGAGCACTGCCCTCAATTCCATACGCAAATTCAAATTCAGGGAGAGCGGAACAAATCTACGGGGCCAGCGCGGCCAGCATGCTGGCGATCTCGGCCGGGTCATGTTCGAAATGCAGCCCGGTCTCGTCGCCTTCACACCAGACCACCGTCGCATCGTACTGGCCGAATTCGGCGATCTCGATGCGTACCGCACGGCCTGTCGCGACGCTCATGCGCAGGTATAGCCTGACACCTACGGATGAACTATTGGTGATCACGCAATCATGCCATTGGTCATCGACCTTCAGCCTCGCCTTGACGCGGACCGCTTCGCGGGGGTAACTGCGCTTATTATCCATATGCCTTCTGCCTCAATGCACAGAGGCGCTGCCGCCCAGCGCCACCGATGATGCGAACACCTGCTCGGCATCCACCTTGTCGAACCGGTATTGGTGGTTGCAGAACTCACAGGTCACCTCCGCCACGCCCTGCTCGGCCAACACCGACTGCACCTCGTCCGGCCCGAGCATCCTCAGCATGCGCGCCACCTTGTCGCGGGAGCACGTACACCTGAACGCCACATGCTGGGTATCGAACAGGCGCACATCCTCCTCGCCATACAGCCTGCGTATCAATTCCACCGACGGCTGACCGAGCAGCTCCTCATCCCGCAGCGTATCGGTCAGCATCGTCACGCGCTGCCACATATCGTCATCCGGCTCTTCATCGTGTCCGGCAATAGCATACCCGCCCTCGCCGGGCATCTTTTGCAACAACAGCCCCGCCGCACACTGCTCATCCGCCGCCAGCCATAGGCGCGTCTGTAGTTGATCCGAGCGCAGCATGTAGTTCTGCAACACCTCGGCTACGCTACGACCGTCAAGAGCGACGATACCCTGATAAGTCTGCCCGCCCTCTTTCGGATCCAGCGTGATGACGAAACGCCCGTCGCCCACCATCTGCGCAAAACCGACTCCCTCCAGCTCGCCCTGCCACTTCGCCGTGGCGCGCACATTCAGTTCGCCGTCGCACTCCACCACCAGCAGCGTCACCGGCCCCATGCCCTGTATTTGAAGGATCAGCGAACCTTTCAGCTTCAGCGTCGCGGCCAGCAGCACCGCCGCCGCCATCAACTCGCCCATCACCGCGCGCAAGGACGGAGGATAATCGTGCCGCTCCAGCACGGCGCGCCAAGCGTCATCGAGATGCACCAGCTCGCCGCGCACAGGGGATTGTTCGAACAGGAAACGTTGCAGTGAATCGGGATGGGGTTTCATTTTCATAGCGCGCAATAATAACACGCAGGCCCGAGAGTTTTCATAGCGCGTCTTAGAGTAAATATCGTCCCTGTTTCCTACTCTTAGATTCCAGTCAGTTGATCGCCACAATCCCACGACACTTTGGATAGCTGCTGCATCCCCAGAACGCATTGCCAATATTCGCGCCCTGCTTGGCTGTCCGTTTGACCATGGCGCTGCCGCAGCTCGGGCAACTCGGGTCGGCAGCTGTTGCCGCCGCGCTTTTCGGCGCTCTCTGTGGCATGGCTGCACTTATTTTCGGCTGAGCTTGGAGCTTCTTGATCATGGCTGTCAATGCAGAACCCCCGATCAGCTCAATATTTAGTCCCTCGGCAAAAGCCTTTGCGTCCGCTGTAAAAACGCCTGACGTCACCACGAAACCGCCAGCCGCACCCTCTGCGACCATCACGCCATACAACTCGCGTATGATTGAAACCCCGACCTTGTATGCTTTCCATTACTTGCATTGCACCAATGATTTTTCGTTGCCTTTACGCAGCACCAGATCAACACCGCCATCGGCACCGCCACCACCCGATTCCGAAACCGTATAGCCACGTCGACGAAAGGCTTCGCCCACCAGCATCTCGAATTCCTGCCAGCTCATGTCATTGAGCGCCGAAGTGGAAGAGCTGGCCTGCACGTCTGTAAATAGCGCCTCGCGCTTATGCCGCCCATACGCCGATATCCCGGCGCCGATAATGAGAGCGACAGGAATCAGATATTGCCCGACCATCGCAAGCATCTTGCCAATTTGGCCGACGACATTGGCTGCCAGCCGCGCTACCGGTGCAACCTCAGCCGTTGCGTAATGGTGAAGCACCAGATATGCGATGGGTGCCAGAAGCACGCCCACCCACCACGGGAGCATGGCAGTTATTTCGATCAAGTCTTCGAGCAGACTTTGCTTTTTTCTTCTAGCCATGATTCCTTCCCCAGTAGTTGACCGTCAAGAAACCGTGGCCCGTCCAAAATTATTTACACAGACCCTTTAATTGGTCGCCGATGCGCCCTGATACAAGTAGCGCTGGAAGCCGGTAAACAGGTTGCGTATCTGTGCGATGTCGCCACCCAGATCGGCGACCGCATCGGGGATGGAGTCGTGATATTTCAAGCGCAGCAGCTTGGTCAGCTTCTCCTGTTCCAGCTCCTCCACGCCGACCATAACGTAATGCGCCAGCACGAAGTCGAGGAACGCCTCCTGCTTGTTTCCGAAGTGGTCATGTATCTGTCCGCGCGCAGCATCAGCCCGCTCCTCGCGGCTGATCGGCTGCATGGCAAATGCCACATGCGCCAGCACATCGAACAGGTCGCTGTTCTCGGCGTCGATGATCTTCTGCATCTCGAACAACTGATCCCGGCCAAAGCCTTTTTCCGCTAAGCCTTCGAGCAGCTTCTTGCGCGTGTCCGGCATGCACCAAAGCGCGCGCAGCTCGTCTTCGTCTTTGAAGAATTCCGGCAACTGGCCGAACAACAGCGTCAGGAATTCAGCCGCCGAGATCGGCTTGCCGTCCGGCCCCCAGAAGGTCGTCACCGAAATATGCCGGATGTTGCGCTCCTTGCCGTCGCGCAATTTCACACGCGCCTTCTTGCAGACACAAGGACGCTGGCCGCATTTCCGGCAAGGCTGTTTTTCGCATACACAAGGTTGCTGCCCGCAGAGGTAACAGACAGGCGGCAGTTCCCTGACGCACTCACAGGGGGCGTGATCGCACTTTTTGCAGACCTCCAGTTCATCCGGTGGCCCATCCCATTCCGGGTCGCTGAAATGATGGTACGCCTTCACGAAATCGTAAATCGTGAAATAGTCTTTGCCGTCAAATAGCCGCGTGCCGCGCCCGATGATCTGCTTGAACTCGATCATCGAATTGATCGGCCGCATCAGCACGATGTTGCGCACGTTGCGCGCATCCACGCCGGTCGAGAGTTTTTGCGACGAGGTCAGGATCGTCGGGATGGTCTTCTCGTTGTCCCGAAAGTCTTCCAGATATTGATCGCCCAGCGCCCCGTCATCGGCCGTCACCCGCACGCAATACAACGGGTCGGTGCTTCCCGTTTTCATCTGGTTGATCAAATCGCGCACCGCCAGCGCGTGTGCCTGATTGGCGCAGAACACCAGCGTCTTCTCGCGCTGGTTGATCGCATCCATGAACAGCTGCACGCGATACTTTTCGCGCGCCTCGATCTCGATGATGCGGTTGAAGTCCTTCTCCTCGTACAGCTTGCCCGCCTCGAGCTCTCCTTCTATCAACCGATCGTCCGATGTATAGACATATTCATCCAGCGTGGTGGCGTACTGCTTGACGCGGAACGGCGTCAGAAAACCGTCGTTGATGCCTTCTTTGAGCGAATACACATACACCGGCTCGCCGAAATAGGCATAGGTATCGGCGTTGTCGCGGCGCTTCGGGGTGGCGGTCAGGCCGAGCTGTACCGCAGGCGCGAAATAATCGAGGATGCCGCGCCAATTGCTCTCGTCGTTCGCCCCGCCGCGATGGCACTCGTCGATGACGATGAAATCGAAAAAGTCCGGCGGGTACTCGCCGAAGTATGGAGAGGGATGCCCGTCTTTTGCTGGCCCGCTCATGAACGTTTGGAAGATCGTGAAGAACACGCTGCCGTTCTTCGGCACGCGCCCTTTTTTGCGGATGTCGTCTGGCGAGATGCGCACCAGCGCGTCTTCTGAAAAGGATGAGAAGGCGTTGAAATCGTTGAAGGCCTGGTTCGCCAGCGTGTTGCGGTCGGCGAGAAACAGAATGCGTGGCCGCCTTGATGCATCACCGTTCCCCGTCTTCCAGTTAGACAGGCTCCAGCGGCTCTTGAATAATTTCCAGGCGATCTGGAACGCAATCGAAGTCTTCCCGGTTCCGGTCGCCAGCGTCAGCAAAATGCGCTGCCGGTTGTCGGCAATCGCCTCCAGCACATTGTTGACGGCGATCTCCTGATAAAAACGGATCAGCCAGCTGCCGCTTTTGTCCGGGAACGGCACGGCGGAAAAACGCTCGCGCCATTCTTCTTTAGCCTTGCCTGTCGTGGTCGCCGAGCCTGCCGAAGCGAAGGTCAGATTCCATAATTCATCCGGCGAAGGATAAGCGGCGACATCGCCCTCGATACCGCTGCCCATATCCACGCCGTAGATGCGCTGGCCGTTAGTGGCGTAAGAAAAACGCACGCGCAGCTTGAGCGCCTGACTCTTGGCCTGCGCCAGCCCTTCGGTGTGCGGCGCGTCCCAGCGCTTCGCCTCGATCACCGCCAGCTTGTGATTGCGATACACCAGCACATAGTCGGCGATTTCAGGCTTCGCTCGCTGGCCCGCGCCCTGCAAGCGCCCTTCGGTGATGCGGTATTCGCGCATCACGCGGCTACCCTCCACCGCGCCCCAGCCTGCGGCCTTCAGAGCGGGGTCGATATGTTCGGCGCGGGTTTCGGCTTCATTCACTTTTTCTTTTCCAGTTTCTTCTTTGCGCTTTCGATCTGCTTGACGCTCTGCTCGGGCGTTGGCAAATTTTCCGGCATGGTGCCGCCCAATTCATCAATAGTCTCACGCACCTTCTTGCCAACTTCATAGTGAGTCTGGTTGGCGGTCTGCTTGCCGTGTGCCTTGTCGCGTCGCAGCTTATCTTCTGTCTGTGTAGCGCGGAACAGATTCGCGGCGAGTTCGGTGCTGCCCATGTGGTCAAGAATTTTCTGGCTCTTCTTCAATCCCTTTATGGCGTGGATGTCCTTCGCGCCTCTGCCGCCATACAGCCCCTTGTAGCCGTGATCCTGGAAGATAGCGTAATCAATCGGTGTTTCAACGCCCGCATCTTTGGCCGCAGCGGCTAGATGCTTGTTGTGCTCCGCAAGTTCGTTACGGATAGCCAGTCGCTTGTCATTTTCAGACAACCGCGCAAAGGCTTCGTTATCATTCAATTCCTGCCGACGCGTCTGCAGGGCGAAGTAGGTCTGGCCGTTGGCGATAACCGACTTGGACGGGTCGCCATTCTGGACAATCAGGTAGCAGGCATAGCGGGAAAGCCGGTAGTCTTCGATTTCACGCTTGGCGCCGGAGCCGATATCGACCATTTTCGCCGTTTGGGAAAAATGGTCATCGACTTCATTGCCCGACTGGCGACAAGCCTC
>JADGRL010000047.1 GCA_017880865.1 Gallionella sp.
GTCGGACATCGCGGTCAAGGGCGGCAAAGTGGTGGGTGAGGTGGTCGACACGATGGCCTCGATCAGCACCAGTTCGAAGAAGATCGTCGACATCATCAGTGTGATCGAAGGCATCGCGTTCCAGACCAATATTCTGGCGCTGAACGCGGCCGTTGAAGCGGCGCGTGCCGGCGAGGAAGGACGCGGTTTCGCGGTCGTGGCAGGTGAGGTGCGCAACCTGGCGCAACGCTCGGCCGCCGCCGCCAAGGAGATCAAAACCCTGATCGACGACTCGGTGGGTAAAGTGGATATCGGTTCCAAGCAGGTGAATCAGGCGGGAGCCACGATGAGCGAGATCGTCACTGCGGTCAAACGCGTCACCGACATCATGGCCGAGATCGCCGCCGCATCCAACGAGCAAAGCGCGGGCATCGAACAAGTGAACCAGGCGATTGTTCAAATGGACGAGGTGACGCAGCAGAACGCGGCCTTGGTCGAAGAAGCTGCGGCAGCGGCCGAATCGATGCAGGATCAGGCAAACGCTCTGGACGAGGCGATGAGTACGTTCAAGCTGGATGGGCGTAACGGAGGAGCAGCGCAAGTCAGGCACACCGCGCAAACCACAAAGGTCGTCGCGGCTCCAAGGAGAGATCGCAAGCTGGTCAAAGCCAAATCGGACAAGGATGGAGACTGGAAGGAATTTTGAAAAACAACTGAGCTGTAGTCGCGCTAAAAACTATTCAGACCTCCCGGATCTGCGTTCCAGGCTCAGTCAGCGAAAAGCACCCATGTCGGACTTGGAACGAACATCCTTGTAGCGTATTAATTGTCGGTTGATGAGCGGGGCGGTTGGGCGGGTTGCGTTGACTGGTATATGAACGAGAATCCGACCGCCCATAACGGCATCACCCAATAGCCAAAAGCGGAAGTGAACTGGGCCAGTACCATAATCACATCAGGGCTGGGCATCCAATGCCAAGTAAGCTGAAAAATAAACAAGGCGGATGCCAGAATATTGGCTATCAAAATCAAGCGATGCCCAAAGCGGTAACCGTTGCCGTCCGGATTGCCAACGATGGGCAGGGTGCCGCCAAGCAGGCGGCGTACCACAAAGAGCGCAGCCAGCAACAGCAACGCGCCGACGATGCGCCCGGGAATCCCTTCCTCTTGCGTAACTGCACCGAACAGTTCCAGCAGCATGCGCCCGACAGAGGCCACCCAACCCATCAACAGTGTTTGCGGAATCAGGAACCAGGCTATGAAAATATTCAGGTTGGGAAGCTTCATACCTTGCCCCAGATTAACAACCCGTTCAAATTTGCGATAATTTTAATCGACATGCTGTTTTCCTCGTTTCCTGTCCGGTGTCACGACTACTGTAATCACCACTTTTTAATAGCCGAATGATACCAGCCGAACACCCTGCTGCACCTCGATTTTATTGCGCATTATTTGCGCCGGTGTTTGCGTTAGAATGCAGCAACATGATCATCCTCAGGCCCTGTCTGTCCGCTAATTTAACCAACCTGCGAAAAAATAATGGAACGTAAAATCTATTGGGGAACCGCGATCGTTGCGGTGCTGATTCTGGGTGTGGCTTTTTTCAGCGGGGACCAGCCCACCGAGAAATCGGACTTGCCCTGGCATATCGTGCATCCGACTGCGGCCACCAGCCAGATATTTGGTATCACCTTGGGACAGAGCAACACCAGCGAGGCGGAACAACATTTCAAGGAAGCGGCCAAGTCCATCTTGTTCAAATCGCCCAGCGGTCAACTGGTCGTTGAGGTTTTCTTTGAACAGGTCACTCTGGCTGGCCTGAAAGCCCGTGTTGTGTTGAATATCGCGGTACCCGATTCGGAGTTGCCCGGCATGTTTGAGCGCGGCTTGCGCATGAACGCCACGGGCAGCGGCAAGGAAATCACGATGACTCCCGATGATGTCGCCCGCGTATTCCAGATGCCGATCAGCAGCCTGACCTATATGCCCACCACTCGTTTGGATGATGCTGTTTTCGCCAAACGCTTCGGGCAACCGGAGCTACGCGTCAAGGAAAAGAAAAGTGGTGCCGTCCACTGGCTGTATCCGCAGCACGGCCTGGATATCACCTTGGGCGGCGTGGAAAAGCCCTTGCTGCAATATGTCTCGCCCCGGGATTTCGACAAACTGATTCAGCCCCTATTGGCTAATGGCGAGATACTCAAATAGATTTCCGGGCACCTCTGTAAATCCAAACTCCGTCGCGATACTGCGTTGCTCAAGAAATTTTAACGTTTACATATTAAACATATGCGGCGCGCTAAATTTCTTTCTCGCCTTGTCTCGCTTATAACCAGCCACTAGGCTACCGTCTTTTGGTAGCCTAGTGGAATGGCTAGTAGTTCCATCAGGATTTTGAATTTATAGAGGCACCCTTTTTGGCGTCGCCATCCTTGATGTCTTGTGGAATCTTTTCGGGAATATCAGCGGAGATATTTTCGGGACGGGAGGCTTTGGGCTGGTAAATCAGCATGTCGTCATCGTCATCGAGCAGAATGCGGCTGGCATTGCCTTCCATGTCTTCATACTGTCCCTTCTTCACGGCCCAAATCAGCACGGCGAAAAATATCAGACCGAGAAACATCATGCCTGGAACCAAAGTGTAAATTACGTCCATTTTACCTCCTAAGGTTTTTCGTTTTTAAACAGGTTGCGAATGCGTGCCGCATTGCCGATCACCACCAATGAACTGATGGGCATGGTGATCGCCGCGACCAGCGGATCCACGTGGGCCATCATCGCCAGCGGCACCATGATAGCGTTATACACAAAAGACAGCCCGATGTTTTGCTTGATGGTGAGCAAGGTGCGGCGCGACAGCAGCGTGGCCAGGCGCACCTTGTCCAGCTCGTTGTGCATCAGCACGATATCGGCACTTTCCACCGACACATCGGTCCCTGAGCCGAGCGCGATACCCACGTCAGCGCGTATCAGGGCTGGGGCATCGTTGATGCCATCACCCACCATGGCAACTACCTCACCGCGCTGTTGCAAGCGCTGGATTACCTGATCCTTGTCCTGTGGCAACACTTCGGCAATCACGTCCATGCCGCCCAACTGCCGCGCGATGGCCTCGGCCACCGGCTTGCGATCGCCGCTCAGCAGGGTCATGCCGATGCCCGCAGCTCGCAACTCATTCACCAGTTGCTGCGCATCGTCGCGCAATTTGTCCGCCAAGGCGAACACGGCCACATGCGCGTCGCCCAATGCGATGTGCACACAACTCATCGCCTGTGCTTCCAGTTCGTGCGCCTGCGCAAGCAAAGCGGCATCCAGTGCAACGCCACTGCGACTCAACCATTCGGCACTGCCCAGCAATACCGTTGCCCCCGCTACTTCAGCATGCACACCCAACCCGACGGTGGCCTGAAATCCTTGCACTGCGACATCGCGATAATTCAACTGCTGATCTTCTGCCTCGGCGACGATGGCTCGGGCCACGCTGTGTTCGCTATAACGTTCCACCGCGGCCGCGCTGCGCAATATGTCCTGCACTTTAATGTCGGGGACGGTACGCATATGCGCCACGCTCATTCGGCCTTCGGTCAGTGTGCCGGTTTTATCGAACACGAAATGCGTCACTTTGGACAAGGTTTCCAGCACCAAACCATTCTTGATCAGTATGCCGTGCCGGGCCCCCAGGCCGGAGGCCACGGCAACCGACATCGGCGTCGCCATGCCCAGCGCGCAGGGACAAGTGATGATCAGCACCGAAGTCGCCGCCATCAGCGCGAGCTCAAAATTATCAAAGTTCCAAATGAAAAATGTGAGCGTCGCGCAAATCAGGGTCACCAAAACAAACCACGGCACGATGGTATCGGCCATGCGTTGTATCGGGGCTTTGGATGCTTGCGCCTCTTCAACCAGCCGGATGATTTTCGCCAGCGTAGTATTTTGAAATGTCGAGCTCACCTCGACCAGCAACGCGCCATTGGTGTTCACCGTTCCGGCCGAGACCTTGGCGCCGATTGACTTGCTCACCGGCGCGGATTCTCCGCTCAGCATGGATTCATCGATTGCACTGTGTCCTTCGAGCACGATGCCGTCCACCGGCACTTTATATCCGGGCTTGATCAACACCTGATCGCCGAGTTTCACGCCGCGTATCGGCGTGATTTGCTCTTTGCCATCCTGCATCACGGTTGCAACGCGCGGCTGTAATTCCATCAAGCGCTTGGTGGCGGACAGCGCCTGTTGGCGGAACATGCCTTCCAGATAGCGCCCGATCAGGATCACGAAAATCAGATTGGTGACCGTATCGAAATACACTTCGCCCACTTTACTCGCCGTCACCGTGATATAGGTTGAATAGGCATAGGTCACGCTCAGGCCGATGGCGATCGGCAAGTCCATGGTCAGCCGCCAAACGCGCAACCCGCCGATGGCGCCGCGATAAAACGGATAACCCGCATACAGCAGGGTCGGGGTGGCCAATGCGAAACCCATCCAGTGGAAGAACTCGCGGAACTCATCTTTATTCGCACCGCTATACAGCGCGATGGAAATCCAGATCAGGTTCATCATCGCAAAGCCGGCGAAGAACAGGCGGAACAGCATGCTGCGATTGGCTTTTTTAATCACCCCTTCGGCATTTTCCGGATCGTAGGGCACGGCCGAATAGCCGATTTTGGCGAGTGCACGGATCAGGTCGGATAGCTTGTTGCGCTTGCTGTCCCAGCGCAGGTGAACGCGCTTCGCGGCCAAATTGACATTGGCCGATTGAACCCCGGGTTCGCGTTGCAGCGCGCGTTCGATCAACCACACGCAGGCGGGGCAGTGGATGCCTTCAACGAGCAGGTGAATATCGCGCAGGTCGCCGGAACGGGTGATGAATTCCTGCTGCACCTCGTCGATGTCATAAATATCGATGTCTTTGGGTGGTTCGGGAGGAGGGGCGAGCAGCACGCCTTCAGGGGTGCGCTGGTAATAGCCTTGCAAGCCGGCCTCGAAAATGGCGGCGCATACCGACTGGCAGCCGAAACAACAGAAGTCGCGCTCCACGCCGCTCAGCTGAGCGTGGTAGTTTGCCCCGGCAGTGACAGGCAAGCCGCAATGAAAGCAGTCCGCCGTGTTGTGTACGCTATGCTGGTTCATCAATGATAGTTAGTAATGAAGTTTGTCGGATGAGAATAAAGTCTGTGAGAAATGGAAGCCAAAACTATTTCAAGCACGATTTCGGTTGCCTTAAAGTGGCACTTCGCGAAGTATTGCTTACGACATTGCTGCCTTTGCCGACTGTCAGCTATCCGGCAAGCAATTCAGTGGAACACATTCCCCCTATCGACACACACCTGACCTTCAATTTTTCCGAAGCTGACGTTCAAACGTGTCGTGTCGGGTTTCATTCTTCCGTTTGAATCTGTGATGAATGAGCGGCGGGCTGCGGCAATCTCACCATCACACGTAATCCGCCGCCAAGCGGTTTGTCGAATTCGATCTTGCCGCTTAGTTGCTCGACCCGCTCGTGCATGCCACGCATACCATAAGAGGTTGATGCAATGGCATGTCCTTCCGGTAGACCTCGACCATTGTCTCTGATCGACAGGACCACTTCGTGGTTACAGGGCTGTAACTCGACTTCAACCCTGGATGCGCCGGAATGTCGTGCAACATTGGTAAGTGACTCCTGAAAGATACGAAACAGGTTAATCGATAGCATTTTGTCCAACGTGTACTCGCAGTCTTTGCAGTCTATGCAGCCATTAGCTTCCCTGTAGATGCAGGCGACTCGGCATTCAATACCGTTATGTTTTTGGAATTGCTCAGCTTGCCGTTCAAGTGCCGCCATTAAGCCAAGATTGTCGAGTTCAGGCGGACGCAAATCGGTGATGAGGCGTCGCGTAGCTTTCATCGCCTCGTTGAGTACTTCTTTCATGGATTCGATGCAGTTCTGCAATGGCAACATTTTTGCTCCTGTCGGCAGCTTTTGCGCTAGCCAATGAGTGTACATCTTGAGAGCGGCCAGTGTGCTGCCTAGATCGTCGTGAATTTCGCGCGCGAGGTGGGCTTTTTCTTCTTCGCGCACGGTCTGGAGGTGCATGGTAAGTTCGCGCAGTTGGCGTTCAGCGTGTTTGCGTTGGGTAATGTCGCGAATCACGCTGAAATACCGCGACTCTCCACCAAGCTGGATAGTCCTGGTATTGATTTCAACCGGCATGATGCTTCCATCCTTGCACACATGGGCGGATTCGAATATCGAATTTCCTTCTTCTGCGATTTTGGCCATCTGCTCTGAAACCAGAACTGCAAATTTCGGGGTGTCGAATTCTGCGATTTTCCTGCCCAGCATTTCATGTTCTTGGTAACCGAGCCTTTCGTAGCCGGTGCGGTTGATATCCACAATCCGCCCATCCATGTCGAGAATGAGCATGCAATCGGTCGCGGATTCGAACAGGGTGCGGAATCGGTTTTCGCTTTCGCGCAGTTTTTTCACGGCTTGCTTGCGCTCGGTGATGTCGCGTCCGATGGCGAGAACGCCAACTATTTCGCCGTTCTCGCCGCGCTCGGGAACCACGCGTATCTGGTGCACGCTCGTTTCCCCGTCCGGACCGGGCACTATTTTTTCCAGTTCCCCCGCCTCGCCGCTGGCGAGCACGGTATCCAGCAATTGCGCATAATCTTCATATGACCCGTCTGGATTATATTCGCGCACGGTCGTGCCGATCATTGCGGCAGCGCTGTCTTCCAAGGTTCGTTCGAGCACCGGATTGACGTAAACCATCCCCCCTTCCCGGTTGTAACGGACGATGTTGTCCGGCATATTCTCCGCCAAAGTGCGAAATTCATGTTCACGTTCCCGCAGGACTCGCTCGCTGCGCTCGCGTTCCATTTCCGCAGCTGCCCGGATCGCCACCAGTTGCAGCAGCTTGGAGATGCTTCCCTCATCGCGTAGCGGTTTGCCGTCCATGACGGCGATCAAGCCTATCGGCTGACCGACAGAATCCCACAAGGGAATGCCTGCATAGCTTTCGGCCCCCATTTTCACCAGCCGAGTGTCATCAGGGAACAGCTGCTGAATGCCTTGCGGATAAAAACAGAATTTTCTTCCCATGACGTTTTCGCATGGCGTCCCCTTGAGATCGTAGTGCATGTTCGGAACGATTGCGCCCTTGGCATACAACGCAACCGTTTCCGCAACGTCCGGGGTTTTGTCCAGCCTGTCGATGACAACGTAATCCACACCCAAGGCTTCGCCAAGATGTTGCGCGAGCGCGTTGAAGAAATTTTCGGCGCTATCCGTCCAGCTGCGCTGCGCGATGAAGTACAAGACATCTTCGGTGCGCTTACGCTCGGTAATATCGCGAACGAACACAAAATTCATGCCGCCATTCATTTCTGAGTGACTGACGTTTAGTTCGAGATCAACCGGATGCCCCTGTTTGTGGCGTTGGCGTGTATCAAACCGGTCATGACCGACTTCCATGACTTTTTTGATATGGGCTGCTGTTTCATCAGGAGATTCGTTGACCTCAAGATCAGAGATACGCATGGTCAACAGCTCTTCGCGCGCGTAACCCACTATGCCGCAAAATGCATCGTTGGTTTCGATGATTTGCGCATCATCTGTTCTCACCACAAAAAATCCGTCTAGGGAGGTCTGAATGAGTTTCTGCTGCTCGAACAAGCACAGACGGTTTTTATTTTCAAACAAAACTTCTCCCTTCTTCAAATCCATAAATATAATAGAAGAAATTATCACGAAAAGCCACTTGGATTACTGCTGCCTATTTTACACCTCGACAGTCGGCAAATGGCAAATGGCAAATGGCAAATGGCAAATGGCAAATGGCAAATGGCAAATGGCACAGAGTACTCATTCATCACCACGAACTGCCGCCACAAAGCTGACGCTGGGATTAAAAAATTCGTATTACCATGAAGCTGGCCGTTGGCCAACTCACACTATCGACACACAGCTGCCCTTGGCGTAGGAGAATGCCGTCAAGGCACAAATATGTATTGCCACTACCTGAATTCCGGTAGCGCATATACCCTATATAGAGTATTTATTGAAATCACCCATTTCCCTACTATATGCAGTACGAAGAAAAACAAGTCTGCAAGAATAAAATGGGGGATGTGAAGCTTGGCTATGCTCCAATGGGTAATCTTGTCTGAATGCATCAACTCATATACAGGGAGATCGCTTTGAAAATAACAGGGAGGATTTTCAAAGGTCACTTATTTGTCGGATTACTCATGGGCGCAGTCTATGCGCATGCCGAGTCTAGCGATGACGCAGCGATAAGTATTGCGAAGATGCCATGTAAATTAAGGCGATATTGGGCTTCAAGCAGCAATTATGAATGCGCCTGAATTTAAAATGAAAATGAAAATGACAAAGAAGAAAAAAGATGAAGCCATCATCAATTTAAAATCGGATGGGGAGGGTGATATTATGGCTCCCCCACAACTCCGTAGAGTTGGCTTTGTGAATTGGTCAAGATCAACTTCATGTAAGCGTAATTGGCATCAAGGGTTAAGCTTGAGCACAATAAAACAAAAGTCTCTGCGAAAAGTTGCCGAAGCTCAACTCGCAAGTGCCACTAAGCCGTATTCGTACCCGGATATGGAGCTGCTGCACGAGCTTCAGGTGTACCAGATTGAGCTGGAGATGCAGAACGAGGAGTTGCGGCGAGTTCAAGTCGCCACTGAAGAAATTCGCGACCGCTACGTCGATCTTTATGAATTCGCTCCCATCGGTTACATCACGCTCGACCGTAGCGGCGTGATTTCAGAAATCAATCTCACCGGTGCGGCCCTTTTGGGTGCCGCACGCAAGGATTTGCTCAATAAACGCTTCGCCCGCTTTGTCACTTCGGAAGATAACGATCAGTGGTATAACCATTTTCTGGAGGCGTTGCGGCGCGACGGGCGGCAAGTTTGCGAACTACAGCTTCAGCGCCCCGATGGTTCCCGCTTTTATGTCCAGATAACTTCGCTGAAAGCGGGTGACCCCTTAAATTCATTCAAATTTGATGATCACTTGTCCATAAACAGAACACCCAACGCCTCATTCTTGCTGCGCCTTGTTGTGACCGACATTACCGAACGCAAACAGGCCGAGAAGGAAAGGAGTGAATTTTTGAAACGGCAGGAGGGTGCGACGCGCAATCTTGTCGAAATTCAGGAAGCGGCGCGGCGACGGCTTGCCTGCGAGTTGCATGATCGTGCCGGCCCGAACCTCGCCGCCATTGGCATCAACCTGAAAGTTATCTCCGCAACGTTGTCGCCGGAAAAGCAGGTTATTCTCGCCGATAGGCTGGAAGATAGCCTGGCGCTGATTGCAGACACGGCGGAAAGCTTCCGCGAAATTTGCGCCGAAATGCGCCCGCCTTTGCTCGATTACGCCGGGCTGGAAGCGGCGCTGAGTGGCTATGCACAAACATTTTCGCGGCGCACCGGCATCGCGGTCAAATTCGACTGCGAAAATCACAACATACGGCTGTCGCCAAATGTGGAATCACTGCTGTTCCGCATTTTTCAGGAGTCATTGACGAATTGCGCCAAGCACGCACGAGCAACTTCGGTCACGGTGATTTTAGATCATGCCTACCTCCCTATCGTCATGACTATCTTTGACAATGGCATCGGATTTGATCCCGCGCAACTAAAAATGAACGAACACGTCGGTCTGGGAATATTAAACATGTTTGAGATGGCAGAAGTCGCCGGCGGTACACTTCTCCTCGAATCGAATCTAGGCAAAGGAACTTGCATTGTCGTGAAAATATAATAACGTGTGCATCATAAATATCCCTGAAAGGCAATCATGGAAAAATTACGCATATTTCTAGTTGATGACCACCAGCTGTTCCGCGATGCGCTGCGCAGCTTGCTGGAAAAATATTCGGATTATGATGTCGTCGGTGAAACCGGTGATGCGTTCGAAGTGCTCGGGTTGGTGCGCAAAACCTCGGCACATATTGTGTGCATGGATATAGGCATGTCCGGTATGAATGGTATAGAAACCACCCGCAAACTCATCGCGGACAACCCGCAAGTCAAGGTGATTGCTCTTTCGACCCACTCCGATCAGAGATTTGTCTCGGACATGATGCATGCCGGCGCTTCGGCTTATGTCACTAAAGCCGAGGCTTCTGCCGAGTTGTTGCGGGCGATCAGCGCGGTGCGCAATGGCCGTAAATATCTGTGTCCGGATGTCGCGGCAGCGGTCGCGGGAGCCATGTCCTGCCAAGCCAATGCGGATTTTCCAACCAGGCTCGGCAACCGGGAGCGCCAGGTATTGCAATTGGTTGCCGAAGGGCTTAGCACCACGAAAATTTCAGGTCGTTTGTGCATTGCTCCCTCGACCGTCGAGGTGCATAGACGCAATATCATGCGCAAACTGGATTTGCATAATGTCGCCGACCTTACTCGCTACGCGATCAGCAACGGCATCGTACTCGGCTAGTGTTGCAGCTGTCAGACCGAAGCAGGCAGGTGCCGCTGTCTTCAGGCTGGATTTCAAACCACATAATGGGTTAAAGCCAGACCTAAAAAAGTTTTTACATAAGTGTCAGCAAGAGCGCAACACTATCTTCGCCTGCGGTTACTCCCCCGTTATTTCCGCACTACCAGAATACGGGTAGCGAAAATACCCTGCGCAGTGTATTTCTGGAAACAGTAAATTTTCATACTATTTGTCGCAAGCAAATTCACGAAGCGACAAGGAGTATGAGATGTTGCCGATCAAGCGCCCTTTGGAAGTTTATCCACTAATCGAGCCGTGGCAGGCAGAACTTATCTGGGCTCATCTTGCTCCGCCGACATCGCCAAAAATTCATGAATTGCGGACACGCCACGATGAATTTCACGCAACCATTCACGGCGATACTGATGCGAACCCTGCAGGCATTTAAATATCGCCAAACTCGATGAGAACGCTAGCACTGTGCCTCGGGCGAAGCTAAAAATGGAAGAGTGCCTCGTTTGAATGCCGTGTTCATAACCATAACTGCAATTTACCAGGAAAACGATCATGAAATTCGAAGGCGTAAAAATACTTATTCAACCGTTCGGCAATGCATTCAATTAAGCGAGCATAACTATCATGGAAATCAATACGAAGTATGAGAATTATCCGACGGCCGGACGCCAGCCCGAAACTTTTGAGGTGAAATTGCTGGTGCTTGGACTAAAAGAGACCGAGCACCAATTCCTCAGTTTTATCGTGCGGTCATCGAGAATCAGCCGTCGCCCCCATATCGTTCTTCTCGATGAGGCCGATGGCAAAGATGCTGATGTCGTGCTGATAGATTTGGCGGACGAATATGCCAAAAAATGGGTGGGCGATAAATCATGGCTACATAGCAAGGTGGTCATCAGTGTCGATGGCGAAACCGTTCACGGCGGCACAGCGGTGCAGCGCCCGATCAAATGGGCATATTTGCCCACCTTGCTGGCTAAGTTGCGAGAGCAATCAAAAAGCATATCCGTATTGGTGGTTGACGATAGCCTCGCAGTGCGCGCTCAGGTGCGTTCGCTGCTCGAATCGCGAGGCCTGCTGGTCACCGATGTCGAGAATGCTGATACCGCCATCAAGCTGGCTGCCGCAACGCGCTATGCCTGCATCCTGATGGATGTGCTCATGCCGGGAATGGACGGTTATGAGGCTTGTCGCAGAATCAAGGAAAATGCCCAGTTCGGCCTACAGTCTACTGTCGTGATGTTGACGAGCAAGTCATCACCATTCGATCGTATCAAGGGGATGATGGCTGGCTGCGACGCTTACCTCACCAAGCCCATCAATCCTGAAAAACTGCAACATGTCATCTCGCATTATGTTGAAAAGCCAGCATAGGACTGCTGTGCAGCGTTGAATGGGCGGCACGAGTTGTAGCCAGAAACGATTAACCCCCATAGCACTGAACGTTCTCTTTTTAACCGGCATATGAAAGGAAACATATCATGACACGCACTATTCTCGTAGTAGATGACAATCAGGCTGATCGGACTCGGCTCGAAAAACTGCTTAGCGGCGCAGGCTATCTGGTCAGCTCCGCCGAGAATGGCGTTCAGGCACTTGAATCCGCAAAAAATAATATGCCCGATGTCATATTTCTGGACGTAAATATGCCCGGAATGGATGGCTTTGCTGTGACTCGCGAGTTGCGCGAAAACGCAAAAACAAAAGATATCCCGGTCGTGCTGGTCACAGCCAAGGATCAAAAATCCGACAAGGCCTGGGGGC
The DNA here is from genome assembly GCA_017880865.1 of Gallionella sp. Classification (GTDB taxonomy): domain Bacteria; phylum Pseudomonadota; class Gammaproteobacteria; order Burkholderiales; family Gallionellaceae; genus Gallionella. The sequence continues at coordinate 12,212 of JADGRL010000047.1, forward strand.
AAATGCTGGGAGCCAAAGGCTATATCACCAAGCCTTATACCGACGATCAGGTATTGACCCAAGCCAGCACCTTCTAGAACTTTGCTGTTTGCCACGTTCACGCAGATCGCCAGGCCAGCCAAAGTACGACTGTTGCCACCTGGCATCGCATTGAGCAGATTAAAGGGAGCAATCCATGACTATGGAAGCGGATGCTAATACACCTAGTCTCGAGCCTTCATCAGTGCAGCTGATGAAACCAACACAGGCACTGACAACCCTGTTCGAGATAGGCAGAGATATTGATGAAACAAAGGATGAGCTGCGCTATGGTGCGGCATCGCTCACGGATGGCGAGCCACGGCAAGGGTTCAGAGTAGGCGGATTGAGTCTGATGATACGCTTTGAAGACAGCAGCGAATTGTCAGAAATGTTCCCTCTCCATCGCTTGCCTAACGCGCCAGACTGGTTCTGCGGAATCGCCAATTTGCATGGCAGATTGATACCGGTTTTCGATTTGGCGGGCTACATCGGTGTCGAAGCCAGCCAGGCTGCCAGACACCTGTTGTTGGTGCTTTCGCATGGAAGTGATGCAGCTGGCGTTGTTATAGACGGAATACCAGAACGGCTGCGCTTGTCGGGCGACGATTACACTGATGTCGACACGGCGCCAGAGCGTCTGGCCTTGCATTTGCGCGGTGCAAGTTTCATAGGAGAGCGTCTGTGGTTCGACCTCGACACTCACTCTCTGCTTGGCGCGATCGAGCAATCTCTGGGGGCGCCGCAATGAATGCCCAGCTTAAATATTTCTCGCATGTTCTCCACTTTTTTCATTTTCTTACCTGGAGGTAATCATCATGAAATTGAATCCTACCCGCTGGTTGGGCTACATCAAGATTGGTCCCAGGCTGGCTCTGAGTTATACCCTGATCCTGTTGCTCATGGCGGCGACGATGGTTTTCACCGGTAACGCACTGGAAGTGGCCGATAAAAACACGGCGTCTATCTTGGAAGACAATATCGTAAAGATTGGCATTGCGGAGCAAATGGCCGATTCGGTGCATACCTTGTCGCGTGCGATGCGTACGCTTCTGCTGCAAAAGAGCGGAGATACCGCCGCAAATGCGTTCGAGTTTGCGAAGCTTGCGGCGGCGAAGAAGCAATACGATGAGGCGTACAAACTGGTGATGACACTGCCGCAAGATGATGAAGATGAAAAGCTGTTGGCGCGGATCGAAGCAGATAAGCTGAAGGCGCGCCCGATGAATGACCAGATTCAGGCTCTGATTCAGGAGGGCAAGAGAGACGAGGCATTGGGCCTGTTGATGAATCAGTCGCGCCCGATAGTAAATGATTGGCAAGATGCGTTGGCCAGCTTTTCGAAAAATCAGAAAGAAAGCGCCGCTGCTGATCGCGAAGAAATTGCCCAGAATTTGAAGGCAACTGTGGCTACCTCGATAAAAATCGCGGGCACAATTCTGTTGCTGTCCGCATTGTTGGCGTACCTGATCACGCGGAGCATCACCAAGCCGCTGCGCGAGCTACATCGCGTGTTCGACGATGTGCGTCAAGGCGGCAAACTCGGTGTTCTGGCAAATACGGAAGGCCGGGACGAGATGGCCGAAATGGGGGCGGCCGTTAACAAGGTGCTGCAGGATCAGTTGGCAGGACGCGCGAAGGCCGAAGAAGACAAGAGAAAAGCAGAAGAGGACAAGAAGAAGGCAGAAGATGAAAACGAAAAATTAAATAATTCGGTAATTGCGATTCTTCAAATTGTTTACAAGATATCGCAAAAAGATCTCACCGTACGTGTGCCGGTTTCGCAAGATATTCTGGGAACAGTTGCAGACTCGATCAATCAGATGACTGATGCAACTTCGTCAATTTTGCATGGGGTAAACAATATTGCAAACCAGGTGTCGCAAGCATCCGGCAAGCTACAAGTGCAGGGTGAAATGGTTTCAAAAACTGCCGAGGAAGAACGCAAAAGTGTTGGTGAAATGATCGAGTCGCTCAATGAGGCGTCGCAAAACATGAATCAGGTTGCGGCGCTGGTCGAGCAGTCAAACCGTTCTGCCGAGCGCGCGACCCAGGCTACCGATACCGCGCTGGAGACAGTTAACAGCACGGTCAAGGGCATGGAATCTATCAGGGAGACCATTGCCGAAACTGAAAAACGCATCAAGCGGCTGGGCGAACGTTCGCAGGAAATTTCGGGCATCGTTAATTTGATTAATACCATTTCGGAGCGCACCCACGTACTGTCCTTGAATGCGTCCATGCAAGCGGCGGTTGCGGGCGAAGCGGGGCGGGGATTTGCGGTGGTGGCCGAAGAGGTGCAGCGCCTTGCGGAAAGCTCGCGTAACGCGACCCAGCAAATCAGTACACTGGTCAACAACATTCAGTTGGAAACGAATGAAGCCATCTCGACCATGAACCGCACCATCAGTCAGGTAGTGCAAGGATCAGAACATGCGCAACTAGCCGGTGAGCAGATGCGCCTGACCCAGGGAATTACCGGTGAGCTGGTGGCCCATGTGCGTCGTATAGCAGAATCCACCGAATTGCAGCAGAGCATGTCGACCAAGTTGCTGGAGTCGATTCGTCGTCTGGGTCAGAGCAACGAGCGCACTTCAGAACAGATCGAAACACAGAATGTGGAAACCGAGACACTGCTTGAATCGGCGCATCAGTTGGTCGAATCGATCAATGTGTTCAAATTGCCGGCAATAGCCTAAGCCTTCGGATACGTGACTAACAGGGCAGGAAGCGAGTTCATATGAAACTCAAAGACCTGATTGAAGCCTTCGCCGTCGAGATTGAGCAGACACGAGCAAGGATGGATCGCAATCTGGACGATCTGGCTACGCTTGATAACGAAGTACCCGCTTTTGTGGAAGCGCTCGATCAATATTTCGGCCAGGCTCAACGTATGGGAGATGCAGCCGAAATGGTAGGATTTCCCGGGCTCCAGCTGGTGTGTGCCCATGTGGTCGAAAACAGCCTGTTGCTTGCAATTCAGCCTGTTGAAGAGCGAGCCGCCGTGCTCGAGTTTTTGCGCGCTTGGCCGCCCTTGATCCTGAATTATTTGCATAACCTGAGCGACCCCTCTGTTGCGTCTGGGCTGATAGATCATTTGCGTTCGGCACCCAATCCCATGGATTCCGAGCAATCTCTGAAGGTGATGCACATGTTGGGCGCGATGCCGCTACAAGTGGGAATGCTGGGCGAAGGCGAAGAGCAGCAGCGCAGACATGTTCTTGCGACGCCGGAAGATGTCGCACTGGAACTGCCGACCGACGTGGATAAAAAATTTCTCGAAGGATTTATTCAGGAAGCGCCAGATCAGGCGCGCTATCTGGTGGATCTGGCGAGAAATATGATTTCGGGTGAAGGCGATAGCTCGGATATTATCGCCGCCAAGCGCGTGGCGCACACGCTCAAAGGATCAGGGGCAACCATGGGGTTGCGCGGGCTTGCCGCCTTGGGCCATAACCTTGAGGACATCCTCGAATACTTCGAGCGCGAGGGAGCGCATGTTACCCAACAGGCGGCCAATGTCCTGCTCGACGCAGCCTTCTGTCTCGAACAAATGGTTGGATATGTGACGGGTTCCGATGATTATCCGCAGCAGGCACAGGGTGTGCTGCAAGCCGTGCTTGATCTGGCAAATCGTATCGACGCAGGTGAATCGCTGGAGTTGCCGCTAACGCGGGTTGCGCAGACGCAGACTGTCGCTCTTGATGAAGCGACTGCGGAGGTGCTGGAGAATGCAGATAAAGACGCACCCGGCCCGAGAGGGCTGCCGTGCGCGACCGCCGGGCCCACTGCCGCACCCACCATGGCGTTGCGAGTCAGTCAGCAGCGTATCGAGGAGTTGTTTCTCGCTTCCAGCGAGATATCAGTGAACAGTGCCGCAATGGAGGCGCGCATTAAAGGGCTGATTGAAAGTACGCGCGACCTGCTGGCGCAAAACCTGCGCGTACAGAAACGGCTGTTTGAACTGGAGACCATAGTTCAAGTGCGCACGCCGTCAGTGGTGCGTTCACGCAACCTGCGCGTTGATGACAAGGCATTCGATTCGCTAGAACTGGATCAATACAGCCAGTTGCACAGCACGACTCATGCGCTGGTCGAGGAGGCTGCCGATGCGCGCGCTATGGCGTTGCGAGTGGAAGAAGGGGTCGCAAAGATTGTCAGCCAGCAAGCACGCCAGCAGCGCTTAAGCGAAGATTTGCAGCATTTGGTGATAGGCACGCGCATGGCGGAGTTAGGCGTGCTGGAATCGCGGTTGCAACGCAATGTTCGCTCAACTTGTCAGGCTACCGGAAAAGAGGCGGTGCTGGAACTGACGGGCGGCGAAACCCTGATCGACAACGAATTACTGAATCGGCTTGCCGAGCCTCTTATGCACCTGTTGCGTAACGCAGTCGACCATGGGCTGGAGGCGCCGGATGTTCGGGCTGCTAATGGCAAGCCCAGAACAGGGCGAATTATGTTGAGCTTCATGCGTCAGGGGCAGCAGATCGTGTTGCGTTGTCAGGACGATGGCTGCGGACTGGATTTGCCTGCCATCCGGCAGATTGCCATCGAGCGTGGCCTGATCGCAGTTGAACAGCCGTTAAGTGAAAACGAAATCACACGATTGATTCTGTTGCAGGGATTTTCGACCCGCTCCTCTGTCAGCGAAATTTCCGGGCGAGGCATCGGGCTGGATGTGGTGCGCGAATGGGTCAGCTTGATGAACGGGTCAATCCAGATAAGCACGAAGCCAGGTGAGGGCTGCACCTTTGAACTGCGCTTCGCATCGTCGCTGTCGACTGTTCAGTCGTTGATCGTGGAGGTTGCCGGTGAGCGATTCGCATTACCCTCGGTGCAGATAGAGCAGGCTGTTGCACATGGTATGGGCATGTTTGAGTTGCTGGGCGGTCGGCTGGTGTACCACATCGATAAGCACTCTTATCCTGCAATACGCCTGGTTGATCTGACCGGTCTGCCGGACGAACACAAACCGCTTGGCGACTATGCGGCGGTCATAGTGCGATTCCACGACAAGACTCAAGTGCTGGCGGTTGATCGCCTGCTCGATTCGCGTGAGCTGCTGGTCAATAGTCCCGGGCGTTACGCCCGACATGTGCGGGGGGTAGCCGGGTTGTCTATCTTGGGCGATGGCGCTATTGCGGTGAACCTTGATCTCACTCAGTTGCAAGCCGATGGCGCGCGAGCCTCAGCACCAATTAGCATGGCTAGGGTGGAGTCTCCGCAACGTGAACTGCCCGGTATTCTGATAGTTGATGACTCATTATCGGTGCGCAACTCGCTGCTTCAGCTCGTGCAAGATGAAGGCTTTCGGGCGGAAACGGCGCGTGACGGAATCGACGCGATTGAAGTGTTGCGCACTTTTAAGCCCGACGTGATATTGACCGACCTGGAGATGCCCAACATGAACGGCGTCGAACTGGCCTATCACATACGCGAGAGCGAAGATACCAAGGATTTGCCCATCATCATGATCACCTCGCGCTCGCAAGACAAGCACCGCCATATGGCCGAACAGGCCGGTGTGACGACCTACATTACCAAGCCGTATAACGATGGCGACTTATTGCATACCTTGCGCGAGATGTTCGCTTGTTAAACAGGGAGGAGAATTGAAATCATGACCGAAAAACTCAAATTTCAACCGGGCGAGCATGGCGAAGAGGCGACACAGGATGAAGCGATCAGCCCCGCAGCCGGACTCGCAAACGGGCAAGTCGCAGGACTTTCTACATACTCGGGCAACAGCGGCAAGGGTTTGCCGCGCGAAGTTGATGAGGGGGCCACGCAGCGCGGCAACTATGTGATGCTGATCGCCGACACGCTGCACTTGGTACTGCCACAGCAAGAAGTGGGTGCGGCGGAATATCTGGAAGGCAAACTTGAGGCCGGGGGTGAATCTGGTTTTATGCGGCTGCATGGCGATGAACACCCGCGCCGGTACGCCGCATTGTCAGCCATGATGACGTTGCATCCGCTCTGTCCGGCCGACCGTTTTATGGTCACCTGGCTCGGTGAAGACGGTGACGATCTGGGGTGGTGCTGGAATGAGTTGCAAATATTGATCGATGTCGAATTGCGGCCTCAGCCAGTGCCCAAGGTGTTGCTTGCGCCTAATTCCCCGGTCGATCAATACGTCGAATTTGACGGGAAGCTGGCTTTTTTGTGTAACGCACAACAACTGCGGACTTTCGCTTTTGCATCGAGGAGTTGAGTGATGTATCTGGAGCAGGAACAATCCCTTGAGAACGTCAATTCGGCGCCCCCCATGTTTGAACCGGATGCTATACCCGTGCTCGAGCAGTGCCCGCAAGTTGCTGCACGCCTGATCGAATATGCGCCTGGTCGCCATGTCGCTTTGCCGCTACACACCACGTATGCCCTGATCGAACAACCGGCATTCGTTGCCGTTCCGGGGGCCGCTCACTATGCTTACGGCTTGCTGACCTGGCAAGGCAAGCGCCTTCCTCTGCTGAATCTTTATGCCTTGGTGTATCTCGCAGCGTTTAACGGGTTTAGTGGCATACCTCGTTATGCACTGGTAGCGGCCTATCAGAATGTGGCGTGCGGGCCCTTGGCCTTCGGCGCAATCGGCTTGTCCTCACTGTCGAAGACCATTGCTATCGGCGACGATGCACAGTGCGAGCTGCCCGGCGATAGCATGCTGTGGCCACGATTAGCACTTTCCTGTTTTCAGTACGAAGGGCAAGCGGTGCCTATTCTCGACACTTCGCGAGTATTTGCCGCTTATCACGGCTAGGCAAAATTCATCGGGTCTGGTTTTATCCTATGCAGGTGATTGCGGAATCAATACCCATCGCAACATGACCGATTGAGTGTGAGCGAAATATTTAATGCACAGCGCGGTGCCTGTGCCCGGTAAAACAGGTAATGCGGCGTTTATAGACAATTAAGTGGGGATCCACAAATTGCTATGTCAATATTTGAATATATAAACGGGTCCCGGCAAGTTTTGCCCGTGATCTTTTATCCCATCATCGCCCTGATAAACCGTCTGGGTTATGTCTGGAAATTTGTGTTGCTGGTGTTGATTTCATTGGCAGAGATTGTCATGGTGGCATACAGTGTTTACACCCATCTGGATAACGAAATCCGAACTTCGCAACGGGAGCTGGCTGGCATCGAGTTGATTCATCCTATTGTCAAAGCCATACAACTATTCCAGCGACACCGCGATCTTTCGGCCGAGATACTGTGCGGCGACCCGACCATGCAGTTCAAGCGTACCGCCAAAGCAAGGGAGGCGGATGAAGTGCTGGATGATATTGTAGGAAAGCTATCACCCGGGCTGGTATCGAGTGCGAGCTTCAGGCAAATCAGGAGGGATTGGGCGCGTATCCAGAACGAGGGTCTCAACTGGGCGAAAAATGACAACTTTGTCGCGCATACTCGCTTGATTGAACAGATGCGGTTGTTTGAAATTACCACCGCAGATGATTATGCGCTGACCACCTTCCCGGAAATCGAAACGTCCTATTTGATCGATACCACTGTCAGCATACTGCCGCGCGCACTCGAAAATATTGCCCAAATTCGAGGTTATGCCACGGGCATTCTGGCTGAAAATAAAATCTCCGAGCCACAAAAAGTGGTAATAAACACCATGATTGCAGAACTGGCCGCTACACTTAGAGACATCAAGATCAATCTGGACAAGTCGTCCAGCAACAATCCAATTTTACGTGCGTCATTCACCGCAACGACCCATGCTATTTCCGATACGGCGCGGCAAATTGGCGCTGCCGTGGCAACAGTCTCCATCGTCGGCCATTCCAGAATTCGTCCGATTGATTCCTTTAGTCTGTCCACCCAGTCGATAGATAAAAGTTATGCGCAAATGTATCAACTGTATGAGGTACTGCTACCGGCAACGGAAGCGCTGATCGAAACGCATCTTGATAAATCAAGAATTGAGCTGCGCACCAGTATCGGTATTGCCTCCCTGCTGATTCTGGTGTGGGCCTATTTTTCGATCGGAATTTGCTACGTCATGATCTTCAACATTCGTTCACTCAACCGTTCTGCACTCGCCTTTGTCGGCGGAGATATGAGTTCGCGGATCACGATGAAAACACGGGATGAACTCGGCTCTATAGGTAATAATTTCAATGAACTGGCCGACAGGTTTAATGCCTTGCTAAAAGCGCGCCATGCAGATGAAGCCCGCTTGCGCGCCACCATCGAAAACGCCATGTCCGCCGTGGTACACATGGATGCCGAAGGCAAGATTATCGGCTGGAACGGCCAGGCGGAAAATATTTTCGGCTGGCTCCGCGAGGAAGCGGTCGGACGGGTGATGAGTGAAACCATCGTCCCTCTCCAGTACCGCGAGTCGCATGTGACGGAACTGAAGCGTTATTTGCTGACGGGCGAGGGGCATATCATCAATTCGCGCATCGAAATTACCGCCCTACACCGCGATGGTCATGAATTTCCAGTTGGAATGATCATCTCTCCCATCACAATAGGGGATAAGCATGAGTTTTGCGCGTTCATCCGTGATATTTCTGAAGCCAAGGCGGCGGCAAGCGCGCTGGCTGAAAGCGAACTGCGCTACAAACACATGATAGATGTAATTACAGATTATCAGTACACGGTACGCGTCGAAAACGGTCACGCCGTCAATGCTACACATAGTCCGGGCTGCCTGGCGGTGACTGGGTACTCTGCGGAGGAGTTTACGGACGATCACAATTTGTGGTTACAGATAATCGCTCCAGAAGAACGTGATCGTGTGCTGGATCACAATCGGAAAATTCTGACTGAAGCCGATATGCCCCCAATCGAATTTCGATTCGTACGAAAAAACGGAGAGCCTTGTTGGGTGAGTCAAACGACCATCCCGTTAAAGGATGCATCTGGGAGCTTGCTGTCTTACGATGGTGTAATCAAGGACATTACCGAGCGCAAGAATGCCGAGGCAGAAATTTTGGAGTACGCAGCCAAACTCGAAAGCGCCTTCATGCGCACCGTGGAGGTGACGACCACTTTGTTTGAAATTCGCGACCCCTACACGGCAGGCCATGAACGTCGGGTATCAGAGTTGGCCTCCGCCATCGGAATCGAATTGGGTTTGAATGGTAAGCAGGTTGAGGGGATAAGGGTTTGCGGGCAATTGCACGATGTCGGTAAAATATGCATACCGACGGAGATTCTTGCCAAGCCCGGAAGTATCTCTACAGCCGAATTTACCCTGATCAAGGATCATCCAAAATCCGGCTACGATATCCTGAAAGACGTCGATTTTCCATGGCCGGTAGCGGAAGTTGCTTGGCAACACCACGAGCGCATGGACGGTAGCGGTTATCCGCGCGGATTGAAGGGCGACGAAATTCTGCTGGAAGCACGCATCATAACGGTGGCGGACGTGGTCGAAGCCATGGCATCGCACCGCCCTTATCGCCAAGGCTTTGGTATTGATGTGGCCCTTGAAGAAATAAAGCACAATCGAGGGGTGTGGTACGACGCGGAAGTTGCCGATGCTTGCATCAAACTCTTCCGCGAACTCGGTTATCAGCTGCTCATCTAAATTGATTAAATACGCATGATCACTTGATAATCATTGGTGAATAGCATCTGAGTGAATTTATTGATCCTCATTCTACTTTGGAGAACATTCTGGAACTTCTGCTTCACGCACATTGTTGCTGGTCGCGAGCGTCAGCTTTATTGCTGGATATTTTACACCTCGACAGTCGGCAATTGGCACTTATGTAGAGCTCTACATAAGTGTCGTTATGCAAAGTTTCGAATTATGTAAAGTTAATTTTTGCAAGCCAGTCTCCATCAGGGTTTCATGGCATTAACTGTCTTCTGAGCTTTGCATAATAAAAGTGTTTTAAGCACCTTCAACTATAAGTTCTGAACAAGGTAGTACGTGTCTCCAAGCATTCTTCTTGATGATGTGTGAGTTCAAGAAATTATTCGCCTAGCCCTCAACAACGTGCAATTGCATGGTCGTTGTATGTTCATGCCCAATGCACAGTCTCGACGATGTGACGAAATATCAAATCCATAGCAGCACTTAAGGGCACCTCTATAAATCGCATTTTTTTCACGCCAGTTGTTCCGCATTACGATTTTTTGCCGGAATTTCTCAGCCCATTTTTTCTTTCACTCAAAC